>NZ_QOSC01000027.1:0-97547 GCF_008368845.1 Bacillus sp. BB51/4
GGTTTTTACTATTTTGTATTGTTGTTTAAGTATTTATCATAATTATTTTTAGCGCATAGTGGGTTCTGTCTACAAAAATCTAAAAAACTTCGCGTACCTTACAAATGTTTGCTGCCTCGAAATAATGAGGAATGTCCCTAAACCCTGTCTTAGTAATGATAAATTCCACACTATATTGCACATGATCATTCTCCTCAGACAATAGGGTATATATATTGTTAGGTGGTGGGTTATTTCCCCAACTATCATTTATTGTGAATTTTTGTCTCACATCAGGGAATTTGTCATCAGGATCGTCATCTCTTCCTGTAACTTCGATAATAATTGTATCGGTCGGGAGTTCGCGAATTTCAGCATCATCTATAACGATGTTAGGTTCTTTATTTTTATTATTATCCCCTTCGTCCTCATCAAATTTACAAGGATAATTTTTAGTATATTCTCCATCACCTATCGATGTTTGTACTTTTACATGAAACTCAAACTTTGCCTCAAGAGTATCGTCTTCATCTACAAATGGTGGGTATGGTACTGCTTCTACGCCATCGTTTGAATATAGACAGGTTAATTTTGTGAACTTAACAGAATACCTATGATACCTTTCAAAGTATCCAATTTTTAATTCTTTATTTGATAAAAGATCTGAAGAATTCGCTATCGAACATTGTCTTCCTGTGATGTAGTTAGTGTTTTTTTTCACTGGACCAGGGATTTGTTGCACCTTTGGATTCATAAGGTTCTGTGGATCTTGGCTGTGGGTTGGGTCACCTTGTATAGGGTTAGGAGCCAGCCCATTATTTACGTGGGAAAATAGTGCATGCCCTACCTCATGTGCAATTCTCTCTGCAATATAACTCTCGTTCAGCAGAATTACAGGGAATGGAACACCCTGAGTTATAGTGTGTCCAGCTGCGCTATTCGGTTTGAACTTTTTTCCTTGTATAAAATAAATAATTATCTTTTTGGAAAGGTCGGGTCCAAGTGTTTCTGGTATGAATTTATTGACTAATTTATCAACCGTATCGTTACCAAAATTAGAAATAGAAGTGTCAATTTTCTCTGCTTCTAAATCTTCTAGTTCTTGAACAGATAAATCAAATTTTTCTAGTTCTGCTTCATTGGTAAGAATTCTTTTTTCCTCGACTGTAAGGATAATATTGCAGTTTTCACACCAAATTCTAGATGCTATACTGACATTTCTACAAATATTATCTAGATTAAAATCACGTTCGGGTTCTTTTGCAGGAATTACATATATGTATAACTCTACACAATTGAATTCTTTTGTAATATCCCCAGTAGAATGTTTCGGTGCGATACTTCCCCAAACTGAACCACAAGCATCCGCCATAGTATAACCTCCAATAAATTTTCTAAAATAATTGAGAACATGAAATTATTATTTGGTATTTAACATTTTTTATTCTAATTAATGGGCAGTTATGTATAGAAGGGGTATCGCCAGCATTTCGGAAAAAAACTACGCTAAGAGTATACAAGATTTTATACAGTTTTTCGGCTAATCCAGTAACAAACGAGAAACCTAAAACCGCGCCATAATAGGAATGTATAAAAAGATGAATAGCTTTATAGAAAATAAAAAAGAGGATTCCTTATGAGAGTAAGGATTCCCCTTTTTCTTTGCTACCGATAATAGGACGTTATGTTAACCGAGCATGTATATATTATTCATCCAAATTTGCACAAAGTTGTCTTTCCTGATGGTACAATTAAAATCACGGAGGGATATTATGGGAATTTTTTATGTAATACCACTTTTTCTTATATTTGGCACTGCAACATTTTTATTTATCAAGTCTGGTTCACCAAAAATTAAAGATAAAAACTTATCATTAATAATGATCTTTCTAGGGATAAATCTAATTACAATTCCAATGGCTTATTTGGTAGGTTCGTTTGTTTCTTATACACATGAGGCGTCAACAGAATTTACATATAATAATCCACTTTATTTTTGGAAAGGATTTTTCTTTATTCAAATAATACCGCTTTTCGTGCTATTTGTGGCTTTAATATGGTGGTTTATCCGTAAGGGCAAAGAAAAAATCGACACATAGAATTTTAAAATGACTTCCGCTAACGGTAGTTATGTAAATAAGCTGTCCATCTGGACAGCTTATTTTTTGCTTAGCGTGGTTTTTTTCCGAAATGCTGGCGATACCCCTAGAAGGAAGCATGATTAAAATAACCAACTAATTATTCAAGGAAACTATTCTTTCTTCATGTGAAACATGGCGTTCTTTTTAAAGTTTTGGAGCACAGAATTTTAAGAAACGAAAGATAGCTAAAAATTAGAGTGCAAAAGAGAGCTTTGGTTTTATTACTGAAGTTCTCTTTTTTTAATATGCATTATTTCATACTTGATAAGTTAGATTTATCGACAATTTCCGACAAGACTTCTAGTACTATTATGCTAAGATACCATATGCTAACATTCCGTTTATAGAATATTAATGGGGAATCCTTACATTAAGGGGCAATGTGTATGAATTTAAAGCAGAATCAGAATGTAGAATCCGAAAAAACACTAAATAAATTTTTAGGTAGCCTTATAGATACAATTGATTTCCAAAGAAGAAATCAGAGAGATCTTGCGAAGGAAATGGGTGTTGCTGGGGGTACTCTTTCAAAGAACCTAACAGGTAAAACTCAATTTGGTTTTTGGAGTTTACTTAAGTTACTCAACATTTTATATGACGATATAAATAAAAGGCAGGAAATGCTATATACCTTTTGTTCTGTTACCACAAGCAAGATAAATTTACGAATCGCTATGGAATACGCAAATGCTAAAGGTGATCTTGGGCTATTAAAATTAGTCGTTGATAGTGGGAAAAAATCATCGTTAGCAATGAATAGGGAATGGGCTTTTGCATATGAACTAGTATGGATGCGTAGTAGTGGTATTCTTCAAGGGAAAGCATTATTGGACGAACTTGAAGAACGTAAAAAGCGTAAAATTATTAAGACGGAAGAAATTAAGGTCTTATATGGGATATTAACTTTCTATACGATGTATGATTTAGAAAAATTTAATTCCCTTTTTGATTATGCGGAAGTAATGCAGCCTAATATTGAACTGATTACAGATGAATTTATTCGAGCAGCTTACAGCGGAAGAATTAAAGAGGGGCTATCTTATGCGTATTTAATGCAAGATAAAGTTGATAAGGCAAGAGAACTGTGCCATGAAATACTGAATTTAGAAGATGATAAAGAGTGTTTCTCGCTTTTAAGAGCTTCAGCACTTGTATATCTTGCAGAATCATATACGTTTGAAAGTTATGAGAGAGCAACTTGGTATATAAATAAGTCATTAGATATGCTTGATTTATGTCAATCAGAGAGGGCAAACAAAAGAAAAGAAGCAATCTTGACTACGTATGCATTTATTAAGTTAGTTAATCAACAGGAGCTAGACAATATTATAATCTATCATCCTGCTGAAGAAGCTTTTTTTGAAATTGTTAAGGGAAACAATCAAAGAGCAATTGAAATTCTTATTGAACTAGAAAAAAACAAAGGATTTTTAACTCCGATGCAATATTGTTATTTAGGAATAGCGAAGAATGATGTTACTTTAATTAAAAACTCAATTATGCAATTTGAGTGCGAAGGTAACAGGTTCTATAGCAAGTTCCCGAAAAAGATATTGGTTAAATTCACTAAAAATGGTACAATGTGTGAGGGTGGTGCTATATGAAAAAAATTATACTTGCAATAACAACTATTGCTTTAGTAGCGGGAATTGTTTTTACTGCTACTGGTAGTAAAGAACAGTCAAACAATATAGTCAAAAAAGATTCAGAACAATTATATGCTAGAATGGGAGATCCAGGCGGCGGAATGGGTTAACCCTTAAAATATTAAGAATGCGATTGTCTCAATAGAGGCAATCGCATTCGTTGTTTTACGGGAAGTTTCCCAAATATCAAATTCGATATAAGAGAAACGTATGTGAAAAATTCACAAACTAGCATTCTGAATGAAGAACTATATTTTTATTGTTATTTATTACGATTTATGTTTACAAAGCTAAAAATAAGTACTAAAATTAGAACAAACGTTCTACGTATTTCCACAATTTGTAATTAAAAAAAGTCCGAAAAAAAATCCCAGTCATCTAATCCGTTGATAACACTGGGTTTTCCGAAGACTTTTGATATGTAGTTTGGTTAGATATAGCAGTTTTTGAGAAATTATGGATTGACGATAAAACACAATCGTTGTAATCTTAATTTTGAAAGATGTTTATTAGCATCTAAATTGTGAACTACTAACAATTACATAGTTACATGGGCTGAAAATAAAAAGAGTTGGTAGCTCTTGATATTTTCGACCTTCTTAAAACACTAGACCTGTTTTAGAAAGGCTGCCCACTTGATGAAGCATAACGAGATGCAACATCAATAATATTATACTGTTTCGTGTATTTATACAAGGTATGCAAGGGTATACTTACACGTGAATTTTAGCAATATTATTGATGTCGTGCGGTTATCCTTCTTAAAAGTGGTTCTTCGGATTGAAGAAAAAGGCGTAGACTAAAACATTAGTTTACGCCTTTTTTGTATTCTGTAAGAAACCCATTGGCTATATGAAAATTTTATAATGCTCACCTTTATATTTGTAGTTGTTTATGTGGATAGGGTTGAGTTAAGAAACTTGTAACGATCTAGATCGTGAGAAAGTCTAGATACAAACTTAATTTTTAAAGATTGGAGAGAAGAACCATGAGAGAAAAAGAGTTTAGCAAAGGTACACACAGGCTTAAAGTAACAAAAGAGATGGATATTGGCACTTTATTAAATAGAGCGCACAAAGTCAGTACATTTGATGGCAAGAATTTAGTCGTTCTCGACAATGGCAATCTGTATGATCAAACAGTTAGAAGAGAAGTTCCAGTAACAAATATGTTTAGGTATATCAAATGTGTAAGAAATAGCGACGGTATCATTATTGCCAAGAAGAATAAGCCATGTGGTACATTGATGCAGGTTATTTTTGAGAGAAGAACAAAGAAAAAAGTGAAGTAGTAATACATTTGATCGATTTAATTGTGCAAGAAATATAGCACACTTGGGGTTCATAGCTTAAGAAGATAAATCTTGTGTATGATCCCCACCCTGTTCTTTGAAAACTTCATATAGTTGCTGGGGGAAGGGCAAATCATCGCATGCCAATCTATTTCGTGAATCTAGGAGATGCAAGACACGAATAAACCTTTAGGGACAATAGTC
Organism: Bacillus sp. BB51/4; assembly: GCF_008368845.1. Lineage (NCBI taxonomy): Bacteria > Bacillati > Bacillota > Bacilli > Caryophanales > Bacillaceae > Bacillus > Bacillus sp. BB51/4. The sequence goes on from NZ_QOSC01000027.1 coordinate 5,262, forward strand.
CGCTTGAAAATAGCAATCGATGTTGGTCTATCTGTAGCAAGCCTACAGACTACTTAAAGGGCTGTACACATGACGCCATGACGGAGAAATTCCAGAGCGATATATTTGTACAAGCATTCCTTTAACGAGAGGGCGTAACGAGACTAAACGCCCCTGTTACAAATGGAGATACTCCTTTTTTCGCATTTGTATTCGACCGAATATAGACCGTTTATTTTTAAAAAATCAAGAATACAAAATATTTTTTGTAGAATTAAACAGATCAAATAGGAGTAAAAAATTATGAGTATGGAATGCCGAGAAAGGTATATTAGGCAGATAGCAAATATCCTTACAAGTAAAACAAAGCATACGACAGGCTGCCTAATTGAAGGCGAAGAAGATGTTTGCTTAGAGTTTCAAAAAGAGCTAATAAACGCACTACAAGATAATCATGCACTTGTTTGTCATATAGATTTTAACGATTATACAAGCGAAACTGACTGCATGGCAGCGTTGAATAAGGCACGTAAACAACTTAGTTCAAATAAGCAAGACGGAAAGACATTATTTCTTGCTCTTACTTCTTTTGAATGCGTAGAGGAAAAAACAATGGATGCAGTAAAAGTGTTAATCGGAAGCCGATCACTCGGCATAAATTTACTAGTTAGTGCGAATAAGAGATTTGTCCATTTAGTAGGATTAACAGAATACTTGGTTACATTGAACAAATCAAATGAATTGTTTTCTGAACTGTACCGCTATAGCACTCAAAAGGTACTAGCTTCCCTAAAAAATGAGGATGTATCACGGGGGGAAGCGAATGAATCATAAAATCGAGAAGATATTAAGAACAAAGAGCATTCATGTAGATTTGTTTGGGTTGGATGAAAGATATGATCTCGGACAAAGTATAGATGTTTGCTGCAAGAAAATGAATGTGATTCATACCTTTAAAGTGTTTAACATCACTTTGCTGAGAGGGAATCATTGGCTCGTCCATTTGCAGTAAGTATTAGATGTATAGCGCTACAAAAGTAGTGGGGTCTCAAATGTTCATATGTTAATATATTAATGTAATGAATATAAATGGAATGGAGTGTAGAGACCATGTTTAAAAGGTTTAAGTTTTTATCAGCTGTATCGGCTTTATTTATATCTATAACAGTATTACTGGCAGGGTGTGGAGGTTCTTCAGTCCCTTATAAAAAGGGTGATACTTATAAAGATAGTGATAAGAATTTTATTGAAGTTACAGCTGATAATGAATGGAGAACTAAAGCATATCAAGGTCATGAAGCAATTTATAAAGTTGAACCAATGGAATACAAAGGTGGTTCGTATTCAGTTGTATCAATTTCCGTAAAAGAAAAAATAAAAGGAAATGATCCTTGGCTTATTTTTGGTGGTACTGAATATTACATCATCACATCCACGGAAAAAGGATTTAATTCAGTTAATATGGGTTCATCACATTCTAATGATACTAAGTGGAAAAAATTTAAAAGTGAATTAGAAAAGACAAGTGATCAAGAAGCCCTTTTGAAAAAAGAGTTTGAAAATAATAAGAAAAGTTTAAAGAAATTCGAAAAAACAAACTAGAACATATAAATAACTGTAAGAGCAGAATCATATTAATGGTTCTGCTCTTTTTTATTGCCAATGACTCTAAACTAATAGGAGGAAAATGAAATGCTTGGTCAAAATCGTTTGATGTTCCCTGCAATGATAACAGTCATGATGGTATTACTATTAATTTTTGATTTGTTACTTTCTTTCATTATTAGTTTTACAGAGAATTTGGTGTAAAAATGAAGGATCATAAATTAACTGTAAAAGATTTTCTTTTGTGGTTTGTTTTTATATCTTTTGTCACTTTAGTTTGGGTAGGAATTGAGAATCTTGTTATACACATTCTTTTGAGTTAATTTTCTTTTTTAGTGCAAACAAACTTTGCAAAATCTATCAAATTTGAATTTTATAAAGAAAGGTGGATGGGGAATGAAACAATGTACACATGAAAATAATCAAACTATCGAGATTAAAGGATCAGATGAATCTATAGTAATTTGCCGTGAATGCGGTTGTGAAATTTAATCCAAAGAGTTAATGTACTAGATTTTGAATTTTATAAAGGAAGGAAGAATGTATTATGAATATAATTACTATTAAATTCGATCAAGGTACAGCAGCGTGGAAGGATATGCAAGAAGTAGTAAAGTTTCTGAATGATAAAGGTTATAGTACGCAACCTTATGGAGATATCGGAACGGTGAAGTTAACTAAGGTAATTGAGGAAGAAATGAATATTAGTACTGAAGAAAAATTCATTGAACCTGATCCCGCTGCCATGAGTAAAACGAAAGAGGGTACTTTTAAGAGAATTCTCGTAGAAGCAAATTATCCATGGGAGTTAATAAAGGATTGGACAGAAGATGATTGTGAAGCAGAAATTGGAGCAATTGAACGAGCAAACAAATAATTAAGCAAAAGCCTATCATTAGATGGGCTTTTTATTTTGGAAAAAATTTAAAAGGAGGTTTATATGAAAGAAAGAGCGAGAAGTCCCACATTCTGATATTGAAAAATCAATATTAGAAAGGAATTGAGCGCCAATGAAGTTTAAAAGAGGATTTGCTTTAGCTGTATTTCTACTCTGTTTCATTACTTTGTTTAGTAAAGAGACAGGAGTAAAGGCGGCATATCCTAATGACATAACAAATACAGGGGCATTAATCGATTCTAACATTGCAACCGTTGTTGGTGATGATACGACAATTAACGCTAAGTATAAATTCTATCCAGAATTTATAAAAGATGTTACTACAGTTGAGACTTTTGGGAATGCGAATTGGGAATCAAAATGGAGTCCTTCAGAGGGGCAAGATTTTTTATCATTTATACCCACAAACGATAACCAAAAAGGACAAGTAGGTGTTATGTATCGAAAAGTTGGTAAATTTAATGGGAAATGGATAGATTTAAAGATTACAGTTGATGGTTGGGACAGTTACTCAAATCAGAAGGGGAATATTTCTTATTCACCTAGAGGTATAAGGCATGCGACACAAAACTATAAATCAGTTACGCAAACATGGCAGTTTATGGACAATGAAACTGGAAATGTGGTGTCGTTAGATGGATACCTTACATTTGCTGATATTGATGTAAGACAAGGAATACGTCTTAGTGACGGTCAAATTAAGGCTTTAGATGGACTGTATGCAACCAATGATAGATGGCTAAAACACGAGTTTACCAATGGTTGGCATTCAATTTTTGATTCTACGAATAATAATGTTTTTCCCGATGGTTTACCAACTAACAATCCATTATATTCTCAATTTCCATATAATCATGACAAATTTACTAATCTAACAATTACTTTTAGTAATACTTCGAAGATTACATTTGATTGGACGAGGGCTTTTATCGGAAAGTGGGATAGTCCTACTATAAAGCCTGACTTTAACGAACTAAATGACGTTCAAGTTTTCTTCACTACAGGTAAGAAATTAGCAAGAACCGAAATTTTGAAACCTGAAAAGTATATTAGTGTTTCGTCCGATGATAAATTGCTTACGGAGAATGTTTTGAATTCTTATAAACAGAAGTTTTCCTATCACTTAGTGCATCAAGTTCATGACGAATACAAGGAGCATTATTATGGGAATTACGAGATTAAGGATACTATCCCTGAGGGATTGAACATTGAATCCATTCGTATTCAGGATGAAGAAGGTAAAGATGTTAGTGGATTCTTTAGTAATAACAGTAGTGGGAATACAGTCCTCTTTAAAGCGAAATCAAGTGCTTTAAAAAGTAGTTCATTTTATGGAAGAACCTACAAAGTAAAAATCGATGTTGTACCTTCTGAAATTAAAATTTTAAATAAGTTGGTCAAGAACGATGTTGTTGAATGGGTCAATACATTATCTGTTACTGTAGATAAAGTTGTTAATACATCTAATACTGTTTCTACTAAGTTATATAAAAGGAATGTTGATGTATGGCATGTAGATAAGATTAATAATGAAGTCTTAGAGCATACAACGGATAAGAAATTTGATGGAGAAGAGTATTCGTATTCAACCAAAGATACCTTTAAAAAAGAGAAATTAAGCTATATGCCAGTTCCGGTTGAAACAAAAAAAGGAACGGTTGAGGGTGGAAATGTTGAATTGAAATTTTACTATCAACTACCTTTTTTAGATGTAAATATGAAACATATTCAGATTTACACTGCAAATGCTCAAAAAGGATTGCCAGTCAAATTAGATATAACAAAAACTTTTCCTTATGGCATGAATATCCCTGAAGTTTCTTCTAAAAAAGTGAAGATTGAATTGTTTAAAAAAGGCTCTAATCAGGCGTTGATTTCAAAAGAATTTATATTGAAAGATATACCCGATCATATTGGTGACTGGACTGTGCCAAAAGATGGACTGGAAAAAAATAAGCATAATAACTATATTGTAAAGATTTCGGGGATGGTTAAAGGTGAAATTACATCTAGCAATCCCGAAATTGATACAGATGGATATACTTCTTCTGAAGAAACAGTTAAGGCAAATGCAAAAGAATCTACTGAATTGAAGTACAAAGGCGTTATTATGACGGAACGTGAAGTCGGAAAAGAAATGAAAGTTTTCTATGAAACACTTACAATTCCGTTAAAACAACTGTCTAAGCAAAAAACAGGCTATGGTTTTGAATTGAAAACTGAAGCTAGTTATAACAATGAGTTGGCAGCCGTTTATGATATCAAGGTAAATGCTTTGGTAGATAAGAGGTTAATTGATTCGCATCTAAATTATGTGAAGAAAGATGGTAATGTCATCGTTCCACTGGACGAAACGAAAAAAAGCGTTAGTTCAGAAAAAAAGAACACTCATTTTACCTTTGAATTACCACATATCAATGTGGAACAGAAAACAGGTACTTTATTTACGGATCAACAGGTTAAAGATAAAGATTCCCGTATCAAGAATGCATTGAAAGATGGGAAACGTAGATTATATGCTCCAATTTGGGCTGAATTAGGTGATTACAGTGTTTATTTAAAATCTAGTGAAGTTATTGGAGTAAATCAAATTAATTTTGAGATTGCCAACTCTTTAAATCTGTTTGCATATATGTATGGAACGATTGGCTCTGAAACATTAAAAGATGATGAAGTACTTCTAGAGCCTGTTGATCCTAGAAATCCTTTCCCAAACGGTAAACCTTCTGATTGGTCAGATGATGATATTGCTTGGTTAAAGCGATAGGAAAGGAGTTGAGAATTGAGTGAATGTCCTAACATACAGTTCAGCCAAAAAACAAATTATCTTCATGGCGCTATACTTCGTAATTACTGGGATTGTAATTCGTTTAATTGGATATTCGTTGCAAGGCAGCCTTTCCGCTTTTTCACAAGCAGGCATCGGAGATTTACTTTCAGGGAACTTTTCAATTAAAGATATGTTCCACTTTGACTTTAGTTTTGATATGAGTCAATTTGATGGATTTAGCTTTAATATGTGGATTGTCTTTATAAAAGATAAAATCCATAACGTTATAAATGATTTGATGCCAACTACATTAGGGGCAATTAATATGTTGATGTTGAGCAAGTACCTAACAGTAGAGCGAGCTATCAAATTAGGAATTAAGCTGTATTAAATAATAATTAGGTAGGAAAAGAGACGTAATTAAGATATTACGTCTCTTTTTTATATAAAAAAACAAAAATTGAGAGGATGTTGTAACATGTTAGATCAAAATACGGATCGTAGTTGGTGGATGATTGGGGCGGTTATAGTTGGAGCTGCTTTAGTAGGGGTTGTATCTGTTGCTTTTCCTGACTTAACACAGTCAGTAATTGGTTTGTTTAAAACAAAACTTTCCTCTGTTAAATAGTATGTAGGCATAAGATCACATCCAACAAGGGGAGAGAGTTTTCTCTCCTTATTTGTTTGGAAAGGAGTGAAGGAGCTGAAAGACCATCCATTCATCCTAGTGATAATTGTTTTAGGGCTTTTCTTAGTTTCTATAGGTGGTTATTACTATAGAGAGAATTTCGCTACTGATTCAGTTACACAAGGCGTTACAGAGACAGTTCGAGCGAGTGTAATTTCGAATGCAGATAATAGCTCTCGTGTTCAAAGTGGAGAGCTGTTTATTGTAAAGAGTGACTTTGAAAAAGATTTTAAAAAACGTATTGAATCAAATAAGCTTGTGAAAATTGGTAACGATGCAAAATATGAATTTAAGTACTTAGATAATAAGAATGGTTCTACTAAAGCGATTCGAGCCATTATCCAAGATGGAGATCAAACGTATCAAGCAACTTATAAAGTAAGTATTGCCGCATCTTAAAAGAAAGGGGAAACGTATGTTAAGTGATATAAAAATGTTTGGTGCAAAAAAGACAAATGGTCATAAAACAGATTTCACTGATTTTAATCCTAAAAAGTTAGAAACGATAAGAAATGACTTGAAAAATAGATATGCTGAGTTAGTTATTGATGCACTATTAAAAGAAGAAGCAAGGCAAGAAATTAAGCGGAAAATTAAAAGTGAGTATCCAGCATATTTTATGGATTATGATGAAGACAAAGTGGATGATGTGATTGAATATGTCGTGTCTGAACTTGTTGGGACAGGTGTTATAGAAAGATTAATTAAAGATCGTCCTGATATTACCGATATATCCTATAACGGTAGTCATTTAATTGTGGAATCAAGTGATTATAAAGAGATTTATAAAGACACTGAGCACCAAATTACTGAGCAATATATAACACGACTGATTCAGAAGTTTGCTCATGCGATTGGGAAAGAGTTTACTCCTAAAAACCCTATCTTTGATGGTGTGTATGGTTCAATTCGTATCAATGCGGTACATAGTCAAAATACGAATGGAAACTCTACGATGTCATTAAGGATTGTTCGCCCTAATTTGGTACTCAATGAGAAGAATTTCGGATTGTTCGCCCCTCAATTCATATATGACTTTTTTAAAGTAGTAATGAAGAGTCGAAATAATGTCTTAATTTCGGGTGAAACGGGAACAGGGAAAACCGAATTGCTTAAACTTTTATTTTCTTTCGTTCAATTTGAGCATAAAGCAATCATGATCGAAGATGTACCTGAAACACATGTTAAGTCCTTGTTTCCTGACAAAGATGTGTTTAGTTGGTTAACGGGAAACGGGGTTACTGTAACAGACGAAATAGTGGCTGCCTTACGAAATAATCCACGTTGGATTATGATTTCTGAGCTTCGTGGAAAAGAAACATATGAAATGATTCAAGCAGTATTATCAGGACACCATGTAGTGACGTCCTTGCACTCGGTAGATGCAGAAACATCACCGAAAAGACTAGTGAATATGTCCAAAATTGGATATCAAGTAGATGAAAAGTCACTAGAAGAGGATATCATGCGCTACTTTAATTTTGGCTTCCATATTAAACGTGTAGTAGTGAAAACAACTGATACAAATGGGAAGCAAATTAAACGTGTCATTCGCTATTTAGCAAAAATAGTTGAGTATTCAGTTGAGGGATGTGAAATGGTATTTGAACAAAAATACCGACACGGCAAATTTACTTTCTCTACGGGAAAACTATCAGAAGAATTTTATGACAAACTAGCGGAAATAGATTTGAGCTATGAACTTCCTAAGTATACGGATGAAATAACCGTCAAAAAGGGATTAGTCATAAGTAGATAGAGCATAAAATTTACTTGAAAGGGGGTATGGAGTATGAAAATCTCTACATTTAATGCGAAAACCAAGAAAAAGAAATTTGTGAATGCAGAAGAAATCAATGCTTTCAAGGTCGCATATGGAAAGCCTTTAAATAAAAAGGATTATCTTCGATATGCAATTATTCCAGGATTAGTTACAGGGGTGTTTTCTTTTCTATTGCTCTATATATGGTGGGTATCGCTAATTTTAGGATGCATTGGAGCGTTATATGGATTGAAAGTGCTAATGCCTAAAATAATTAAAAGGGCATATGAGCGTGATTCATTTCGGGAAAGAAATAAGTTTGTTAATAATATGACTTCACTCTTGGCGAATGATAGCCAAACGTTATTAACTTCGTTAGGAAGAGCGAGTGATCGTTCGCAAGGAGAATTAAGAGAGGACTTAAAAATATTATTAGCAAGCGTAATGGGGGCGGATCAAGAACAAGTACTTCAGGCTTTTAAACAAATGTCCAATAAATATCGTGAAGATATTACATTCGACCAGTATTTAGAACAGCTTGAAACGTGCGTGTTAGAGGGGAGAACGAATCTGGAAACATTGAAAGATATCAAAACGCATCACAATGAGACGAAGGAAAAAAAGGATGATTATGAGCGTAAAAAAGAAGGGCATCTAAAAGATATGAAAATGCTTTGTGGGGTAATCGTGGTGTTTGTACTTGCGATTTCTTTTTCTTTTGGATTTAAGACGTATTTAACGGCATTCGCAGGGCATCCGATTGGCTGGATCACAAGTGGTATTTATATGACATTAATGTTTTTCTTCTTTAAATCCTTTACTACATATCTTTTTGATGACTCAATAATGGAGGTCAAAACATGAGAGTAGTAGCAGCTAAAAGTATTAAACAGAACCGCTATAATCGACTGTTTGCTGAAGAGGATTTATACAGCATGTTAGAAGAGATGGGAAATACCCAACAAATGATTAATAAGTTTCAAAAGAAACGCTTAACCCAAACAATCTTACTGGGCTTTTTCGGGTTGTTACTAGGCTTGTTTTTCACAAGTTGGTGCTATCTGTTAGCGTTTGGGCTACCGTTCTTCTTCTATCGTTCTAAGTATACGCATGTGACCAAAACGTATAACGCTTTTAAGTTTGAAAGACATTTGAACTTCTCTAAGTTTACAAGGCTGCTGATTCCTTATTTGAAAGAAGCGGGTGGATCAACAAGCTTGTATCAAGTTTTTCGAAAGATACTGAACCGAATGGATAATCCAGTAGATAAGAATTCATTAGCTAAGTTAATGTCTGAAATGACGGATAAGCCCAATGATATTCAGCCTTTTACGGATTACGCTATGCGTTCCAGTGGAAGCGATATGTCGATTAATATCATGCAAACGATATATGATTTCCAACAAAACTCTAGTGATACCAATGTAATTAATGAGTTAGGGCAAATGGCAAGTGCGGAATTACAAAGAGCGATAGATGAAATCATAGCTTTTAAGTTAAGAAGATTTAACTTCTTTCCTACCAAAATTGTTATGAGTTCTTTCATATTAGTAGTCGGATTTGCGGCAGCGGTGCTAGTACATCACTTATCAGCTATTAATCTCTCATAAATGATAAGAGAGGGGGAATGAAAATGAGCGGGTGTGAATTATGCTAGATAGTTCAATTATGTTAATAGTGAAATGGTTTGTAGGGCTAATGTTAATCATGATGATGGTGGCAGTAGCCCTTTTTTCTATTCAATTAAGCGATGTGAATTCGTATAAACAGCAAGTTAACTATCAAATTGAGAGACATGGTGGATTAACAAAAGAAGCCGCAGCCAATCTAAAAGATTATAGCGAAAAGCAGTATCAAGGGGCTTTAAGCGTTAAAAGTGATCAATTAAACAAAAAAGTGAACTTTGGTGACGTAGTTGATTATCAGGTTGTAGCCAATTTAAAGATTATCCTTTTTGACCTACCTGACGTAAAAATGGAGTTTCACGGTTCAGCAATTTCACAAGTGCGCTAGAGAGAAGGTGTTAAAGAAATGCTTGAAAACAATGTGTTTCGCTTAATGATTCTTATGGGTGGCGTAATTGCACTCATAGCGATCGTAACGCTTTGTGCAGACGGAATTCCTGAAGTTGAGGATGTATTTCAGCATTTTATCTCTCATAAAAATACAAAGTATTAAGTAAAGGAGTTAAGCAATATGGCAACTTCACCAAGAAGAAATAAGGTAGAAAAAGCACCATATCAGGATGCTGTAACAGTGATTTTAAAGAAAGAGGGAAAGACCTATGAAAGTTGGTCACAAGAGATTGTGAATAGCAACTGTCTGTCCCTGTTACAAGGTGAAAATCCTAAGTGGCGAAACAAAATGCTAGAAGACGCTTCAATGGAGATTATTGCAGATTCAGTTGTTAAACCAGAAGAAAAAAGACAAAACCACTCTAATAATTAAGAAAGAGGTACTTAATCATGAATTTACCAAAATTAAATTTACTAGAATCAGCAAAGAGTTCTTTGCAAACAATAGGCTACAATGATTTCTTTGACTCTGTGAGTTCTGCTTTGACAAGTTGGTCTGGAAAGTTACAAGGACTTGGCATAGCGGTTATTATTTTCTGTGTATGTATCATTGCCTTCATGTTCATGTTCGGCGAAGGACCGAGTCGTACAGCAAAAAAATGGTTACTGTACATTGTTATTGGTGGCGTTCTTTTATGGGGAGCAGGAACTTTCGCAAGTACAGTTCAAGGTGTTACAGCTGGTTTCTAATAAACACACTGGAAGAGAAGCTTACTAATTGTAGGCTTCTCTATTATTTTTAAAAAATCCTATACATGAAATGAGGTTAAGAGAGTGTATATTGTAGAGTTTTTACAAAAAGAACAATCGAAAGCTTTCAAAAAGTTTTTAAAGAAGAATAAAGCAGGGAACGGAAAACAATTAGGGTTAAAGGCAACAGAAGAGTTAATTCAAAGGTATATTGAACACAATCAACAATCTGATCAAGTGTTATTGTTACTACAAGATGTGGAGAATGAAAAAGCTTATGAATTTGAATTGCCTGTACAAGTGGGGGGTAAATTTTCTTTACTTACTTCCATTTCAAACGATCTTGAAAAGGGAACTGATTTTGACTTAGGAATGGAAATCAAACAAGGTATTTTCGAAAGTTACAGAGCTGAAGAAGGTGGAACGGCTATAGAACATGAGGAAGAAGCGCCTAAAAAGAAAAAAGGTGGATTATTCGCTAAATTATTTGGGAAAAAGGAAGAAGTACCACATGTTGATAATGAAGTGAAAAAAGAGTTTGCAGGTGTAGAGGAAAATCCTTTTGAAGAAATGCCTATGCATGAATTGAAAAGTAAGGGAACACATCATTTTGAGGATGAAGATATTCAGGGGCTACAAGAACATGCTGCTGCTTTAGATCAGAAAGAAGAGGATGATCCATTTGCCATTGAAGAGGAAGAACAAGAGGAATTACCTACAGGAGTGAACTTGGAAAAAGGGGCTGAAGGACTGCCATTTCCTACAAATGAAGTTGATTCAGTTCAAAGTATAGAAGAAGAGCTATTTAGTAACAATTCAGACGTTCAGAAAACAAATCAAGAGCCTGTAATTGAAGCTCAAAATCAAGATGTATCATTCCCTGATTATGAAGAATATCTAAACCTTAGTGAAGTTGAGACAAAGCAAGAAAGATATGATTCACGATTTACTATCAAGCACTTATTAAGTCGGTTTGGTATGAGTGAGGAAGCAACTACAGGGCTTGAAAAGAAAAAATTACAATATGCAAAAAATGTGTTAAGTGGAAAAGATTTTTTGCTGATTCAAGATAAATATTACCAAGAAATAAATAATTTGAGAGATGAAATCCGTTTGGCTCTTGAAAATACTTATAAAGAAGTCATGATGCGTGATTATCAAAAAGAAGCTGAAGAAAGGCTGCAAGACATTTTTGAACAAGGTTTTCAAACGAGGTTAGCAGAGTTAAATGAGTTTGAGAATAAAGAAGTGCAAGAAATGCAAAAAAAGTTATCCGCATTTACTGAAAAGCAACGACTAGCATTAGAATCTTTTAAATTGCAGCAAGAAGCAGAATTGACGGAATATCAAATGGAATTAGAAGGGCGTAAGAATACGTTAGTAAGTGCTTGTGAAGAAGAATTAAAGAAAGAAAATGAAATTGAAAAGAAAAAAGCAACTTTAGAGAAAGTGTATGAGTTGAAAGTTGAAGGCAAAAAAGAACTGATCGATAAAAAGAACGAGTATTTATCTGATTCTATAGAAATGACAGAACAAATTATGAACGCTGCCAATGAACAACAAGAAGTGGGGTTTGCAGTTTTAGAGGATAAAATTAAGCAATTAATCCCTGAATGGAAAGAAGAAATTCAAGCAGAGCATGATAAAGAAATGAAAGAACGTCAATTAAAAATAGAAGAAGAAAAGAACAGAATTGAAATAGAAGCACTAAACTTACAACAAAGAAAAGAAGAAGCAAAAGAGGTAAGAAGTAACGACAGGGAACAGAAGCTATTGAATATTATAGAAGATTTAAAAGAAAAATTATTAAAAGCTCATGCTAACCCAGAACAACAGCCACCACAACAACCAGTGATGCTGTATTCGCAACCTGTGCAGCAGCCGATAGTTATGTATCAACAACCAGTACAACAACCTACAATGCAGCCACAACAACCTGCAATGCAACAACAAACAAAAACGTCTACAAAAAAGCGGAGAACATTTTTAGCTAGACTAATGGACTCTGAGTAGGTGGTCAGTAAGGAGGGAATGCGAAAATGGCACTATTAAAATTCAAGCGGAATAAGTACCTTCATCATAATTACAAAATTGATGGTGAAGACCTGCCACAAGAAAAGAATAGGGTAAACAAAAAAGCACTCGCAATTTCTTCACTTGCGGTGCTTTTTCCTTTAGGTGGATTAAATTTTGTAGCAGGTACGTACTACGCCATTGTAAATGAATTATCAAAAACGGTTGAAAAGCCAACTATTTTTGATGTATTTGGTACGGATTGGGAGAAAAGTATTTCATTTAAAAATGTTTTTCTTCCTGTTCTGCCTACAAATATGTACTTGTTTGGTTTATTAGCTTCTACGGTGATGGGTTTTTTGGTGTATTCAAAGATTAATTATCGAAGTGACGAAAATGTAGCTTATGGTCAAAAGGGGGATAGCCGTTTTACTACAATTGAAGAAATTCAAGAACAGTATAGAGAAATTCCTGAAACTACGAAAACGTTTGAGGGGTATGGAGGTGTTCCTGTATCGCATTATAAGGATAAATATTATGTCGATACAGATACAGTCAATACAGCAATATTAGGGGTTTCTCGCTCAGGTAAAGGGGAAACGATTGTCGTACCAATGATTGATAATTTGAGTAGAGCAAAAAATCAATCAAGCTTGATTGTAAATGATCCAAAAGGGGAGCTATATAGTGCATCTAAAGAAACGTTAGAAAAACGTGGATATGATGTTCAGGTTCTAAATATCTTAGATCCCTTGCAAGGAATGTCGTATAACCCTTTGCAGTTAGTGATTGATGCATGGGTGAATGGCGATGACCAAGAAGCAGCTAAACGAGCGAATACATTAACATTCTCTCTTTATAACAATCCGAATGCGGGGGATAATGCGTTCTTTAATACATCCGCACAAAATGCGATTAACGGTATTATTCTCGCCATCGTGGACTATTGTGTGAAGAATGACTGTATTGAAAAGATTACGATGCACAATGTATCTCAAATGTTGAATGAATTAGGTACTTTTTATTATAAAGAGAATCCTGATGATTTTACCGAAAAGAGCGCACTAGATGAATATTTTAAGAACTTACCGCAAGGTAATGTCGCAAAGATGCAGTATGGATCAACTAGCTTTGCAGGAGAAAAAGCAAAGGGGTCTATTCTAGCAACAGCCAATCAAGGACTACAAACTTTTGCGGATAAAATGTTTGCGAAAATGACTTCGAAATCAAGCTTGGATTTAAAACAAGTCGGTTTTCCTAAAAACCTATTTTTTCAGTTGGATGAACGATTTTTGAATAAACGTGTAACGGTATCGTTTCATAAGAATAACCAAGAAAAAACGGAGATTGGAAGCTATGAAATTAAGGTGAAAGCCTTAGGTATGTGCAACATGAACTTCGATGAATCTCTAGAAGATGGAGATTTATTACTCATTCGTTATCAAGATGCAGAAAATCCAAACAAGAAGTACAGATTATTTTATAGCTTACATTTTGAAAAACTGCTAGATGAAAAGGGTCGAGTTGTTTATCAGAAAAAAGAGGGATGCGGACATAAACCTGAGTATCAGCGTCAAGTCACACTGATTTTAAAAGCTAATACTTTTCCTTTACAGCCAAAAGCAAAGTTATCGTATTCCAATAAACCTACAGCTGTATTTATGATCGTCCCCGACTACGATAAGTCGAACCACGCACTTGCAAGTATTTTTGTTAAGCAGCTGTATACAGAGTTATCTATGAATTGTAATGATACGAAGGGTAAAAAGTGTTATAGGCGTGTCCATTTCCTACTAGATGAGTTTGGTAATATGCCACCGATTGATGATATGGGCGGGGTATTAACGGTCTGTGCAGGACGGAATATGTTGTTTAATTTGGTGCTTCAGTCTTATTCGCAAATTGAAAAACTGTACGACAAAGAAGCGACAGAGATTAAAGATAACTGCCAAAACCATATATATATTATGTCTACCAATAAAGACACGATTGAAGAAATATCACATCGAGCAGGACATAAAACGGTTATTGGTAAATCTTCAAACGAAAGCCACCTAGAAACAGATAATAAGATAACAAAAAATGCGGATCAGCAGCGTATTATTTCTCCCGAACGCTTGGCACAATTCATTGAAGGAGAAACATTATTACTTCGTGCATTACATAGACAGGATTTAAATAGAAAGAAAGTCAGAGCGTATCCGATTTTAAATACAAGAGAAACAAGCATGCCGTATCGTTGGCAGTTCTTAGGGAAGGATTTTGATACATCAAAAGATTTGAATGGGATTGATATACCGTCTCTGCATACAGGGTTAGATTTAACAGACTTATATTTGAATTTCTTGGATTTTATTATAAATCCAGTTGCAAAAAAAGAATATATCAAGAAACAACAAGCAAATCCTGTAGTGAAAAAAGAGCAAACGGACATTAATGAAGCTATAAAATCACTCATTGGTCTTGTGAAAGAGAAAAGAAATAGAAACGATACAGAAGATATTCAGAAACGACTTGTACAAATATTATTAGATTACGCAACGGATACTATCAGCCCTAAGACAGAAGAAGTGGAATTTTTAATAGAACATTCTTCAAATCATGAAGTGAAGAAATATCTAGAAAAATTATTGGACATGTTGGTAGATTAATTGATTTGAAATCAAGCAGAAAGGTAGAAAAGCAATGGCTACTATGAAAATAAAAGAATGGTTGATAAGAAGTAAAAGGGTAATGACAGTAGGAGTTTTAACACTTTTTATACTGATCTTTAGTGTTACATTCACACCGATCGCATATGCTTTTGATTGGTATGATTTTTTTCAAATTAAGGATGTGGATTCAGAAAAAGCAATAGCCTTTTTAAAAAATGATTGGATACAATATGCTGATTTTTTAGGTTCTATTTGGCAAACAATTCAAGGAGGGATAATAAAGACATTACTCTATATCGTATCAGCGCTAGAAGGACTAATTCCTGACACGTTTTCTTTTTTCGATGTGCTAAAAGATGCAGGATTAAATGACTTTGCATCATCTATTATAAAGGGTTTATTCTATGCCTTATTCGTATTAGTTGTCGTATGGTTAGGGATTAGAACAATCATTCAGCATAAGCCCCCACGTTTTAAATCAGTAGGGGTTAACATCATTGTAATGATTGGCTTACTAGGTGGATTGAATGAATTGATGGCAGATATGCAGAAAATATCCACTGATTTCTTTAAGGAAACGACAAACACTAGTAAGACCAAAGATGGTTTAGCTTGGGATTTAGTCAAACAGAATACAGCGGATTTGCTTTATTTAAGTAAAACGGGGTTTGATCCAATACAAGGGAAAAAGGAAAATGAACCAGCAGTTTCATCTACGGGTCATAAACAAAAAAATGGGATGGGAAAGGATATTTTTTTAAAAGCAAATTTGGGGGATGTAGTAATACCAGAAACTATAGATAAGTTGGCAAAAGTTGATGGAGTTCCTGAAGAAACTCAATTTTTAACTTACAAAATTACAAACGATGGAGATAAAGAAGTAATAGAGGAAATAAAAGATAGTGTATTTAATCCGTTTAAGTCGCAATTCCCCGGGGGTTATGTTCGTTATCCGATGAACTTCGGGACTATATTTTGGGGGTTATTAGCTCTAGGAGTTGCTTATTTATTTACTGTTTTTGTATTTGTGATGACGATATTTGAAATTGCCATGAAGAAAATTATTGCCCCGATTGTGTTCGTTACGGATATTGAAACGGGCGAAAAAACAAAAATGGTCATGCAGGATATCTTTAAAGGATTCTTAGTATTTGCTTTTACAGGTTTAAATTTACGATTCTATACAATTATCGTTAACTATTTAGCAGAAAAAAACATCAATGCATTTTTATATATCGTAGCAATGGTTTGTTTAACTATCGCATTAATTAAAGGATCAGAATCTATTTTAAAATACTTTGGTGTTGATGTTGGATTAAAAGAAGGAAAAAATCACTTAATGGGTATGGTTGGCGGAGCTATGGCAGCGAAGGGAGCTATAAAGGGCGCTGGTCGTATGTTTAGTGGAGCGAAGAACCTAATGAGTGGTGGAAGTGGACAAACGAGAGAGGATACGCCTAAACGCTCTGAAATGGACTCGAATCATGAGAGTGCTGATCTACATGGAGAACAAAAGAATAATGCTAAAGGCGGCGGTATGCAAGCGAAGAAATTTGCTAGAAATACGGGTGCTGCGTTGAGTTATGCTACGAATCGTGGAGTTGGCGGCATGATGAATGATGCAGGAAATAAAGTGGCTGAGACTGTTGGTGGCGCTGTTGATAAAGGGAAGGAAAAAGTATCAGGCGTTGCAAAAGGCGTATCGGACGGTGTAAAAGGTACTGTAAGTGAATTTAAAAGTGGTCAAGCGCAAGGTAAAGAAAAGGCACAAGAAAACGCTGATCGTCAAACACTTAATACAATAGGTAAAGGTATTCAAAATAATGCAAATGCAGGTATAGAGCCATCTGCTAGCCCTAAGATGGCTAATCGTTCGAATGTAGCTTCTATTTCAAATGAAGGGCAGCAAGGCTATGTGAAAAGCGAAAGACAAACAGCAGAACGGGAAATCGAATTACAAAACAAACTAAAAAACAATGTGAAAAGCGAAAGACAAACAGCAGAACGGGAAATCGAATTACAAAACAAACTAAGAAATACGGGAAGTACTGAAGCATCGCAAGGCAATGTGAAAAGCGAAAGACAAACAGCAGAACGAGAAATCGAATTACAAAACAAACTAAGAAATACGGGAAGTACTGAAGCATCGCAAGGCAATGTGAAAAGCGAAAGACAAACAGCAGAAAGAGAAATTGAATTACAAAACAAACTAAGAAATACGGGAAGTACTGAAGCATCGCAAGGCAATGTGAAAGGCGAAAGGCAGACAGCAGAAAGAGAAATTGAATTGCAAAATAAATTAAGAAATACGGGAAGTACTGAAGCATCGCAAGGAAATATGAAATCAGGGACACAAACAGTACAGCGTGAAGTGAACGTTCAAGATACATTAAGAAGTACAGGTGGAACAGGAACAATCAATAGTGATGCAAAATCAGGTGTAGCAACGATACAGAGAGACGTAAATGTACAAAACAATGTAAGAGGAAGCGAAACAGTAGATAGTACAGTAAGAGCAGGTGCAGCAACAGTACAACGTGATGTGGATGTGCAAAATAATGTTCGAGGTAGCAATGAAGCAACATCAGATATAAAAGCAGGTGCAGCAACAATACAACGTGATGTGAATGTACAAAATAATGTAAGAGGAAGCGAAGCAGTAGAAAGTAATGTAAGAGCAGGTTCAACAACAGTACAGCGTGATGTAAATGTGCAAAACAATGTAAGGGGAAGTGAAGCGGTAGAAAGTGCTGTAAGAGCGGGTTCAACAACAGTACAGCGTGACGTAAATGTACAAAATAATGTAAGAGGAAGCGAAGCAGTAGAAAGTAGTGTAAGAGCAGGTTCAACAACAGTACAAAGGGATGTAAATGTACAAAACAATGTAAGAGGAAGTGAAGCGGTAGATCATACAGTAAGAGCAGGTTCAACAACAGTACAGCGTGATGTAAATGTACAAAACAATGTAAGAGGAAGCGAAGCAGTAGAAAGTAGTGTAAGAGCAGGTTCAACAACAGTACAAAGGGATGTAAATGTGCAAAACAATGTAAGAGGAAGCGAAGCAGTAGATCATACCGTGAGAGCAGGCTCAACCACGGTACAACGAGATGTGAATGTACAAGAAAATGTAGTAGAAAGAACAAAGTCAGGATTAAGACAAAGAGGAAGTAAACATAATCGGACAGATCAATTGCGTAGAAAATGAGATTAGGAGGGTTAAATGTGAAAGTAATTGATATTGCGAATCAAAGAAGAATTTACTTTGAAATGAAGCAACGAGAATCACAGGCTAGTATTTTAATAATAATAGCGGGATTGTTTGCTGCCGTTGCTATACGGGTTTTTCAAATAAGTTTTGAATTAGATCATTTATATCATTACATTGTTATTTTTTCCTTTCTAACTTATTTTTCTCTCCATCTGCACTCGAATAACAAGTCATCAAAAAATAGAGAGAAAGCAAAAGGGATTTTAAAATGAATAATTGGATATTTGCTATCTTGATGTTAGGAGTTGCGATTGTGTTAAGCATAATCGCAACTTTTTTTAAACAGATTTTTACGATTTTTAAAAGAAGAAAGAAAAAAGAGCCTGTGTGGGTAACGGTAACAAACGCTGAATATCTAGACAGAGATTTTTGTAAGGGCAAGGAACAGAAAGATAAGAAGGAGCATGATTAATTATGGAAATGATGCGTAATCCTAAAAATACAAAGCAAGAAATTAAGTTAGCCTTCTTTTATATCATGGATGGAGCAATCATAGTTTTAATGTTAGTTCTAGCAAGTTATATGCCGAAGGTTGTTCCAGTCGGAGGATTTGGAAGGATTATGTTTTATGTGCTGTTTGGAGCGTTGGGATTGTTCTTATGCATTAAACCACATAACAGTCCTACAAACAGAAATATATTTGTGATTTTGGATATGTTGAAGATGGACAATAGAAACTATCATCCAATTGAAGTAAATACCATAAGCAGCGAAACAAAAAAGAAATAGGAATGAAAGGAGAGTGCAAATATAGCATTCTCTTTTTTTTATATCTCAAGAAAGGAAAGATGAAGATGAAAGTTGCGACAGTTGAATCTAAAAAAGTAAACCGAAAGAGACAAGTTGAGTCAGAGAAAAGTAATGGAAACCAAAGTTTTATTTCAACAATCTTTGCTTCTTTTAAAAATACGGATGCATCAATTGTTGATGTTGCACCTTATAAACGACTGGAACAAAAAACAGGAGTCTTAGTGGATCGTAGAGACAACTTGCAGGTGTATTTAAAGGTAAAGACTACGGACTTAATTTCTATGAACAAAGATGATTTAAATCGATTTATGAATCAGTTAACTAGTTTATGTCGTGTGTATCATGAACCATTTAAAATTTTGTCTCTAACGTACTCTACAGAAACAACAGAACAACAGGTGTACTGGAAGCGCATGGCGCTACGTTATCAAGGGAGAATGAGTCAAGATGTGTCAGAGAGAAACGAAGAACAATTATGGTATCAA
Organism: Bacillus sp. BB51/4; assembly: GCF_008368845.1. Taxonomy (NCBI): domain Bacteria; kingdom Bacillati; phylum Bacillota; class Bacilli; order Caryophanales; family Bacillaceae; genus Bacillus; species Bacillus sp. BB51/4. Next base: position 24,899 of record NZ_QOSC01000027.1, read on the forward strand.
CGCTACAGTTTAGCAATTGAAAATTTAAATCGGGTACTTTGGGTAGAAAAGAATTTAAAGGAATTGGCGTTCTTTATTGTTGTGTATGCAAAAAGTGAAACAGAGTTAGTGAAGAATGTGAAGGACATGAAGCGCTATGGTGGACGTCAATTTAACTTGCAGAATATGAAAGCGAAAGAAGTTGAAAAGCTAATCTTTAAATTGCAAAACATGAATTCAGAAATGTAAAAGGAGGAAACAAATAATGGTGAAGTTAGGGAAAAAAGAACAACAAAAATATCGTGCTGAAGGATATGATTTAGATTTTATTTCGAGAGTGCAGCCGCAAGGTGGCATTAAATTTAATGAGAAGTATATAGCGCAAGGCGATTGCTATGTCGCATGTTTACATGTGTATTCTTTAGCTGAAGACATTCCTCCGCTATGGCTAACGGCACTCATGAACAATAAAGATACCGTTTCAAGTGTAGACATAGCGACAGCAAATAAAGAAGAAGTAGTAAAAGATATTAACCGTTCCATTACTGAATTAAAAGACCGTATGACATCAGAACGTCGTTCTACTGATCGTGACGATGCTCATTGGGAACTACAAAATTTAACAGACTTTGCTCGTTCTATTACGCAGCAAGGCGAAATTGTTAAACTCATACAGTTACGTATCTTCATATATGATCCAGTGTTAGAACAACTAGAGAAGAGAATTGGAGATATTAAGAAAGAAATTGCGGGACAGAACTATAAGGCACAAGTATATGTCTTTAAACAAAAAGAAGAGTGGCAAACATTGTTTGCAAGCTATGACGATCAAATAGAATACTTAGGAGTCAAAAATGGTTATCCTTTACCTTCAAAAAATATTGGTTTCGGTATTCCATTTCATCACCAAGATTTAAAAGATCCAAGAGGAATTTATCTCGGACAAACTTCTACAGGTGGAGCATTTATTTTAGACCCATTTTTCTCTACAAGTACTAGAACATCATTTAGTGGTTTTATCTTCGGTAAGATGGGTGCTGGTAAATCAACACTACTTAAACAAATCGAAGAGGGATTGGTTGCGAAAGATTGCTTCATTCGTGGTTTTGATAAAGCAAGGGATTATTACACAATTGTACAGCAACAAGGCGGTAAAATAATTGATTTAAGCGGGGTTCAAGATTCGGAAGAAGTAGAAACAGGAATGATTAATCCTTTAGAAGTATTCGCAACAAAAATCACAAATACAGGTGCAGTTGATGAGAAAGGTTCATTCATTCAACATATTTCTAAAGTCACAAATATGGTTCGATTCTTAAATTCAGAATTTGATGATACGGTGATTCAAGAGTTTCGTAAACATTTGTATGCGTTCTATATTGAGTGGGGACTTGTACCTAAAAAGGGAAGCGATCGCCTGTACAAAGTAACGGGATTTCCTCCTAATCACTATCCGATTTTAGAAGATTTTTATAAATATTTAAGTGAGCTGAAGCTAGAAGTGGGAGCAACACCACAACGTCACCGTGATTTAGAAGCAATCAAATTGCAGGTGGAGGACATGATTACGGTGTACGGTGATATGTTTAACGGTCATACAACACTTAAAAACTTTGAAAATGAACAGATCGTTTTCTTTGATATTGATGGAATTTCAAAATACGATAAATCAGTTTTTAACTGTCAGTTGTTTACCGCCTTAACTTTGATTTGGAGTCATGCGCTTAAAAATGGTCGTCAAATGAAGTATTTACGAGAAGAAAAAAACTTATCAATAGAAGACGTTAAGTACTTCATGGTTTTCCTTGATGAGTGTCATAACATTATTAATTCGCAAAATGAATTTGCCAATCGTTATGTACTAGAGTTCGAACGTGAGATGCGAAAATTCTTTGCAGGTATATTTTTTGCGACACAATCACCGCAAGAAATGTTACCACCACCGGGAAGTACAGTGGATGTGTCTACAATGAAAGCCATCTTTGAATTAACTCAATACAAAATATTCTTGAACATGGATAACTCCGTATTAGAGACTTTAAAAAGCGTTTTAGGTGAGAGTTTAACAGAATCAGAGTTTCGTATCTTGCCTGAGTTAAAACGTGGGGAAGCAATTGTACAAGTAAGTTCTACTGAGACATATAACGTGATGTTTGATCCTGACGAGAAGCAATTAGAACGCTTTAAAGGTGGTCAGTAAAATGGCAGCTACACAAGAAACAGCAATAGACAAGTATAAGAAAGTGAAAAGAATAAAATGGCTCGTTCGCTTGTTAGGTGGTTCTACAGGAGTAATAATTGCGGCAACCATTACGATTCTTTTAATTGTTAGCATGGCGATTTTGGGTGGGGATAGCTCTACAGGTACACCGAATGGTGGCATAAGTGGGAATGCGACAGTGCAGAATTTACCACCTGAGGTCATGAGGTGGCAATCAATGGTGGAACAAGAATGTGCAGCGCAAGGTGTACCAGAGCTAGTTCCATATGTGCTAGCAATCATTATGGTAGAGAGCAATGGTATTTCAGAAAAACTACCCGATATTATGCAGTCTAGTGAGTCGCAAGGATGGAAAATGAACACGATTTCCAATCCGAAGGACTCTATTTATTATGGTGTGATGCATTTAAAAGGCGCATTTGATGATGCGAAAATGCTAGGAATTAATGATTTGTTAGCCATTGTACAAACATATAACTTTGGTCGTAATTATGTGCATTGGTTAGCGACAAATAGTAAAACGCATTCTTTACAAACGGCTGATTATTACTCTTTAACAGTTGTTGCTCCTGCGGGTGGTAATAGGAATGGAACAACAATTGGATACAGTCAACCTGTAGCAATTGCTTACAACGGTGGTTATCGCTATATCAATGGCGGTAACTTTTATTATGCAGAAATGGTGAAACAATATTTAAGTTTTAATAACGGGACTGCACCAGTAAATGGATCAGAAACTTTTAAGAAAATAATGGAGGAAGCTTTGAAATATAACGGAAACCCGTATGTTTGGGGCGGTAAAACTCCTGCACAGGGATTTGATTGTAGTGGATTAACATCTTGGGCATTTAGAGCAGCAGGAGTCAATTTAAATGGTTCAGCATCAGAACAATACTATGCAACTGTAGAAGTTGATCCGAAAGATGCACAACCCGGCGATTTAGTTTTCTTCAAAGGGACATACGGTGGGCCCGATCATGTAAGTCATGTAGGGATATATGTTGATGCAAATACAATGTATGATTCTGAAAGTTCAGGAATAGGGTATCACCAATTTACATCAGCAGGATGGCAAAAGTACTATGCAGGAATTAGAAGAGTTGTTCCAAAATAAAAAAGAAATGGGTGCAAAATAAATGAATAATCTATCAAAGATTTTAGGTGTAGTGTTGATTTTATCACTGGCTTTTAACGGAATACTGAGTTATAGCACAAAGAAAGAATTTGAAAAGAAGGATAAAAAACATCATGTGACTGTAGCGGAAAAAGAAAAGCAAATCGGAGATTTAAAAGTGAAGTTGGAGCAGGAAAGTAAAAAAGTAAATGAGGGTGCAGCGGACGAAAATAAAAAAGAAAGTAATCCAACATTAGATTTACAAAACAAATATAGAGAAGTTGCAAATCAATTCGTACATGCTTATTTAGATTACTCGGTACAAAATAAAGGCGAAAGACGAAACAACTTGTTAAAAATAACGGACAAAAAGGTAGTAGATGTAGTAGCACCTAATACAGAAGATTTAGGCGATCCAAACTTCAAATCACATGTAAATAAGGCTACGATATACATTAATTCAGAAGGTGATATTTCTAAGAAATGTACGGCTTTACTTGATGTGGAGTACACAATTGAGGGATTAGAAAATAAAAAAACAACGATCAACAGTGTTGTAAAGATAACGCTAGAAAAGCAAGGAGAAGAAATTAAAGTTGTAGAGTATAATCCATATCCAGCGAAACGATGAATAGAAAATGATGTAATAGAAAAGCCCCTTACTAACTAGTATGGGGCTTTTCGTTTAACAAATAAATCTAACAGGAAGGAGTAACATCATGCTTTTGAGTGAACTAAAACCCAATCATGATTATATAAAAGAAGGTAGGTATTTAATTTTAAGTCTACGAAAAAAGAAGGGTATTCGAAAAGATAAGTTTATTGAAATCCCAATAACATGGTTTGATTATAACTTTGGGGAAAAAGTGGAATGGCTCATTGTACGTGAATATCAGTCTAGTGTTAATGGGAAAGAAAAGTATACAAATTATAAACTTGAAAACATTCACGCTCAAGTGAGCGTAGTCAATGTGAAAGGAGAAACAACAAAATGAATTTTAATTTTGGAATGAATAAGGAAGGTAGAAAGCCTGCAAATACAAAAAGGAAGGCGTATTTATATACTTTAGGAAGCTTTTTTACAGTGTTTTTTGTACTTTGTATTTCTCCTGTTTTTAGTGGAGCAACATATAAATTTGAAGAAATGAAAATAGGTGAGTATCAGAGTTTGTCCTCCACGGTAAAGATTTCAGTTGCAAAAAAAGAATACAATCCAGTCAATCAAACGTTACGAATTGATTATGAGTTAAGGGCAGATAATGACTCTCAAATTCTAAGTAATATGAAATACAAAGTAGAGAATAAATACATTAAACAAAAAGATAATAACGTGAAAACGAAGGTTTATCGGGCAAGTGATAACTACATTGTGGTCATTAGTGAAAATGTTCCTGAAGAATTTGGTGTTGTATCTTCGGTTGTGAAGCCTGAATATATTCATCCTGAATTGCAAACGGACGTGGATGATCTAAAGGAACGGAGCTTGAAAACGTACGTTTTAGAAAATGAAAAATTGATTAATAAAGAATTGAAAAAGGAATCGAAAGATTTCTATGAAAAAGAGTATCTTGCATTTTCGCAACAGGGATTGAGAAAAGAAATGAAAGAAATGGAGAAGAAAATAGATGATAAAGCTTCAGCTATGAAGCAATTAAAAATCAAAAATGAAAAGTTAACAAAAGAAATGGAGTACCAAACAGAGGGCGAAAAAGTGAAAACAAAAAACACAATCAATTCAAATGAGTCTACTATTAACAATCATCAAAAGGAAATTGATATGTTAAAAGAAGACATCAAAATGAAAGAAAAGAAAATTCAATTGTTGAGCGAAAAGAAAAAAACAATATAAAAAATAGTGTTTTTGAATGACCACTGAGTGACCACCGAGTACCACGGAATGACCACTATCCTTAAAATATGACCACTGAGTGACCACTCAGAGAGGAATAGTGATATCAATTTGAGTGAAGCAGAAACCTAATAGGCACAGCCTATTTAACCACTTTGTTTACAAAGTGATATCAGGTTTCCTTATGCTCTTTTAATCACTGTCTTTAGTTCTTAACTAGAAAGGAGGAAATGCGACTATTCTAGTTATGCATTTAGCAGAAAGGAAGTAATAACATGGACATCTTGTTAAGAGGTATTGATCCTAAATATATAAAAGATATTGATAAGAGGTGTGAATTAATAAGTGTGAAATTGAAGAGAAAGTATACTCGTGCAGAATACTTGAGAAGTCTCATTCAAAACGATGTAGAACATTCTTTGCTTCAGTTTAAGCAAGATAAATTTGATGAAGCAGTTGGCAATGTTACCGTGTCATTAGAAAGACAAGAGAATAAGTTACAAGAGTATATAGATGCAACTAATGAATTAATAATGAAATTAGCTACTCGTAATTAAAGACAGGAGAGAGAATATGAGTGAAGTGGTTTTGTCTGATACAGCAAAGTTTAAGATTACTAGAATTCATAATGATATTGTGGAGGAATACTTGCAGCAGCATCCTGAGTACAAAACTAAAGCGGATGTGTTTAGACGAGCAATTGGATTGTTAGATGAAGATATGAGGAAGGAAAAAGGCGAGGATGATGTATCACTTTTGAAAAAAGAAGTGAAAGGTTTAACGCAATCTGTTAATACAATGAAACAACAAATGGATGTATTAATTAAGTTAAATATGGAACTTATCTCACGATCAGGGAGCAATTTAAGTTTAGAAGAATTGCAGAAAGAAGTTAAAAGTGAAATTGCATCTGCTGTTACTAAGAAGTCGGAAGGTAAGTTCTCTCGAACTGTTAAACGTGAACCGATAGAAGTAAATATGCAAGAGCAGGAACACATACAGAGAGAAGGTAAAACACCGTCTTTTGCAAAGAAAACATTACCGATGATTACGGATGATGTACAAATTGTCATGAAAAAAGGTAAACCACATAAGGCAATTTCTAGATTAGGACAGACCATGTATGAGGAAATTGAGTGGGAACAAATCCCTGAACATAGACGAAATGAATTAACATAACTTGAAGGAGAATGATGTATGGGAAAATCACCAAGTATCATATTAACATCTCAATATACCATTCCAAACCAAAAGAGTTTTACAACGTATGTAGATTATTGCATGAGACAAAAAGCACTTTTGAAAGATGGACTTACCTTAACAAATACAGAATTAACCGAACTGAGTCGATTGCAAAACGCAATTGACTCTTTTGATATGGAGAGGGGAAGTCCTCATTCTAATCAAAAGAAAGTAAGTGTATCTGAAAAAGAAGCTGAAGCAAAAGTGCTTTTAACTTCTCCAAACAGTTTTAATACTACGACTGATTTTGAAAAGTATGTTAGCTATATGGGAAGAAAATATGCGCTAGAAAGCAAAAAGAAAATGACCAAAACGGAAGAAGAAGAGATGTCATTGCTCAATAAACATATAGAAGATTTGTCCCCTGAACAAATGCAGGAAAAGATAGAAGCAGAAGAAATTTTGTCGGGGGTTTTCTCAAAAGATAAAAATGTCATTACCTCTAATGATTTAAATGAAATAAAAGAGCTGGTGGGAAAAGCACAAAATAAAGGTTCGGTTTATTATCAAGATGTTATTTCATTTGACACAGATTTTTTAATCGAACAAAAATTATATGATCCTGTAACGGACGTATTAGATGAAAATCGGATTCGAAATGCAAGTCATAAGATGATGGAACAGTTATTCAAAGATGAACAAATTGAAGAGAATAACGGTTTTTGGTTTGCGTCCATTCATCGGAATACAGAACATATTCACGTTCATTTCGGAACAGTAGAAAAAGAAAATAGAAGAAAACTAGTTGAAGTGAAAGTGGATGGAGAAGTTTTTTATGAGCCAAAAGGGAAACGAAAACAAAGTACATTAGATCATATGAAAACCACCTTTGCGAATTCCCTCGTAGATCGTACAAGTGAGTTAAGTCGAATATCTAATCTAAGAAATAACTTAGTGCAAGAAGTTAAAAAGGAATATTTACAATCAAAAGATAAGCAACCAAGTAGGGAGGTTATGTTATTACAAGAAATCTATGATGGATTACCTAGTAACAAGAAAGATTGGACATATGGCAGCAAAAGAATGCCGAATGAAACAAGAAATAAGATTGATGAACTGACAGGATTGTTGATGAAAGACAATCCAATTTTCACTGAATATAAGGAAGCTGTAGAAAAAGAATCTAGCTTTCAAAAAGGTTTATATGGGGAAACGGAAAGGGAAGATAAGGATTACGCAAAGAATCAAATGAAAGATATGCAGAAGCGTATGGGTAATTCCTTACTAAAAGAATTAAAGAAAAAGAACCCTTATGAAGATAATCCGCTGTATCAATTTCAGCAAAAAAACGAACAGATTAAAAAGAAATATGAAAGGGGGCGGTCAAAAAACAGAGGGGGAAATCACAATTATTCTAAATATAAAGCGCCATTAATACGAAAAAAAGATGTGAGGAATATCGAAGCAACGTTGAATGATGACTTAACAAAATGGCGAGCGGAACGAGAATATGAGCTTGTACAACAACGTATTGCAAGGCAACAAGAAATGGATTATTGATATGAGAAGTAGGTGTTTGGATACATCTACTTTTTTGTTTTATACAATTAGGAGGGATTTATAATGGACTTTTTAGAGGTAATTAAAGAGTTGAATTTGGATTTATCAGTTTGTCATACGCCAATAGATATACTGTTCTTTAATGAACGTGTTATGGAAGGGAAAAGTTTTTATAACGTTGGGTATGGAGATTTGTTTCTTAAAGGTGAAATGGATCTTGACGAGATTTTAGAAATGGAGGTTGACGAAATTTTTGCTCGTAAGATATTTGCGAATTATGAATTTCATAAAGATAGAGCAAGTTTACCTCATTGGGATGAGTTTGCTCCGTTGTTAAGTGGACGGTTAGAATACCTTAAAAATAGGAAAGACTTTGCTATGAATGAAGCTAACTATGTAGTTATGAAAGCAATTTTAAATTCAAAATGTACAAGTCTTCCTTTATGGGAAGGGGTAGTTGATAAATATTATTTATTAACTTTGCTATCCATTATAGAATGGTCACCATATTTCACGAGTGTTGGTGGATGGGGAAGAGATGACACAATCTTATCTATTGCGGTAGATAATGATTTTGTTTCTTCCGATATAGAAATACTTTTACCAGTAGAGGAAACTGAAAAGCTAATTTATGAACTCGATGAAATAGGTGCACTTAGTTATCAGAAAGTAAAAGAATGGATTGAAAATAGTAAACAGCTCTATGAGAAAAAAGATAAAGAAATTGAACAGAAATTTAAAACGTTTTGGTTGAAATAATAGAAGGTTGTGAGTAATCGGTGCTAGACAAAACAGCAATTGGAAAACGAATTGAACAAATCAAAAATACTCATATTCCACCTCTAAGCTATAGTGAATTCGGAACGAGACTTAAGAATAAGGATGGGAAGGTAATTTCGAAAGGCACAGTAAACTCATGGGTAAGGGGATTTGGAATCCCAGTACATGAAGTTATTGAACAAATTGCACGTATAGGTGGAGTTACAACAGAATGGATCTACACAGGAAAGGAAATGTCGAAATTATTATGCGAGGTTTGTAAGGAAGAACTAATAATTGAATCAAATAATAATTTAGTGTGTCCAATATGTAGTTCTAAATTTAAACTAATCAAATTATAGGGGGATTAATGATGGATAAAAAAGTTTATTCTTCAATCGTTTAGACCGTTAGATTTAGTCGGAATGAAGAAAATATAAGAATACATGCAGAGAGGTGAAACGTATGAACTGGGAAGAAATATCAAAACAACCAGGGTTAAGCGAAGATTTTATTATGGAAAATAGAGATAATGTGGATTGGATTGAAATTTATGTGCATCAAACTTTTTCAGAGTCATTCATAGAGAAACACTTTGATTCGTTAGATAAAAATATGATTATAAGAAATCAAAAGTTATCGCTTTCCATGATAGAAAAATACCAACATCTAGAAAATTTTTGGGGGAATTTATCTTGTAATAAACATGTAACGGAAGATATATTGGAAAAATTCATTGATGAGTGGGATTGGGAAAGAGTTGGTTGTTACATTCCATTAAGTGAAACATTCATTCATGCACATAAGGATAAATTAGACTGGAATTACATTTTAGGTGAACAAAAGCTGTCTCTATCTTTTATTCAACAATATGAAAAAACAGGAGAAATAAATTTTGATATTTTATCAATGAATCGATATTTAACAGAAGATAGTATTGATTATTATTTTGAAAAATTAGATTGGATTGGCATATCAGGGCTTAATGCATTTTCTTTCCCTATGGTAAAGAAATATATTCAACATATCAATCTTAAGGAGTTAAATTATAATGAAAATTGTTCGTTTACCGCAGAAGAATGGGAAGAAATCAAACGATTAAAAGGAGAATAAATATTAAATAGTTATATAAGGAGAGATGAGAAATGAAATGTAAGGTGTTTTATTCAATTGTTTCGACTGTTAGATTTAGTCGGAATGAAGAAAATAGAAGGATAATTGAAGAATACATACAGAAAGGTGAAACGCATTTTCTAACAAGAGAAGATGATTATGGTGATTGTTTCGAAGTTGATCTTGAAAAAATAATAAATGAAGAAGTAAATGAAAATTGGATACTCGAAACGGTTATTGATTTTGCTAAGAAATATAAAATTACAGAGTTTGAATTATGGAAAAAGCATGAGAGTGATTCTACTTATGACAAAGGTTTTGGAATTGCAATTGAGGGATCAATGGAAAATCCAATTATAAAATTTAAAGAAGTTTATGCGGGGTCATTACAAGATTGGAATTTATCCTGGAGCAAAGGGAAGAAAAGTTACGAAAAAATATACTTCAAATTAGCGTTGTAATAATAGAAAGGTAGTGTGTAATATGTCTCAAAATAATTTTTATATGATTGATCATGTTGACCAAGTAAAGAATGAGGTTCATCTAAGTAAATATTTATTTAATAAGCAAGTTATCGTAAAAGTTTCTGAAGAAGAAGCGGCAGCCTATGTCGAGTTTATGCAAGGAGCAGCGGAACATGATAGTTTACCATTTGTTAAATATGATGAAGAAAGAGGGTTAATTTGCGAATGACCTACACAAAAAAGAAATATACACCTAAGACAAAAGAGCAAATTAAAGAAGAAACACAAGAAATCATGGACAAGGTTCTTACCGATATTACGAAGTACTATGAATCCACTGAAGATATGATCGAGTTGGCTGAATTCATGGCGAAGTTTAGTAATTATTCTCCTAAAAACATGCAGTTGATTAGGTCGCAATTTGAAAGTGCGTATGCATGTGCGAATTTTAAAGCGTTTAAAGATGCTGGATTCCATGTGAATAAGGGTGAAAAAGCAATGAAGGTTTTTCATCCTTATATAAAGGAATATGTGAGAGATCCAAAGACAAAATTAGCAATTCCGCTAAAAAATTTAACAGAGGAACAAAAGAAACAGGTGAAAAGTGGAGAATTTAAAGTAGAAAAACAAACAAGTTATTACTTGAAAGCTACAGCGTTTGATATTTCGCAAACAAATGCTACACCTGAGGATTTGCCTAAAATATTCCCGAATCGTCAGTTTGATTTTGAAGTAAATGAAGAGAATAAAGAGTTATTAAAGATTGGTATTCATGCATTAGCTGAGAAAGAAAATATTAAAATTAAAGATATGGGACAAGGCGCATTGATTAAAGAATTAGGGACTATACATGGCGCATATGTTGAAGTAGCAGGTTCATCTTTTGCTCAAATTGTGATGAATACAAGGAACACTGAGACAAATGAATTATCTGTTGCAATTCATGAATTAGCTCATGCGAAGTTACACAATAAAAAGGTTGCTTCACTAGAACATGCCCCTACAGAAGAGTTTGAAGCGGAGCTAACATCTTATATTGTGTGCAAACATTATGGTATGGATACAAGAGAAGCAACAGTACCTTATATCGCTCAATGGACAAAAAACGGACAGGATATAGAAGAGAAAGATAAATCCATTATGCGTGTTCATGAAACAGCAAGTAGCTTTATAAATACAATCGACAAGAAGATATCTGAATTGCAAAGAGAGAGCGAAAAGAATAGGGAACAAGATAATGGTGATATAAAAGGTCAATCTAATTCTGAAGAACAACAGAATAAGGTTGACTATTTTTTATCTAATAAAACGGAAAAAGATGTAGATGCAGCCGCTATAAAACAGCAAGAAACAAGAAGGATTGCACGTATGGCATACATGCAACAAATGGAGAGGTAAGAGGACACCTTAATAGGTGTTCTTTTTTATTTTAAATTTCAACTAATAAGGAGAAGAGAAAAAATGATAGATAACCATGAAGTAGTAACAGACATTCAACAAAAAACAGCTCTAGAAATTGAAGAGAAATTAGGTATTGATTTAGACAAGCACTGGGAGAATTACGAAATTCAACTGTCTGAAGACAATCGAGTAATCGAAGAAGTTCATCCTGATATGCGTTTGAGTTTAGGGGAATTATTATCTGTTGTAAATAGATGTGGAACGGAAAAAGAAATGGAAAACTTCAATCAAATTGCAGATTACCTTGAACCGTATTATGAAGCTGAACTTATTCAAGGAGAATTCTATGATACGCCAATTGCGAAAGTTTCAACAGATAGACAACAAAATATGAAAGTGGAGTGCCTATCTGAATATGTATCAGACAGTGACATTGAATTTAATTTTAACCATTCTGTATTTGAAGCAGTTAATCATATCAATCATTCAATTACTAAATCACACAAAGAAATTATGAATGGTGATGTGGAGTATCAAGGGCTTTATCCTGTAAATGAAGATATGGTTATTTACTGTGAATCGACAGGGAAACCTTTGCAGCAGGATGAAGCTGCTTATCATTTTGAGGGGTATGGATATGTGGTGGCAGAAGAGGTGAGTACTGAAGAAGTAGAGAGCAAAGATGCTTATTATACAACAATCGGCTACGAAGATGTTGAAGAAAAGCGCCTTGCTCCTATTCGTTTTATTGAGGAACAAAAGATTGAAGATGGAGAAGTTCATTTCAATCCAGTAGAAGAGATTGTAAATGACCACAAAACCAAAACAGAAGAAGTCTTTCAAATGGAATCCGCTAAAATGGTGGGTTCGGTAATGAAAGAGCATGGCGCTATAGAGGTACAAGAATCAAAAACCATCCCTGAAGTTGCAAAGCGATATGTTGGGAAGGATACAGTCCATGAGGAAGAACAACAGCAAATATTGCAAACAAGGGAACAGGCAAGAAAACATTATATGATGAAACACATGCTTGGTCGGGATTATTAATATAAGAAAGTGGGATAACAAATGAAGTATAAAACGCATCTGACAACAAGCCTAGCGGTCGCCCTGCCTGTCTTGGTATCAACTGGCAACCTTATGGTTGGGAATGTTATAGCGGTTAGTTTTGGGGCTTTGTTGCCTGATATAGATGAACAACATTCATGGATTGGCAGAAGAACTCGTGGAGTATCGGACTTAATGAATATGGTATTTGGTCATAGAGGAATCACTCATTCACTATTTGGTTTAGTGCTTGTGTTGATTCCTATTTTATTTGCAGTCGGGATGACACCATTGACCCTTACGAATGGTATGTGCATCCTTGCAGGATACTTTCTACATTTAGTGGAAGACAGTTTCTCTAAAAAAGGAATTAAGTGGCTGCTGCCATTATCCAATAGAAATTTTCAAAGCGGATTCCATGTTTTTTACTACAGCTATAACGGTATAGCGGAAAAAATGATTCTAATGATTAGTACGATCGTAGTCATTTATGAACTGTATTCGTATGGAATGGCAAGTTTTCAACTTGGAACTTCAGGTATTTTAGAATCCTTTAAAGCGTTATTTAGTTAAAGCAGAACAAATACAAATATAAATAAATCGAAAAAGACCATGTGAAAAAATGCATGGTCTTTTTTTAATGGAGGAATTTTCATGGAACAACAAAAGAAGAATACCAAAAGATATACGGAAGAAGAAATTGAAAAGGCAACATCTCTTGATATTGTGGATTATTGTATGCAAAACGATATCCCTGTAAAGTCTGACAGTGAACGTTATTACCGTTTAGCGGAACACGATAGCTTAATCATTGATAGGAAGAAAAATCAGTTCTACTGGAATAGTAGAGGGGTTAACGGGAATATTATTAAGTTTGTACAGGAGGTAGAAGATGCTTCGTTCCCTGGGGCGATGCAGCGATTACTGGACGGAGAACAGGACTATGAAAAAGCTTCAGAAGTTACATTTGTGAGTGAGCCTTATGATTATGAGCATTTCGAACAAAAAGAAGTATCTCTATTTGATAGAGCAAGGGAATATCTGACTGAGGAAAGAAAGATTGATCCGCAAGTTGTAGATGCATTGCATAAAAAAGGACTCATTAAGCAAGATAAGTACAACAATGTATTGTTCCTTTGGAAAGACCGTGAAACGGGAGCGGTAATGGGTGGATCAGAGCAAGGAGTTGTAAAATCGGATAAATACAAACGTGGGGCGTGGAAAAGTATACAAAAAAACTCTACGGCTAACTATGGTTTTAATGTATTAAACGGTGAACCGCGGAACTTGAAATTTTATGAGTCAGATATAGACCTTTTGAGCTATGCCACATTACATAAGCATAATTTAAAAGATACTCATTTAATTAGTATGGAGGGGCTTAAACCACAAGTAGTATTTAATTATTATATGAAGGCTTGTGAGCGAATTGGTGATGTTCCTGATACTCTTTCGCTGTGTGTAGATAATGATAAAGCAGGAAAGGCATTTGTAGAGAGATTGATACATTTTCGATATGAAAAAAATGATGGAAGCATAGTTGCGTTTAAACCTGAATATCCGCAAGCGCCGTCTGAAGAGAAAAAATGGGATTGGAACGATGAATGCAAGCGAGTAGCCAATCAACGAGAACAAGGAAGACGTACAGCTTATTTACAACAAATGGGCAGAGAGAGATAAATAATCGAAATGTAATTTTAAAATGTGTGAAATGAAGTTGAAAATGTTGATTTTTATTAGTAAACCGCATATAATAAAGGTACAAAATTAGAGTAACCTTACTTTAGTAGGTGCGAAAAAATTGGTGTAACTCTACCGTAGTGAGTACCAAAAAATTGGTGTAGCCTTACCGTAGTAGGCGCTAAAAAAGAATTTTAAAAGTAGGGAGAGTTTTCTTCCTACTTTTTTTGTTTCTAGGGGGAGAAGAAAGTTGGCTAATAAAGATAATCCTAAATTTTACACCATTTCAACTGAATATATAGATTATTTAAGAGAAACGGATAGTAAAGTACCTTTTAATAAAGATGAACAGCATAGTAGACCGTATGTAGGTGTATTGGAAAAAATCAATGGTCATGATTATTTTGTACCTTTGACATCACGTAACGATAAAAATTTTAATAGTCAGGTCAGTGTAAAATTATTCGATAATGATGAGAAGCGAATTGGGGTTTTATTGGTCAATAACATGATTCCAGTCCCAGAAAAAGAGTGTAACGAAATTGATATAGCAGAAAAAACAGCAGCAGACCCTCAGTATGGTAATTTGATGTTAAAACAGTATTTATTTTTAAAAGAAAATATGGATCGAGTTACTAATAAGGTGGAAAAAGTATATAAAGATGTAACTGTACAAGGAAAGCCTTCGCATAAACAGAAATTCTTAAAAGGAGTTTGTTGTGATTTCACTAAATTAGAAGAAAAATGCCAAGAATATAAAGGCAGAGATCAAGCTAAAGAAAGAGATAAAGCTAGAAGAATGGCATATATGCGTCAAATGGGGCGCGAGAGATAAAAAAACAAAATAAAAGATGTTAATTCAACAAAAACAATATATAATTAGTATATATCAATTCAGCGGAGTTCTTTTTCTGTTTCACCTCCGTAATGATATAAATGAAAAGAAATAGGGACATATTCAGCGGAGTTCTTACTCGTTCACCTTCGTAATGATATAAAATAAAAGAACGATGATTAAATAAGAATTGTAAAAGCAGGAGAATTATTCTTCCTGCTTTTTTTTGTTTGTTAGAGATTGTTTGAAGGGCGACATAGCGATATGTTGCTCTTTTTTTGTTAGATCGTAGGAATCATAGCGCTATGTTATTTGTTTTTCACTAAAAAATTATAAATGAGAGGAAGTAATACACATGACTACATTAATTATTGCGGAGAAACCATCACAAGCGAAAGCATACACGGAAGCATTCCCGAAAGCAGAGAAGAAGGATGGATACTTTTCTATTGCGCCTTGTTCCTTAATGCCCAATGGAGCGAATATTACATGGGGATACGGGCATTTAGTGGAGTTGAAAGCACCACAAGACTATAAAGCGGAGTGGGGACAATGGGATATGTCACAATTGCCGATTTTACCGGATCGCTACGGATATAAAGTATCAGCTGATAAAAGAAAGCAGTTCAACATTGTAAAGAAACTAATGAAAGAAGCGGATTGTATTACAATCGCAACAGATATTGATAGAGAGGGCGAAGCGATCGCACGTTTAATCATTCAAGAAGCGGGCTGTTCATCTAAAAAAATGAAACGTCTTTGGATTAATAGTTTAGAAGTTGATGAAATAAAAAAGGGATTCCAGAACTTGAAGGAAGGCTCGGAGTTTGAGAGTATGTTTGCTGAAGCACAGGCTCGGCAAATTAGTGATTGGGCAATTGGTATGAATGCAAGCCGATTATATACGCTGTTATTACGTCAAAAAGGCGTACAAGGTGTTTACAGCGTTGGGCGTGTTCAAACCCCTGTTTTATGTCTCATTAACCAACGGCAGCAGGATATTAAAAACTTTAAGCCATCCCCTTTCTTTGAATTAGAAGGGCAATTTAAAGGGATGAATGGAACATATAAGGGAAGATACAAAGAGCGATTCCAAACAAAAAACGAAGTGGAATTGCTACTGAAGAAACATCAGCTGTCTGAAGGCGGGAATCAGCAAGGAGCGGTTAAATCCGTGGAAGTAAAGCCGAAGAAACAAGAAGCGCCAAAGTTGTTCTCTCTTTCTTCCCTACAGGCTTTAGCGAACAAAAAGTACAAGTATTCACCAGCTGATACGCTGAAAATTGTCCAAGAGTTATACGAAGCAAAACTTGTGACCTATCCAAGAACAGACTGTAATTTCATTACAGAAAATGAATTTGCTTATTTGGTACGAAACCTAGAGGGATATCAATCTATTGTAGGAGTGTCCTTCCAACCAAAATCATTAGAGCCGAATAAACGCTACGTCGATAATCAAAAAGTACAGGAGCACTATGCCGTTATAGCGACTAAAAATGTTCCTTCGAAACAAAAGGTAGATCAATTAACGGACAAGCAGCGCAACTTGTATATGGAAGTGTTAAAAAGTGTGTTAGGAATGTTCCATGCGCCTTACGAATATGAGGAAACGATTATTACAACAGATATGAATGGATTGGAATTTACGACAAAAGGAAAAGCGGAAAAAGTGTTAGGTTGGAAAGAACTATACAAAGCGGATCAGCCTAGCGAAGAAGAAAGCGAAGACAGGGAATCCCTCCTTCCTGTAGTGCAAAAAGGCGAGCTTGTACAAGGGAAGATGCAAACGAAAGAGGGTATTACAACACCACCAAAGCCCTATACAGAGGGGCAACTCATTACATTAATGAAAACGTGCGGTGCTTCAGTAGAGGATGAAGAAAGTAAAAGCATCCTAAAAGAAGTAGAGGGACTTGGTACGGAAGCAACACGAGCTGGCATTATTGAAACGCTCAAAAAACAAGAATATATAGAAGTGAAAAAGAATAAGGTGACAGTTACACCGAAAGGTGAAATTCTTTGCGAAGCCGTGGACGGCACGTTATTAGCGAAGCCCGAAATGACAGCGCAATGGGAAGGGTATTTGCGTAAAATCGGGAAGAAACAAGGCTCTAAAGAGGTATTTGTTGCGAAGACAGGGGAATTCACTAAGCAGCTGATCGTAAATGCTACGAAGTCGATTGGTGAGCTTCAGATAGATAGCAAAGTACAAGAAATGAAAACGAAGGATTCCGTAGGGAAATGCCCGAAATGTGGCAAAGACATAGCGAATCGCAAAACGTTTTACGGCTGTACAGGTTATAAAGAAGGTTGCAAATTCTCTCTTCCGAGCGAATTTTTAACGAAGAAAATAAGCGAAGCAAACGTTAAAAAATTATTAACGGGTAAGAAAACAGGATTGATTAAAGGAATGAAAGGGAAATCAGGCAAAGAATTTGATGCGTATTTGAAGCTCGATTCTAGCGGAAAGATCACATTTGAATTTGCAAGTAAGAAGTAAGAGGGGGAGAAATAAATAAAAAACTGCAACAGAAGTTGCAGTTTTTTATTTAAAGTAAATTCAGAAATGCATCTACTAATGTAGATGTTCCTAGTAATATAGAAATGATTTTTTCGAAGTTACATGAAAACTTGATTTCTACATTGTCTTTACTTTTTTTGAAATAGAAATTAATCATTTTTTTCTCCTTTGCTCTACTTCTTAGTTAAAAGTAGGGTAAAGGTATAATATTTTCGCAAAAAAATGTTTTTATTACTTAATACACCGTATAACGTCATTATACTGAGGAAAAGTATGGTAGTCAATGGAATACAATGATTTTTTCTATATGTAGATTATGTGAAGAATCACACCATCTACATATAGAAAAATTGTTTTGGGTTAGGGAGTTTTAATGTATTGAGAAGTGTATTTTAATCACGAAACATACAACTGTAATACGTAAGGAGGGAATAAAGTTGAATATAAAAAGAGTAGTAGAAAAGGGAAAGTGGGTGTTAATGACGACTGGGCTTACTATCGTGTCCAGTCTTTTTTTTTCCTATATAAAGAGCTATTTCGGAATTGATACAGGTAATACAGAGCAGGTAAATACAAAAGTGGAATTGAATATCTTCTATTTAATTGTTCCTCTATTAATTGCTCCTGTAATTGAAGAATGGATTTTCAGAAAGATTCTACCGTTTGGAATAGAAAAACTGTTTGAACGAATCAATCGTACAACAGCGATTGTCATTGCTAATGGTATCTTTGCAGCCGTGCATTTTGATTGGTTCTTCTTCCCTTACTTTGTGAATGGTTGCTTATATGCATGGAGTTATGAAAAGACTAGGGACATAAAAGTGCCAATAGTAGCACATGTTGCATTTAATTCATTTGTATTTTTGGCTACAAATCTACATTAAAAAATTACACATTTACACATTTACACATGTGTAAATGTGTAATTTTTTTGAAGAACAACGATTGTGCAACACTATATTAGTCTTGATTTGAAACGTTTCGTTATGTATATAAGAACATGGAAAGTGTGAATTGCTATTGTTTTGTATGTATTAAATTATCATAGCGCTATACGAGGTATTTGTAATAGTTAATTACAATATTTTTTAGGTTAGTAAAGGAAATGCTAAAAACAATGATATGTAAGAGTAGTTATGTTTGGAACATATTTTATTGGTTAAAACTATATATAAAATAATCCAATTTCATTTTGAAAGTAATTTGTTTTTAGGAATATTTTGTATCAGCCCTCTTTGATATGGTGGAGATACGTGTCACTCACAGCATTAAACAGCTATAGTTCCAATAAAGCATCGCTTTGATATGGTTTTATGAGATACAAAATTACTATGAAGATGCTATAGTTCTAAAAGAAAAATCGCTATGATATGGTCGAGAAAGCATCATCCATTTCGATGTCAGGGCTATAGTTCCGAAAGGGAAATCGCTATGATATGGTATACGCGATGTGAACCGATAGAGAACATGTGCTATAGTTCCAAAAGAACCAACGCTATGATATGGACTATATAATGAGTCAACGTGTAACAAATTTGCTATAGTTCCAAAAGAAAAATCGCTAAGAGATATGGTTAAATTAGAGAAAACACCATCGTTAAATGAGCTATAGTTCTAAAAGAACCAACGCTATGATATGGTATGAATAGACTTCACAAGATTGTATATACAGCTATAGTTCCAAAAGAACCGACGCTATGATATGGTAATGATTCGTTTCCATTACACAGATAAAGAGCTATAGTTTCAAAATATGCTATGGTAGATTGTACTCTTGTAGATTACCTGGTACAGCTATAATTCTCAAAGAACCAGCGCTATGCTATGGTTCAGTTCTTGGACAAGCCTATAATGTTTTAGCTATAGTTCCAAAAGAACCAACGCTATGCTATGGTTGTAACAGGAAGTGCAATATCTGCTTGGGAAGCTATAGTTCCCTAAGAAAAATCGCTATGATATGGTCGTTACACTCATAATCTTCCTCTTCCATATGCTATAGTTCCAAAAGAACCAATGCTATGATATGGTAGATGTCGAAAAAAACCTTGTCACTAGAGGGTTAGACAAGGTTTTTTTATTTGAAAAAGAGGGAGTTCAATTGTTTAGAATGTGATTTTTTTCTTTTTAAAATAAAGTAAGCCACACCCTTTTGGTTACCATTCTATATCGCCATCCCCATGCGTTTTTCTTCCTTTATTTTTGTATAATGTCCAAGTACATCTACTTGGTATTTCTCAAACAATAGCAATTGCTTGGAACCTACATTTGCTATAACACTACCATCGTGTGTTTCAACAGTAATCCCCGCAGTTCCACTATGAACACCTTTAAAATATCCTGTGAGTGAGGGAAGTAATACCTCTTTTTTCGATACAGTTGTTCTAGCTTTAATTGTTTTGTTTTTTGAGGGGACAATTTGAATTAGATCATTGGGAAAAAGACTAAATAAAAAAGTAAAGCTAGAATCAATGGTTGTCCAATCCTCATATCCTTTTCCAGCTGTAATTGCTTTTTGAGGTAAGATGTTTTTCATAAGATCAATTGTATAAATGGGAATTAAATAGTACTTTTCCTCTTTTTTAAATACATCAGTACGAGCAATTTTACTATTATATACGACGCCTTTTCCTTGGTTAACAGGATTAACAATGGTTCTTGTATCCATTATTTTAATAGATTTTATAAGTGGTCCAATTTCTCCTGATTTTGTAGGTTTGTATAAGGGTTCTTGGAATGATTTACGTTTATCTTTTTCATGACTTAAATAACGTTCTTTGATGGCATTATACGTATATAAATCAGTTTCTTTTCCATACATGGGAAAATCACCATTGGCATCAAAAGGAATATCTTCTAATTTTGTTTTTATTGCGGTTAACACTTTTCCTTTTTCATTATAACCAAGGAATTTTCGAATCGTTTCTTGATGTAATTCACCAGTAATAGAGCGCTTGGGCATCCTTGAAACGAAGATAGGTTGAATGTCGGATAAATTGACATCGGCGTAATTTTTAAAATGAATTCCCTTTAAATATTGCTGGGTATTTGGAGAAATCCTTGCTTCTAATTCTAAACGAAATCCTTCCCAAGGTTCAGGAAACGGCAGCCGTTTGGCTTGAAGATTTCTATTTAACTCCTTTAACTTATAATATTTTGTTACTCGTTGAATCATGTGATCGGATGTGACAGCAACGATTACCGCATCTAAAGCA
This sequence comes from Bacillus sp. BB51/4, assembly GCF_008368845.1. NCBI lineage: Bacteria > Bacillati > Bacillota > Bacilli > Caryophanales > Bacillaceae > Bacillus > Bacillus sp. BB51/4. The sequence goes on from NZ_QOSC01000027.1 coordinate 45,836, forward strand.
TGATGAATATGTCCCTCTTTCCGGTCTTTGTTAAATCCCCATCTACTACGCAAATGAGATGTTATAATTCCACTAACTGTACGAACCTTTTTTTTACTAGAGCTTTCAGAGAATATGAGGTGTTGTTGAATAAAGGATGTTAGATATATGGTGGCATAACGGGTATCATTGAGATTGCGTTCAATAAATTCTTGTTCTCTTGCATATGAAAAATTTTGTAAAAGTAATTTTTGTTGTTTCTTAAAGTTAATTTTTTTATTTGACTGTACTCTTGTTTCAAATTCATCCCAAATTGAAGTATTCCCCATGTATTCATAAGGGGTTTTGTTTGCTTTACGCTGATTTTCTGTTCCTAGTGTTAATGTTTTGTTGTTATAGCTGTCATCTAAGCTACGGCTATAAGGGAGTATGTGATCTACTTCCGTATAACCTTCTTCAAATAATCGATGTGGTTCAATGTATTTTCCAGAATACATACATCTACCATCTTGCTCACTCCAAAGTTTAAATTTCACAATATTTATTCCTGAGGGGTTAATGTTTCCCAATTCTTTTAACTTATGAATGGCGTGTTCATTCTTTTTAGAGTTATCTTGGTACCTACTATCTATTTCTTTTCTTTCTTGGAATGTTTTTGATAGTTCTCTTGCAGTTTCGATATGGATTGCGTTTGGAGAACCATATTTTTTTATAATGGCATTTATAACTTTTCTTGTTTGTGAAAGAGCACGATGTACAACAGGATTTGTATTTTGAGGGATAACAGGCAGATACTTTGTTCTTTCTGTGTAGGATGTGCCCTTAAAGTTATATCCTGCCTTCTCACACGCTTTATCGTATGATAGACCTTCTTCTAAAAAAGGAATAGTATTTTTTAAAGCTTTAAATGATAAATGTCCCATTTTTGTGAAATTTATATTTAATAATGCCTGAATAAATGTGTCATCGTAGGTTTTTTTAGCTAAATTCTTTATAGGTTTTCCTTTTGCATTTACATACTTATTTTGTAAATATTCTAGGATATCTTTATCATCTTTAAAGATAGTTAGTCCATATGCAATTGTATCGTAATCTATAGGTAATAAATTTGGGGTGTTCTTTCCATAAACTTGTTTATATACCTTGTTAATAGAGTGATATTCCTTGAGTTCTATACATCTTTTATTCTCTAACGTAGTATCTACTGTATCAGCTGAATATGATAGACTATTAAATTGAAATTCGTTAGGAATGGATAGTAATTTTCGGATATCAATGTATTTAACAATAGGTTTTTCAAGTGCTAGATTCATAATTTGTTTCTTTTCTTCAAAAGAAAGTTCCTCTATCTTGTCTTTACTAATCAGTCGGAGGTTGTTTATGGTTTGCAGCGCTACAAAATATTGGAATGACCAAGAAGCTTTAGGCGTTCTTTTTTCTTTAGGCTCTAAGGTACAGTAACCAATCATTTTTTCAATTTGATCTTTAGAAGCATAGGGACGTTGAGATGCCCAGATTTCTAAGTAGCTACTTTCAAATTCCTCTGTTGCATAATCGTTTTTGTACAAACGTTGTGTATGGAATATCATTTGTATTTCATCTTGAAGTTGTTGACGAGTAACAGTTCCGATATAAGTACCATCCTTATTTCTTTTATGGTTTTCAAACTTTTTATCCTTTAGAATCATTTCTCCAACAGTTCTATAATTTTGTTGCTCCATGATCTGTTGATTTTCTGAAATGCTCTCTAAGATTTGTCCGTTTTCTGAGAGAGTGGTTTCGTTTCTATTAGATTTAAACCCTCTTCTTTTAGCAAGATGAATAAGAACTCTGGCAAACTCTTTTGGATGTAATTTGCGCTCTAGAGCATCTAAACGTAAGTTCCAAACATCGACTTCAGTAGCACTTTCATATAAATGGTTAAGTTCAGTCTTGGATAGTAAGCCTTGTTTTACTAAAAGTATCTTTATTCGTTGCATTCTATGTTTTTTACGGCGTAGGGTTCTCCTAGTAGAGCGAGCGTCACGCCTAGGTGCAGCCAACGATTTTCCGTCTTTTGGATTTTCAGCTTTATCAAAAATACGAACCCCTAAATCTTCAATTCTCTCTTTTTCTTGATTGATTACAGCCCAACCACAAGATGCGATTCCAATATCCAATCCTAATACATATCGCAATTACACAACCTCCTTCACGTTTCTCAAAATAAAAGCACCTTAGCCTTATGCTTAGGTGCTTTTCTCATGGGGAGAATATCCATACAGGATAAGGCGATCCCCAAACGCCACGGGTCATTGCCCTTACTATAGTAACGTAAGAAACATCGCTATGATATGATCCTTATGATTTCATTATTGACCCGTAAAATAAACTTTATACCTAGATAAACGTGTAATTATAAAAAATAAAGAGATTGGGAATAATGGTGATATGAATTTCATATGTAATATTTTACCGCTATAATCTATAATTCCATAAGAAACATTGCTATGATTTGATAAAAGAGTCTGAGAAGGATAAGCCTACGGAGTTATAGTTCCAAAGAAACATTGCTATGATCTGAAAAGATTAAACAAGGTATTAAAAACGACTATATTTCTATGAGAAATATTGCTATGCTATGATTTCGAAAATAACGCATTACAAGCCGAAGCCGCTATAGTTCCAAAAGAAATATTGCTATGCTTTGATCAGGTGAAATTGGCGGTCAGACGGTTATTAAGCTATAGTTCTAAGAGAAACATCGCTATGCTATGACTACAATCAACAACTTCAAAATGAAATTGATACTATAATTCCATAAGGAAAGTCTCTATGACATGGTTCCGTGATGTCTCACGAGTTGGCTAAAGTGGCTATAGTTCCAAAAGAAAAATTGCAATGCTATGATTTAAAGAGTCGCAAGTAAAATGGCTAACTAAGCTATAGTTCCAAAAGAAATATCCCAATGATATGGTGATAACTACACAGAGTACGCTATCGCTACTGCCATAGTTCCAAAAGAAACATCGCTATGCTATGATCTAATGACTGGTGTGAACGAACTAAGATTGGCTATAGTTCCATAAGGAATATTGTTATGATATGGTCTTTGCAGTGGACTTGTTGGTTAGCTATAAGCTATAGTTCCAAAAGAAAAATCGCTATGCTATGATGGATGCTTTAAAAACTTTATTATTATATCCTTAGATAAGGATTGCACTTATAAAAAAGAGAATTTCTCGTTAGTTTAATTATTAAGTTCTCTTGTTTTTTGAAATAGTAATTTATATTTTTGTTTAAGGAATTAGTTGCTTTTGAGTGCAGAAAAAAACACTTTATATTATAAAAATAAAAAAAGAGTATCGTGGCATAGCGCTATATTATTCTTTTTTCGAATCTATTTTTAGCCTTTTCGATTTAAACATTCCTTTTGTTTTTTTATTGCCCTTCGTATTTCTTAACAACTTTGTGAAAATGAGTTTTTTCATATTACCCATCATCATGGCTTGTACCGCTGTAATATTACAAGCTTTTCATAAAAGCTAAATAAAATCCTTCTAAAATCTCCTTTGTCTTACATTGTTTTTATTCGTTCTTCTTTTGCAAGCCAGGACAATATTTTTAGTACTAAATCAATAATTGAATTACCGAGATTATCTCTATATCTCGTTGTATGTAACAACGGCATATCCAACATGACAATTAATAGAACGGTTTAGGAATAAGCCTCTTATATTGTGATATGATGAAAGGAAATATAAGTAAGGATAGAGGGGACGATATGACAGAAGAGCAATTACTAGAGCTTGCAGAGGAAATTTACCAACAGTCATTCGAGGCAAATAACTTTTATGAAATAATGATGCAAATAGAAAGAGAGAAAGTGGAATATATCGATGAAATGAGAGCTTCTTCCGCTTTTTATCATTACATTTATAATTCATTAGTAGTTTCAACGTTTACAATTGTTTCTAAATTGTATGAAAAGAATAAACACAGAGATGCGATTAGCGTTAAAAAGCTTCTTGATCGATGTATGGAGTATAAAAATTTTTCAACTGAATTGACGGTAGATGGACCAATACCAGAAACTTTTTTCAAATCAAGAAAAGAGGAATATGAAAAATTTGAAAAAGATAACAGCTTAGACTGGTTGTATGCTCAAAGAGATAAAATATATAGTCATAATACTAGGCAGGCTATGAGAAATATGGACAAATTGATTGAAGAAAATCCGTTAAGAAGAGAGCAGATAAAACAATTTATTATTTTCTCACTTCAACTAAGTCAAGGTGTCATTGTTTATTTGACAGGCACATTAAAAGCTTCAGCCCCATCCAATATTTCTGATTTGAAAAATACATTGATGTTAGTTCGTATAGGGAATGAATATAAAGAGATTTATAATAGTGAAAAGTTAAGTGAATAAATTGATGAAAAAGAAAATAAACGAAAAGAGGCATATAAAAAATAGTCCTCTTTTTTTATATGCCTAATTCTAATCTTTGGAGAGATATTTTAATTTATTTTTACATTATCTTCTGTTCAGTGAAGATAAAGTTGTCTAAAAAGATGTTATGGAATTTAGATTTTCATACCATCTTTTGCTCCTTCTCTGTATAATAAAAAAAGAATATTTCGAGTTAATTAATAAGTAGTTTGCTATTTAATTTATATTAGAGTTATTTTATTGAAAGTAAATATAAGTCTAATCAGAATAAGGTACCTATTGAAGGAGCTGTATAAATGAAACAACGTGAATTAGAACTCTACGCAACGATGATTGAGACATTGAGATACGATTCAGAAAACTACAAAAATGCAGATGAATTATTAAGTATTTTAAGTTATTCGGAGATAGAATTATCAAGCTCAGGGGTTTTTGCTAATAAAACTGGATATGTTAGGGAAGATGTAAATATTCGTGTGAAAATCCCATTACTATCAAAGGCACGTAATCTACAGCAAAGTTTTGGATCTTTGATTGTTGACTGTTATTCAGAAGGTAATAAATATGAGTTAGATGATATAAATATTAAACCTAAACAAATATCAAGTCTAGATGACTTAGAAATTCAATCTAACCAGGCAACTTTCTCAAAAATTCGTGAGGAAATTATTCAAAGTATACGAATGGCTAAACATTCAATTTGGATAAGTATTGCATGGTTTACAGATAATGAATTGTACCAAGAGTTGTATAAACAACAAACTAAAGGAGTTCATATCCGTATTCTTATTTCCAATGAAGAATCAAACAAGAGTATGATTCCTAAATTAAAGGAAAAATTTGAAACAATTGTTGTAAATAAGTTTGGACCTAAAGGTTATAATCGATTACATTCTAAGTACTGTATTATTGATAATTCTATTGTTTTACACGGTTCATTTAATTGGACACCTACAGCTAGTCAGAATGAAGAACATTTGACAGTTTCAGTAGATAGACAGTTGGCTGAACAGTATACGGAAAATTTCAAAGATATATTTTGTGATAATATTTGATAATTTTAAATGCTTAACGGGTGCGATTATTCATAATTAGTTCTCCAAAGATTAAACAACTTCATTATCTTAGCACACTAGTTAATTAACATTAAACGCAAGTAATTAATAGATAAAAAGGCTTCATAATGATGTGGAGTCTTTTTTGTATAATTAGTACATTTACACATAACGAAGAAGAAAGTAAAATGGGAGATTTCGAGTTTTTAGTATAGGTCTATGCTAACGGAGCTGCAATTTCACTTGCAGTAGAAAAAACAGTTTATCTTATTTTATCATCAAAGTACCTTAAAGGTACTTAAATATATTTTAGAGATTTAGGATAGTATTATGTCTGGTCTCTTTTACATCTTACTTTGAAAAAAATAAGATGTAAAAGAGCCTCGTGAATTAAAGGCGAGTTTTATATATGGATATTTCTAAATGTTACAAAATAATGGAGGGGAAAACTTGAATATATATATTCATTGCGAGCAGTGCATTAAAATTAATCATCTGAATCCAAGTAACGATCAAGATTTTCAGTTTTATAAAGTTCCTGTAAACGAAGAAGGAGTTTATAATTTCATTTGTTATAGGGGACATGAGACAACAGCAATAAGTCCTTATGAGAAGTATCAAATATTATTTCAAATGGGGGCGAATGCTCTTTTGGAAGGATATTATTTCGAGTCGGTGGGATGTTTTATAGCATCAGTGGAGAGATTTAGAGAATGGACAATTAAATTTATTTGGTACTTAAATGGAATAAATGAAAAGAAATCTGACGACCTATGGAAAAAACATTTTAAAAATTCTTCAGAACGACAGTTAGGAGCTTTTTCTGCAATGTTTATTGATCATTTCAAGGAGCCTCCACAAATTTTCGATGATAAACAAAACAAATTTAGAAACAATGTTTTACACAAGGGAATAATTCCTACTAAAGATGAAACGTATAAATTTGGGGAATATGTTTTTGGATATCTACGCTCAATTCAAAAGACTATATATTTAAAATACAAAGAGGAATCATTTGAATTTAGTTCTAAATTTATGAAGAGATTTAATGATTTTGAAATGCCACAAATAATGAGTGGAGAAGCAATGATACAAAATGCAAGTGAGATGATATTATTAATCTATTATTCAGTAGCTAGAGATACGTGTTTTGAAGATGAACTTGAACTTCTTAATAAATATAGAAAAATGTACCATTTTAGAGAAATGGAATTATTTTAAACCGTAGTAGATGTGAATTATATAAGTAGAACAAAAGCAACATAGCGCTATGTTGCTTTCCTTTGTTTAACGACATGCTTGTTATAGCGCTATGTTACTTTTGATTCGGCTTAATTTCTATCATTTGGATTTGAAAAATGTCACTATCTGTTATGCCTAATACTTGCATTTCTTCCTTTAATGAACGCCACGATTCAATTTTTATTGATTTAGTAGTCTTGTCTCGCAAGGTATATTCGTGTATAAAATATGATTCCTTGTTTTTCTTCATCTTAACAACTCCAACTTACCTCAAAAACCTGTAGGTATATAAAATTTATATATCAAGTGTAGTTTTTTAACCCTTGTTCTGGTTAGTGTCTGCGTAGTACGTATCGTATCTTTTTAAGGATACGTGAGTTTTAAATCCTACTTGCTTTACAATATGTTCGGCTGTACATTGCTGCTGGATCATCTTTAAAATAAAGGTATTTCGAAAATGTTGTGCAGAAATCCCTTTCCTCAAATTTGCCCGCCTTACTTCTAAACGAATCATTTTTTGAACGGAGATTTCCGTTAGAAATTTTGGTGCATCATTGTCATAACTCCAAAGGTAAGTACCGAGCCTAAAATGAAAAGCGACAAAGAGTGGATCATCGCTGTGATATCTAGGGCGTACTGGTTCGGGAATAGTTTTATAGTAATGATATAAGTGTAATTTATCCTCTTCTTTCAACTTGATTGTACGATTGATTTTTGTATCTTCAGGGATAGATAATGTATTGTTCTCAAAATGCACATGCTTCATTCGTAAAGCGACAAGCTCATGTAGAGATAATCCGTAGTCTAGAAGCAAGATTATAATAGAAAGATTTCGCTCTAAAATCATAGGACGGGTTGTTCGTTGTTTTTCTGTTAGTCCTTCTAACGATGCAGACACTTGCTTTAGACGTTCCTCTTCCTGTAGAGAAATAAAATCTTCAGTACGTAATGCTCGATTAGGTGGAGATATGTGAATGACACTTTCGATGGGGCTAGGTAAATCTAAATATTCGTACAGCCTATTAAGAACGATATAAATACGATGGACCGTCTTGTCAGAGTATTGACGTTCTTCTATTAAGTAAGTAAAGAATGCTTCATAATCTTTTTTACATAGAGATTCCCAGCTAATTTCTTCAGAGAATCGTTCGGATTGATGCAGCCATTGAATGTAGCTCTCGATATCGTAAATATATCGCTTGATCGTAGAGGGTTTTCTTCCTTTACTTAATAAATAAGAGGAGAAGCCTTGTATTGTGTCTTGGATTTCTTGCATGAGTACAGTCTCCTCTACTTTTAATGTTATTTAAAATCCTTATTTCGAGTGAATTTCAACTTAGTTTTTTCTATTATAAACGTTATCTACCTTATTTTTCGCTCTCATACCTCTTAACGAGTCGATAAAATGTGGTCGATGGGATGCTGGTTTTTTTCATGGCACTTCTAGCTGTAATTTTCCCCTCTTTCCATTCTTTATAAGCATCCTTAAATTCTTGTGTAATTTCCGTCTGCGGTCTACCTAAATGTTTTCCTTGAGCTTGTGCTAAAGCGATCCCTTCAGCTTGTCGTTGTTTGATATCTAGACGTTCTTTTTCTGCAAAAGCTGATAAGATTGTTGCAGTTGCTTTTCGTACAGCGCTTTGAATAATATCATTTGTGGCGTTTCCGTTATAAGTTACGTTGATAAATGGTTCTTTTAGAAATTCTAAATTTATTCTATTTTCCTCGTAATATCTAAACTCCTCTAAAATATCATTCATGCTTCTTCCAAGCCTTGTTAATGAATCGAAGACAATTGTGTCACCGGTGCGAACCATATGTTTCATTATTTGATATTTTTCTCTATCCATATTACTTCCTGTTTTTTTATCAATAAAAATATCCCGTTCGTCAATTCCAATGTTTTTCATGTTGACAATTTGGCGTTCCTCATTTTGATCTTTACTTGAAACACGAACATATCCAAACTTCTTTCTAGTCATAATAATTACAACCTTCCTAAAAAACAATCTTTTTCAAATCTATTTGTCTACGATTATATCAAAAACGAACCAAAAGGTATATGTTAGTTATGGAATGTTCCAAAAATGTAAATATGACGTTTTGGAATGCTGTTTTTATTTGGTTTCATACAATTCCAAAAGGTGTACCTTTTGGGACGTGGTGTAGAGAATTTACTAAAAGATTATTTGATTAATATAGATGTATCTCTGCAATATATATTCTTTAACTGTTATAAAATAAAAAATGAATTATCAAAGATTCAATAAATTTTTATAATATTATTTACAAATGCGTCATCGCATGTTATCATTTAAACAAATACATGCGATGACGCATTTTTTAGGAGTGGTTAGATGGATCTAGATAAAGTAATTGGAGTTGAAGAGGCAGCGGTTCTATGGGGATTATCACCTGGATATATAAAAAACCTTTGTGCAAAGAGTGAAGTAGTATCGAAAAAAATTGGGAAAACATGGGTTATAGATGCTACACAAAACCATCCAGCTTTATGTTTATACATCAAGAATATTCAAGGAGCTCCATTTGTAAAGGAAGTATGTATAAGCGGAAAATCAAAAAATGTTGCTATTCAGTACGTTGATTCTTTTGATGAATATGTCACATTAAATAAAAATCCAGGTAATGACGCTAAAACATATGAAGAATACTTCGGAACGGGTGACAGGATTAATAAAATACTTACTCAAGAAAGCGCCCGTCTATTACGTCAATTTTCATTTTTGGAAAATGTCTTAATTAATATTCCATTTAAGGGGATAGTTTATGAAATCGAATTGAACCGAGATAAACTGAACAACTATTTGGGATACAAAATAGAAGATTTAAGTATACAAGATAGAACGTGGCATCAAGATTTTTTAGAAAAACATGCATATCCCAAAGAAGGTAGAGCTAGATTAATAAATGAATTTGTAACAATTAAATAATTTTTAAATTATTTAATTGTTACAAGGTGTACCTTAGAGGGTTTTTCAGTCAGTGGGAAGATATAATGAATGATTTGAATCCTCAAACTAGTAAGGTTAATGAGAAAGAGTTCAAAAAACATGTTGAAGACGGTACAATAACAAATTTCCTCAATTAAGATATTTAGTTTCTTTTAAAAATCTATTGTAGGTTCTTTACAATGAAAAACAAAAAGAACTTGTAGGAATCCCTACAAGTTCTTTTTTAGATAATGTAAAAAGTTGAAACAAACTATCTCATAATTTGAATCGGAGCAAACACTATAACCACGGGTTGATTATAGTATACACCAAATATTAACATGTGATCTTTATATATTTGAAAATTATGTGAATTTAGAAAAGGAGAACAAACAACCGCTTTGACTCCATAAAAACTCCAATTATACATTTCATAATAAATTGTGAAGATTATAAGTATAGGTAAATAGAGAAGAATATGGGATTCTTACAGATAGACCTATCTTTATATTCGTGATTAATTAATTGTAGTAATATAAATTTCTTGTTATCACTAAATATAATTCTTAAAAACATGTAAAGCACTGACATTCTGACCATGTATTTTTGAAAGGGTTTGGAATTGTATATTTTTCACAAAAAACAAGATATAATTATTATTGAAGAGCAATTTGTAAGTCCCATTGAAATATGTGGTAAATTTACATGGGATATGAAATGCATATTCGAAAAGAGATAATGCACTTAAAAAAGTGTTCTTATCTCTTTTTTACTTATATAATGAAGAAATCAATTGTTTAAAACATTTTGGCCATGAATCAATGTATTGAGGTACGGGATCCAATTTTCCATTTTGTTAAATTTCATGTTTATTATATAAATCATTGTTTTGAGCACAAAAAAAAAGGCTGTAGCAAACATATAAAATACTTTTGCTACAGTCCCCATTCATCTTTCAATTAGTTTTTATATAACTTTATTTCTGAAGCTGAAGCAAATCCACTGTGTCCTGATACAACTTCAAGCTTTACATACTGAGCATTTACTTTACTGAAACTTGCATTCTTTGTAAGATTATTATCTTCCCACGTTCCAGTTGCAACCTTTGTAAAGTTAATTCCATCCAAACTTGTGTATATATTACAACTAGTTATGTTACCGTTATAACCACCATCTTGTCTTGGAACATAAGCTAATTGCGATATACTAGTAACTTCCTTAAGCTTTATCGTAATGTATGGAGCTTTATCACTTCCATCCCATAACGTATGCCACATGGTTGTCGAGTTTCCATCAACTGCATTTGCAGCAGCATCACCCTTTGTATTTTGTTGACTTGAGAAACCTGCAACCGATAAACTTGTATGCGGTATTAATCCTACTACAGCAGTATCAGTAAACTTTAAGTTAACAGCTTCACTTGCTGGATTTGAACCAACAGCAAACTTTCTGACTGTTAAAGTAACATTTCCCGTTAAATCCGGTAAATTAGGAGCAGTTGGATTATATTTTGTCCAGTTCGAACCTTGATCGATGCTGAATTCCATCGTACCGTCTATACCAAAAACTAAATTCGCATCATCATTTGAAGAAACATTAACTTTACCAGCTTTTTCAATAGGAATTAATATAGGCTGCTTTGTTCCAATCACTCTTGTTAAAATACCATTCGTTGAATTGATTGCTGAGATTTCTTCATTACTTAGAAGCATATCATTGCTTGTAGCAGCTTTATACGTTTCTCCACCATCGATACTGTATTCCGTATCAGTTTTAATCCCCATTAATTTCCCTGCATTTTCTCCATCAAAGCTAAAAGTAGCAAGGTACAACCCTAAACTTGGCATTTGGGCTTTTATATTATTAGCTACTTGTTTTTGATTGACATCCGTTATTGTGGAGAATGCATTTAATATATTTAAAGTATATTGCTGAATCTTAGCTCTATCCCCTGTATTAAGAACATGGCTTCTAATTTGAGTAAGAAGATCCATCATAGGTCTTGGCTCATTAGCAAAAGCAGTAACTATACCGTTATTTAATTCTTGCCACTCAGCATCTGTTACATTTGGATTTTGTAACATGAAAGAAACGTAATCTTTCCATACTAAAGCATTAATTGGTAGCATTTTAGTAGCTGTTTTATAAATTGCACTTTTCTTAGCTGGTGAAGATATCGCTTTCGCTAACCAGCGTAATCGCTCTGATTGATCTAGTTTTACTGAATCACGTGCAGCATCTTCAAATAGTAACATGTACGGTACTTGATTTTTCGGGCTATTATCTGACCAAGGAATAACAGTGACATCATGACGATTTGATTCACCCCATCCGGATATATCATTTCCTAAATGCCAAGAAGAGGGGTTGTCATTCCATATGAGTGCGCAATGTCCAGGTTGTCCAACAGGCATAGCTGCCACACCAAAGGCTTGACTTACTTGCGTACCAAACTTCGAAATATTACCGCATACCCCGCCAAATCTGTAAATGGAGGAAAGATTCCAACCTAAACCGTAGAATGCATCATTTCCAGCGTGAATGCTAACTCCATCTTTGTTATGTTCTGCATATTTAATTAAATATGCACTTTTCCCTATCTTATCTTGGCTTTTAAGATCTGGATGTTCCGTATTAATCATATTTCTTGCCCAAGTTAAATCTTCTTCAGGTGACCAAGTATTCACTACTAATCTTAAATGCCAAACATCATATGTTCTAAAGCAAGGAAGTAACTCATTATTTTGATCTGCTGATTTATAATGTTGATACCTCGTTAACGGATTAATAGGTTTATTGTTTGTCCAATATTTTATAGGTTCAGCATGAGCTAACGATGTAGCTATAGCTACTTTTAAATACAATCCTTGGTGAGAATCTGCATCCGCATTCCATATTGTATTCCATATCTCAAGTGCATTTACAGGATTGTTTCCTGTGGGGCTGCCACCTTCAAGGTATGTATTCATCACATCTGTATTTTTCATAGTCCAGCTAAGAAATTTCTGATGGTCAGCATCTTTTTTTGCGAATGTATTCATTGCTGCAGCACCTGTTTGTGAGATCAATTGCCACTGAGCCAAAGCTGCTGAAAATGCTGGGTCTGCAAGCTTATTTTGTAAACCCGCTCCAGTGATATTTCCAATCTTTACATTCAGATACGCACTGAGATAACTCAAATGACCCTCAAAATTACCATTTGCAATTGCCTGATCTGTCTTTTGGTTCAATGTTTCTAGATTGAATATTTCTAGATTTGATGACACCGTTTCAGCTTGAACTGTCAAGCTATTTGTTAAAGTAGGTGTAAATAATGTAGTTGCCAAAATAGCAGATGTCGCAAGTACTTTCATCGGTTTTTGAAACATATAATGCTTCCTTTTCTGCATATAAATCATCCTTTCCTTTTCAAATTGTTCCATTTAAGTAAACAAATAATTGTAACAAGGGAAACCCCCTCATTTTTTGAGGGGGCTCCATCACTTCGCTTTGCTTTGCTTATCCACTTACTCTTTACATATAGCACTGTATATTTATAAATTATTACATTTAAATTTTTCTTGCTACTGTTATCTTATTATTTTTTACAACCCAAGGATCTGAAACAACTGAACCATCTGCTCTCTTTAACGTATATTTTGTTGCCAGTTGATATTCTGTAAATCCTGTTGTTTTACCAGGTTCACTTGCAACAGTACTTGTAATTGTTTCTTCCGTTGCTTCCGTATTAGTTGTACTAATTTCTGTTTGTATTGTTCTTGAAATTTCTGATTTAATTGATGCAGATGCGTCTCCAAATTTCAATCCAAAATCTGCTCCAATCTTCATAGAAAGCGTATCAGTCATCTTTTGCTGATCTACAGAAGTCATACCTGTTTTGAATGTATAATTACGAGTCAAACCAGCTGGAATAACCGCTGAAAATGTTTTATCCCAATATTCTTCTTTTACCAACGTATAATATGGTGAATTGTGTATTTTTGTATAATCATCCGCTTGATTATCCTTTACCATAATACAAGGTATTAAAGATGCCCCGACAACAACAGAATTTGAAGTTTGAGGTAATTGTTGATCAATAGATCCACCTTGAGTATACTCTGGAGCATTTGGTCTAGATCCTGTAGCTGGTAAAGTTGGTAATGAAATTGTACCGTAAGAATTATTAATGTTAAATACCCTATTTGAATCAGAAGGATTTGCTTCATCCAAATCTACATACTCTACATGCTGAGCTAGTGACCCCGACCATGAATAAGATGCAACTTTCCCATTCCCTTGGTTCACAATTTCATAATTATTACTTCCTTTGTCTCGTAAATACCATTGTTCATTAGGAGAACCAGTCCAACTCTTTTGTTGTAAATTACCATCACCCGGAAGCCCACCATTACCAAACCAACCACCAACACCAAATGTTACAGGTTTTCCACTATTTTTATTTACAATTGCATAATTTTGTCCATCAAGTTTAAAAAATACAAATTGTTCATTGTCACCACGGTTTCCATTCCATAAAAGAATCGCTCTATCATTATCAGGAGAATTTCCAGCTACATTCCAAACTAAGTTGGTATTAGCTTTCAAATTTATAGAATAATATTGATTATTCGCTGGTGCTGCCTCACTTACAGGAGCCCAAATAGATAGACTCATTGCTCCTACACCTAACCCTGCCATGACTTTTTTTGATATTGATTTCATAATATTGCCCCCTAGTTTTGTCGGTAAAATCCCTACAAGATTACAAAAGATGAAATTATACTGTACATTGCTTATACTTTTATTGCGAAATAAAATCACTTTTGCTATGTAGAAATTTAAAACCAATTTTGTACGAATATGATACTTTTGTGATTCGAGAGACCTTTTTAAAATGACCGAATGTTAAGAAAGTTTAAATCAACATAATGTTACTTGCAACTTTACTAAACTCCTATTTAGTGAAATTTGCTCCTTTCTTATTGGTCATACCAGTTATGTTATTTATTAAAACATTAAATTTCCGATGCGTATATAGTAAGATTTTGTCGTAAATAGTAGAATTTTATCTTATGTATTCGATAATTTTATTGTTACATACTTAATATGATTGAGAGGATATTATACTAATAAAATTAATGATGGATTCTATTGTAGTAACTATAATGATTACAACTTAATATATCCAATGAAAAAATAACCATATTAATTTAAAGGAGGCTAGTTTTTATTTTAGAAAAATACTTATAGAATAATTTAATTGTATTACTTATACTTTATCACCTTTATTTGGGTATGCATAATTGCATAAAATGTAGATATATCAAGTAATATATGTTATATTACTAAGTTTTATGGAATAATTCCCGATATTACTATTAATAAATACTTAATTTATCACGCTCTTTGATTTACTATATTATTCAAAAACATCTTTATATAGTCATAAAAACCCTCTCAAATACAATTCATCCCAGCCACCTCAATACTTAGCATGAAGATAATAAAATGGATTCTTATCGATACGTTATAACAAGAAGTTTTAAAACATGAAAAGGCTGCAAGGCTTTCTTGAAAAAGCGCTTTGCAGCCTTCTGGTTTCTTGTTTTGCTTAGAAAAAAATGGTTTGTGTTTCCTTTCAAATTAACACCATGATATATATCCATTGCTCTTTACTTTTATATATGTTTCATGGAATCTTCAAGAGTCATTGGTTTGAGGTGAAATCAGATTCATTTGTCCAATTCAGAACCATACTGATGAACGCTACGCATAATAGTTGTATAAGAAATGGATAAACCCCGTTTCTCCATCATTTTCACCAAATTACGTACCCTTTCTAGAGTAATAGAAACAATATGCCCAAGTTTTAGAGATTACTTACACGTATATTAAAGTTTTTGTACAAGAAACAGATACCAAGCTTATATTACAGTATATTTTTCGCGATACTGTCTAGGAGTCATGTTTGTAATTTTTTTAAAAACCCTTATAAAATAACTTTGGTCATGAAAGTTAAGCGTAGTGCAAATATCTAATACTGGATATGTAGTTAGTGTTAATAATTTTTTTGCCTCTTCTATTCGTTCCCTTTGAATATATTCACTTAAAGGAATTCTCACTTCTTTTTTAAATAATTTAGATAAATAAGTAGGGGTAATCGCCAAATGATCAGCGAGTTTATTGAGAGATATTTCATTGTAAACATTTTTTCTAATATGATTCAGGCATGCAGTAATCGTTTTTGAATACTTTTGAGCATTGTATTCTTTCACACGATTTGCAAAAGTAAGTAAAGCGTCTCCTATCAATCGCTTTACAGAGTCTACGTTATCTAGTTGTTCCATGGTTTGTATATACAAAAGACTAAGAGAAAAAGCATTATCTGATGGAAGGTTACCATCTATCGCATATCGAGTAGCTAGAGTAATCGTAATAATTCCAAGAACCTTTTGGTTTCTGAGTGAATCTGCTGCTAAAACAATCCCATCACTTTCTTTTGGAATTGCATACATATATTGTAATAACTTTTCTTCATTTCCTTCTTTGATTGCTAAAAAATAATTATGTACTAATGCCATGTTGTGAATTTCAGGATTATTTTGTCGGCATTTTAAAATATATAAATCAGATTTCACAATTTTATAGGGAACTTCCTCTAGCAATTTATTTTTTTCTAAAACGATACCTACATCTAACTTTTCATTGAAAATCATGTAATGTAATAAGATTCCGATATCAATTAAAGTAGTTTTTTTAATCTCAGGTAGGCACTGATAATAGGCTAGTCTTTCTTGAATTTTATTATTTGAGTTAAATTCTTTCCGAATTTTAAAGGTTATATCACCTGAGCCCTTTGGATGTATAGTGGGACCGATTATAATAGTCCCTTTTATATAATCATGATTTGCTATATGAATTAGGACGAAATTTTCAAGATAACTGTTACATCTGAAAAGTGGGAAGTTATTGGGATCATTTTCTTGATAAATGTCACTAAGATGTTCTTCTCTAGAAGAATAAAATGGATTACAAACATCATCAGAAATAGAATGATATAAGATTTTTTTGTCTGTAGATAAAATATGAACAGGTACATTAAAGGCTTTATGTGCGAGATCACACAAGTGTTGTATGTCGATGGAATTATTCATTACCTTCTCCTTTTAATTAGATTAAATGATAAATTTTCACATTGTTCCATTATAGATTCATAAATTATTTGACGTCGGGTATAACTCACGACAAAATATTACTATAAAATATCGAAATAGTACAATTCACGACAAAATATCACTTTATAATACCAAAATAGTACAATTCACGACAAAATATCACTATATTTTTTGTGAGAATCATATATTATTTATTTGTAATTAGTATCTAAATATCGAAATAGATAGGAAAAGAGTGAAAGACACTTTATCTGCGTGGAAAGAAATAGATCTTTTTCTTGTAATTTTCTAAGCGACAGTGAAATGAGCGGAGATCGTTTCTTGATTCTACAAGATCAAATCATAGAATCCGATAAAACAGTGAAGAACCTACAAAATACAAATACAGAAATAGGGGATGAACTGGCGTATACGATTCGAACAAGAAATACGCTTCTTGCTAGTCTTGTGAAAAATCTAGCCATTGCGGATACATTTCCAGAACGATTGTAATATGTCCCAGGCATATTACAGTTAGATCGCCAAACAGTGACACATGCTGTCGACACAGACAAGGGTGAATTTGATGCAGGAAAAGCAATCGAAAAATTTGGGGATGTGACAAATACAGAGTGGCATACAGTGGTATTCCATGCGAGAGGCAAGCTGGAAAAGAGATTCAAAATACAGCGAAAGTCACAGGAGAAACTGTACCACCGCAAGAACCCACAGCCAAAACTTCAATTCAATCACTTGGACAAATTGAGATTAAAAAAGTGGATGCTGCTGGTTCAAAAGTAAAACTGAAAAAATGCTGTGTTCCAAATTTTAGACAAAGATGGTAAAGAGATTGAGAAATTAACAACAGATGTAGATGGTAAGGCTGTTTCGGAACCACTATGCTTCAGAAAGTACACAGTGGAAGGAATTCAAGCACCAAATGGATATATGTTATTTAGAAGATCTAATTGAGGTAGAGGTCTTATCATCAGTACAAAACATAAAAATAAAAAACACAAAAAACGAATGGAATATTCAATATACTGGCGGTATAGTGCCAACTATTTTTATCTAATTGGCACTATATTAATGGTCGCAACATTGGTTTTATTTTTCCGCAAAAGAGGAAGAAATGAATAGAAATAGCAAATGAGACAAGACATATGAAAAAGATTTTTAATATGTTGTTAATCTTTGTATTAACAGTCTCTATGCTACCCAGCTTTATTACCGCATCACATAACATATTATTAATTTTCTGAGTACAATGGTTGTTAATTAACAAAAAGCAACGCCTCTAATTAATAGGTGCTGTAATATAAATCCAAAGTAAAAGTAGACATTAGACACTTAGTGCACAATAAATTGACCTCAAATTTGTTTATTCTATAACAAAAGAAATGTCACTTAGGAATTATTGCTTTAAATCCATTTTTGTATTAGGCATTCTTTGTATGGCACTTTTTATAGATAAATATATATGGCTACTTGAATCTTTCCCTTTATTTTTAATTAATAATCAAATTACCTATAAATGAAATTGTATTATATTAAATTGGCTTAAGTATTATGAACTTAAAATTACGAACAAAAACAAAAGGAAGTTTAGCCACCTTTTTATCTCTCGTATAGGATTTTTTTCAATCGACACTTAATGGTATTACCCTGAGTAATCAAAAACCTTACAAAGGAATCTGAGAGGTCGTTTTTTGGATTCATGATCATTTTTTTGAATTTCATGTGAATAAAAGGAAAACGCATTCATTTTTATTTGGATACTTTTTTTACATCTTTAACTTAGTGTAATCTATATTGTCCTGTTAACTGTTCCTCAGCCATTCTTGAACATGATCTCTTGCAGTACGTTGATCAGTTGTTATTCCAGGTATAGCATTTACTTCAATGTCTGGTTGCTTTAATATGATTAGCCCATATCCTTGAATTAATGGCGTCTGTGATCCTAATGTCCTAATCGAATTTGATAACCTATTCATAGCAGCTTCATTTAGACTATTTGTTTGTTGTGAATAATTTGTCTTACTTTCTGCAAAAGTATTTACAGGTGAGAAGCAACTTGTAGATACTGCTGTAACTAATAAGCCTGCTACAAACGTTATTTTTCATGGTAATTCCTCCTATTAATTGGTGTTTTTTAATAAAATAGTTGGACTAAATTGTAAAGGTTTAATTGGTTCTGTTGCAACTTTACTAAACTTCTATTAGTGTGCCCTTCTCCTTTCTTTTTGGTCATACCAGTTGTGTTTATATTTAACTAGAGTGTAAAAATTTTAGTATAATTTAATATCATTACTCACAATATTTCCTTTTATTTAGATATACAAAATTAAATATTTCTCTATAACAAAAAAATAACAACTAAAAACATTTCTAAAACAACATGTCGTTATTTGTTGTTTTATATCATGAGATGTATAGCGTAATATAAAGATTTAATAAGGAGTGGTTTAATGTCAGTTCTAAAAAACAGTAAAATTGGTACGAAATTGAATGCATTAATGATTACAGCGAGTATTGCATGTATCATTTTATCCCTTATAGGGGGAATAGCATTAAAGAAAACAGATAAAAATGCTGAAAGTATGTATAACGACATGTTACTTCCAATTCAACGGGTAAAGACTCTAGAATCTAATTTCTATCATGCTAATGCTAATTTTATGGAACTTATGATAACAACAGATGAAAATAGAAACAAAGAGTTGGCAAACAATCTGTCTAAAGTACGTGAAGAAAATGACCAGTTAATAAAAGGTTTGGAATCAACGTTAAGCTCCCCACAAGAAAAGGAGTTTTTTGGAAATTTCAAAGTGAATTTCGGCGAGTTAAGACCGAAGATGAAAGAAGCACAAAATTTAGCAATGCAAAACAAAAACGAAGAGGCTTATACTTATTATTTAAAAGAAGTTGAGCCCGCTATGCAAAAATCAATAAAGTCTATTCAAGAACTCGCTGATTCCAATAGGAACCAAGCAGAACAATTACAGGAACGTAATGCTCACAGCGCCAAAACTGCAATGATGATATTTATTCTTATTTCAGTTATTGCGACTGCAATTATTATATGTATTGGATATGTCATTAAAACAGCTATTCAACGTCCGATTAATTTATTACAGCATGATATAAAACAAGTAGCAGATGGAAATTTAGTAATACGTACTTCCTATCAAGCAAATGATGAATTAGGAGCTATTGTTACTTCTTTTAATAACATGTTAGATAATTTACAACATTTAATTGAGAAAATACAAGTAACGACATACGAAGTTACCTCCTCTACTGACAGTATGTTGCAGAATACAAAACAGGCATCTAAAATATCTAACGAAGCTGTTCTAACAATTAATGAAGTAAATAAACAAATAGAAGGACAAGTTACTAATATTCATGAAAGTTCAACAGCAATGAATGACCTAACAAATGGAGTTCAATCAGTAGCTGAATCAGCATTAACTGTTGCTGAAGTATCTGTTGCTACAACAGATCGTGTAAATAATGGTAGTAAAGTAATCAAGCAATCTATTACTCAAATGAATAATGTGCATGCAGTTGTTGAAGAAACATCTACGGTGATAGAACGTCTTATTATGCGTACACAGCATATAGATAAAGCTTTAGACGCGATTACAAATATTGCGGAACAAACAAATCTGCTTGCTTTAAATGCTGCAATCGAAGCGGCACGTGCAGGAGAAAATGGAAAAGGATTTGCAGTTGTTGCAGCTGAAGTGAGAGATTTAGCTGAACAATCCAAACAATCCGCAAATGAAATAAATGATTTAATTAAATCGATTCAGCAAGATACAAAAGATACTGTTCAAATCATGAGAAAAGGACACGAAGAAGCTACCCAAGGAAGAAATGCTGCTAATGAAGCAGACGAAGCCTTTTCAACAATCATGAAAGACATTCATAAGATAACGCGTCAAATCCAAGAAGTATCAGCTACAACAGAAGAAATGTCTGCTGGAACTGAAGAAATTAACGCTTCACTATCAGTAGTATCAGAAACTTCTACAAGAGTAGCGATAGATACAAATCAAACCGTACAAGCCATTCAAACGCAAGCATCAGCCATTACAGAAATAACAAATCAAGCCATGCAAATAAAGAATAAAAATACAGAATTAGAAGGATTAATTTCACGATTTAAAATTAAAGAATAAAAAATAAAAGGGAAAAACAATTACTTTAAGCTTGATTGACATGTGGTTTCGCCCCATCGCTAACAGGCTATAAAATCAACAAATCAAAATACCCCTAAAACGAAAAAGAGATGAAGACAATAATAAAAAAGCTTATCATAAAGTACTAAAGGATAAGCTTTTTTGTCTATACTTATTGAATTTTATTGGATTTATTCCATGCCAATTTAATAATAAAATATTGAATACCAAACAAGATAGTAACAATATGAAACAGTTCGTAGATTCCCTGTATACAAAGAAGAGAGGACGTCCAGCTATGAAAAACACAAATACAATATCAAAATTAAATCATGAGATTGTTGAAGGGTCTATAGAGGCATTAAAAGAAGAAAATGAACGTTTGCGTATGGAAATTGATTATTTAAAGAAGTTAAAGGCCTTTGTTCAAAAAAAGAAGAAACTACAGAACAAGACAAAGCAAAAGTAATTCTTGCTAGGGCTTTTTCTATATATCTTTGTTTACTTGAGAAACGTAGATACGTTATAATAATCTCTTATTACATTTAAAGAGGTGCAAAAATGAATAAAACCGAATTAACAAAAATGGTAGCAGAAAAAGCAGAACTTACACAAAAAGATGCAGCTGTAGCAACACAAGCTGTATTAGATGCTATAACAAATGCGCTTGCAAATGAAGAGAAAGTACAAATTCTTGGTTTTGGTACATTTGAAGTACGTGAAAGATCTGCACGTACAGGACGTAATCCACAAACAGGTGAGGAAATGCAAATCGCTGCATCTAAAGTCCCTGCTTTTAAAGCTGGAAAAGAATTAAAAGCAGCAGTGAAATAATTATACATAGTGAAAAAGAATCTGATATTCATATCAGATTCTTTTTCTTTAGTAACATATTATACTTTCTTATCGTGTCTGTTTAGCCAGACTTTAGAAACTTCTTGTTCCCCAGATACTTCAGTCTTAATCTCGCCATCTTCTTTGTATATCCGTTCAATGATTGGTACCGTCACCATTTGTTTTTCTTTTTGTTTTCGAAAAGTATCCAAGTTGATAATAGTCATGTTGCACTCTCCTTTAATGATTTCTAAAGAAAAAGGCACCCGTATGAGTGCCCTTCCCCTAACTTGAACTACCATTTAGTTTTAAGAAACATCGCTTAAAGAAAATCGTATCATATTTGTTAATTTTTGAGAATGGGGGTCCTACCACATCGCTATCAAGCTAAGATTTTGTGGTACCCCCATAACGAAAAAACGGTATTTTTTCTATCTAGGATGTACATGTATCTTTTGAATAAAGTTTGATAAAAATGCTTTTTCTCCCATCCATAAAGAATAGTTTATATTCTTGATACTAGAAAATTGAATTTTTAAACTTGTACCTACAGTTACGTGAGGTAGTATGATCAAGGTAAACAGGTTTGAATAAAGAAGGGAGAATGTAAGATGAGTAATAATAAAAAATATTCAATTGGAGAATTTTCTGCTAAAACCGGGACGTCAATACGAACATTACATTATTATGATGAAATAGGGTTACTCAAAGCTGAAAAGCAACTTTCTTCTGGTCATCGGCAATACAATGACCAGGATGTCCTTACGTTGCAAAAAATAGTTAGTTTTAAATTTTTAGGCTATAGTTTGGAACAAATCGGTAAAATGATGAAGGAGTCTAGTTTTAATTCAAACTTAAATGACACATTACAAAAACAAAAAAAGGCTTTCGAGCAGAAAAAAGAACAAATTGAAACCACATTAAACGCTATTAATCGCACGATTGAATTAATAGCAGATGAAGGAGAAGTTGATAGTCCAGTTTTAATGAGTTTAATTAACAGCATGCAAATAGAGAAGGACCAACGACTATGGGTTGAACAACATATATCAAAAGATGTGGCTGATCAGTTATTTAACAAGCCTAAAGAAGAACTAGTGGCATTAGATAAAGAATTTATTCAGTTGTCTAAGGAAGTAAAAAGGTTGATGGGAAAATCGGTGCAGGATCCTGAGGTACAAGAGTTAGTAGATAAGCATATGAAGGCAACATTTGAATTTGTTGGTGAAGAAGCGATATACGCTATACAAGATTTAGAAGATCTAGAAAAAGAAAGGCTTGAAAATATGTTTTCCTCCCCATATACAAAAGAAGAGGAAGAATGGTTAAATCAAGCGATGGAGTATTATATGATTCAGAATGGTATGTATACTCCAAAGGTAGATTGAAAAATATAACAGTGCATTATGTTAGTTAGTGTTTCCTTTTTTATGGATTCAATCTTTAATAAAAAAAGGTAGTTTGATAGCAAAAAGAAATACCCTCAAAATAAAAAATACGTTATTCTTTCTGTAGAATCATAGGAAAGGATGGCGTTTTTTATATGTCTATTTCTGTATCTGACGAACTACAACTATTCGCACAGGAGATTCAGATTCTTTTATCCCCAAATACCTTACAGAATCTAGCTAGAGATGTTGGGTTTGTACAGCGAGCAAGTAAGTATCGAGCACAAGATTTAATAGCTTTATGTGTATGGATAAGCCAAAGTGTAGCAAAAACGTCTTTAGCCCAGTTATGTAGTTGTTTAGAAGCATCAACAGAAGTGCTCATCAGTCCCGAAGGACTAAATCAGCGATTTAACGCTGCAGCTGTGCAGTTTCTACAGAAAGTATTAGCCAAACTTCTCAACCAAAAGTTATCTTCAGCTAAGCAGCTCTCTTCTCCATACACTTCTATTTTCAAGCGTATTCGTATCCTAGATTCAACTGCATTTCAACTTCCAGATCCCTTTTCATTCGTTTATCCAGGTGCAGGAGGATGCAGCCATACAGCCGGAGTAAAGATTCAGCTTGAGTATGATTTATTAAGTGGACAATTCCTTCATATTCATACAGGTCCAGGTAAACAACATGATCGAACCTACGGTTCCCTGTGTGTCCCAACTGTAATAGCGAATGATTTATGTATCCGAGATTTAGGTTATTTTCATTTGAAAGATCTTCAACATATACAAGATAAAAAGGCTTATTATATCTCACGTATCAAATCGAATACACGTATTTATCAAAAAAATCCTAACCCTGCTTATTTTCAAGATGGCAGAATCAAGAAAGGTACAGAGTATATCCAGATAGATATGGAGGTTTTAATGAACTCTCTTCAACCAGGACAAACATGTGAAATATCCAACGCTTATGTAGGAATGACTGATAAAGTCCCTACTCGTGTGATTGTTCATCGACTAATAAAAGAACAACAACAAAAACGATTACAAGATCAAACTGTAAGAGAAAAAAGAAAGGAATGAAGTATTCTGCTCGTAGTAAACGACTTAGCGGTATCAATGTATATATGACAAATACTCCTACAGATATTGTCCCGATGGGACAAGTACATGATTGGTATTCTTTACGTTGGCAAATCGAGATTTTATTTAAAACGTGGAAATCATTCTTTCATATTCATCATTGTAAAAAGATAAAACGAGAACGATTGGAATGTCATTTGTATGGGCAATTGATTGCCATTATACTCTGTTCTTCTACCATGTTTCAAATGCGGCAATTACTTCTTATAAAAAAGAAACGAGAACTGAGTGAATATAAGGCCATATATATGATTAAAGATTACTTTCTCCTTCTTTTCCAAGCTATACAGAAAGACACCCAAGAGCTATCAAAGGTGTTACTTCGCCTGTTCAATCTCCTACAGCAAAACGGGCGAAAATCTCATAGGTATGAGAAGAAAATAATCTTTGATATATTAGGTGTCGTTTACAATTGGAACATGTCTGATAATCAAGCGGCTTAAATCAAAAAATAAAACCCATTAGGGTTTATTTCGTATGCAAATCTTTAAACTCCCTACACGTAGCCTTTAGAAAAAAGAAACAATCTCTACTATAATTGATGTTGTATGAGCTTAGCTTGATAGCGATGTGGCGTTACCCCTACCAGGAGTAATGTTAGGAAAATGCGGATTTACAGCGTTAAGAAAACTGTAGCAAAAAAAATCGATTCCTTTACGTAAAGGAGCCGATTTTTTAAATTTGGTTTATTAAGCTAATGCCCCCGTTAGTTTAATTGAAGGACATTTATTATAGAAAACAGATGAATATTTTATTAGATTCTCATATGAACCATCATTAATTTACAAGTACTTTTTGCCCTAACTCTGATACCAATATAAAGCTAGGTCATTCATTGTTGAAGCGTGCCCCTGTTGTCTTAGCATGGTTGTTATGTTACCTCGATGATAGGTACCATGGTTAGTAACGTGAAATAAAATTTCTGAGTATGCAGTCTCTCTAGCACCTGACCAAGGATTATTCAAATTAATTTTTTGTTCTAAATCTTTTTGGCTATTCATCCATTCTTCATACTGTGAAGCTAGTTCTTCGAAAGACTTAATAAATTCATCTACAGAATATAAATTAGTCTTTTCTAATAATGCCATAGAAGCTTCCAATGCTTCTTGCATACCAATTCCTTTAAGTACTTGTAACCACATAACATCTACTACATAGATATGGCTAAACGTTTGAGCAATATTTGGATATGAACTATTAGCCTCTTTATATAGGACATTGCTTGGTAATTCTTTTATTCTTTCTAGTAACACCTTATTAGCCCAAAGATGGTACTTGTACATATTTTTTACATGGTTCATTTAACAGCCACTCCTTTAGTTCTGGTTTTTTAAAAGTTGATATCTAGATTATAAAAAAAGATATATGACAGCAGCTTGTCATATATCTTCATAAACTTTTATTATTTTTTTTGCCTCATCTATTAAAATTGATTGCAGTTCCATCGGTTTTACAATTTTAGCACCGCTACCAAAGCTTAAAAGAATCGATTTAAGCCATCCAGCCTGTAGAGGCTGATAAACACAAATTGTAATTGTCATACTTCCGTCATCGTTAATGGTTTTTGAAGAATTCTGGAATTGATCTAATACTTCTGCTAAGGAATTAGGACTCACCCAGATTACTACATCCTCAAACCCCACCAGATTACGGTTCGAATAAAATGCTTCATCTTTAATTTCGTGATGTTGTAGAAACTTTTCTTGTGTCAGAGTTACATCCATCATACGTGATAATCTAAATTCTCTATAATTCTGACGTTCTCTACAATAACCATACATATACCAGTTACGGAACTTATAATGAAGGTGAATAGGTTCTACTTCACGAGATGTAAATTCATTTTTATTACTTACATAATTAAAGTGTATTACCTTTTTTTCATGTATAGCTTTTCGCAGATTCATTAATGAATTAGGTTCTGTTCTATGGCTTTCCAAGTCAACCAATAAAGACTTATTATTACTGTTTGTATCCAGTACTTTTAGTCTATCTATCGTATGTTCAATTTCTATATCTTTAAAAATATTCGATAAACTACTTAATACTGTAATTATATTCAGAATGTCATAAGAACCCATTAAGCTTTTATCAAATTTGTATCCCTTTATTATACCGAATCCCCCGTTAGTCCCTTGGTAAGAAACAACTGGTATTCCAGCAGCACAAATAGCTTCGATGTCTCTATAAATTGTCCGTGGTGATACTTGAAATTCATCAGCTAAACTAGAAGCTGACAAAATTTCATTATTTAAGAGCTTGAATATGATTGATATCAAACGTTCTAATTTCAATTCTCATTTCCTTCCTTTAATAATTGACTAAGCGACCATTGTCATTCCATTGACCGTACATTTTATTTTCTCTGGTATTTTCAATAAACTTATCCAATCTTTTATTAAAAATATTAGGTTCATTTCTATAACTTTGTATCGTATCAATTCTAATCCTTTTGTATAGATCAGGAAAATTAATAAAGTTTTGATATGATTGGTCATCTTCTTTCAGACGAGTTTCAATATCTGCATCTATAGTAAAAGATTCAGGTCGCATATCAGGAAGAACTCTCAGTCCTTCTTCTTTCATCAAACCTAATTGATATAATCTCCTTACTCTTTCCTTATTTAATTCTGTCCAATTACTGTTTTTCTTTCTTGGGGAAAGCCTTTGAGCAAGTTCAGTATCTGATATTTTCTTCTTTATGCCATCAATCCAACCGAAACATAATGCTTCTTCAACTGCATCTAAATACTGAATCACTTCTGATTGTTCAGTTATACTTACTATCACCCAACAAAATCTTTCTGTTTTTGAATTTTCCTCAAGCCAATCTCTTAATTCCCACCTTGTCGTAACTCTAAGTAAATTCTCTATTTCCATTTTTAAAATTATCCTTTCTAAAATGAATATATGTCCTAAATATAACTGTTTAATAATTTTGTTATATCGGTAACATAAATGGTATCATCTTCTCGTAAATCTCCTATCATTTTTTTGAGTTGTTCGCGATCCTTTGTTACTTCAGAAATTTCCTCTTCAAAAATAATGTCCATTCATTGAAGAAGCCATAGAGATAGAATAGCTTTATTACATTT
The DNA here is from genome assembly GCF_008368845.1 of Bacillus sp. BB51/4. Classification (NCBI taxonomy): domain Bacteria; kingdom Bacillati; phylum Bacillota; class Bacilli; order Caryophanales; family Bacillaceae; genus Bacillus; species Bacillus sp. BB51/4. The sequence goes on from NZ_QOSC01000027.1 coordinate 73,277, forward strand.
TGTCTTATTCCTCTTTTTCGGAAGATAAGCAAAAACACCCAAATTCAAATTAGATTCGGAATGTATCAAGTACATTATCTTTTTCTTCTTTATTAATTCCAATGTATCTTAGTGTAATTTGTGGTGTACTATGATTCAATATTTCTTGTAACATAGCAATATCTTTTGTTTGCTTGTAAAACCAATATCCGAATGTTTTACGCATGGTATGAGTACCTAAAGATTCGACTCCGGCAAAATCTCCGGCTTTTTGTAACTGTCGATAGGCTTGAATTTTACTAATGGGCTTATCACCTTTTCGAGAAGGAAATAACCAGGTACTTTTTAAATCTTCAGCATATGGCAATACTTCCTCAAAAATGGATGTAATATTTATGATACGCTCCTTTTTTGTCTTTCCTTCTTTCACTTTAAATTCTTTCCGTTTTTTTCGCTTCAGTTTTAAAATTTCATTTGTTTCCATTTTAAGTAAATCACTTACACGTAACCCCGTATTAATACCAATTAGAAATAATATATAATCACGATCTGAACAATGACGTTTGAGCGACCATTTCATATCATTTAGCTGTTCTATGCTCCGAATTGGTTGTACATCAATTAAATGTTGCTTTTTATCCATCTGTTTTTCAATCCCTTTATTTTCAATGATTTGAATGTATACTTTTTTGTCCTTTTTTATCATATCAATGAAATTAGATGAAAGTCAATGTTTAAGGTGATTCCAATGTAAACTTTTGGCTAAAAGTTTACTTTCATTTTTATTAAAAAAGAGCATGTAGAAATTACTACATGTTCTTTTTGAGTTGGTTCATTTTTAAATATTCCGTACCTTCGGGGCTTTTCTTAGTGTGTAGTTGTGTCCTTCTCTTTCTTTTCCCTCATTTCAATAGCAAAGTTCATGATTTCTTCCTGTGATAATTTTTCTTCTTTAATATCACCGAAGATGCCCGAACCAACATATTTCATATCATCCCAATTGCAGAACGGTTCTTCATCTTTTAAAACCATCTCTGTATACCTTTGCCATTTGCCATTAATGTTTGCCATATTGAATCGCCCTTCGTCTTGTAAAATTCTTAGTGCAAACATCTTATCTGAGTAATAATAGTCGTAAGGAGTATCCTTATTAAAATAACGCTGAAAATCGATTTTATCTTCTCGTTCGGGAATATCTCTCTTTTCTGTTTCAACTTTTATATATGAAGAAAGCGGAAAGTCCTCCAATTCATCGTCATATATATGCTCTAAAACCCAATAGTTACTATCTGAATCACCAGGGGAGTATATAAACCATTCGTCTCTATCTGTTTTAAACACATACTCCATGTTTGAATGAGTTTTTTTTCGATATGTTTCAACTATATATTTATCTGAAAACCAATCTGTCTGATCGTAAGAAATATCGGATAAGATTATGTCATTATCTCCATTTATAATGAAGAATTCTTCATTACCCTTTTCTTTACAAGAGTAACACTCGAATACTTGAAACTCCTCGTATGTCCTTAAATCCTCCTCTGCTAAAGCACCTCTAATTTCATCTTGAACTTCTTGAGGTATCTCTTCTAAACGCAACAAACCATTTAAATCGCGCATTCGTACTCCATTAGGTTCTTCAGCAACTTGTATGCCATATGGCTTTAGAATTTGGGTTACCCTTTCTACTAGCGGCCAATCAATATGAAACATATATTCATATATACTTGAATCAAAATCATTTATAGGAGTTAATAATTCTCTAGTTTCAAAATTGTCACTAATGAGCCATTTTTGAGGATAAGAAAAGTCTCCTTTTTTAATAAATATCGATGCGGAATTGTACACATATTTTTTTAAACTTTCATTCGAAAAGATCAGATACCTTGTATTTTCATCAGTTTCGTATTCAAATATTCTTCTTCCCTCTAATAATATTTTCATATATACACCTCTATAAGATTGATAGTGTAGCAGCTATTATGTAGAACATAGATTGTTAATAATATTATAGGCGTCACCTCACAAAAAGTAAAAACTGTACCTTTTGAAGTGGTATGAATACATTTTTTCATTAAATGGATTTTATTGTCGGATATTTGTTGAAAGTTACTTATAAGTAACGTAGACTTAAGTTAAGTGTTACCTGTAAGTAACGATTTGGGGGTGATGGAAATGTTGTTTATGCTAAATGAAATTATGACACCGAGGGAAGCGTGTAATCGCTGGGGCATAACACAAGATGCGATGAGGATGAAGTTGAAGAGATCTAAAAAGGATGGATTGGTGAGGAAGCTAATTGAAGAGGGAAAATTGAAATACTATAAACCCGAAGAGAAACAACGAGGAGAATGGATTTTAACAATAGAAGCTATGAATATTCTTTTCCCTAAAAATAGTAATAATATCTGAAGTTTGTTTACTATATAATTTTAATATGATATATTTCAAATTGATAAATCCATTATTTCCCTGAAATCCAATATAAAAAAACCGTTCCCTCTAAAGGTTCGGTTTTTTATTAAGTATATTTTATTTTAGGTCACTTATTAGAATCTATTCGATTATTTATGGTGAATTATTTAAATAATTTAAGGAGTGTGGCTTGTGAATCATAATTTCGAGACAAAGTGTAAGGTTTGTGAAACCCCATACCTATTAAAGTTCCAGATCGGTTATGTACCAAAAAATCATTTTTCTTTTGAGTGTCCAACTTGTGGGGTAATGATTGAAGGGGTAATTAATGTCAATAACGAAGAAATAACCTTTGATGGGGATTTTGATAATTTAGTAGATTATCATGGTAATATCTCTAAAGCTAAAGAAGGATACTTTATGCAACTAACAAGTGAATTCTATCAGCAAAAAATTTCTTTGCTTAAAGATTATACTATGAGAATTCCATCTCCTTTTATGCAAAATCTTTCTCCGTATTCAAAAAAAATGAACGGGTTAGCAATTTATTTAGCTGAAGATGTCCATCAACAAGTTCACGATTATAAAAACTTGGTCAATCTAGTGCTAAGTAAGAAAAATAATGTTAAATATGTGTATTCGGAACTTAGGAAATTGTTGGATAATATAAATGTGGATGAAGAAAAGTTTACAAATGATTATAAAATAGATAGATATAATATATTATTCATGGCAATTACAGATAGTATCAGCCCTTTATTAGGTTTAAATGAAGAAAAGTTTCAGGTCAATGATATTAGGGATAAACTCTATGAAATGTATGAGAATAAAGGTGAATTTCAAAAGTTTAGAAAAGCATTTCAAGATAGTTTACCCAACTTAATTAATTTATTGACCAATGCCTTTTATTCTTCGATAAATATTATTCCTGAAATTATTCCTGTAATTACATCTGAAACATACAATCATAAGAATATTGAAGAGATAAAGAAAGATTACGGTTTGAGTACAGCTAATTATAAAACCCTGTTAAAAAATTATGCTGAAAACTATGAAATACTAGGGAAATTAATGCCTTTAATTGCTGCTATTGATAACATTAATACTAGAAAAAATATTAATAAATTTGTAGAAGGTAGTACTAGTTTAGGAAATAATCACCCATTAGTGAAAGCAACTACTTCATTGGGGAATTTTTCGAAATCCACAATTGGAATAAGAATTCAATACTTAAAAAGCATATCTTCCGATATCCCTAGATATAATGACTTAACTGTTCTAAATAGTAGAATACGAAATGCTATAAATCATTCTTCTGTTGAGTATGATTCTATTGAACAAAAATTAACGTTTAAAGATAGGGAAATAAAAACAGAGAAATATTTAATTGAATTTGCTGAGGAAAATTATGTGATGTTATATCTTCAGTTATATTGTTTATACATTGTTTGTTCACTAGCAACTAAGTTTTCGAAAGAGGATGATGCTTAATAATAAAAGATGCTTTCAATAATTGAAGGCATCTTTTGTGGTTTTAAACGTGCTCCTAATTCACTTGAATTCAATATGAAATTTATTGTCAATAATTCCGAAAGCAACTTTACATGGAAACGGATTTTTTCCTGTTGAAGCAGCACGCATACATGAAAGTACCCAATATTCCAATTCTAAAGGTAGGCGACATGCTTGAATGCTACCATCATTGTTTTTTATTGATACGATTGGTGTATTTATCCTAGTTGTAGCGAAACCGTCCGTTGTTATCATTCCTACCGCATCATTACTATGAAAACCAACGTTTAAAACCTCGTAAATCATTCCGTTTTTTTCATTAATAATCATAGGTATATTTAAATGGAGATAGTTATTTATATCGTTATGAATAACTGTTCTTGTTGTATTCCTTCTTAGCTGATTCCCTTGCATTTTATACACTCCTTTATAACAATTCAAATCTGATCACTTAAATCTATTCTATTTTACGTCTGTTATATTAGAAAATCGTAGTGTCATCTTATTACGAAAAGCATCGGTACATATGACAGCATTATTTTGCTGATCAATACCAACAACAGTCATATAGCTAGAGAGTAAATAACCATCTTCATAATATGTAATTAGTATTTCTTCTTCAGATAATAAGGAACATAACAACATGTTCTCGATCAGTTCTTTTTCTTCAGCGGTTAAGATTGGCCGAGTTACTTTGCTTTGCTCCTTGATGATTTCACAAATACCAGCAAACTGTTCGGGCATTGCTGCGAATGGAGACCATTTGACCATACCTCTTCCTTTTGGCATATTAGCGTTATTCATGATCTGTGTCCTCCTATTAGTGTGTTTCTGTGTCTAGCTGTAGCGCTATGCGTGTAGGAAATCCCTCGTAAAATACTGTTCTTCCCAAACTTTGTTCGTATTTCATCCATTACTTTTGTTAACTTCACTTCTTGTTCTCGTTTCGTGACATTATCAAAAAGAGAAATTTGTTCTTCCCCTTCTTGAATTAGGTTTGTTAAGGATATGTTTATGCTGCGAATGGGTTCGCCAGTATATTGTTGATGTAAGAAGTATGTACAGATATGATAAATATCCATCGTTAGATTTGTTGGGCGGTTCAGAGTATGTGTTTTTCTAATACCACCTGTATAACTCTTGCTATAACCGACAGAAAAATGAACAGTTTGAGCAAGTTTGTTTTGTCTTCTAAGCCGATAACAAACTTCTTCAATATGTTCCAGCAGGATGATCGGAAATTCTTCTATTGTGTAGTCACGCATTAGAATTTGGCTTTTACCAATAGAAGTTGTGGCAGGAACATATTTTTCTGAAATACGACTAAAGTCAATTCCGTGGCTATGTAAGTGTAATTCTTCTCCAATCTTGCCGAAGCTCTGCTTTAAGTATTTAAGGGGATAATTGGCTAGATCTCCAATAGAGTGTATTCCCTTTCTATTTAACTTTTCTTCTGTTTTATATGATATGCCCCAAAATTTATTAAGGGGTCGTATGCTCCATAGTTTGGTAGGTACATCCTCGTACTTCCAAAAAGCAATTCCGTTTTTGTTCTTTTTAGCTTCAATGTCTAGAGCAACCTTACTCATCAAGGGGTTACAAGAAATTCCGATGGTACATTCAATTCGTGTATGATCGTATATTTCACGCTTGAATTTCATGGCAAATTCATATGGATCTTGGGCAAATAAATGAATACTATCGGTAATATCCATGAAAAATTCATCGATGCTGTATTGGTGAAAATTCTCAATAGGAACGTACTGTAAAGCTAGTTTTGTTATGTAGTTGGAGCATTTTATATATGTTCCCATAATTGGATTCACAACAAGAATATCTTTTCTTCGAGGAATTTCGTATAGCCTTGCCATCTTCTTTACGCCCAGGGATTTTAAGGGTGGTGTTGCAGCGAGAACGATTGAACCATTTCTATTTACATCGCCGACTACAGCCAACTTTGTATGCATGGGATCAAGTCCCATTTTGATGCAACTCACTGAAGCATAAAAGCTGCGTAGATCAACACATAAGATGATTCTATTCGGTAGGATTGAATAGTCATACACTGCGATTCCTCCTTCGTAAAAGAACGTCTGTTCTCTATTATACACGAACTTACGTTCTTTTATGAAGGGGATTTGAAATATAATAAAAAAAGATCTCTTTAATTTTGAAGAGATCCTTTAATAATTTATTGGGATTTTCATCCGTATAATTTAGTTGATATTTTTTAGTTTTAACGGGAGTGATTTATTTCACAACTGTTGCAATAGCTTCCTGAAAGTGTACCATGCTCTAATAAAAATCCACAATCAGGGCATGCATCATAATTACCACTGCAACGTTCACATACTGGCTCGTAGTACGTTGTTGTATGATATGAAGCATTTGGGTTTCCGCAATCCCTACATCGCTCTTCTTCCGGTACGTTTCTTTCTTCATTAAAACTAAAGGAATAGTCTAAGATTTCAAATCCTCCAATTTCAATAGTTAGTGTGTCCCAAACTAAAATATCTTTTGCTGCTTTAGAATTAGCTTCAAATTCAAAGGTAATAGAACCCGAAAAAGAAATCCATGCACAAGATTCACATGAATAATTTTTAGAATGCTCTTCAGTAATTAGAATGCCAACTTGGGATTCAAAAGAACCTTCCATCACAACAAGATTCTGTAAAATGTTAACTGAATTAACTTGTAAATTAGGCAGATATATATCGTCTAATTCAATATAAAAAGGTACGCTGTGAAAATAATTTAGAAGAACGTCATTTTGAGCCAGATAATTTGTTAATTCATCTCTAAGTAATATTTGTTCCCAACCTACATGGGCAATAAATTCCAATCCATATGCTGTAGCATTCATTTCTAAATTTGTTTTGTAATCTACCATATCAATAATCTTAGATGCTTTTTCAATAAAATCATTAAATTGCATAATAGCGAGTGGTTTCTTAGAATGCTCTTTAAACTCCATTAATAACTCATCTCTAGGTCGTAAAGGGTTTCCTTTTTCATCTAAAACCCACCAGTCTTCTTTCGTGTCCAGAGTGATAAAAATAGTTGGTTGCTGATATAACTTCGCTTGTTCTAAAGTCTGTTTCCATAAAATTAAATCCCCAAATTTTTTCTGAATGTCTTTGTGGTCATCCATATATCCAGGAGGGATTTTGTATTTATAACGCTGTTCACCTTCAATGAGTACATTTAATAACTTGGATATACCGAACGGCGTACCAATACACTCATTTGAAATAAGTTCATCTACAAATATTTTTACCTTATCCTCTTTAAGCATCAGTTTGTTTTTTTCTACTTCATGATTAATTTCATCAGAAAATTTTTGAGTTGCTGTTTTGATGCTTATAATTGCTTCATTTGTAACTTTATTTAACTCATTGACTTTCGGAAAGCTAAGTTTGTTAAATCTAGTAAACTGTTTAAAAAAACTTTGCTCTGCATTATTTATAATTTGATTGATCATCTTAGTTACTTCTTTATATTTATTACGAGCCTCATTAATAACAATCATTCGATTTTGTGTATATTCTTCAATAACCTGTGCTGGAATCCATAGCTGATGTTTGGGAAGTGAATTTAAAACGTTCAAAATGTGTTCAGTTGTATCTGGCGAGTATCGATATAATTCTAAGAGTACATTTGTATCCATAATAATTAATGGATTAGAATCCCATATTTTTTGAAACTCGTTATTCGGATATATATAGGTCATTTTTCTCCTTCTTCCTCAAATTAAATAATCTCTTATAGATCTTATTGTATCAATTTAATTCTATGTATGGTTATGTTTTCATGAAAAGGCTTAACCTTTTTAAGCCTGGTAAAGCTAATGAAATCTTGTCATTAGTTATAGCGCTATGAATATTTTTAAACTCGACAAATCATTACAAAGACCGTGCGAGCTTCGTCGATGAATTCTAAAAGGGATTATTCCTTTAATATGGAATTTTCCTTATAGGAGGTGGCGTAGCGCTATGTCAGAAGCAGAGATAGTATATACCAGCAATGAGGTCTATAGTCGTTTAGGGGTAAGTAGCAGCACGCTTAGAAAGTATTCGGATGTTCTTGAACGAGAAGGATATGATGTAAGAAAGAATAGTAGAGGGAGAAGGGAATATACTGAGTTTGATGTTGTACTTATTGAACAGTTAGTAGAGTTGAGTAAGCAAGATGGTATGACTTTAGAAAAGGCTGCGAAAATGATTGCGAAGCAGTTTGGAATCGATAATAAGAAAGAGGAATCCCAGGGATCAGATCCAGTTCCTTATCAAATGCAGTATCAATTCCAGCAACAATATAGCGCTATGATAGAAGAGATTAATAAGGTGCAGCAAGCAAACCTTTTAGAAATGGAAAAGAGAATAGGTGATCGTATAGATCAAAAGAATAAATTAATCGAAGAGGATATAAAAGAAAGAAATAAAATAATAATGGATGATATGAAAGGTCGGAAGGAACGTGAAGAAAGGATAGAAAAGAGGTTAGAGCTAAGGGATGATAATCTTATGAAGATGGTCAGAGAGATTCAAGATGCAAAACGTACTATTGTATTAGCCCAGGAAGAAATAGCGGCAGCGAAAAAGAAATCTTGGTGGAAGTTTTGGAAGTAGTGGTGTGAAAATATAAGTTCTTTTGTATACACCTAAAAAAACGATTTTCCAGAGTTAAAGGAAATTGTTTTTTTTAGGTGTATTTTTTGTGAAAACAACAGTGCAACAACATTTATTTGGATTTTTTTCCTACTGCCCATGCAGCAAATAAAATACAAATTACAATGACCCCCCAGCCTACAACTCCCATGATTCCCCTCCTTTTTACGAAGAAAATATGTATAAATTTCTATATATGTAGTTCCATACCATGTTAGCATAAAAAAGTTATTTTTGCTTCTTAAACCATTTTCTAAATGTAGTTTCTTCTTGTTCTCCTTCTATACGATCTATCTCTTTTCCTTTTTTATAATGAATTACAGTCGGCGTACCAGTGATTTTAAATTTATCCCATCCTTCTTTATATGTTTCTAAATCTATAACTTGCATATTAATATTCATATCTTCGGCCATGGGTACTATAATAGGAGAAACTAACTTACAATGAAAACAAGTAGTTTGATAAAAATAAATTACTTTTTCTTTATTATTTGAAATGTCATTTTCTAATTGATCAATTGTTATTTTATTTTTATAGTAATCATTTTTTGTAACTGCTTTTGAAGAAGTATTGTTTTCTTTATTTGTTATAATTAGAAAGGTTATAAATAGAAGCAAACAGATTGAGGCGAAAATAATCATTTTCTTCATATTGTTCATATCTCCTTATTTACTTTTATCAGAATAGAACTGCAAATTATTATAATTAGAAAAGCTATTAAACAAAGCAGTGGAATTGTTATAAATCCAAACCAATCCAAAAAATCTCCAGTACAAGGCACTCTACCACATGTTGAATTTTCCGAAAGTGATGGAACTTTTTGTATTAAATAATGATAAATGGATATACATATTCCAATACTAGAAATAAATAAGCTGTAAATGCTTATTTTATAATCTTTTTTTACAATTCCAATTCCTAATAATATCACTAATGGGTACATAAAAATCCTTTGATACCAACATAATGTACAGGGTTCATATTTCATTATCTCAGATAAGAACAGGCTTCCAGATGTAGCAACAAATGATGTAGCCCATGCTATAAATAAAACATATTCTAATTTTTTACTTACATTCATATTGATCTTCCTTTTTATAATTTATATTCAAAATATAAAATAACAAAAAAGCTAGAGAAAACTCCTAGCTTTTTGTTATTTTAGAAGAAAAAAATGTAGCTGATACTATTAAAATGAAACATAGTATCCATCCGATTGAAGGAGCGTAAGGTATCTTATCCTTTATTAACATACTAATTATTAAAACTAATGCACCTAAAAATCCTAAAATGACAGGGATTTTAACTTTTTTAGCATTATCCTTAATATTAATAATGTATCCCTCCTATTAAGCAGCTTGTCCTAAACACCATCCAATTGCTCCACCAGTAATAGCTCCTGCACCGTAATAACATGGGGCACAAGCTAGGCCTGATGTTCCAATGCAAGCAGCTCCACATAAAGTCATTAAAGCAGTAACTGTCCAAGCAGGAACACCCATGCCAGCTAAGCAATCATTAAATTTACTATAAGACCATGATGTAGATTCTTTAACTGTTTTGTCTAAAAGTAATTTTCCATCTGACCAGGCTTTTACTGAACCAGATTGTTCATTGATTTGTTTGAAATGTGTTTCATAGACATTTATAATTTTGTTGTTTTCATCTAGAAATACAGACATACCACTGATTTTTAAAAGGTCTCCACCATTAGCAGATAATTTCACCATGTGAAGTTTATCGTTAATTAAAACAACTTCAGCTTTGTTGAAATCTAAAGATACATCAGAACCGAAATGCGTTTCAACATTTCCATTAGCGATATTCTCCTTAACTAGATTCACAAGTTCGTTTTTCTTATCTAGTGATACTTGTTTAGTAGTTTCTTGATACATATCTATCATCGCTTGTAATTGCTTATCCTGCTTAGAAACCTCTGCAGCTGCTGCTTTTTGTTGAAACGGAGTGAAACACATTACTGCCAAACAAAGAATCATTAAAACGTAAATCCCTCTCTTTAAAAATTTGTTTTCTGTTGCCATTTACATCACACCTTCCATTTTTTTACACGTATTACCGTGCAATTCGAATATAATACATAAATATCCAAAAATAAACAAATATTTGAATAATTTTCTAAATAAATTTCGACAAAATTCAATAAATTATAAATATTTAAATATATATTTTTAAAGATTTTTTCAAGAAGATGAATTCGTTTCTTGAATTTTTTTGAATGTTCTATATATTTTTTCGCAACTTACTTTTACAGGATGCGCCCTTATGTAGTTAGCAGAATTATGGTAATCTTTAGTAAATAGAAGTGGTTGAGGAGGACGTAGTGATATGAGCACAAATGTTTGCACACATAAAGCCGTTATGCAACAACTTAATGATTTTTATCAAATAATGTTGTCACAGCAAATTATAAAAGCAACTGAAGTAAAAAAAGAAATAGATGAAAAAATTGAACAGATTAAACATGCAGAACAAAAAGAAAATCAAAATCAAAATTTATTATTATATTATTCTTTACTAGATTTAAAATACAGAATGCTAACTGATCGAGTAAGTATTCGAAAAGACAGCTTTGAAGCGATTGATAAGATTGATGAAACAACAGATACACTCATAGCTTATTACTATCATTCTTTTAAAGCAGAACATGCTTTAATGTTTAGTAACTATAATGAAGCAAGAAGACAATACGAAGAAGCTGAAAGCTTATTAGAACACATTTCTGACGAATTGGAGCATGCAGAATTTAATCAAAAATATGCAGTGTTAAATCATCATATGTCTAGTATGTTAATATCTATTGAATACGCCAATAAAGCAAAGGAAATCTTTGGAAGGCATGCTGGATATGAGGTGAAAGTTGCTTCGTGCGAGAACACATTAGGGACAGCTTGTATATTCTTAAAGCAATTTGAAAAAGCGGAAGAACATTTGAATCGTTCCATTGACCTTTTGCAAAAACATAATGAAGAAAAATTGATTTTAGTAGTAAGGCATAATCTAGGATTATTATATGCAACTCAAAACTTATCTACATTAGCCATTCGTCATTTATCAGAAGTGACAGAGAAGAATCCAGCGCATTTTAAAGCATTGTTTTTACAAGCACGTGAACACTATAAGCTAAGAGAAACAAATATTGCAAAAGAACTTATTGAAAAAGGATTAGCAGTTTGTATGGAATTAGGAAATGAAGAGTATGTATATCATTTCAATGTTTTACGTTCTCTTAATGAAGATGAAGCAATTAAACTCTTAGAAGAAGAAGTGAAGAAAAGTATTTCTTACTTCAAAAAGCAGGGTTTATGGGATTTCGTAGAAGAATATGCAGAAGTATTAGCGGTTCGCTTCCGCAAATTGAATGAGCATGAAAAAGTTAGTGATTATTTCGATGTATGTTACGAAGCGAAACAAAAATTACTAAGCAAAGGGGCGTTAAAATAATGAAGAAGCTTGTGTTAGCGACATTAGGATTAGTTATAGCATTATCATTTATTAACAATACAGGTGATAAACAACATGCTCTAAAAAAGGAAGAAATTATACAATACTCACATGCTGATCATTTTTAATTGCTAATTAACAAAGGGACTCCAATTATGGAGTCCCTTTGTTAATGGGGTAATGCTTTGGTTTATCTAATTATAACAATATTTGTAAAAAAGTGTAAAGAGGTACTAAATTTGCAGAGGTAATTATTTGTTTTTTTTTACCTCTCTTAATTAAAGAATTCTCAGTAAGTTTTAATCACAATATCATCCTTTTAGATAGCGGACTGAACAGGTTAATAGGCCTACAGTGCGTATTGAAATCATTGTTTTCATGAATTTTAAGAGTAATTTCAACAAAAATTTTGAAATAAATAATCTTACAGAAGACTTCGTGTAATTCTAAATCACCCTATTCTGACAAAACCTAGCAAAGACGTTACGAGTTTCGTCGATTGAATCTTAAAGGTTTTAGGCTATTCATATTGTATTTTTCTTATAGGAAGTGGGATAGCGCTATGTCAGGAATGGAAGTAGTGCACACCGCAAATAAGGTATATGGTCGGTTGGAAGTAAGGGGCAGCATACTTAGGAAATACTCGGATGTTCTTGAACGAGAATGGTATGAGGTACGAAAGAATAGTCATGGTAGAAGAGAGTATGCAGAGTTTGATGTGGTACTTCTTCAGCAGTTAGTAGAGCTAAGTAAAGAGGATGGTATGACCTTAGAAAAGGCTGCTAAATTGATTGTAAAGAAGTATGGTATCGCTAATAAGAAAGAAGAAATTAAAGAAGCAAATCCGATGCCGTATCATGTGCAGTATTAACTTCACTAATAATATAGCGCTATGGTAGCGGAACTTAATAGGGTGCAGCAAGCAAATCTATTAGAAATGGAAAAGAGATTAAGTGATCGAATAGCTCAGCGGAATGAATTAATTGAGGAAGACATAAGAAATCGCAAGGAACGTGAGGAAAGAATTGAAAAAAGATTAGAGCAAAGAGATAAAACCTTATGAGAATGATGAGGGAGATACAAGAAGCAAAACGAATAATGGAAGAAGTGGCAGCGGCGAAAGAGAAAAAGCTCTGGTGGAAGTTTTGGGGATGAGTACACTCTTAATCGGGTGTACTTTCATTTTTTAAGAGGAATTTAAATCTGTCTATTTTTAGTTCAAATAATAATTTCACATACCATAAAGGTAGATGTATGTAATCCAAGATCTAAAAAGAGGATGGAAATTAGAATTTGAAATGAATTTCACAGGAATTTCGTTTAAGGACTCTATCGATTTGTATTTTTGGTTTTTAGTGACTTTAGTGTAATTGTATTAATTGTAGTCGCATATGCCGTTAAAAACGAAAATAAAGAGCCGCTTTTTAGAAGAGGGCTTGAAAATATCATTACACAACAATATATAGTAAATATCTTTATAGTTTGTGATTTGCATATTAGAATTTATAATTTGTTCAATTGACATGTCCATCTCTGGGTGCTACGTTTTAAACTGGCGACAGATTTACGAGGTTTATTCTAATCGATATACAACTAGATAATCTAATGCTATGAACCGTACGTAGAGAGGGAGAAAAGAAACATGTTAAAAAAAGTAACGCCTATTATGGCTGCTGTTTTAGGAGCTAGCTTTTTACTAACAGCGTGTAGTAGTGAAAAGAAAAAAAATACAGCAAAGGCAACTGACAAGAATAAAACGAGCCAATCTATTCATTTACCGTATATAGCGGAAATTCCAACAATGGATGTCACAAAGGCAACTGACGGTGAATCTATGAACGTAATGAAAAACGTGTTCGAGGGTTTATATACGTTGGGAGAAGAAAATAAGCCGATACCAGCAGTAGCAAAATCGTATGATGTGAGTGAAGATAAAAAAACATACACATTCCATCTAAGGGATTCAAAATGGTCAAATGGTACACCTGTAACAGCTGAAGACTTCGTATTCTCTTGGAAAAGAGCTGTGAATCCTGATACAGCGGCAGAATATGCGTTTTTATTCTTCGATATAAAAAATGCAAAGAAAATTAATAGTAAAGAGTTACCTGTAGAGCAGCTAGGGATAAAAGCAATAGATGATAAAACATTAGAAATACAATTAGAACAGCCTGTTCCTTACTTCATAGATTTGACAACGTTTGCAACGTTCTTACCGATTAACGAGAAGTATTTCGAATCAAAAGGGAAGCAATATGGTTTAGAAGCAGATCAATTGGTTTATAACGGAGCATTCACATTAGATAATTGGAAGCACGAACAAGCTTTTCAGCTGAAAAAGAACCCGAATTATTGGGATGCTAAAACAGTGAGATTAGATGAGATTAACTTTGATATCGTGAAAGATAAATCAACAGAAATAAATCTCTATGAATCAGGTCAGCTTGACCGTGTAGGACTAACAGGTGAGTTTGTAGATAAATATAGAAAGAATCCTGACTTCAAGGAACGTTCTGAAGTTACAGTACAATTCCTACGTATGAATCAAAAGAATGAAGTATTAAAAAATAAAAATGCTCGCTTGGCAATCAGTCAGGCAATGAATAAGAAAGCCTTTGTAGATACAGTTTTAAATAATGGTTCTCTTCCTGCAGACGGTTTTATACCAGCCGATTTCGCTAAAAGTTCGGACGGAAAAGACTTCCGAAAAGAAAATGGGGAATTAGTAAAAGATGATGTGGATGCAGCGAAGGGAAACTGGAAGAGAGCAAAACAAGAACTAGGTAAAGAGCAGATAACGCTAGAATTACTTACAAGTGATAATGTTTTTGCCAAGAAAAATGCAGAGTATTTAAAAGGTGAATTAGAAAAGAATTTAGAGGGATTAACGGTCAATGTTAAGCCGCAGCCACGCAAGCAACAAATTCAATTGCTTCTAAATAGTGATTATGATCTAGGCGTTGATGTATGGGGTCCCGATATTCCTGATCCAATCACATTTTTAGACTTATTCACGACAGATAGTACATATAACTTTGATAAGTATTCAAACAAACAATATGATGAACTAATTCATCAAGTGAAAACTAATTTAGCTAGTGATGAAAAAGCTCGTTGGGAAGCAATGAAACAAGCTGAAAAAATCTTATTAGAAGACGGGGCGGTTGCACCTTTCTACCAACAAGGTAGATCATACTTACAACGTTCTTCAGTCAAAGGTATTGTGACAAATGATTTCGGTGGAGAATTCAACTATAAGTGGGCTGAAGTGAAGAAATAATAAAAAAAAGATACAAAGATACAAAGATACAAAGATACAAAGATACAAAGATACATGTATCTTTACTATAGAACTAAGAATATTTTATAGGGGTGAGGATTTTGAGTAAATTATTTATATTAGGGAATGGTTTTGATAGAGCTCATGGACTTCCAACAAGCTACGAACATTTTCGAGAGTATCTTGTGAAAACTTATCCTAAAGCAAGTGGTTTAAAGCCTACTTATGACGTATCAATTAAAGATATGCCTGATGGGGAAATTGGAGTGGATAATAATGAAGCTATAGCTTTTATTATTAATACAATTAATAATGTAGAAGGGGAAGAATGGTGTAATGTCGAAAGTAGTTTAGCTGATTTACCACTTGAAGACTATCTTAGTGATCTTGAAGACCTTTTCGATTTGGATGTCGATAAAGAGCTAACTAGAAATGTACACAGAAACGAAGATGCATCAAGTGCAATGTATCAGGTTATGTTGAAATTTCATGATTTTCTTGTTGATTGGGTTCAAACTATCGATATAAAGAAAACTAGTCCAAAAGAAAAATTCGAGAAATTAATTGATAGCGAAAATGATTACTTTCTCACTTTTAATTATACATATGTGTTAGAAGATATATATGGTGCTGATGGTGATAATGTCTGTCATATACATGGTGCACAATATGACTGTGCTTCTGATATCTTTTTTGGTCATGGTGATGTAAGGGATGATTTTGAAAGTTGTCATACTGGGGCTACAGAAAGTTTGCAAAAAATACATAAACTTTTAGAAAAGGATACGCATGAAGCATTAAGACGAGCGAAATATTTCTTTGATGAATTATCTTCTGTGCATGAGATATATTCTCACGGTTTTTCATTTTCACCTGTAGATTTGGTATATTTAAACCGGATTTGTAAGATTTGTAATACAGAAAAATGTACGTGGTATTTATCCGATTATGAATCTGTTATTGAAAAAGAATCGTTTAAAAATAGAATTAGAGAAGCGGGTTTTAAAGGGGATATCAAAGAATTTTCTATTCAATAAAATGAGGTGATGTCACTCCCCTCCACTAAATCACCGGAAAGGATACAAAGATACTTGTATCTTTGTATCCTAAAATTGAAAGGTTTAATAGGTAGAAATGGAGTCCCTAATGAAAGGACTCTATTTTTATAGTTTTTCTATGACATCCCTTTCATTCAGATGAATTCTTTACTCTTATTTATAAAAAATTATGAATTTCTCCCATAACTAAAAAGCAAGTCTAAAAAGAAATCATCCATTTCATGATCCTTTTTAGAAAACACATCATGATTAGCTACGATTAATTCTCTTAGAACATTGTCTAAACCTTGCGATACAATTATTAAATCCTCTTCTTTAGCTTTTAAAGCTTGACCATGTACCATTTCAGAACGAATATTATAAGCTTTTTTTACAAGTTGAGCTAAATCCTTTTTAGATTCGAAAGAAGTTCCTAACATAATTGCTACTCTTTCTGCAATTTTATGATTAACCTCTGATTTTCCAGTAGTAAATAAACATTCTAACGCATTACAATAGTTAACTATTTTTATTGGCATAACCGAACTCGATCGGGCACTTGTTGTAAAATATAAAGCTCTCAACATTCTGTTTGATCCTTTGTTTCTTAAGAGAATATCCATACCCGGATGTTTTCCTCCGAAATTTTTCTCGTTAAATTCTTCTTTTGATAAAGGAACAAAATTTTGAATAGCTGTCATTAATTCAGAATCTGAAAAAGTTGATTCCTTTTGTTCATATGTTGAATAGCTATATACTCCGGTTAATGAAGCTGCATAGGTGTATCCGTCTTCAAAATTCTTGTTATATGCAAATAAAAATCCATCAAATGCATACACATTGTTATCTTTTACTTTCCAAAGCTCATGAGTAAAATGTTCAAATTGCCTTAAAAAAGAGAAAGTGTGTTGCACTCCTACCTTATGCATTTCCTCGAAAGTATGTATATCTTCAAATTCCCCATCTATATAGGCATAAGTAGAGTTCCTAATTGATTCACTTGTAATAGACCCCATAGTATGACGAACTAATTTTGTGTCTAAGGTTTCTGATATAGATTTTGATCCATTTGAGATCCTAGCGCCTGGAAATATTTCTATTCCTTTATTTTTCACATTACTTAATTTCATGTTATGAAGAGTGGTTATAAATCTATACTTCATAAATATCCCCCTTTTTAAAATTTTCATTAACTATTGAAATATAGTTATATATAGAAAAGTTTTCCCCCTTTTGATTATAGTACGTAAATAAAAACAAAACCTACTTATATGTTATTGGAGGACGTATTTATGAATGCTAAACACTAAATTACATAGAAATATATCAAGGATAATTCAGTTCTCCTTTTACAACTAAGGCAATAAGAATAAGGCTTCCCATAGTACACCCCCTTTTATGAATGATTATTAAAAACCACGAAGGAGTAGAAAAGCATACTTCTCTACTTTTGCTAAGTTTAGGGTTGCTGAAAAATAATAAGCCGTTGATGGGTGATAGTGAGTTAAAGCACTGATGTAGCAAGGATTCTTCAACGTTGTTGCTAAGAAATAAATAGAAGGTCACCAAACTACGAAGGAGTAAAAAAGTATACTTCTCTACTTTTGCTAAGTTTAGGATTTACTAAAAAACGGATACAAAGATACATGTATCTTTGTATCCTAAAATCAAAAGGTTTAATAGGTAAAAAATGGAGTCTGTTTAAGAATCCATTTTAGTTACAAGTACTGTAGAAATATAGTATAATTTTAGTTGGGTATATTGCGTTAAAGAATCTCCATATTCTTTAATTGTGATCATAAATGGAGTGTAGAGGTAGGATTCTGCACTCTATTTTTTTGTGTTCTCCTATGAGTCTTCTAACATAATCAACTGCAATTTGTATCAAACAAACGGTTAAATCCTGATTTAAGTAATTGAAAAATCGTAGCTGTCTCATAATATACTCTTGTTGTTTTGGAGAGAAATCCTCAATCATACTTATGACAGTTTCGTATTCGAAAAAGAAGTATTTTTCATTTGCTTCTATAATAAACACATCATTCTTGATTGGGTGATTTTTGAAAAATAATTCAAAGAAAGCAACTTGTTTTTTATTTTCTTTTAGGGCATTCATAATTCACTTCTCCTTTTAAATTAAATTAGTTGCAGCATATGTAATTAAGCAGATCACTAAAATAATACCAATGAAAGTTGCAAATAGTGCAAGGAATCCAAGAGCAAACCGATATAAGAAATAAGTACCAAGTGCAATTGCTATTATGAATCCGATTATGAGGGCTAATGTTTCAATTGTATGTAAGGATATTACGTTAAAAAATACTAACCCTATGATAACTAAGGCAATAATAATTAGGGTTCTCATGGCACATCTCCTTTTGTTAATCAATTTTAGGATACAAAGATACAAAGATACAAAGATACAAAGATACAAAGATACAAAGATACAAAGATACAAAGATACAAAGATACAAAGATACAAAGATACAAAGATACGGCATAATGCGTATCTCTATATATCTTCTTTAGAACTAAGAGTTTGAAGTAGCTTCTGTTCTCTTTCAGTCAATTCGTTTTTTATAAAGTTTTCAAGTAGTTCATCTATTACCTCATATTTTTTTAAGCTTCTTAAAGTACAGATGTTTTCAATCAGACTAAATGTATCAGGAGAAACTTTTATGTTTTTACGATTTTGCGAACCAACTTGTTTTTTATGTTGGTTTGTTGCATCTGCTATAGTTTGAGAAGAGGGTGTATTATCTTCTACTTTTCTTGTGACATCAGCAGCTTCAGTAATCTTAGGATCTTTGGGTTGTTGTCTCTTTATTAAACTCACCTATATCAATTCCTTTCCCTAACTTAGTAAGTTTGTTATCTACGAAATATTTAGGAGTGTATTTGTAGTCTACAATATCTCCTTTAGTTTCAAAGAGATGAATTCTTTCTTCAAGCTCGCAGAATACATCACAGAATAGAGCTAACATTCTCTTATCATGATGATCCTCGAATTGGAACCCAATACGTGGATACCATTCTAGGCGAGCATGATTATTTATTATTGTACTAAAGACATTTTCCTCACCAAAAGTTTCAATAGTATTTTTGACAATCTCATTATGCAATGAACGTTTCTTTTGCAATAATACAGGCAAAATTCCAACTACGTTCATCTTAACAAGATGTCCAAAGTCATCCACTAAAGTTTGTAAATAATCAAAAATCAACCTTTGACTTCCCTCATAAGAAAATTGTTGAGTTTCTTGTACTACTATAACAAAGTCACTTGCTACCATAGCATTATCCACTTTAAGGTCAGTGGAAGGTGGAATATCAATGAATATGTAGTCATAGTCGTATTTAATTTTATCTAGCAACTTTGCAAAATAAAAAGTTCGATCTTCAGTAGTCTTAAAATTTTCAATTAAAAAATCTGTGTACTTTCTCATATCGTAACCGCATGGGATCATATCGAGGTTTTCATGAAGCTTTATAATGCCATCTGATAGATTACCATCTTCTAAACATTTCATTAATGTTTTTTGCATTTCTTCTATTTTGAAGGATTTTGCTAAGAATGTAGTTCCGTTTCCTTGAAGGTCTGTATCAATAAATAAAACTTTCTTATTAAATACTAGAGAAGCTACAAGAGATTCCATACAAGAGTCAGTAGTTTTTCCTACGCCCCCTTTTTGTTGGGCGTTGATTATTACGTGTCCTTTTTTCATAGAGATTCACTCCTTTTTAAATGTAACACAATTGTAATAAAAGATACATGTATCTTTGTATCCTAAAACAATCATAACACATGAGCGAATACATGAAAAGGATAAATGTATCCTTTTTTATATTTTACTATTTTTTTATAGAAAACCAAAAGATGGTTTTATCATAAATGCTGTTAAATCAACATTTTATAAGTAATTCAAATATACAGGATTAAGAGGATACAAAGATACAAAGATACAAGGATACAAAGATACAAGGATACAAAGATACAAGGATACAAAGATACATGTATCTTTTCTCTTTTTAGGGGTATATGCTAAATATGTATCTTTTTTTGATATTTACAAATAAAAAAACTTGTTGTAACGTTATAGACAACAAGTTTCTCAACACAATTTGATAATATACATAAAAAATTCGTAAGAATTTGTAGAATATATAAGACACATAAAACATTAAAAAACAAATAAAAAAAGAACGGCTGTCTAATTGAGATTTGGACGTCTCAACCAGACAGAGGAAGTAGATTTGCTTGGACACATCTCTACTTCTTGGTGAATACAATTTGCTGGACACATCTTGTATTCGATTTACGTCACTGCAGCTATCAGTGAGTAAACTTCCCAAACCGTTCTAGTTAACTATGCTATTGAGATATAAAATATCTCTTATTAGTATAGTTAATTAGAGTAGATTTGTAAAGATAGAAACCCTTCTTTAAGTGCATTTTCAAGCATGTTTAAGTATGGATTTTTCTGCCTTTTTACGCAATCTTGGGAAGTCTATTTATTAAGGTGAGCAGTGATATAACTGCTCACCTTTTTTTGTTGTAAAAAATCAGTGGAAAGGAGGTTCAACATGAATACAGTACAAAAAGCTATCGAATTAATACTACATAAAGGGTTACGAAAATATAAATCTAAAAATTCGAAAGCAGGACTAGTGTCTATTGCAAATCAAGAGAAATTTGAAAGCAAAGTGCTCAATGGTAAGAAGAATAAAAAAGGATCAATTTTTATTACTCGTAAAAAAGAAGATTTAAGCGCCAAGTTTGGAACTAGGGGCGTAGTATTATCTTCTGAAGAAGCTGTACTGGATCATGTTGGACAGGCTTCACACTGGACACCTAATGTATATAATTTCGGTACATACGGTGAAAATGGCCTTCGTACAATTGTGGGGCATACTGAAAAGAACCTACAACAAATTAACTGCTTTGTTATTGATATTGATTCAAAGTCATTCCCTATGACTGCGATTAATGATGTGGCATTAAATGCAGGTTTTGGTGTACCTACTATGATTCTTGAAACAACCAAGGGTTATCAAGTGTATTATGTGTTGGATAAAGCTGTGTACGTATCAAATAACAAGAACTATATAGCTATTAAATCAGCGAAACGCATCTCTCAAAACTTAAGAGAAATGTTTGCTGAGAGTTTGCCAAACGTGGATTTAACATGCAATCACTTTGGTTTCTTTAGAATGCCTTCAGTTAAAAATGTTGTGATGTTCTTTGAGGAAAATGTGTATACATTCAAGGAATTACAAGAGTGGAGCAAGCGCCAAGACGACAACAAGGGAAATGAACAGTTTCATAATGTGATAGAGAGTCCTTTTGTTAAAAATGCTCCTGTAGAGCAACCAAAGCAAATGGATGAATTATGGTTCAAACAAGTAATTAGCTGTACAAATGTATCTCCAAAACAAACAAAAGCAGGGCGAAACAATGCGATTTTCACCCTTTCTTTAGCGTGTTTCCAAAGTCAGTACGCTATTAAAGACACAATGGACTTAATGGATCAGTTTAATAGTAACCTAGAGCACCCGCTAGACCATACTGAAGTTAGAGGAATTGTTATGTCTGCGTACTCTGGAAAGTATCAGGCAGCACATAAAGATTACATAGAGCGCTTATTACAAACATATGGGGTGGGTGGACAGGCTTCAGCTTTCCGTACGCCTTCTGTACTTTGGAAGAAACATAAGAAACAACGTAAGGATCGTGTGCGTAGTCATTGGCATGAGTGGGAAGCTGACATTATTACTTTCTTATCGATGAATTCAAATAATAAACCTGTGCTATACTTTACACAATCAGAACTGTGCGAAGCGCTTAACATTCCACGTAGTACATTAAACACGGTTCTAAAAAAGAGTACAAAAATCTATAAAACGGTTGAGAGAAAAGGGAAAATAGCAAAAACAGGATTATCTACACTAGGCATGCTAATTACATTTGCGTTAAAAGAAAACGGCAAAAGAAGAGAGAGCTATTTAAACTACTTACAAGGGCTATTCCCTCAAATGGGTAATGTTCTTGGACAAGCAAAAACAAGTAGCGCTATGGCGGAAGAAGAGACACTATACGGCATATTAGAAGGGCTACCAGCAGGTTAATTTTTAATAGTCCACTCTGCCAATACATAATTATATCTACGATACATGGTTCGGTCAGCTAGCTATAGCGTTACAGCATTACATAGTTTATGTTTCTTTTATTCTTGGAGTTTTAGTCTTACACTATTAGGGTTATATACTTATTATGGTATGTGAAATTTACAGAAGTTTGCTAGAAAATTAGAATATTGGTGGTGCTTAATTTGGGTAAAAATTATCCTATTGATCGTGATAGTAGAGGGCGTTACAGACACTCTTATGTATTTATGAGGGGGGCTACTGTAGATATAAAGCTATTAAATCATGATGAATTGTTAAAAGGTAAAATTTCAACAATAGAAGAGTATTATTGTGTTCTTGATGTGGAGGGGAACGGTGATCCGTATCAAGTAACAGTTAATTTTTCTGAAGTTAAATATATAAGGCATGAAGAGTTTCCAACTGTTGAAGAAAGATCTCCTAAGTTTAGTGAGGGGGATAAGAAAACATCATTTGTATTTGAGATTGGTGAAATGATAGGTTGTGTATTTAAAGATGGTAAGGGGATAAAAGGAACTCTATTGTCTGAGGATGCTTATTATCTTTATGTTAAAACTGAAAAAGAGAATTACTATACAATCATGAAGGGTGCTTTATCTTATGTTACACATGTAAAGCATGATCCATTACTTGGAATGAATGACTTCTATACGGAGGAAATGAAACTAGCTGATTATCAAAAGCCTACGGAGTATGTATTTTCTGTGGGGGATACAATTACGGTTTATTTTCCTAGTGGTAAGAATGTATCCGGTGTTGTGTTGGATGAAAGTAAGTATTGGGTGCTCTTGCAGACTGAGAAGCGCCAAATAACAATTTTTAAGGGTGGCTATTCGTATTTTAGGCATGAAACATACGAGACAAAAGCTTATTTGTATGTGGGGAACAGGAAGTTAAGAAAGCAATTAAGAAGTGGAGAATGATTGTAATTTTGAAGTATTTGAGGGGGAAGCTATTCAATGGATGTTGGAAATGTTATAAGTTTACTAGGTGTGTTAGTAACAGGAATTTTTAGTTGTTTAATTTGGAGGGCGAATAAACATGCGGCAAACGCTGCTAGTGATGCGGCGGCAGCTGCTAAGGATTCTGCTAACTTAGCAGAGATTGCGTTAGAAAATCAGAAAAAGAAGGAAGATCATTTAAAGGCAGTTGTTAGGGGTGAAGTTACACATAAGATATTAGTTGTATTTGTTAATATTTTACGTATATCTAGCAAAAATAATACTAGCGAGCATTTAGATGCACTTTCTGATAATTTACAACTCCAAGGGGATTGGCACAATTATTTTTCTGTGGAGGAATGTTCAGCTATTAGAAGGGCGGAACTAGTTTTACAAACGTATACAAAAAAATATGTGGGAAATAGCACTCCTAACATTCACTTAACTTCAGCCTTTCTAGATGATACTGCAAATTTAACTGAGGAATTTCAAGGGGTTTCTCACCTACTTATGGAAACTGTGTTAGGGAAAAAAATAAGTGATATATTAGGTGATAAATAGTTGAAAGTTTAGTTATTTATTTTTGAGAACCGTCTCTTTGCTGACAGGCATTGACGGTTCTTTTTTGCATTATTGATAAAACCCTAAATACATATTCTATGAGAATTGTATACTATTTCATTTCATACCAAGCGCTTCTTTCTATTTTTTAAATTTTATGGAGGCATTTATGAACATCATAGAACAACAAGAAATTATTGCAACTTGGTTTATATATTTGTAAAATAAGTGAATACAAAATAGTAAAAACC
>NZ_QOSC01000028.1:0-3786 GCF_008368845.1 Bacillus sp. BB51/4
GACTCGTCTTTTTTGTGTTTAATGGAAATAATCTTGTAATTAATGTTGGTTCTATGAGTACGTGTATCTAGCAAAAAACAGCTTTATTTTATTATGATTTCACATCTAAATAGCATACCTTCAGAAAAATATGGATAAGTTTGTTAGACCATCTATTCGTTAACAAGAATAGATACAAGGTATTGCCCTCTGTAGCCTGCTCACACCTTCTTTTATTTCTTCAGTTGTTAAATGTCCATACCCTATAATAATTCGATTATGATGTTTTCCTTTTTTAATGGCGTGCTCTTCCACAGGATATACTTTCACTCCGAGTTGTTGGATTTCCTCAAGTAATTCTTTTGTGAATTGAACTTGATTGAATTCAACAATCAGATGTAATCCTGTAGAATAACCGAAAATATTGATCTTATTGGAGAATGCTAATTTTAATTGCTGGATAAGGAAGTCTCTTCGAGTTTTATAAATTTTTTTCATCTTCATAATATGTCGCTCCAAATAATCTTCGGCAATAAATTTAGCAAGAACAAGCTGATTTAAAGAAGGTGTATGTAGATCTGAAAACCATTTTACCCTGCGACATTTTTCAATAAGGTGTGAGGGAAGAACTAAGTATCCCATCCTAAGGGCCGGTGATAAAATTTTACTAAATGAACCTATATATATAACACGCTCGGGATCCAATCCCTGTAATGAACTTACAGGTGAGCCTTCATATCGAAACTCACTGTCATAATCATCTTCAATGAGATAACAATTTGTTTTCCTTGAGTAGTTAATCAATTGAACCCGTCGTTGAATCGGTAACGCTCCTCCTAAAGGAAACTGATGAGAAGGAGTAGTGAAGATGAATTTTGGGTTTTTATTTGCAGGCAGCAAAGATGTATCCATCCCATTATCATCAACTGGTATAGGATAAAGGAAGGCTCCTGAATTTTTAAAAATTGTTTGAATGTCATTGGTGATGGGATCTTCTATTAGTACTTCGTCGCCTGTTGACAAAAGTAGCTTAGAAATAAGTGTTAAAGCTTGCGTTGCACCGGAGGTAATTATCAATTGTTCTGGATGACAAAAAACTCCTCTTGTTTTAAGTAAATAGTGTGATAAAACCTTTCTTAATTCGGGACGCCCTTCGGGAATATCGTATCCAAACGTAGAAGGAGGTGTTTCATTCCATATAGTATGAGATAACTTTGCCCATCCCTTACGTGGAAATAAGTCTAATGCTGGTATCCCTGAACGAAAATTAATGATGTTACTGTCTTTGTTTATTTCTTCGCACCAAGATAAAGAATCAATTAGAGTTGATTTTTTACGTTGTTCTAAATAAGTTCCTTCTGCAATGAATGTCCCGGCGCCCTGTCGAGCGACCAAAAAACCTTCGGAAAATAATTGATCATAAGCTTCTAAAATTACATTCCTAGACACGCTTAACTCAGAAGATAATTCCCGTGTAGATGGTAGTCTTTCTCCAGATTGTAGTTCTCCGTTTAATATTCGTTCACGTATTTGGTGATAAACCTGTCGAATTAAACTTATATCTAACGATCGATCAATAGGTATCCAAAGCATATAAATGCTCCCTTCATCAAAATTGGTACCATAAAAGTTTGGTTAAAATGGTACTAATATGAACCATTTTAGCATGCTATAGTTGGATCAAATAGTTCTAAAGGGGATGAAAATGTGATGACGAAACCAGAATTCCAAGTAGCTCAGGCATTTAAATCGATTGCACGAAATGAACATATAAAATCCTATGTACAACAATCTAATGAACTCTATGCGTTGTTATTGCAAGCTGCGAAACGCTTTGTCACCGGAGAAACGAGACATGAGGGGATTGTGATAGCAAAAGAACTAATTACAAAAGGTTATCATACTTCACTAGAATACATAGGGGAAAATACTCTAGATATAGAGGAATGTTATAAAGAAAAAAATGAGTTTTGGAATCTTATTGGGGATATGGGTGCTCTATCTATGAAGCAAACAGTATCACTCGATTTATCGCATATTGGATTATCTATAGATCCAAAAATATCTTATATTCATTTAATGGAGTTAGCAGAGAAGGCAAAACTACATGGAACTACCCTTATGATAAGTATGGAAGAATCATCTAAAGCAGCAGACATTCTTTCCATCTATAAAAAAACAACTGAGCAATATCCTAATGTAGGGATAACGATTCAGGCGCATTTATATCGCTCAAACGATGATATTCAAGAACTCCTACATTATCCAGGGAAAATACGAGTTGTAAAAGGTGCCTATCAAGAAGTTTCGGATATTGCTATGCCTAGGTCAAATGACTTAAACCAACAGTATCTTCAGATTGTAGAACAACTAGTTGAAAACAATCATCCTGTATCTATAGCTACACATGATGAAATTCTTATTAAAGAAATGGAGAAACGTCAATGTTTTAATCAATCTAATGTAGAGATAGAAATGCTATATGGAATTCGTCCGGATATGTTAAGTGATTTGAAAAACAAAGGGCATAATGCTAGGGTGTATTTGACCTATGGGAAAGAGTGGTACTTGTATTTATGCCATCGGATAGCTGAATATCCGGAAAATTTATATCGTGCAGTGATAGATATGATGCATTCATCTGCAGTACAGCAGAGTAGGGAATATTAAATAGACATTTTAATATTAAATATAAAAATTATTTTGGCTATGGTTATTATGAGGGCGTTCAGTTGTAGTGAGTAAGTTAAATTATTTTGGTTGTGGCCCAAAAATAAGAGTCGGATGTTCCTTAGAGTAGAAATTCCGGCTCTTTTTATATTGAAAAGATTATAGTTTATAAATTGTACAGCCGTAGTATACCTTGTTGTAGAATTTGTTTTTGTGGGTGTTTTATATGCATTGGTTTCTTATTGTTATGTATTCTTAGGTTTATAGCTAGAAATAAATGAATTTGTAATTCTATATGTATTTCAAAACGGAGGATATATATAAACAATAAAATTACATACTTTGTTAGTAACTTGATTCGCTCTCCTAGCGGTAAAACGTAAATATAGGTATAGGATAAACATCCTTACATGTGATAAAAAGTAATAAAATACAAATAGAATGAATGTTCCTTGTGAGTGTGTTATGTGCACTCGATCAATTGAGGTGCGTATTTTTAATCGGGTATATGTGTTTAAAAAAAGAAATGCTATTAATTGGTTTGGACCTCGAGTATAGTTTATTTGTATATCTGAAATGTTTGTTAAGAGGATATAAAATTTATTACGACTAGGCCATATGGAAATGGATGCTGCTAAAGATGAAAGAGATATAAGTCTGCTATTTCAGTGACATAGGGATAGTTAGTAAATATATTAGTGTGTTTCTATATATTTACGAGTAAACAGGTAAGTAACCATTACCTCATATAAGGGGAACTCTATAGCTAGAGTAGTATATAAGAATTTCTGTATCGTTGTCTGTTTATGAGAATACGTATATCTTCAATCGTTTCTAATAGAGTGCCTGATAAACAAAGAGGTGTTAGGGAGTGGAATAAGTTTTTAATTATATATTAGTATTTATTAAAATAAGGTTGTTAGTTCCGCGGGGGGGAAAACTTCCGTACCAATTCAGTCTAGGGTGTAAGTAAACTTGAATATATTTTGGGAGAAGAAATTAAAGCGAAGTCGAAGAGGATTTTCGGATAATGCAATATTTATAGGTTCTTCTCTAGATTAGAGAGTGCAAAAATATTAACTTGAATAACTTTATGAAAAAGGTATTGACGATTAGTATATAGAGGTGTAATATAGA
>NZ_QOSC01000029.1:0-39219 GCF_008368845.1 Bacillus sp. BB51/4
AAAAGAATTGATATTGGATTGAGATTATATTAATATCTTTCGAGGATAGTATGTATTATTCACTAACTAATGAAGGATGTAAAAAAGAAGATATTTATTAAAATATACTTTTAAATAAACTTTGAATATATGGCTGTGTTAGGAGTGATTTGTTTGAAAAATAGATTGAAAGAGCTTTATTTATGTTCGTTTGCAATTATTGCAATGGGTTTTTTTGAAATAATTTATGATCATACTGCAGCTGTGCTTACTGAAGGGTTTTATTTGGGGAATTTAAAGATACTTACGGGAGTATTGTTTTTAATTTTTGCTTTAGTTTCTCAAACTAAACATAAAACTAATGGTAAACAGTTAGAAAGAGAACTATCAAAGGAATATGATGAAAGGGTTGATTTAATAGATGGAAAAGCTGCACATATTACCATAAGTATTCTTATGGTTATGATTATTCTTATGATGTTTCTTTCAAAATGGATAATAATTCCAATTAATACTGGGCTATTTCTCATTATGATATGCTGTCTAATTACGAATACATTAGCTAAAAAATATTATAATAGTTTTCTTTAATTAGAAGATTTCTATGAAAAATAGAATAAAAGAGTTACGTTTAAATGAAAAATTCCCTAGCGTACGATATTCGCCTTTAGGTTGGAAAGATATCAATTTCTTAGGAGAATAAAAGTTTGAGGGATTACATTCAACAAGTTTACATTCCTTACGTCCTTTGAATATTAAAGAGCCGATTTACTCTTAACAGGGTAAAATCTGGCTCTTTTCTTGTCTGACTTTTCTTACCGTGGGGTTTTTCTGAAATAAATGTTAATTGCGAGGAGAGGATGTCGGTGTTTGGGAAATGCCGAGATATAGGGAGTTTATTATTAATTCTTTCTTTGCTGATCATAGCTTGTGTATTACAGGCTTTGGGAGAGGATAATGGGGAATGATGGATGCAATTATAGAAATTTGCATAAAATTTATTATGATTTATTGTATAAGCTGTTTTGGTGGTAGTTTGTTATGGAAAATGAAAACAGATTGAAAGGAAAGGAGATTCAATATGAGCCTTTCACCTCAAAAAAAGATGTTGCAGCGGGTTGAAGAAAAGGAAATGCCATACTGTAATGATGATCCATTGGCTATTGCAAAAGGGATTAGAAATGGATTTCTAATGGTAATACCATTTTGGTTAGTTGTATTGTATTTAGTTATATGAAAACTACAAAACTACGAAAGGGTGAAAGAAATGATTGTTTCGAATGGAATTGCTGATATTCAAACGAAAAAGCAGGCACAGGAACTCGCAATAGAAATGACAAAACAAGCGCTTCATGAAGGCGCTGGATTAACGTGGGTGAGAAGAAGGACGGCTTTTTAGAATATATCACTAGCCATTTGGAAAAGGATCATCCTTCTTATCATGCTTTTCAAATCATGTTAGCGTGTAAAGCATCGACGCCTGCTCTTTGTTCTTATCCTTTCTGGATTGTGTATGAGAGCAATAGAGAGGTGAGATAACAAAATGAGTTTAATCATTCCACATTATTTACTTGTAGGCGGATGTTCGAAAGACAAAGTGTTACAGGCACATAAAAAAGCGAAAGAAACATTTAATCCAAAGGGTAAAACGAATAAATTGGTAAGTCAGTTGAGAAACGTTTCCTTTTTTGTACTTTGTGACGGCAGCCATCATAGATGGAAAAATGAAGATGAATATATGAAAGCGAAAACGGCATATATTCGTTACCTTGTAGAGTCTGATATTCAGTTTGTAGAAATGGCAACACAAGAATTGATTTCTTGAAGGTATGCAAAAGACCCCAAAAAGCTAGAACAACATACTTATCATGTAGAAAGAAAAAAACAGCGTATCATTAGTCAGCTGATCGATTGCGGATTTTACAAGGATGGAAGAAGACAACTCTATGAATTAGAGCCTTCAGAACTAGAAAAGCATCTAAAAAAATTAAAAAGGAGCGAGTAATTCTTCATAGTTGATGCAAAGGAAGTGAGACTGTGGCATCTAATAAGTTTGAAAAAGAACTAGAGAAATCCACTAAAGCAGTTGTGAAAGGGATGCGATTGGTATCGGTTACTTATGTATCAGCCGGAAGATGTAGAAGGAAAGAGTCAAAAGGTTCGATTTTATTTAGGCGGACCAGAAGAGAACTTGGAATATCTAGTCAAAGCGTTTCGAAGTGTATATAAAAACGCGGAAATTATAGAACAAACGATGGAAAACATTTCGTTTTTACGTAATAAATTGTTTGGTGGTGCGGTTGGCGGGAGAATGAGATTAAAGGCGAAAAAGTCCTATCACTTACTTAATATAAGACTGATAAACTAGGGATACCGCCCCATGTCCATCAACTTAAGAATCTTTATTATCCCCACGTTATTCTTATAAAGTGACTAAATAGGAGTTGATACATATGGAAAACAAGAGCTCATGTATATGCAATTTCAAAAAAATCAAACTACCAGAAGCTTAAATCTTATATCAAACCCATAGCCGATTATCAACAAGAGTAAAGGAGCGGTGAGTATGACAACAATTTTAGTATTAGAAGACGAAATAACGATTCGTAATTTTATTACATTTAATATGAAGCGTGCTGGTTTCAATGTTTTAGAAACCGATACAGGTGAAAAAGCTCTTGAACTTTTAGAAAATCATAATGTTGATATTGTAATACTTGATGTTATGTTACCAGGAATAGATGGTTTTCGGGTATGCCAAAGAATACGAAAAAGCAATGAAAAGATTGGTATTATTATATTAACGGCACGTGTTCAAGAGAAAGATCAGGTACACGGTTTGACAATTGGAGCAGATGATTATATTAAAAAACCATTTAGTATAATTGAATTAGTAGCACGTGTACAATCATTGCTAAGAAGAGTAAGAGAAAATAAAATGGATATGAAATGGATTCATTCGGGACCATTTCAATTAAATCTTCTGCAAGGAGAATTATATAGGGATGAGATAGTAATTGATTTAACTCCAACAGAGCATATTATTTTACGATATTTAATGGAAAATTCCATAAAACCAATTTCACGTGATGAACTCTTAAATAAAATATGGGGTATAAGTTGTGTAGGTAACACAAAAGTAATAGATGTGAATATCAGTCGTCTTCGTCAGAAGATCGAACCTAGTCCTTCTGAGCCTCAGTTTCTCCTTACGGTACGAGGGAAAGGGTACAAATGGAAAGAAGGCAAACGATGAGGCGGAAAATTAGTTTGTACTTTATCGTTTCCTGACAGAATACTCCTTCCTCAAGCGTGTGAAGGGCGTTAGCCCAACGGTAGGTGGGAGATGAATGCCAATAGGCGTAAGCCTACGTTTTTTTGTATACTGTAGATATCCTATAACAAATCGAGGTGCAACTTATGTTAGTAAATAAAGCATATAAATTTCGTATCTACCCAAATAAGAAACCAGAAATAGTAATTGCTAAAACGATTGGTTGCTAGAGAGATGAAAAAAAGGAAAAAACTATTGGATTTGTGGAAAACAATTACATTATTAGTGTGTACAGTAGTAATTTTTTCTTTACTCGTAACAGACATTTTAATTAGCCATAATGTTGAACGGGCAACGAAAGATAGCCAAGCAGAGAAGGCAAAAACGATTGCACGTATTGTGGCGAATGATTCTATTGTAATTGATGGATTGTCGGGGAAGGTAGATACCTCCTTAATTCAGGTGTATACCAATAAGCTATTAAAGAGTACAGATGTTCAATTTATTGTAGTTATGGATATGGATGGAATACGAAAATCTCATCCAAACCCTCAAAAAATAGGTCATCATTTCGTTGGAGGGGATGAAGGAACTGTATTGAAAGGAAAGGAACGCGTATCGTTAGCAGAAGGAACTTTAGGGAATTCTATGCGAGTATTCGTACCTATTTTTGCTGACACAGGTGAGCAACTTGGTGCGGTCGCTGTTGGCATTTCAGCTGATAATGTGAAAGAGAGAGTGAAAGAAAGTAGACATATCATTTATATCGGTGTTGGTGTTGGAATATTAGTTGGAATTATAGGAGCGATATTGCTAGCTAGACATATAAAGAAAGTTTTATTTGGTCTTGAGCCACATAGGATAGCGAAATTTTTAGAAGAAAGAAATACGATGCTACAATCTGTAAAAGAAGGTATTGTTGCTATAGATACAGAGGCGAGAGTAACTTTAATTAATAATGAGGCAAAACGAATACTTAAGAAAATTGGACTTACAGAAGATTTTATCGGTAAAGATGTTGAATTGTATACGCCGAATTCACGTATAAAAGAAGTGTTGCAAACAGGAGAGGTACAATTAAACGAAGAACAAAATATTTATGGGATTACGATTGTTACAAACCGTGTTCCTTTATACGTAAAAGGAGAAATAGTTGGCGTGATTGCAACATTTCGTGATAAAACAGAGATTAGAAAATTAGCAGAGGAACTAACCGGTATCAGGCTATATGCGGAAGCATTACGGGCACAGTCCCATGAATTTATGAATAAAATGCATGTTGTATTAGGACTTACACATATGAAACAGTATGAAGAATTGCAGAAATATGTAAGTAGTATGGTGTCAGAGCATCAATATGAAATTGGTGGGGTTATGAAAAGAATTAAAAGTCCGGTATTTGCTGGTTTTTTACTAGGTAAGCTTAGTTATGCTAGAGAGAAAAATATAACGTTAATTATAAGTGAAGGTTCGGACTTACCAGACATATATGATGAGAGGATCATTCATGAACTTATTACGATTGTCGGAAATTTGATTAATAATGCATTAGACGCAGTGATGAATTGTGAAAAGAAGCAGGTTGAAGTTGGAATACAATATGGGGATACATTAATCATTACAGTACAAGATACAGGGAAAGGCATACAAGAAAATGAAATTGATGCATTATTTATAAAAGGTTATTCCACAAAGGGTGATAATCGGGGGTATGGTTTGCATCTTGTAAAGGAAAGCATACAGCGAATAAATGGCGAAATTCATATTCATTCATTGGTAGGAGAGGGAACAACGATAACAATTGAAATACCTAATAGTAGGGATGAGAGATAAAGATGATTAAAGTTTTAATTGTAGAAGATGATCCGATGGTAGCGATGTTAAATACGCATTACTTAGAGCAAGTGGGAGGGTTTGAACTTATTCATGCAGCTAAATCAGTAAAAGGGGCGATAGAAGTATTAGAGAGATCACGAGTAGATTTAGTATTACTTGATATTTTTATGCCTGAAGAGACTGGATTTGAGCTTTTAATGTATATTCGCAATCAAGAGAAAGAAATTGATATTATGATGATTTCAGCTGTACATGATATGGGAAGTATCAAAAAAGCATTACAATATGGCGTAGTAGATTATTTAATTAAACCATTTACATTTGAACGCTTTAAAGAGGCTTTAACTGTATATCGAGAAAAACTTACTTTCATGAAAGAACAACAAAAAATTAGTCAATCGGAACTAGATTCACTAATTTTACAAAAAGAAAAAAGAGAGTCCCTTGTTACTAAAGAACTTCCAAAAGGATTAACAAAGCAAACGTTGCAACTCATTTGGCAGAAAATCGAATCGCTTCATGGACAAGCATTTACAACAGATGAAATGGCGCAATTAGTAGGGGTTTCGAGAGTTTCTATTCGAAAG
Source organism: Bacillus sp. BB51/4 (assembly GCF_008368845.1). Classification (NCBI taxonomy): domain Bacteria; kingdom Bacillati; phylum Bacillota; class Bacilli; order Caryophanales; family Bacillaceae; genus Bacillus; species Bacillus sp. BB51/4. The sequence continues at coordinate 5,677 of NZ_QOSC01000029.1, forward strand.
TATGTAATGTTTTTGACTGAAATCGGAGTATTAGAGAATGAAATGATGTATCAACATGTGGGAAGACCTGTGAGTAAATTGAGATGTATTGACCAAAATAAAATAGGTTTTTACGTATAAGCGACTTATTATAAGTCGCTTATATTTTTTTTAAATTACAAAAGTAGTTATAAAACTTACAAATACTATTTTTACTATTGAAATCATTTTAATATTATTGTTCAGATGAATTAAAGGAAGTAGAAATGCAAGCAAAAAAAGAGAATAAGGGTGTCTGGAGCATACCGGGTTATATTGACGAAATATAACATAAGTTAAATCGAAAAGATGCTGCAGCATAAATTCTGCAAAAGGAGAATATTTAAATTTCATTTATTAAATTATTAATATAATAAAAATATATCTGTTCACAAGGAGATGTTTAGTTTGTTGAATTATGAAAAAAACGCAGAAGTTTTAAAAGCATTAGCTCATCCAGTACGAATTAAAATTTTAAAAGAATTAATTACAAGAGGGGCATGTAATGTAAATCAAATTGTCGATATTCTTGGTATCCCACAATCTACTGTTTCACAGCATTTATCAAAGATGAAATCTCAAAAATTAATTATGAGTGATAGAAAAGGATTAGAGGTTTACTATAGTGCTCAAAACAAAACTATTAATTCCATTGTTGAAATATTATTGGATTTGAAAATATTAATTGTAAGTAAAAATTAGGGTTCTGGTGCAAAAAGATGATAAATAAAAAAGAATCAAGGATTCTTAACGAAATCACCGGTTAAGCAGTTAATCCAAACAGCTGGTTGATAATGTTTCCACTTAAATATATTCTCCTTTTCCATACTAATCACACACATTTTATAGAGTAGTACTATCAGAATGTCCAAGTTTGATGGACCATTTTCATATACTCCAAAGTTTTTGTACCAGAACCACTTTTTTTAGCGTTCGCTATTCGGGGTTTGGTTCAAAGATATAAGGGAGCTTTTCGCGTTTTAATTAACAATTAAAATTATGTAAAAAAATTTGATTAACCTGTCAACCAAATTGAAAGTTAATCGTTATAAATATAGTAGGAGGGAAAAGATGCGAGATGATGTTTTTCAAAAACGATTAAAGCAGTACCTAGCTTTTATTTTTAACTATTTATTAAAACTTGGAATATCTAGAGAGGATGCAGAAGATATTGTACAAGAAACAGCTTTAAAATATATTCAAAACTTAGAAGGTATTCCCGCTGAAAAAGTAAAAAGTTGGCTGTTTAGAGTAGCTATAAACAGAAGTTATGATATTTTGAGAAGGGAAAAAAGAAAAGATAAGTTTTTAATTGAATTATGTATCTTAGAAAATCTTGAACCTGATTTACCTGAGGATTGTCTATTACAGGAAGAACAGAGTGGTGAAATACAAAAAACATTAGATTTGCTTCCTAAAAGGTATAGAGAATTTTTAATTCTAAAATATGTAGTAGGATTACGGTATGAAGATATATCCATTTTATTTGAAGTTACTACTGGAACTGTTAAAACAACGGTATTTCGAGCTAAACAACATTTTATTAATATATATAGGAGGGAACAACATGAACATAAAGAATGATGAGAATCAATCTGAACTTTTTTTAGATGATAAGGAATTCGAAAAAACAATGCATAAAGGTAGAAGAAAAGCGATTATAAAAAATGTAGTTATTACGGGAAGTGTACTAATTGCATTATATAGTGGACTGACTATAGGGAACAATTATTGGTTATCTGAGCGTCTGACAAAGGAAGAGAATGCTACAGGAGTATGGTTATCTATTACTGAACCTAATATTGAGCAAAATGCATCATTTTATAATTGGAATTCTTTTTCCGTTGACGCAACTCACACGTATTCGAAAAAAATAGGAGAGCGTATCATACCTTGGGAATCGTCAACAGGACATTATAATCTTATTCGTTCAGAAAAAGGACCTTCTAATTGGATAAATCATTATAACGAAAAAAGAAAAGGCTGGGAAATGTATAACAGTCAGAATGGACAAAGAGAGCTTATATTTTATCATCCGAAAGTTCAATATAAGCAAGTTCCTAATGATTTGAATTTACTTGATGACATAGGATCAAATAAATATGTTGAATATGCGCTATCTTTTGATCGCCCGTATTCAATTAGTGAGGTTCAAAAACTTTTAGATAAACAAAATACAGAATGGCTTTGGATAGACACAGAATCAGATGAAGAGATACATAGTATCAATCAGCAGGAGCTTAAAGAAGAAGGAGGATCTTTTAATCGTGGAAATATATATGGTTATCCGTATAATTCACAAAACGACTGGCAATCTCCTGAATTTTTTATAGATACATTAAAATCCCCGGAGTTTTATGGAGAATATGCTGATAAAGCAAAAGAAATATTAACAAAATTAAAAAAGGATACTCCTACATTAAACCCAGAAAAGGTGAAGATTATTGGAGCAGTAGTAACTGGTACTCCTGATGAATTAAAGAAATATCAAAATAAAGAATTTATTAAATCTTCTTCTCTCGGGGCCACAATAGACAAATATTAATGATTAGGTTTGTATTTCGGAAGTAGAATGAAAGGTTCTGGTGCGAGAACTATAATACATTGTAAAAAAGGATAGGAGGTTCCTAATGGCATCTTCTGTTAAACAGTTAATGCGAGTAGTTTCTTGATGAAGATATTCTGATTTTGGACAGACCGACTCTGTAAATCAACTTGTTCTTCTTTGATAGACCATTTTCGTTTAGTTTGAAGCTTTTGCACCAGAACCCAAGATTATATGATATAGGAACTGCTCTATCAGAGAACAGGAACTTTGGCTCACTTGAGATGTAAAAGAAACTTATAACACTGGAAATTTGATAGAACGTTTTAATAATCTAAATAGTGTCTTTTTAAATAATTAGTAGGAGACAAGTAAGGACGGAGATTAATATTGTTATTTTATATAGGATTGATAGTTGGAAAGTTAGCAGGATATAGTAGTAAAAAATTTGGTTTTAATGGATCTAACATTCCAGGGAAAATTACAAATTATTTATATAAGAATGCATTACAAAAATTAGCAGCACAGGTGGAAACTGTGGTTTTGGTTACTGGTACAAATGGAAAAACAACAACTTGTAATTTAGTTTCCTCCATTTTTAAGTCCAATAAAAGTGAATATATTAGTAATACAGAAGGATCTAACTTATTAGAGGGAATTACTTCCGCTTTTATGAAAAAATGTAATATACGAGGGAAAATACAAGGGGTGAAAATAGCAGTTCTCGAAGTCGATGAATTGACAATGACTGAAGTTTTGAAACAAATACAGCCTCAATTGATCGTTGTAACAAATATCTTTCGAGATCAGCTGGATCGTTATGGAGAAATCAACACGCTGATTTCAAAAGTACAAACCGCTATTCATTCTAGAGATTCTTACTTGCTATTAAATGGTGATGATCCATATAGTAGACATTTTACTAAAGAAAAGAATAAAACCATGTATTTTGGTTTAAAGAAAAATGTAGGGGATTTTCATAAAAGTAATATTAGAGATTCCGTCTATTGTTGTTGTGGCCGTCTATTGAAATATATATACACTCACTATGGACACCTTGGTAAGTATTATTGTTCATGCTCCATGAGTAGTCCCGTATTAGATTTGGAGGTTACTTCAATTCAATCACAAAACAACCTAACGATTACTGTACAAAATCAATCCTATACTTCCAATTTGAAGGGTGAATACAATGCATATAATATGCTAACGGCTATAAAAATTGGAGAATTTTTAGGTTTTAGTTATGAACAAATTCACAAAGGATTAAGAGAATATCACCCTAGCAATGGACGTATGCAACAGTTTCTCATTGCGCAAAATATATACCATCTAAACTTAGCTAAAAATCCACAAGGGATGAACTGTACGGTAGATTATTGCATACAAAATAAAGACATAACACAATATGTTTTTATTTTAAATGACTTGCTTGCTGATGGGAAAGATATCTCTTGGATTTGGGATGTAGATTATGAACTATTAGCAAACTCCAATGTAAACCATATAATTTGTGCAGGAACACGTGCCTATGACCTTGCAGTGCGTTTAAAATATGCGGGGGTTTCTGTGAATAGGATAAAAGTTATCCCAAATATTTCTGCTGCCATAGAGAATAGCATTGAGGCAGGGAATGAAACATCCGTAATTAGTAATTATACAGGCTTAAATACTGCCCGGCAATTTTTAAGCACGAAAGGAACGCTGTCCCCTTCATAAATAAGATGGTATCTATATACATTTAGTTTAATAACTTAATTGAGCGTATATAGATTGTAAATACACAGAATAGAGAGTTGACACTAAAAATAACGATATAAATTGGGTACTTCCCTTAGAATTTATAATAAGTCCCGATTACGTTTTAAACATCTGGAGGTACTATGAAAAAATTGATTATCTATCATTACTTTCCCAATACTCTTAATTTATATGGCGATCGTGGGAATGTAACCATTCTACAAAAGCAATTAGAATGGAGAGGAATAGAAGCAGATATTCATTATGTGGATCAAGTAAAAGATTATCCTGTATCTCAGGCTGATCTAATCTTTATTGGGGGAGGGAGTGACAGTGAACAACAAATAGTTCAAGAACAATTGCTTTCAATCCGAAAAGAATTGAAAGCAGGAATAGAGGATGGTTTAGCAGCACTTTGTATTTGTGGAGGATATCAACTACTAGGGGATTATTATGAAACTGCAAACAGTGATATCATACAAGGCCTAGGAGTATTACCATTTTATACATCATGTAAGAACACAGGCTCAATGAATCGATTAGTAGGGAATGTAAGAGTACAATCTGAAAAATTCGGAAAAATAACGGGTTTTGAAAACCATAGTGGCCAAACATTCCATTCTTTTGAATGTCTCGGCCAAGTGCTGCAGGGATATGGAAATAATGTAACAGAAAAAAAGGAAGGCCTTCTGTATAAAAATCTGATAGGTACGTATTTACATGGGCCATTTTTAAGTAGTAATATTCATGTGGCAAACTGGTTAATATTGCAAGCACTAAATAGAAAATATGGAATTACAGAATTAGAGCCGTTAGAATGTACTTTTGAAAAGATAGCATCCGATGTCTCATGGGATAAGAGGTAAGATAAGGTTCAAGTGCAAATATAATCGAATTTGAAAAGAGAGCGACAGATGCTGTTAGGAATCCACTGTTATGCAATGAGACCGAAGAGCGTATTGATAAGTTGTATGTGATTTCGAACAGACTTCTCCCCTTGAAGAGTTTGTCCCTTCTTGATCATATGCATAGTTTCAATACCAAAAAACGTTGTTGACGCGGTTTGGAAAGGCTGAAATCCAAGGGTTCTGTTGCAAAGTTAAAAAAATATAAAATAAGTCGATACAACCATTAATAGGGTTTAAGCAATCCCTATTAATGGTTGTAATTCCTGTTAAGCAAGCAAAAACGGAGTCTTGCGAAAGACTTCGTTTTGTTTGTAAAGTGCATGAAGGGGCTCGATCCCATCGCGATCAAATTAAGAAAACAGATCAATCCCAAAACGAAAAAATGAGCTGACTTCTCAAAGCAAACTCAACAACATGATTGGATTTGCCTTGGATTTTTTGCGAGTGTCTCAAAAAAGAGCGAATTCCTACCGTGCCCCTAGTAGCGTTGAAAGCACACAAGATCAAATGGTAAAGAATAAGATTGAAACCCCTTCTAAATCTAAAGAAAACGCATTAAGCCGTATACTATCAGATTATCAAAAGAAGATAGAAACGAATGAATTAGAAAGTGTGAAAGGGAAAGTCAAAAAAGTATCAGATGGAGATACATATGTAGTGATCCTGGATAAAGACTCCTTATCTAAATCAAATATTGTAGATAAAAGTGAACGTCAAATAAAGGTCAGAGCTCTCCTACTAGACACCGTTGAGTCGGTTAAGCCAAACTACCCAGTACAAGCATATGGTAGAAAAGCCTCTAATTTCGCTAAATCATTATTAGAAGGAAAAAATGTTGAAATTGTATTCGGTAAAGGTGATAAAAAAGATCATTTTGGACGGTACTTAGGTTACATAATTTGTGACGGAAAGTTAGTCCAAGAAGAAATCATTAAAGAAGGTCTTGGAATTATTTCTTATGTGAAAAAGCCAAATACAACATTTTTAGATGAATTAAAGGAAGTAGAAATGCAAGTAAAAAAAAGAGAATAAGGGCGTCTGGAGCATACCGGGTTATGTTGACGAATCAAAATATAAATTAAATCGAAAAAATGCTGCAGCATAATCTCTGTAAAAGCAGGAAAATAAAACTTCACTTACCAGACTTTTAATAGAGTTTAATTAAAACTAATTAACAAGGGGATGTAGAACGTGACTAATTATGTAGAAAATGCAGAAATTTTAAAAACATTAGCTCATCCAATGCGTATTACAATTTTGAAAGAATTAATTACAAGAGGAACATGTAATGTAAATCAACTTGTAGATATTCTGGGTATCCCTCAATCTACTGTTTCCCAACATTTATCGAAAATGAAATCTCAAAAATTAATTATGAATGTTAGAAGAGGATTAGAAGTTTACTATAGTGCTCCTAATAAACAAGTAAATGCAATTGTGGAATTATTACTAGATAATAATTCTGTTAATTACTAGTTGAATCTACGATACGTTGGAACTTAGATTCGTTCGAGGATGTGGTTGTAGTATACGGGGTAAAATAATAAAGTTTTTCCCCGTACACTATTATCAGACTGAAGCAACAGGATACAAATATACAGTACCATATAAAAATAAATTTATAGGTATTGTTTCGAAATTTGAACTTGGATGGGTATTTGTTTTCAAATTTAATCATTTTACAAAACTAAATTTGAAAACATATTCTATGAGGAAAAGAGCAGTAGATACTTATTATGAAAAACTCATTGAATTGTATTAATGGAGTGGGAGTAATTGTTAATGGATTAAGTTAAATAGAAATCTATTAAAATTAGGAAGTGTAAGAGTTATAAGGAATTAGTTTTTTAATAAAAAAGGAGCAGGTAAAGCCATGAATCTTAACAAAGATTTAACATTGGCTTGCGTATACTAAAAAACGAGGTGATTTTAAAAATGAGAATTCTCATTGTGGAAGATGAACTTGATTTACAGCACTCCATTAAAGAGGGGCTTGAAATAGATGGATATGTGGTGGAGACCTGTGATAACGGCGAAGATGCGTATGAACTTTTATATATAGAAAATTATGATTTGGTTGTTCTGGATCTTAATCTACCTAAAATGGATGGGTTGGAGGTCCTAGAAAAAATAAGAGATGAAAAGCCAGAACTAAAGGTACTGATATTAAGTGCAAGAAATAGTGTGAACGATAAAGTAAAAGGTTTGGACTTTGGAGCGAATGATTATCTTGCAAAACCTTTTGATTTTGCAGAATTGGAAGCGAGAATTCGAGGATTGTTAAGGAGGAGATTTATCCAGGAAAGCAGTCTTGTTTCCTGTGGAGATATCAACATAGATTTATCAAAGCGCATTGCTTTTGTATGTAATGAGAAACTTTCCCTTACAAAAAAAGAATTTGCTTTACTTGAATATTTTTTACTCAATAAAGACAGAGTCATAAGCCAAGAAGAAATGATTGAACATATTTGGGATCAAAATGCAGATAGCTTTAGCGGTGCTATTCGTGTCCACATTGCAACATTAAGGAAAAAGTTGAAAGAAATTCTAAATTATGATCCGATTGAAACAAGAATTGGCCAAGGGTATTTTATTACTCAAAAAGGTGATAAAAATGATGATTAAAAAACTATCGCTCCGTTGGCGACTCACTTTAATTATTTCTGTACTTTTGGCAGTATGCTGCATTGGACTTACATTTATTCTCAATTTCTCTGCCAATAGAATGGCAGAAACCATTGAGGCTACTCAAATGACACCTGCTAAAACCGTTGGTGAGGAAGAAACTATTGTTGAGGAGGGAATCGTTGGTGCAGAAGGAATCAACGGATACCCACCATTGGATATGAACCAAGATGTAAATTACGCAGAAGTAAATTTCCGTATGGAAAGTATCCTATATGCAATGATTATCATTTTGGCTGGTGGAGGCTTAACATATTATTTATCTGGAAAGGCTTTGAAACCACTTAAGCATCTAAACGAACAAGTCAAAAGCATCAATGCCCATAATCTTTCCAGGGCATTGGACGTACCACCTACTAAAGATGAAATAGCGGAACTTACAGGGTCCTTTAATAATATGACTGATCAGCTAAACGCTGCTTTTGAAATGCAACAACGGTTTTCAGCAAGTGCAGCACATGAGCTTAGAACCCCCCTTACGGTTTTGCAAACAAAGGTGGATGTGTTTAAAAAGAAAAATGAACACACAAGGGCGGAGTATCACACACTTATTACGGTTATTGAAAAACAGACAAGCAGATTAAGAGGTTTGGTAGGTAATCTTTTAGATATGAGCAATATGGATGAAATAATCCAACAGAATAATATTACTACGGAAGACTTATTTGAAGATATTATCTTCGAGCTTTCTGGTATTGCTAAAGAAAAGAATGTCCAATTGTCTTTGAATGGTGATAACAGCGTTATTCATGGGAATATAGATTTACTTTACCGTGCGTTTTATAACCTTGTTGAAAACGGTATAAAATATAATGTGAATGGTGGAAGCGTCACTATTGGAGTATCGGGTAGATCTGCTGAAAAGATTTTAATCACTGTAAAGGATACAGGTATAGGCATTTCTGAAATCGATAAGAAAAATATTTTTGAACCATTTTATCGTGTTGATAAATCTCGTTCCCGTGAAATGGGCGGAGCAGGCTTGGGGCTTTCGATTGTAGAAACCATCGTTAAAAAGCATAAAGGCACTATTACTGTAAGTGACAACGAAACAGGTGGTACTTGCTTTACGGTAACGCTAAATAAAATGAAATCAAGCAAAATGTAAATACAGAGCTTTGAATAGAGGATGACCCTCATATTTTAAAGCTCTGTATTTTTTTGTGTATATTTGCATTTTCTTAACAGGGATTTAACATCGGTTGCTGTAAAATGACACTATCCAATCAAGTGGGAAGTTTCGTTGTACAGTTAATTAAAATAGCATCAAGAAGTTTTATCACTTGTGAAGAAATAAATTGATGGAGGATAAAGTTAATGTTTGAAATAAAAAATGTATCGAAGCAGTATAAAAGTGAATTCGCTTTATACAACGTCTCAATGAATATCAACAAAGGACTGAACTTTATTGTTGGTTCTTCGGGCAGTGGTAAAACCACACTTCTTAAAATCATGAGTGGTATGGAACAAGACTTTGATGGAGAGGTACTGTATTGCGGTAAAAATATCAAAGATTTATCTGCCAATGAAAAAAGTTATTTTTACAATAACATATTTGGCTTTGTATGGCAGGATTTTAACTTAATTGAGGATGCTACGATTTTAGACAATGTACTGTTGTCAGAGTATCTAAAAGGTGAAAAAAATATAGAAAATGCTGAAAAAATCCTTAAAGATCTAAAGATCTTTAACTTAGCACACACAAAGGTGAAAAAACTTTCAGGTGGTCAAAAACAGCGTGTTGCCATTGCACGAGAACTTATGAAAAATCCAAAAGTCATTATTGCTGACGAACCCACAAGTGCTTTAGACGGAAAAAACGCAAAAATAACAATGGATATTTTAAGAGCTATTTCTAAAAATCGAACAGTTATTGTTGTAACCCATGATACATCTTTAATTTCTGAAGAGGATCATATATTTGAACTGGATAAGGGCAAGCTTATTTCAAAGTCAGAAATTCCATTTACAAAAACGCCTACACTTACAATGAAAAATCGTCCTAAGTTATCGCTGGAAAATTCTTTGTCACTTGCAAAATCTAATATAAAAAGTAAATTTGGGCGTTTTGCGGTAGCAACTCTCTCTCTTATGATTGCGGCGATCCTATTGCTTACAACAGTGAATGGTGTAATTAACAACAGCAGTCAGGCAGAGTTTGATAAATTATTGGATACTTATGATAAAGGAATATTGAACATTACCGTAGTTGATAATTTTACAAGTGCAAGCGGTACAGAGGGAAATAACGATGAGGGACCAAAGGCAGATGTAACACAGAACATAGGTGGATTATATGAACAATTTGTAAATGATAAGCGAGTTGGATTTGGAGTGCTTATACCAGACAATATTAAGAATATAAATGTCAATGTTGATGGAAAAGAATACAAAGTTGAAAGTACTGGTAGCGTACCTCACATTAACAAACTTTTATCGGGTAAAATGCCTATGGGAAACAGTAATGAGGTTGTTGTTCCTGAAAGCTTTGTGAAAAAATTAGGTATCGATAATGAACAAGCAATTGGAAAAGAGATCACCTTCAATAGTTCCATGTATAATCTGGAAAGTGGTGAACCTTTATTAAAAGACGTTTCAATAAAGGCAAAGATCGTTGGTGTAATTGATGCAAATTTAGTATATGAATATGAAGGAAAGACGATGGAACAATACATTGATGATGCTTTCTTTTTTAGTAAAACTGCACTCGGTGAAATGAGAAAACAAGCGGAAATCCGTTCTGAAAAGATGGGTTTTATCATTCGTGCAAAAACTCCAGCAGATATGATTTCTATTAAAGATGAGTTAAATTCAAAAGGTATCGTTCCTATTGGCGATTTTGAACGAGTTGGGGACATTGTAAGACTTAATGCACAAACGACCAAACAGACTGAATCTGCAAGCCTTAGTATTACTCTTTTATCAGGTGTGATGGTAATGGCAATCTTTCTTATTACAGGCATTATGAGAAAAAGAGAATATGCCATTTATAAGATCAGCGGTTATAATAACAAGCATTTAAGCTTACTCATTTTCAGTGAAACAGTCATTACAATGGCTACGGCAATTCTTTTCTTGCTTGTTACATCTCCACTTATCAATTTGGTAACAAAAGCCCAGTTTAGTGTTGATATTTTAAATGCAAAAATGCTGTTTACAGGTGTAATTTTGTTAGTGGGAGTTGCAGTTGTGGCATTTGGAGTAACTATCTCTACTTTTGTTAAAGTCAATGTATCCACAGCGCTTAGGACTGGTGATCGATAATGATACAGATAAAAAATCTTACAAAAAAGTATGATGAAACACTTATTTTTGACAATATAAGTTTTGATTTTCCAAGCAAAGGACTTATATGCCTTGTAGGTGCTTCAGGTAGCGGTAAAAGTACGCTTCTTAATATGCTTGCTGGCTTTGACAGCACCTATGACGGTGAAATATCCGTAGGTGATACATCAATTAGTAGAATGAAAGTAGATGAGCTTTGTGCATATCGAAGAGACAATATCGGCTTTGTTTTTCAAAACTATCATCTTTTAAGTGGACATACCGTGCTTGAAAATATCTTGCTTTCCTCAGAGTTACATCCTGTGGGGAAAGCAGAATACATCAATAATGCTGAGAAGCTTTTAAATCAACTTGGATTGTCATCAAAGGCAAATCAAAATATAGAAAATCTTTCAGGTGGTCAAAAGCAAAGAGTTGCCATCGCAAGAGCGTTAATTAGCAATCCATCAATTATCTTGGCAGATGAACCAACTGGAGCGTTAGACCGAAGAAATTCAACGGAAATAATGAAGATTTTGAAAGAAATATCAAAAGACTGTTTAGTCATAGTCATCACACACGATCAAAAAATCTGTGACTTCGCTGATGAGGTAATGTCTATTGAAAATGGTAGAATTGTTGCTGATAATAAAGTGGTTAAAGGCACTGAAAAAAGCGAACATAAGGTTACATTTAATCCGACTGTAAGAGTTTCTGCTTTTAAAAGAGGACTTAAAAATTTCAAAGTACATTTCATGCGATACATGTTGGTCAGTTTAGCCATTTCTATCGGCATTCTTGCCTTTATGTTGTCCTTATCTTCAGGGAATATTTTGAAACAGTCTATTGCTGATTTCAAAGAAAAAAACACTGCCTTTAACAATGGCTACATCAAAGGGGAAGATGACGGAACAGTTTTTCAACTGTTAAAATCTGATCAGCGTATCGAAAATGTTTATTATCAATACAAAATTGATAATGTGTCTTTAAGCATAGAAGATAAATCTGAAACAATGATTGAGAAATATCCAACGCCAAAGGCTACCGAAAGCATGTCTTATGGAACTATGCCAAAAAGAGGAGCTAATGAAATATCCCTTACGCCAAGCCTTGCGAAAAAATTCAATAATAATTTCAAAGGTTTAATTGGTCAAAAACTCACATTAAAGTATGAAGGAAAAGAGTACAAGTTGAAGATAAGCGGTATCTTTAATGCTGGCTATGATGATTTCATTGTAAGCAGTGATGCTGAACAGAAGTTTTATAAGAATATTAAGGATAAAAAATGTTATTCAATTAGTTATGATGTGACAAGTTTTGATGATATTGTTTCTGTGAGTGAAATGCTGAAGGCAAAAAATATAGACAGTAAAAATGTTTCAAGCGAAATTGCAGCCTTACAAAATACCTTTAACAGCCTTAGCCGTCTGTTCTTAGTAGTATCTATTTTGATTTTAGCAATTGGTCTCTTTATCAGTGTTATTCTGCTTGTTAAATTACAAAATTCGAGATATAGGGAATTAGGACTGTTATCTGCACTAGGTTTTAGTAAAGGTACAATACGAAGAATGATAACCTGCGAAAATATGTTGTTATCGGGAATGGCAGCTGTTTTTAATGCTGTCTTAATCAGTTGCGTCTATCTTGTAAGTATTACTTTTGGGTTAAGCCTAGTTATCACGATACCTCAAATGATGCTTTCTATTCTTGTGACAGTTATTGTTATCATCGTAATAAGCATAATAGCAAGTCATAAGCTTATTCATACTGAGCCAGCTGTTGCGCTAAGAAGGTAAATACCGCAATAGTAACATGGTTACCTACCAAATAAAAATTAAAGATATTCAAACTAGCGAAGAAAAAATTGAATACTATTCATTCACAAATTAAAGATGGTTTGTTGATCCTGATATAATGGTACTTCAGTATGTCTCATATGACTTGTTTCAAAATAGGAGAGTAAAATATGAGAAAAATAGGTTATGTTCGAGTAAGTTCTGTTGATCAGAACCCAAAGAGACTATGTCCATTTTTTTAAAAAATCTTTGTTTTTGCCTAAAGACTTTATCATAATAAAAGGAGCTAGATTCTATATCTTAGCTCCTTTATTTGCAAATTATTTAATTATAAAGGCTACGATTGCTAAAACGATACACACAATCCCACTTAATAATTGTCCTATGCCAGAACTCTGTCCATTAATTAGCAAGTTGAAAAGATTTTTTCTTGTTTGAGTTTTTCCTACGAATGCATCATACTTCTTCATTTTATATATACCCGATAAAATTAATGCTACACCAATAACGATAAGTAATACTTTTAAAGCCACTATATTTACCTCCACTTATTATGTATATGTTGAATTTTTCTCAATCATTTTTTAGTTGTTATTATAATCGTGAACAAAAATCGTCTATAATTTCTAAAAAATCATTATCAATTTTTATACTACCGTGCGCGATAATATAAACAGACTACAAAGCCTTCTGAAAAAAAGCCTTGCAGTCTTATAATTTCTTGTTTTATTTTATATTTTTTAACACCTATTTATAGTTTTTATATGATCTTAACTGTTCCAGTCTATCGTAAAATGTCCATAACTATCAAAGGTATGATTTTTATTTCCATGTTTTGTAGGAAGAGAAACAGTTTCGTTTACATAAATCTCGCCATTGTCTTTAGCATAGTAATCGAACCATCCAAACTGTGAAGCGGAGCGTGCCCAAGCTGTGAATTTTCCTACCGTAGCTTCTCCAGAACTCTCGAAGCTATGCCATTTATCATTGATTTTTTGCCAGCCTGTTTGCATTTCACCTTTATCATTATAATAGTATGTTTTACCATTAGTTTTTACTAAACCTGTCTGCTTAGCTTCTCCTTCATGATTAAAATAATATTTTATTCCATCAATGGTTTCATGACCATCGAAAGTAAAGTGTCTGCCATCATCAAAGTGGTATTTTTTACCATCAACTTCCTTCCAACCGGTATAGTAACGCCCTTCTTCTAAGCTGTAATATACCAATACAGGTTGCTCTTTTTCATCAAACAATCCAGGTAAAAAGGTTTTAGAGATCCCGCTTTTTCTAATGGAACCATCTCTTTCAAATATTAACTCTTTGTCTTCAAACGAAACAGGAGTTATAGTGCTACTTAGCTCTTCTCCATTTAGCATAGAAACTCTCTCAAGTGCGCCTTTGTCAGAAAAGTGAAGAATGATATTTTGATCTTCTAGACGTATTTCTTTTTTATTTGCATTGTAATTTTGGAAATAATAAATTTTACCATCAATTTCTCGCAAACCTTCTTTAATAATTGCTCCAGAAGCATCAGAATAGTGTAGACCATTTTGATCTTCCTTCCATGCTGATTGTAGCACAGAACCATCGTCATTGAAGTTGTAGTACTTCCCATCATTCTCGAATCCATTTGTATTGATTAATCCTTCATACAAGCCAAAATAATATGTCTTTCCCTCAACTTCATGCCAACCTGTCAAGAGAATTCCATCAGAGCCTGCATAATACTGATTGCCACCGTTGTTCACCCAACTGTTTTTTATTACGGTTCCAGATGAATCTTTTGCAATCTTTTTAGTAGGATCCTTTTCATCATCTATTATCTGTATTCCGTCATACTTCTGTTTCTCATTTTCTTTACCTGGATACCACTCTCTTAACCAGTTATGAATTTCATTGTTGCTTTTTTCAGTGAAGCGAATTTCAGATTTGAAACTCCAATCAGTACCAAATCGTTGAACGTTTAAATTACCAGCCAAACTTACTCCATTCTTGTTTTTTAAATGGAACTGGAATTTATTATCATGAGAATTGCCTGTCTGAACAAGTTCAAACACTTCATCATCACCAATCGAATCGGAATATTGAAGTGCATTTCCTTCTTTCCCTGAAAGATATTTTGACCCTGTTTTTACCAATACTTTATTCGTCCCTTTTTTATAGGGGATAATTTGATAAGGTTTACCGTCATTTAGTTTACTAAACGTTAGTGAAATAGGCGTCTCTAGGATACTAGTACGATCCGCCAATATATCAGGTAATCGATTATTAAAATCTGCAAGAGCTTCAGAGTCATTCGTAACATAATTAGAAAGAACCTCTTTGCCCACTGTCTTTGAAGTACTTGTTCCTAGCATTCGTTTGTCTTCTGGTAATTTTTTGAAAAGTTCATCCTCATTAACACCGATATTAGCCAAACCGCTTTGAGGATGATAAGCATTTGGGAAATGTTGTTTTATAAATTTCCATCCTAGTTCATTTCTACGACCACTATTGTCACTTTCTAGATAATAAGTTTTGAAATTCGTAAGTGAAACGCCCGTCTTTCCTTCATCTAATTGTTTTTGCGTAATATACATCATATTATGTTTAGATAGTTCTGGTTCATCAGGAGTTAAATCTACTATTGTACCAGCGTCCTTAATACGAAGTTGTTGTCCATGCTTAATTGTTTTATATTCAACTTTTCCATTGGGATAAGCAATTTTAACCTTCTGGCTAAAATCTTGATTTTTATAGTAATCAAATACAGTAATCCCAAACTCTCCTTTTTTAAAAGTAGGAGCCATATAAGTAATATTTTCATAAAAATTGTTATAACTACTTTTTGCATTAGCATCTTCTAAATATTTAGTAAAAGCCTCTTTACCAAATGCGTCATAAATACTTCCAAATGTTGTAACAATCGTTCCGAACGTATCAACATCTGCTTTCACTTTATGTTCTGTTACTGGGCTGGTGCTGAATAAAATCCCCATTGCAATCCCTACAGGAAGGACTTTTCGCATACTTTTTTTTGCTTTTCCATTCATAATTGTGCTCCTCACTTTGTGCTACCCTATTTTTCTATTTATTAAACTGACTTTAACGTTCCGAAATTTATCTTAGTATAAATTTCTTTCAAAAGTCTTTCATAAATGTTACAAAAATCTTACAGTAACATCGTATAAAATTCTGAATTCTATACGATGTTATATATTTTTTCAGCTTGGCCCCATGCTCATTAACCGAAGATTTTTAAGTATCTCCATAACAAAATTTTCATTTATAAAATGAATTAAGTAGTAAACCAGAAAGGCTGGTAAAATGCCGATCTTTCTGGTTTTTTGGGTCTCAATTTTTATTTTAATAAATCAATAATAACTTAAAGGAATAGTTTGTCTCGTTCTTGTTATACAAAGGCCTTTTCTTAAGATATGTCATAGTTACACGAATAAACAATAATAAAGGTGTAGTAATGAAAATTCCAAGTAAACCGAAACTATCTTCAACAAACCAAGGTAAGAACAGCATCCTTGAGGAGGATATAAATAGGCTAAGTACGAGAGAAAATAATTGTAAGAGTAATAATTTCATACTTATGTTTTTGAGATTCATGGTGTTAAACCCTCGCAAAAGTGTATTTTCACACTGTATGATCGGTGGTTTCCTTATGTATCAATCCTTTTATTTCTATCAGTATGTTCAAGTTTAAGAAATTACTTACAAGAGCCCTGAAATGTTTGTATGAGAAGCAATGAAAGGGTTTTGTAATATTTATGAAAGACTTTTGAAAGGGATTTAAATTAAGATGAACTTACCGATAGGAATGTAAATACGTTGGAAATAGTATAAATTAGAAAGTAAGGAGTACATCCATGAAGGAAAAGATAAAGAGATGTATAAAAAAAATTCCCCCTGTAGGAATAGCGATGGGGATTGTATTCAGCTTGAATCCATTTACAAAACATAAAGCGAAAGCAGACGTTGATAAAAGAGAAACGATTCTTACAACATTTGGTGATACCTATGATACGTTTCTAAAAGAGCCTTTTGTTATTTTTTTATCAGAACAAAGTGCTAAAAATGATTATCTAGCTAACAATGAAAACCGTGCTTACAAAGCTCCTACTTTTAACAAAGGAGAATTTGGTATTAGTGTGTATGATTATTATAAAAACCAAAAATTTTCTAAGAGAATTAAACTTTTCTATAAAGATGGGAAAGTTGAATATAAAACGATAAAACATGGTCAACAACTTCTCATTAAGCAAGCTGGTATCAAAGTGGACTTAACTCCTGATGCCTCAGATCCATATGAACATGATATGTATTATATTACACAAAAACAATTAGATGACGGGAATACTGGTATTGCGCTTACGAATTGGCAAACATATTACTTGAAAAGTGACAATAGTGGTCAAATGAATGGTCCTTTAGCTCTAAAATATATTAGACAGGAGTTTCCAAATATAAAACCAGGTAGTGCTTCTTTTGACCTAGAGAAACTTTTTCATGCACTACCGGAAGAGAAACGAAAACTAGCAACGATAACTTCAAATCCAGTAAAAGAATCTGGAATTTTTAGTTATACCGCTGATGAGCTTGCTGAGATAAAGAGACATAAGCTCTCCGTCTTTACACAACATAAAAATGAAGAATGTCCTTCTATTTCTGTGAAAATTAGAAACAGAGATAACGTCTTGCGAACATGGGAGGATGGTACGAATATTTCTGCTTCATCTAATTGGATCCCAGAAGATAGGAGTATATTTACAATTATTCCAATTGAAAAAGGATCTAACAAGGTGTACATAGAAGCAAATTCAACCTATCTTACATCTGCAAATGGTGAGGTGTGCGTTACAGGATTTCACGCTTATGGACAAGTATGGACACTTATTAATTATGGATTTGAAGGCTTCTCTTTAAAAAATAACCACGGACAATATTTATCTGTTCATGATACATCCGTATGTCTTACTGACAAGCCTGATAAAAACACTATATTTGCCATTACTATTCAAAAAGATAAATGGAATGAGTGGTTAGCTAAATGGTATTCTAGCAAATAAAATGCAAGTTGATATAACCTCTAGAAGCTTTACAAACATTTTTAACGAGTAACGAACCAACAAGCCAATTTTCTGTACGTTAAAGAAATCGGCTACACAGATCCCTAAGTTGTTTTTAATCAAGCTTTATTTCAGACCCAAAATAATTCGCCCTTACGTTGAGTATATGTATTCAACGTAAGGGCCCTTTTAAATTCATATTTTAATTTTCTTGGTTAAGATAACGTATATATATCGGCTGAACCACTTATTCCCCCTTTTCGAGGGGATGGGCAAAAACACCCATTATAGGCATTAATAATATATTGAATCGCTTTATCTAAGGCTTCATGTGTTACATGCCGTTGATTAATCCAAGCAATTTGTTTACGATAAAAACACTTAAAGAACGAGCTGTTTGTGTTGGTCCTAAATTACAACCATAGCAAAATACATTGGTAATATAGCGATCAACCGCATGATCTAGTTTTGTATCATAACCAGAAATAGGACCAAAAAAGCGAGTCCAATTTAACCAATGTTCCGTATCAGCTAAAAAGGGGGCATATTCTGGAGTTCCTTTTCATGATATGCTCTCTTAGTAAATCTTTTAATATAAATTCCAATTATTAAGGATGGTGGCAATATGGAAGAAAAAGTCCTAGTAGTAGATGATGAAAAAAGTATTGCTGATGCAATTGCTTATGCTTTTAAAAGAGAGGGATATAGTGTTGAAATAGCTTATGATGGAGAAGAAGCGTTAAACAAAATAGTAACCTTTAAACCACATGTAGTTATTTTAGATGTAATGATGCCGAAAATGAATGGATATGATGTATGTAAAAAAATCGGGGATAAAGAAAACTTAGGCATTGTTATGCTTACTGCAAAAAATGATATTGTAGATAAAGTGTTAGGACTAGAATTAGGGGCGGATGATTATATAGTAAAACCCTTTGATATAAGGGAGATATTAGCAAGAGTCAAATCACTGCTCAGAAGATTATCGAAAAATGTTAATGAATCCGAGGCTGAGGAGATAAAAATTAAGGATATAAGAGTCATTTTAAAGCAAAGAAAAGTTCTTATAAAGGATGAAGAATTGGAATTAACACCAAAAGAGTTTGATTTGATAGCGATTTTATTATCGAATTTAAATAGAGTGTTCACAAGAGAAGAATTGTTAGATTTAATTTGGGGTATAGAATATTTTGGCGGGACGAGGACAGTGGATATTCATATTCAAAGACTTAGAAAGAAATTACAAGAGCCTTACCAAGACATCATACAGACTGTATATAGAGTAGGGTATAAGGCTGTAGGTGAAAAACGTGAAATTTAGTATAAAGGTTAAATCCAGTGTTTTTCTAGCTACTCTGTTAATTTTGACTGTAAGTATACTGAGTATTTTAGTTCTTAAAGGAATAAAAGATAATCAACAAAAAGAGCAGGAAGAGTATTTAGTACACCAGACCAAAATTGCAAACACATATGTGAAGCAGATGTACCTTACAGATTCTATAAAGGATGAAGGTGAATTTTTACAAAAAAATGCACAAGAACTTGTAAGACAGGTAAATTCAATAAATGGAATGCATGCTGTTATATATGATATGAGAGGAAAAGAAGTTGTTAATTCTATGGCTTTTAGTGATATAACTAACATGAAAGAAATCCTTTCTTATGCGCTAAGCGGTAAGATAGCCTATGAAGTTAGAGGAAATACTCTCGTTTATATGGCTCCACTATATCATGAGAGCCAAATAGGAGTAATTAAGTTTGAGTACTCTATTGAAAATGATATTAACTTTTACAATGAGATTAAATCTCTTTTTATTAGTACGGGATGTGTAGTATTTATACTTAGTTTTATTACTGGATATTTTTACTTTCATAGATATGTAAGAGTTATTTTAAAGCTAAAAAAAGATGCCCTTAATATTAGACGCGGTTTTTATAACGATATTATTTTATGTAAACGAAACGATGAACTTGGTGAATTAAGCGAGGGTATTTATTATATGAGCAATCAAATTGAAAAAAATATTAAAGAAATAAAGGAGGAACATCAGAAGTTCAAATTGACACTGGAAAAGGTAAAAAAATTAGAAAAGCAACAGCGAGTATTTATAGGAAATATTACCCACGAATTTAAAACCCCTCTCACAGTTATAAAAGCATATTCTGATTTATTAGAAATGTATTCTGATGATCCCAATTTACTGAAAGATGCCAAAGATAATATAGCAAAAGAAACACAAAGACTGTATGAAATGGTAGAGAAAGTATTGTACTTATCTTCACTTGAAAAATATGATTTTGAGCTTCAAACAGAAAATCTTAATATGAAAGAAGTGCTTGAGGAAATATGTAGTCGGATGAAAGGGAAAGCACAAAAATTTAATGTCAGCATGATAACGAATATACAATCAGCAACTATTTTGGGTGATAAAGAAAGTCTGGTTCATATTTTTACAAACCTGATAGACAATGGAATAAAATATAATGAACTGAATGGAAGATTATGTATCAAAAGTTATATCAAAGATAAATATGTATTCATAGAAGTTTCAGATACAGGAATAGGTATTCCAAAGGAAGCAAAAGAAAGAATATTTGAGCCTTTTTATACAGTTAATAAAGACCGATCCAAAAAATATGGTGGAATAGGTCTCGGCCTTTCGATTGTAAAGGAATTAATAGAAAAACAAAATGGAGTTATTTCTTTACAAGATAATGAAGCGAAGGGGACAACCTTCTTAATTTCTTTCCCACTTGTGTAAAAGTTTACAGTATTGAAACAAGTGGAGATACTTTTGAAAAATCAAATTAGTATAGTAAGTTCATAAGAAATATGGAGGGATGATACATGCTAAAGAAAAAAATATTAATCGGAGCAGCCGTTTCATGCTCTTTAGTAGTTGCAGTTTCAGTCTTTGTACTCAAACAAGCCGAAGGCCGAAAGGAAGTTAAAAAGGGAAATCATACAATAAACGTTATAGAAGACACCAAAACTATTTTAGCGGATCAGTTTACAGCATCTAAAATTGATACGTATGAAGGAATACTAGGATACGATTGGTTAGGAGAAAATCAAATACTAGTTTCAAAGAAAAATACAGAATTACCGCATAAAAAAACGAAACTTGGGGAATTTGAAGTCCAAAATCTTTATTCATACGATCTAAATTCTAAAAAAGAGAAAAGTATGGCTGATACACCAGAACACCAAAAAGATGCTATTGCTTCTCCTGATAAGAAACATATATTTTATGCCAATGATTTTGAAGAAGAGTATACAGGATATATTACAGATTCAGAAGGAAATATAAAAATTAGGATTAATGAACCATTTATAGATGGTCTTGATTTAGCAGAAGCCCATTGGATTAATAACGAAGAATTAATCATGCCGTATACGATTATAAAAGGTTTTTATATAGTAAAAACGGATGGAACTTCAACAAAAATAGAAAATGTAGAAAATGAAATAATGACAATGGAAGATCCGGTAAAGGGAATGACTATAATGGATCCGGTAAAGGGAATGTTTATAATGGATCCGGTAAAAGTTGGAGATTACATATATTATAGAACACAATCTCAAAACGAATCTAAACGTGACAAAATGATGGTGTATGATGTTAATACAAAGAAAAAGAAAGAATTGGTTAAGGAAAAGGTCTCAAATTTTCAGCTATCACCGGATAAAAAACATTTCATCATGGAAGTCATTCATTCTGATAACTTGGCATTAGTAGTAACAGATTTAGAGGGGAAAAATAGACAAGTATTAGATAAAGGATATATATTTGGCGAAAACTGGTCTCCAGATGGGACAAAGGTATCTTATATATCCAATGAAAAGGGAAATGAAGGTATTTATGTAGTTGATATACAAACAAAGAAAAAATCGTTACTTTCTAAAGGCGAGTATTATATACCTACGGCATGGAGTCCATCTGGTAAAAAAATAATGGTTCATAGCGCACAGCAAAAAGATGGAAAGTCAGTTGATATTACAAAGATAATAAACTTGGATTAGTAAAGCCATAAGGGGACTTATGCGGTGATGATTCTGATGCGAATATATAGTATAGAAAAATATTAGTACTGTGTAACTTTAGGAGATAATTTGCATAGTTTTTAAATGATAAATGGGGCTGTTTAGCAAAGGACCAAATCATACAATAAACAGTAGCCTAAGGATGTTCGACTGATTCGTCTTGAAAGGGGATATTCTCAAGAAAAAATGGCTACTGTTCTAGGTATTTCTAAAAAGACACTGGTTCAAGTTGAAAAAGAAAGAACATCCATTGGTTGGACGAATGCAGTCGTAGTTTGTGCTTTATTTAAAGCATAGTCAAATCTTAAAACATATTTTAGGAGAAGAACCTTTTGAAGTAATTGAAACATTAGATCATGATGGTATGTATACTCCAAAAGTAAAAACAGTAGGTGGAAAAATGTTTTCGAATGAGATTGAAATAAAGGAAAGTTTCGAGTACAACAAAATGTGATTAGTCAGCATTTTCGTATTTTAGATGATAGTGATTATAGGTGGTATAGCACGTTTGAAGAGGAAGATGTTATGAATCGTTTTTACGAATTAACTAACGAGTAATTAAATTTCAGAGGAGAAATTACAATGGAGAAAAACAAGAAAGTCATTATATTAAACAGTATATTAGTAGGAACTATCATACTAAATCTATTTATCTTTACTTCACGTATGGACTTTTTCCCTTGGTATATTGAAGATGCATGGGGATATTTAGGAGTATTCCTTACTTCACCAATTTTAATAGGTATTTATTTCAAACTAAGACATTTTCACAAGCGACAACTAGTCACAAATATAAATAAGACACTCCCATTATTTGTCGCAGTAACATCACTGATTATTGTGTTTTCACAGACGACTGATTTTTTAAATAATGTTGCACTTATAATTAACGTACCTGCAGTATTTTTAGCAGCAACTTTCCTATTCAATCAAAATGAAGGAAAAAAATAATTACAGATTTAACGCGGATTACTCGTAGTACGAGGGATTTATTTGAATTAGTTGATTACATAAAAAATAAAAAAGCTAACTTAAACTCATTAAAAGATACATTGTTGGCTTTATCTGAAGAAAATCCATATAGTCATTTCTTGATGACAGTAATGGGTGGAGTAAATCAATTGGAGCGTGATTTAATTCGCATGCGTCAGCGCGAAGGAATTGATCTTGCAAAAAAGGAAGGAAAGTATCAAGGACGAGTTAAAAAATATCATGAAAAGCATGCTGGAATGAATTATGCACTTAATCTGTATGAAGAAGAGAATATGACAGTGAAACAAATTTGCGAAATTACCAATGTTTCAAGATCAGCTTTATATAGGAAACTACAAAACAAAGTATAATAAAAATCACCCGCTAAAATTGGGGATTTTTTAGATGTAGCGGGTTATTCTTTGAATCGTTTCCGTACCCCTAGAAGCATAAAATTTTCGTTTTGGGGATACCTCAAAAGCTTAGCTTGATAGCGATGTGGCGAGACCCCATGCCCATCAACTTAAGAAAAATAAACGCCAAAACGAAAAAAATTAGCTGACTTCTCAAAGTAACTACCTATAGGGGGGGCACCATATCATTTAATGTTAAGACTTGTAGCGCTTAACCATAAATACACATAAAAAGAAACCAGGCGGTAGTGAATATCAAACATATTACGGAAAATTGTATATTAGGAACCAACAATTTTGCGTGATCTTTATTTTTTTTTCAATGCCATAGTTGAAGAAATAATGGCGATAACTAATGGGAGCATTAAGGCATAAATTATATATGTAAGATCACGTCCAGTATCTAAATATGGTTCACCAGGGTGAATATAAATAAGTTCATAATGATAAGTAAAATAAATATACAAAGCTATACAAAATATGAAATTTGCTCCTACGGCAACCCAAAAAGTTGTATTGTTTAATCTCTTCATCTGTCTACTCCTTTAAGTAATCCCTTCCTAATATTACAGCAAATAAGAAAATTTTACATCGTAATATTATGTTAAATTCAAATAAAAAAGGGTTCAGTCGAGATGCATGTAATTTAAGGTTATGGGCTATATTTTATTTCCATTATCAGATTTCGGTGTAACAAAAAGCTGTTTTACTAATAATATTACGAATTATTTTTGATACGGTATTTTGTTACAGCTAGTTCAACAATTAGGATATTTCATATTTTCAAACACAAAACGTAACAAAAACGAACGCGTTTATGTTACAAATATCTCCGAAAAATAACGTCTGGGAAAAAATGTATCGCTATGACCTATTTTTACACGTTATCTTAACTAAGAAAATTAAAAAACGAATTTAAAAGGGCCCTTACGTTGAATACATGTACTCAACGTAAGGGCGGATTATGTAAAATGACAATAAAGTTATTTAATTTTTGATGTGAAATACTTCACTGCACTTAAAAATACAACAATAAAGTCGTTTAAATCTAAGTGTTATTGCACAATCGCGCCCTTTAATTGAAAAGACATCTGTTATTTCACCCAATTATAATAAACAAAAGATAAGATTTGTCCATTCATACTAAATTCTTCATCACTTGTTGCTATATATTTAAAGTCGTTTTTTTCCAAGACTTTTTGGGAAGCTATGTTATTCACAGTAGTCTTCGCCGAAATCTGTTTTATTCCTAGCTTACTTGTGGCTTCTAATAAGAGTTTCAATGCTATTTTAGCAATCCCTTTTCCGATATATGCTTTTCCCACTCTATAACCAATATGACCTAAACCTTGGGATTTTTCAATATCTACTAAGTTCATTCTTCCAAGAATTAAACCATCTTTACTCTTAATTAAATAATAATATGATAACCCTTGAGATTGTTCATCCAACAGGGCTTTATTCCTTGTTTTGAATGTCTCGAAGTTATAGTAATCATCCCCGCGACTCGGTACCATTTCCTCAAAATAAGTTCTGTTCTCAAGCTCAAATTCAAATAATTTTTCAAAATCTACGTCATGTAATTTCTTAATTGTAATATCCATCATCATTACCACCAATTCAATTTTATTTTTTACGTAATAGCTAAATACAAAGAATATTTCCGCAATAAACCTACTATTTAGCCTAATACTATTTATTGCAAGCATCTGTTATTTCCACAAGGAGTTATTCCATTATTTGGCCCTTTAACGGAATAACATGACTGGCGTTTTTAAACATTTTTATTGTAAATGTAACGATTTTATTGTTACTCAACAGATTATCCTTCATAAATCTTACCTCGCAGGTGCATCAGTTCTTTTTTTAACCTTTTATTTTCATCTTCCAATTGTTTGATACGTTTGTTTTTAGCGGCAAGCAATATGTCTTTATTCGAATCTGTTATTTCATATTTAACTTGTTTAGGAGAAGGTAATCTCTTTTGCTGCTCACGAAGTTTATCTATACGCTCACGAATATCTAGATGATTATATAGATACGATTTTGACACTCCAGCTGTTATTGAAACACTGTTAAAGTTAATTTTCTCTTTATTTTTTATTAATATTTGAATTGCTTGATCGACTTTACTTAAGGTTAACTCACTTTTGAGTTTGGCGTAATTTTTAATACCTTCGGTATTTTTATAGTTATTTGTGTTCATGTTCACTGAAGTCCTCCCGGCTATATTCCCGTCCCTTTTTTCCTGCTTTATGATGAATTTTACCTTGTTTTAAAATTTCATAAATTGGTTTTAAACGGTCTAATTTCTCCTGATTCTTTTCTATCCATACAGGACGATTTATAGCTTTTCCACGTTCTATAACAGCCTCTGTATCTCTTATTTGACGTTCATACTCTTCCGTGAATTCCGGGGTTGTACATAAATTACGACAAGATAAACATGGATCGGATTGCGTAGGGCAGGGTTGTTTAATTGGTTTTGTACAATAACCAAGTGGCATGCGAACTGCATCTAAATTCGAACGAATATATTCCCATTCAATCATATCTTCATTTTCAATATCCGAAGGATGTATTTTTACCGGTTTACCAGAATCATTTATTCGGAATAGTCCTTTTGCTGTTGCGTCTTCCCATGATTTTCTCAGTGTCGTATCTAATATTTTCGCATAAGTAAGAGTCATTTCCGGTGAAGCATGAGCTAGCCACTTTTGAACATGTAATATATTCATCCCATTATTAATTAGTTCAACTCCTTTGGTATGCCTAAAAGCGTGGCTTTTAAAATGGAATACGTTCCCTTTATCATCGAGAATATTTTTTGTTTTGGCAAGACGATTTAAACTATCTTGAATTCTACGTGATTCTGGCGGGCGATCTTTTCGTCTACCAGAAAGTTGAACAAATAAGAATTTTTTTGAATTATTGTTCATGTCGCTTTTTTTCTTTATACACTCTACTACTGTTTGTACAATAGCTGCTACATCATCCGTAATAGGTACACGATGATTTAACACTTGTGTTTTCATAATATCACCACACAAATACCATCCCTGTGCCGTTTGTTCTAAACAAGTATCATAATGAAGGTTGAGAATATCAGAAATACGCCAACCAGTCGCTCGAAGTAATATCACTACGGGAATATATTCTTTAGGAGTAAGATGTTCTAAATGGGTTTCTAATTGTTGAAGGATTCCCTCCGGGATATATTTAATATCGTTTTCAGTGCGATTTGAAAGGCGGGGGAGATCTTCCTTAAATAATAGTAATGATATTGGTATTTCGGTAGATTCTGCATATTGGAATTTTTCTGTAGTTTCCAAAAAAACTCGTAGAGTTATTAGATAATTCCGTTGTGCTTTTGGGTGTTGTTCTTGGTCTATCTTCTGCCATTTTTCCATATCTTTGCGAGATAGTAATGATAGATTATTCCAGCTTGGATATTTTTCATATATATAATTTAAAAAAAGACTGATAGAACGAATATCAAGGCAACACTGTCCGTGAGATACATACTGAATTCGAAACTTGATATAGCGTTTAACCATGTTACGAAACGGACTTGGAACACCTTTAAAATTTAATAGATAATGTGCTTCATGTTCAACCACTTTTGATTTTGCTATTTTCCTGATATCCCAAATGTCTTTTTCAAAATTATCACGTTCATCATAGAAATCTTTATAAAATAGATAAATCACTTTTAGGAAGGTTTCATACTTGGTAAGTGAGCCATCTCTTCGAATTTTCAATCCTTTTTTAACTAACATAGAACGAAGTTGAATCATTGCTTTGTTTAAATCTACATCAATGATACTATTTATGTAGGGATAATATTGATTTAATAAATCTGCAACATGTTTGAATGATGCTGCATATCGTCTAATCACTGTCTGATATAAACGTACATCATCAACTTTTAAACGATTTAAAATAAAAAACTTTATTTCATCTTTAATCTTGGATTCAAAACAAGAAAAATCAATTTTTTTATATGTCCGATCCCAGACTGTTTTTCGAAATTCATCAAAGACTGGATGGTAGGCACTCCATATATCATTTTCCCAATAGCCTTTTAAGAAATCGTTGATTTCTTGTTGTTTTTCCTTTACGATTGTTAATTTTATCGTACTCATTTCTAACTATCTCCTTTCTGAGAATTTATCTTCATTCGTTCTTTTGTACGTTCCCAATCCTTTCGTAGATCATCATCACTTGGATGAACATACATTTGGAGTGTGGTTTGAATATGAGCATGTCCCGCGCGTTTCATCAAATGTTCATCTTTCCATCCAGATTTTCGTAATTCAGTCAGTGAAGTATGACGAAGCATATGAGGTGTTACATGAATACCTGTTTTCTGTTTTAATCGATTAAATAAAGACACAACGTCTGTATATTCTAAAGGACGGTGCTTATTTTCTCCTGATAACTTAATAAAAACGTGGTTGGTATCTACTTCATCTGTATGTATTTCAGCTATATATTCAAAATAAAGATCCATTAATTCTTCAGATACATCAATTATTCTTGGACTATATACGGTTTTAATTTCCGCAAAATTTTCAAGTTCTCCACGATCACAAATATGAATCTTTCTTGCATCAACTTGAAAATCCTCAAGCCATAGGGAAAGAGCTTCACCGATTCGCATAGAACTTTCCCATAATAATTGGATAAGAAAGTGATCACGTATATTTGAACAGGAGTAAATTAGTTTTGCAACTTGTTCTTTAGAAATAACCTTCGGTTTTTCTTTTGGTACTTTAGCTTTGAGAATGTTAGCTGTAAATTTTTTATCTTTGTTAATATGATATAAGAAGTCTTTAAAATTCCTACGCGAACCGGTCATTTGTTTTTTTAATCGTTCTGATAGTTGAATAGAATAATCCTCATGACGCATTAAATAGTCGTAAAATCCTATTACAGTAGCTAAAACAACATTAATTGTTCTTGGCTTTCTTGATGGGGTAGAAATGGAAATAGATATTATTTTATTGTTTCCATATGGGTTTTGTAGCCACCCCATAAAAGATGCCATCTGATCAATACCAATCTCACGGTAATCCGATTTTTCTTGCTCTAGAAATTCAAAAAATAATTTCAGGTGAAAGCAATAAGACCGTAAGGTATTTCGTGCAGCATTACTATTATCTTTGAATCGTAAATACTGAAGAACAGGCTGAGTAGGCTCTCCATTTTTATCTACTAGCATATAGCGTATCTTTCCGTTCGACAAAATGACTTCTTCTACTCTCATAGTAGGCCTCCTCCCGACACTACAACAATTAATAATGTTCTTATAATCATTAGCTGTATCCAGTGAAATTCATTAATACCACGTCCTTACCTTAAAATACTTTAAATACTTTGAAAAATCAATATAGTTATTCTTTATTTAAAGATAAATAAAAACCATAAACCTTACTTAAAGAACTATAAGGACTATGGTTTTATTTAGTATAGTTAATACACGTATCTCGGCTGTACCCCATTATAGATAACATCTAAAATATTAAAGACTTTCTTTTGCTCATAACAGTGGCACTTTCGCCCGTTTTTCTGTAGGAGGATAAACAGGCAAAGCAGGATCACTTGAGTTGGAAGCTTTTGATACAATCCGATATAAGCTTCGTAAATTTCGTGGGTTTGTCCTGGTTGTAGCTGGAATGGATTTGGCAATTGTTACAGAAAAAAAAACGACATTCTTACAAATCTGGAAAATTGAAAATGGCTGTTTATGAAACTTTCAATATTTATACTTAAAGTTGGTGCTACTTCTTTATTGCATTAGATAGCAATGTAATTTATAATACGTTTAAATGATTAAATTCTTAAACGGAAGGTAATGTTAGCGAAATGAACTGTAATGATAAAGTAATGCATATTTTAGAAAATTTAAGACCATGTTTTCAAGGGTTGGGAGATCCAACTCGTCAGCAAATTGTATCACTTTTAATTGATAAAGATAGCTTGAATGTGACGCAAATTGCGGAGAATATTCCCATGTCAAGACCTACTGTATCTCATCATTTGAAAATATTGAAACAATCAGGGTTACTTCAAGTTCAGAAAAAAGGCACTGAAATGTATTATTGTCTTGAATTTAATGAAACAATAAATCTTTTAAAAGAACTTGTTTCTTTAGTTGAAGATGAATGTAAGAACTAGGTACTCATTTATAGTTTAGGGACACCTTTTGTCCCTTTTTTTAGCGATAATATGTTTAAATGTTTAAGTTTTTAATCGTTTAAATTTATAATCTCACACTAATTAAAATGGAGGTTTCAGATGAATAAAAAAACAGTATTAATTGTTGGTGGGTATGGAGTTGTTGGTAGTCAAATTGCTCGAATTTTACATGATCGACATCCTGATTTGGAAATTAGATTAGGAGGAAGAACCTTAGGGAAAGAGTTACCTTTTGAATCAGAGAGAGTAAAAATAGTCAAGGTAGACAACACAACAGATGATCCTTTAAGAAATTTGGATGATAATTTCACATTAGTTGTTAATGCGGTTAATGACCCTCAAGATAGACTACTCCTATCCGCAGTTCGAAAAAAAATCCCATTGGTTGACATTACTCGTTGGACTGAACGCTTTAAGAGTTCTATTGATCGATTAAAAAATGTTGAGGTCCAATCCCCTGTTGTATTAGCTTCAGGGTGGATGGGGGGGACAGCAGCCCTTTTTTCTAAAATTTATTCAAAAGATCTTCAAGAGGTTACGGTTGATATCAACGCACTATATTCTCTTCAAGACAAAGCAGGACCAAATTCAACAGCGTATATGGACCGGTTAACTATTCCGTTTGAAGTCAAAGCTCGAGAGGGAATGCGACAGGCTTATCCAATGACTAATCCAATTAAAGTCCGCTTTCCCAACGGTTATATAACCAAATGTTATCGTTTGGATACTCCCGATCACGTAACCCTGCCAGAATCAATTCATGCTGTTTCGACTAACTTTCGTATTGCTTTTGATAGTAAAATATCTACATATGGACTGGTTTCTCTGGTGAATACAGGGATTTGGAAAATGATTAGTGGAGAAAAATTTACCGATTTACGGAAAAATATTCTCTATAAACCCGGAAGGGGAAGTGCACATAACATAGTTATTCACCTTAAAGGTTATGATGCTACTGGTTTATTGTATAGACGATGTGTGAACATATCAGATCCGTTAGGACAGACACATCTTACTGCTTTAGGAGCAGCTGTCCAAGCAGAGAACATTTTACAAACATCTGATATTACGATTCCAGATTATGGAATTCACTTTCCGGAAAATCTATTAGATTTGGGTGTGAATGCATCTGCAATTTTAGATTTTTATAGGGAATATGGGGTTACTATTACGAAAGAAAATATATAAAAGGTACCGTTCTATTCGTGGTAGGGGTCACCATAAAATTGTACGTTTAGACACATTTTTGACACAAATTAAGATGTTTGGTGTACGCTAAGACTATTTTCCAGCTAAATAGGGACTATTTGGCACTGGAAATTCGATGTTTTCTAAAATATCAACTGGAATATTACTTTCACTAATGGGAAAAGTGACTGTAGTTTGTAAAGATATACCTTTAAGGACAAACCTTTAAGTCCTGTTAAACCAAGGTTTGCAACGTTTACTAAGTGCATATCACCTTTATAAACTTCTTAGTGTACAATTTTCTTAAAATGATATGGTGACCCCATCAAGCAAAGAAGAGCAAATACCCCAAATAACTTAATGGCAGTTTAGTTTAATAAGAATCAATCGTAAAATGATGAGAATTAATTATGCTATGGGGCTGGTCAGTTGTAATTTTATAAAGGAGTTGTGAAAAGTTGAAATATCGCAAAGCAAATATCGATGATATTGATAAATTGGTCGAGTTAAGAAAAAAGCAATTAGTTGATGAGGGGATAGAACCTAATATAGATATTGGTAGAGAACTATATGCTTTCTTTAAAAATAAACTAAGTGAAGGTAATTTAATTCAATGGCTAGTGGAAGATAATGAAGAAACTATAGCTTGTGGTGCAGTAATTTTTTATGAATTTCCACCTTGTTACACCAATAAGACTGGAAAAAAGGCTTATATCACAAATATGTATACTAATGAAAATTATCGTGGGCAAGGAATCGCAACAAAGCTGTTAACTAAATTAGTTGATGAAGTTAAGATTTCAGGTATCTCACAAATATGGCTTGGGGCTTCAAAAATGGGTAGACCAGTGTATAAGAAGTTTGGTTTTATGGAAACTGATGAATTTCTAGAATTAGGGTGTTTTTGCCCATCCACCGAAAAAGGGGAATAAGACAAGATATTCCAATGTGGAAAAGTAACTCTAAAATCAACCTTTATTGTATATTTTGGAGTTACTTGACGTTTACTTTTCTACGGAAAGTTGACACTTTTATCCTATGCCTAAAGGCAGACTGAATTCCTGCATAGGCTTTCCAGTATCACTGAATTTGTAATGAAAAGTTGTGAACAATTGAAAAAATAATGGTTGAAATAATGAAAGGTGAGAAGGAGTTTATTTCTAATAAGCGAAATATTGTATTGTTTTATCCTAAATTATTTGTAAAGGTGGATACATAATGACAGTAAAGAAGCTTTATTTCCTCCCAGCAGGTCGTTGTATGTTGGATCATTCTTCAGTTAATAGTACACTTACACCGGGTAAACTACTAAACTTACCTGTTTGGTGTTATCTTTTGGAGACAGAAGAGGGACTTATTTTAGTAGATACAGGTATGCCAGAAAGTGCTCTTAATAATGAGAATCTTTTTAAAGGTACATTTGTTGAAGGACAAGTTTTACCTAAAATGAATGAGAACGATAGGATCGTAAATATTTTAAAGCGTGCCGGATATGAGCCAGAAGATCTTCTTTATATCATTAGTTCTCACTTGCATTTTGATCATGCAGGAGGAAATGGCGTTTTTACAAATACACCAATTATTGTACAGCGTGCTGAATATGAGGTAGCACTCCACAGAGAGGAATATTTGAAAGAATGTATATTGCCCAATTTAAACTATAAAATCATTGAAGGGGATTATGAAGTAGTGCCAGGTGTGCAATTAATATATACACCGGGACATACGCCAGGGCATCAGTCATTATTAATTGAGACGGAAAAATCAGGTCCAGTGTTACTAACTATTGATGCATCATATACGAAAGAAAACTTTGAAGATGAAGTACCGTTTGCTGGATTTGATTCGGATTTAGCTTTATCTTCAATAAAACGTTTAAAAGATGTTGTTAGGAAAGAAAATCCGATTATTTTCTTTGGACATGATATGGAGCAAGAAAAGGGCTGTAAAGTGTTCCCAGATTATTTGTGATATAGCATATAAAAAGTCATGGGCTCGTTAGCTCATGACTTTTTGTTTTGGGGTGTTATAAAATTCTTAAGTTGATGGGCATGCGACTGTACCCCATTGCCATCAAGCTAAAATTTTATAGTACCCCCAGAACGAAATTTTGTGCTAACTTGTAACAAAAAAGCTCATTTTCTCGTTTTGGGGTAATACTGAATTCTTAAGTTGATAGGCATGTGGGGTAGCACCACATCACCATCAAGCTAAGGAAAACGAGATACCTCCAAAACGAAAAAGCTAACTTCTTATCCAAAAAAGCTAAGAAGTTAGCTTTTTTGGATACTACCGATAATGAGACGTTATGTAAATTTGATATAAATAGAATATACAGTGAAATTAACATTTGGTTAAGGACTTATTTATATTTTTATATTATAATATTTATGATGAAAATATAAATTGGTGGGATTTATACTATGAATGGTGAAAATAAATTGGAGCAAGAAATTGAAGGGTTAAAACAATCATTGGAACAATTAACAGTTGAAGTTCAACAATTAAAAGATGAACATAAACAACCAAAAAAAGAATATAAATTTAAACTTAAAATTGCCGAAGAGATCGGAGGAGCTATATTTATTATTTTGGTAATTATAGCTTTATTATTGTTTCGCTAATACTTAATTAGAAAGAAAAAAGACATTTAAGGTGTCCTTCTTTACTATTTATAACGGAAATTATGTAAACATAAGAAAAGACGG
>NZ_QOSC01000003.1:0-126742 GCF_008368845.1 Bacillus sp. BB51/4
TTTTCTGTTTCTTCACCTGGCTTTTCTGTTTCTTCGCCTGGTTTTTCTGGACCTTTTTCTTGTTCTTTTTCATTTGTAATTTCAAGATTTTTAACTTCTACTTTTTCATTAGAAATCTTAAATTTAATTTCCTTATCAGATAATTTATATCCTTCTGGTGCATGAACTTCTTTTAAAATGTAATCTCCAGGTTCTAACTTCTTAGAAATTGCTTTACCATTCTTATTTGTTGTTAATGTGTCTATTTTTGTTCCATCTTTCCAAATTTCAAACACTGCGCCAGCTAATGTTTTACCTGTATCATTAGCATCTACTTTTGTAATTTCTAATTGACCTGTAATTTCTTCTTTCACTTTTTCATTCAATACTTCTCGTTTCGCTACTTCATTTGCTACAACGTTTACTTCTACTGTAACTTCTATCGCTTTGTAGCCTTCTGGCGCTTTCGTTTCTTCTAACGTATACTTACCTGGCACTAAGTTTTCGAATTTCACAATGCCGTCTTTATTCGTTGTTTTTGCCTCTCCAACTACTTGACCAGTTTCATTCTTCAGCTTAAATTCTGCACCTTCTAGAACTTTTCCACTCTCTGCATCCTTTTTGATTACTTGTAAGCTTCCTAGTTCTTTTGCGTTTTCTACTTGTACTTGTACTACTTTGTTTGCTTCCACAACGACTTCAATTTCTTCTTTTAATAATGTATATCCTTGTGGTGCTTTCGTTTCTTTTAATGTGTATGTTCCTGGCTCTAATTTCTTAGAGGTTACTTTACCTGTTTTATCTGTTCGTAACGTCTCTACTTTTTTACCATCTTTGTACACTTCAAATTCTGCATCTGATAATACTTTCGCTTTATCTTCTGCATCCACTTTTACGATTTCAAATTGACCTGTAGCTTTTTCAACAATTTTTTTATTCAACACATCTACAGTCACTGTTTTATTAGCAGCTACATCAACATGAACTAAACTAGATGTTAGTTCGTAACCTTTTGGTGCTTCAACTTCTTTTAATGTATATGTTCCAACTGGAAGTTGTGTTGATAAAGCTTCACCTTTACCATCTGTAATAATTGTTTCGATAACGTTCCCATCTTTATCTATAACATCAAATTTTGCACCTGGTAAAAGTTGACCAGATTCACTATCTTTTTTCAATAATTTAAATTGACCATTCTCTACTTTTTTCGTATTCTTCATAACAAATTCAATTATGTTTGTATTATCAATTGTTACTTTTACTGGTGTATCAACTTTTATATATCCTTCTGGTGCACTAATTTCTTTTACAAAATAATCACCAAATGGTAAATCTTTAACTTCCGCAATACCCTTTTCGTTTGTTGTAACAGTAGCCACAACATTATTATCTTTGTCTATAACATCAAATTTCGCATCTTTTAAAACAATGTTTTCATCGTTTTCATCAACTTTTTTAATTTGTAAATTTCCTTTTTCAGCAGCCGGCTTTTTCCACTTTGGCCAGTTAAATTTAAAATTATGAACCTCAAATCCATCTCTTTGGTGTAACCCACCAACAAAGGCTTGTCCGTTAATAGAGCCACCTTTTGTCTCTACAACTGCATTAGGCGCAAATACACTTCCTACTACACCATATCCTTTAGTTGTTATCTTTGTAGCATTAGGGAACACCCAAATGACTTTACTAGCTAACTCGGTAAAAAAGGAATTAGGATCATATGCTTGAGATGTATTAACTAATGTGAACCCGCCCTTATCTGTTGTATCATACAAGATTGCACCGCCACCAAAACTCACTTCTTCTGCATCTGAATGAATAACAATAAAGTCTTTATTACTTACATTCGGAAGATAAACATCACTTACATTAAATGTTTTCTTTCCATTTTGGCCTGAAGAAACATAAATATTAGGGTTATTTACATCTTCACCGATTCCAAAAGTCATACCAGGTTTTGGTTTATCAGTATGTAATTGGCCCGCATCCTCAATTACACTATCAACGTCTTTTCTAAATTCTTTAAATTTAGCATCAATCTCCGCTTGCTCTTTATAAGAGATACGGTCATATGATGATTTCATTGCACCTTCTGGGTCACCATCTTTTGTCATCGCCACTGTTCCATCTTGAATAATTACTTGTCCTGTTCCCGCTTTCGTAAATTGACCACCTAGTAATAATGATGGATATCCTTCCTCTACCCATGTTGCTCCAGCTAAGTTATGTGCTCCTGTTGCAGCCGCTAAGACTGTATAACTTGATGCGTTCATATTTTTTTGAATAGCCATCGCACCCTCAATATCCGCACTCGTTGCACTATGATCTCCAAAAATGATTGCATTGTAATAAGATACATCACCTAAACCTTTTAATTCTGGTGTAGCTGCCTCTGCTTTATATGGTAAATGGATTAGAAAATTCATACATACTAGCAACACTACTATAAAACTACTACTTAATTTTTTTATTTTTTGATTAAATGATTTCCTCAAAAAATTCATTCCCCCTTTTAAATTTCCTAAAGCTACAAAGAGAAGTACATTTCATATGTACCAAGCCTTACTCACATTAACTTAAAATAATCCATTTAAATAAAACAAAGACACTCTAAAACTAATTAGTAAAATTACTACAATTCATTTTTGAAACAATACGTGAACTAAACTATCATGCGGAAATGTTTTTACGTATGGGAGCTCAATGAAATTAACCTGAAGAATATTTCATGTGGTGTAACTATTTTGGCAACATCACCCACTTTACAACAGTTTTCTAAATGATTCAAGTTAATTGTATGAATTTTAGACACAATTTATCCGGTAAAACGTTTTCATTTTTCGAATAAAACTAATAAAAAACGTAGCTGAAAAGCTACGTTTTTCTTTCATCGTTTCGGTGTATTTTTATGATTCTTCAAAAACGGAAGTGGGAATTGCTTGCGGAAATGTTCTTTAATCATATACTCAACACCGTTCTCACTATTTGAACGTGTAATCCAGTCTGCTGCTTGTTTTAACTCTATGGGTGCATTCCCCATCGCTACCCCGAGCCCTACATTTTCAATTACTTCTAGATCTTCTAAACTATCCCCAATCGCAACCATTTCGTTTAGCGAAATATTTAAATGCTCTCCAAGCAATTGTAATCCACGTAATTTTGATACATTTTGCGGCAAAATTTCTATTCGTTTTGAATCACAATCAATATACTCTATATCTTGGAATGCTTTTCGTAATGTATTTAGCCCTCGTTCTTTTTCACCTTTACTTTGGAAAATAACATCAATTTTTGGTGCCGCTACTGGATGATCACGGAGCGCATCACCTAACGAGTCTACAAACTGAACTGGATAAAATAACGGATCTGCGCTTGATAATACAGTACGCGCAATTAAGTTTGGTGTATTTCTCTCACGATTTCCGATTGAAAACCGTTCATGAGAAATGCGGACGTTACAATCGAAGTGCTCTAACACCTGCACAATGTTAAACGTCTTCTCTTCCGATAATCTTCTTTGAACGTACGGCTTATCTAACGTTGCTGAAATGAAAGCACCGCCATGCGTCACTAATATAGAATCTAATTTCAACGCCTTTGCAACTTTATGAGCGGACTGAAAATTACGGCTCGTAAACAATGTAACGTATACATCTTTTCTTTTCACAAATTCAATTGTTTCTCGTAATCCTTTTGCAATTTTTCCGTTGTTATATAGTAGTGTCCCATCTATATTAAGAGCTAGTAAGCGATAAATCATGTCGCACTCCCCCTCTTCGCTGTTGTACTCTATCCATAATTTATGAAATAAATGTAGCAAATAGAACGAGTTAGAATTACTACTGAAAATTTGGTTTACTATATACATATACACTCAGTAAAGGAGATAGTACAATGCAAGCACCACCTTCCTTTTATGAAGGCGATACGTTAGAAATCGCAAAGAAATTACTCGGACAAAAACTTGTACATATTGTAGACGGGGTAAAACGAAGCGGAATCATTGTAGAAGTAGAAGCATACAAAGGTCCCGATGATAAAGCCGCACATAGTTACGGCGGCAGACGAACGGACCGCACAGAAGTCATGTTTGGCGCACCGGGACATGCTTACGTATATTTAATTTACGGTATGTATCATTGTTTTAACGTCATTACAGCGCCAGTTGGCACCCCACAAGGCGTTCTCATTCGAGCCCTTGAACCGGTAGATGGAATAGAAGAAATAAAACTAGCGCGCTACAACAAAACCGACATTACAAAAGCGCAGTATAAAAATTTAACGAATGGCCCTGGCAAACTATGCCGTGCCCTCGGAATTACGTTAGAAGAACGAGGCGTATCCTTACAAAGTGACACATTGCATATTGAACTCGTCCCAGAAGAAGAAGAACACATATCATCACAATATAAAATAACAGCAGGACCTCGTATTAACATCGACTATGCAGAAGAAGCTGTACATTATCCGTGGCGTTTTTATTACGAGGGGAATCCGTTCGTTTCAAAAAAATAACGATATCAACGATTTTTCGAATATATCTATCGTAACTTACAATATATCAACGATTTTTCAAATATATCTACCATAACTCAAAATATATCAACGATTCGACAAGGAATATCGACTTACCGACAAATAATGACATTATAAATAAAAGAAGACTGTTCCATAATGGAACAGTCTCTCCTTTTTACTCCGCGCCTTCCGCAGTCGCAATATTATCCTCTAAGTTTTCTCTAGATAATTCAGCCGCCATAAAATCAGCTGTTTCTGGAAGTGCTAAATGCATATGAGCTTTTTGACAAATTTGGATCGTACAGTTTTCAACAACATAGTCGAAAACATGTCCGCCTCCACTTCTTTCATCGTCAATGTAATGTAAGTGGAAACCAGCTACACCAATACCTTGCGCATAATCTGGCGTCCAAAATCCAGCTAGCGTACCTTCTGTATGTTTAAATGAAAAGATTGGCTGAGATTTCGTCACTTCAACGAGCGGTGTATACGGTTTTTCTTGTCTTGGAACAGTTCTCGTTCTTACTTCACGGAACGTACCGTCCATTCGAATAGCGTAAAATAAGTTTTTACTTGGCATTAATTCATGTAATAATGCCTCAACTTCTTCACGATTCATCGGGCGCTCTACTGTATAACTCATTTCTTTTTCAAAAAACGTTACAGTCGCAAACGGTGTTGTTTCTTCCGGTTCTACTTTTTCTGCTGAACCGTCTGAACGTAAATGATAAAACTCGTTATCAAATGCAATCATTTCACCATCTAATTGATCAAATGTGCCGATGCCGAAATCACCACGTTCTTTCAATTCCTCAAAGCTAATTACACCATCATATATACCATCTAATAGCGCAAGCATTGTAGATGTTTGATATACTTCATTACTCGTTTTCGTTCTTTTTGCATCAATATCAATTAATTGTGCAACAGTCATCTCAATCATGCCTCCATTAGTTTAATTGGTTTGGTAATAATTTTTCGCTTAATTTAATGTTGTCACGGTAGTCAATTGGAACATCAATAATGACAGGACCATCTGCTTCTAATGCCGTTTTCAATACATCTTCTAATTCATCTGGTGTATTGACACGAAGACCTAACGCCCCGAAACTTTCCGCATATTTCACAAGATCAACATCGCCAAACTCTGTAGCTGATGTTCTACCGTATTTCATCATTTGTTGGAACGCAACCATATCGTACGTACCATCTCTCCATACGAGATGTACAACCGGAGCATTTAAACGTACCGCTGTTTCTAATTCCATCGAAGAGAATAAGAAACCACCATCACCTGACACGGAAACAACTTTCTTGCCCGGTTCAACTAAAGTAGCGGCAATTGCCCAAGGAAGTGCAACACCTAACGTTTGCATACCGTTACTAAATAATAATCTACGTGGTTCATAAGAACGGAAACATCTTGCCATCCAAATAGAATGTGAACCGATGTCACATGTAACAGTTGTATCGTCACTAATTAAAGAACGAAGTGTACGAATCACTTGAAGCGGATGCGTAACACCTTCTGAAGCACGGTTTGGAACTTCTGCTTGCTCTGATAATTTCGCGCGTAATCGTTCTAACACTGCTTCTGATTTCGTACTTAATACAAGTTTCGGTAATTTCTCCGCGATGCTATTTACTGTTAAAGCAATATCACCAATTAATTCGCGCTCTGGTTGGTAATCATGGTCGATATCTGCTTGATGGTCATCAAGATGGATAATCGTTCTGTCTCCAAGTTTATTCCAGAATTTCGGATCATACTCAATTGGGTCATAACCGATCGAAATAACAAGGTCTGCTTCTTCTAGTAAAATATCACCTGGTTGGTTACGGAATAAGCCAACACGGCCGAAGAAATGATCTTCTAACTCACGCGAAATTGCACCAGCTGCTTGATATGTTTCAACGACAGGAAGTTCTGTATCCGCAATTAATTCACGAACGGCTTTCGTCACTTCATTTGTGCTCGCTCTCATACCGAGTAAAATAACTGGTAATTTCGCCGATTTTATTTTTTCTACTACATATGTAATTTCATGTGTGGGAGCGATTCCAAGCTGTGGCTTAGAAAGCGCACCGATAGACTCTACAGTCGTTTCCGCTGTCATAACATCTTGCGGAAGACTTACTAAAGTAGCTCCTGGATTTGTGGAAGTCGCACTTCGGAATGCATTACTTAATGCTTCTGGCACATTATCAGGATGCTCTACTTCTACGCTATATTTTGTGATTGGTTCGAATAGTGCAGCATTATCCATAGATTGATGCGTACGTTTTAATCGATCCGTACGTGGAACTGCACCAGCTAAAGCAACAACGGGATCACTCTCCGCATTCGCAGTAACAAGACCTGTCGCTAAATTCGATGTCCCTGGTCCTGAAGTTACAAGACATACGCCCGGTTTCCCTGTTAATCTACCAATCGCAGCTGCCATAAATGCTGCGTTTTGTTCATGACGACAAACAATTAACTCTGGTCCTCTTTCTTGCAGTACATCAAATACAGAGTCAATCTTCGCCCCTGGAATACCGAAAACATGTGTAACACCTTGTTTAATTAAACAATCAACAACAAGATCTGCTCCTTTTGTTTTTGTCTTCACGTCGTTTGCTTTTACACCTGTACTCAAACTAATCACCCTTTATTTCATAATGTGTGTAATAAAGATCTTTAATTTCACCTAGTTAATTAACGTGGTGAAGTATTGTTTATCATTATATTACAAATGCATTATTTTTCCAACAATATGAATTTGACAGTTTTTTAACAATAATTAAAGAATCCGCTTACAACCCTTTATTTATCCTAAAATAATATTTTTATATCTCATCTAAAAATGCACAAAAAACTTTCATCTCATCACAGTATTAAAAACATTACAGTACCTTGCAAAGAACACTACTAAATGATATATTTGTAAATATTGGAATACCCAGCAATTGGAATGTGCTTTGTAATTCATCATTTTATAAAGGAAAGTGATTGTTATGAACAAAAATGAATTTTTAGAACAGCTTATTTCTTCCCTGCAGAATATGCCTAATTCAGAAAAGGAGGATATTATCTCAGAGTACGAAACTCATTTTATCAGTGGTAAACAAGATGGGAAATGTGAAGAAGAAATTGCTAGAAAACTAGGAAACCCTAAAACAATCGCGAAAGAGCTTACTGTTTCCTATGCAATACATAACGCTGACAATAAACGAAGCTTTAAAAATATAATAACCGCACTATTTTCTGTTATGAGTTTAAGTGTTTTAAACTTTACCTTTATCATTATCGCCTTTTTCGTACTACTCTTTTTATTACCGATTCTTCTAGCACTTATCATTGCTACTCCACTATTAATCATCTCACCTATTTTATTAATAGGATTAGGATTTTTTACAGGGTTTCATCAAATTAGTTATTCCGATGTTTACAATGTGTTCATCGCTTTTTGCAGCGGTTTACTCATATCCGTCATATCTTACCAAATGGTAAAACATCTATACACAACTTTAGTAAAGTATTTGAAATGGAATATAGCTATTTTACAGAGATAATAATGAATATAAAAGGAGATTAAAATGAAGAAGTATACTTTATATCTACTCATGTTACTTACAATTTTATTGCTACCAGCTTGTTCCAACAGTGCGCAACCTAAGGAAGAAAACGATGTGCAATCTATTAAAGATGTAACGATAAAAATTCCAGAAACGATATTCACTTCCTCAAAAAAGAATGAAACGATTAACGAAGACGAAATGAAACAAAATATAAAAACTTATTTAGATTATAGCGGAGAGTTAGACGAAAACATCGTTCCACTTTCATCATCTATGTCTGACGAGAATGTCACCGAATCCGACCGAGAGAAATTAAAACAACTAGTAGATTTAGCGCAACAAAATGATGCGAATTTCCATGATTTTATTAGTAACAATACGATCCCTGATGATTACAAACAGCCTTCGAAGGAAATTCATGATTTTATTTCAGCGTCTACGGCACTTTCAGTAGAACTAGAGCAAGAATTAGATAAACTCGCGCAAGATGGTAACTTATTCAAAACTGACTTTTCTTTTACAAAACGCTTTGAGCAAGTTAATGGTAGGAAGCAAAAAGAAATTGAAAAGTTTTTGAAGGAAAAGAACATTGATACTGAGTATTTCAAGAAATAATGATATATACAAATAGAAACCACAAAAAAGACGCCCCATACAAGGGGCGTCTTCCACTATTACGCTTGTTGTTGTGCGTTATATAAATCTTCAAGTGGCTTCATGATAATTTTGTTAACGTCAGTGATAACGATGTTTAGGCGTTGTTCAGTTTCCATTAACTTTGTGATTTTAGCATCTTGTTGAATGCGAGCTACAACTTCTTGTGCTTTTTGGTTATCTTCTTCACTGATTTCTTGACCTTGCATCATTTTTTGTTGTAGGCCAAGTTGCATTGTACGGAACTCATCGAATAAGTTCTTTGAAGCCGCATCACCTTGTACTGCTGCGTAGCTTGCTTTTAATGTTTGGAAATCTTCGTTTTCAGCGATTGCTTTTTGTAATTCATATGCAACATCATGAATGTTTTTTGTCATTTTATTTTTCCTCCTTTAGAAGGCTAGCGCTTTTCGCTCACACTGCCTTTTACGTGCATTTACATACGCACCTCTTCTTACCATATCAAACTATGCAAGAGATGTGAAGAAATTTCACTTTTATTTCTATGTACTTATCTTTACTACATAAGGAACAACAGTAATAGCCCTTGCACGAGTCCAATCATCCCGCCTAATAGTGCTCCTAAATACGTAATCATTTTTAATTCATTTTTGGTAATGGATAGAACTAAATCTTCTAGTCTCTCTGTTGAAAATGTAGATACTTCTTGCTGGACAATTTCCGCAAGATGTAGATTGTTTAATATACTTTCTACGTTTTCTGTCCCCCACTTCAAGCCTTTCGTTACTGCACTTGGGACTACCTTTTCAATAATTGTTTCTCGAACTGGCTCACATACTTGCTGCACAGATTGATTTAAAAACTTACTCACTGTTTCTTCAACTTTAACTGCTGACAATATGGAGCTTACAATCATTTCTTTTTCTACAAACGTTTCTACTTCTTTTACATCTCTTCCTTTTAACTTTTCCCACTCTTTTTGCAGTACATCAGTTAAAAGTTGCTTTGTGCCATCTTGCCCTAAAAACTTAATAACTTCTGGCTGCACACGATCCACTACACTTACATTCCCTAAAAACATTCCGACTAAGTTAAGTAGCGTTCCCCTAGAAGCAAAGAAATCATCAATCATTTTTGAAAGACGTGCTTTCCCTTCTTCACTTTCAAAAAAACGAATTCCTCGATTTAAAATAAACGCCGAGACATGTGGGATTGTATTCTCTATTTTTTCATGAACAGAATGAGGTAAAGCCTGTTCCCATGTATATGTATAATACTCTGCTAAAAATGCCTCTATTTTTTCTGTAATTACATGCTCAATTTTCTCGGTCGCCTCTTTTTCTACATGTACTAAATTCCATTTTTCTAACATATGTCGTAACGACTGTTCATTCGTAATTACTTTATCCACTTCTACTTGTGTCCATTGAATTAAACCTTTTTGAAACTCTTCATTTGTTAATTTCTTTCCGATTCCTTCTGGCGTTAACAAATGCTCGACAACCATTTTCCCTAATTGAACAGCAAGTTCATCGCGGCGCTTCGGAATTAACCCTGGTGTAAATGGAACTTGAAACTTTCCAATATAAATAGGGCGATGAGGACGAAATAACATTTTTATCGCTAAATGATTTGTGAATCCTCCAATAATCGCTCCGAGCCCTGTCGTCGTTAACATACTTAACCATATATTCATTACAATCAACCTTTCGCTTCTCCAAAACTATAGCATATCATCATACGGACAAAAGTATAATGGTATAAAAACGTATTTGCAATATATAGCTATGCCTATTATGCCAACATTTTGTTAGTAAAGGAGTGATTTCGTTGGTTCTCGGTATTTTAACTTCTCACCCTCATTATGAGCAAATGTATTACACCGAAATCGCTAAACGCGCTCGGCTTTATCATAATGTCGTTGCCCAGTTTACGCCATTTGGTATTGATCCTAAAACAGACCTTGTCTCTGGTCTTATTTATGATACAGATACAGGAAAATGGAAAGAGCAAATATTCCCTATTCCTTCTTATATTTACGATCGTTCTTCTTTTAACGAGGAAACAGACTTCAACAAAGCAAAATCAATTATTCACTCATTACACAACCGTCCTACCACTACCTTTTTAAATAACACACTCATTGACTTAAGCGAACTTCATGATTTATTTCTCACGAATAAAAAATTATCTCCTTATATACCAAAATTTGAAATAGCAACGATACAAAACATTTTCAAACTGTTATTAAAAACAAAAGATATTATTATACGGCCTACTAACACACATTCTAATGAAAGTCTGTACCGGATCACTTATAAAAACAAAACGTTTCATATCGATACGATAAATGATGACTATCATACTTCTACTCCAATCAAACGGACAGATGAATTTATATCTTGGTACAAATCTAACATACGATCAGCACGTTACATCATCCATACAATGCTGCAACCACCAAATCAATTAACATACCCGCTCCATATTCGAACCATTTTGCAAAAAAATAAAGAACAAAAGTGGAATGCTATCGGCCAATTTATACAAAAAAGCTCATTTCCGAATCAACTTTTACTTTCGGCAACGGATGATTCCTCGTTGCATTCATTTTCAAAAATTAAATACGTATTATCTAGTACAGGTGTACAATTATTACAG
Source organism: Bacillus sp. BB51/4 (assembly GCF_008368845.1). Lineage (NCBI taxonomy): Bacteria > Bacillati > Bacillota > Bacilli > Caryophanales > Bacillaceae > Bacillus > Bacillus sp. BB51/4. The sequence goes on from NZ_QOSC01000003.1 coordinate 11,335, forward strand.
GACGCTTTACATGACATTATAAATGAAGTGTTCCAAACATTAGACGAATCTTATTCTTCGTTATTCGAGCTAGAGCTTTCCACCATTATGGATCAAAAAGGGGCAATTTGGCTTATGTATGTCAACACGATCCCCCCGTACGAACATTACATTCGTCATAGTGATGCATTAGCCGAAAAAATATATCACGGACCACTAAATTTTAGTCGCTTCACACCATAATGAAAGGAGGTAACACCATTTTGAAAGAGCACATATATACATTAAACATTTCAGATGAGCATCCAAATAGTATTACTTTACCTTACATTTTTTCCATTACACCACCAATTTCATCCCTTTCCTTCGGCGTACGCCATGTTGCAAGTGAAGAGGTGAAAATTCATTATTCCTTTACTCGCGAAATCATTATCGGAAAACAAATTGCAGAGAAACTTTTACTTCCTCATTCCACTACTATCCATGCATTCACGCAAAATGAAACCATTATTTTCGGACCATTAATCGGGATTTTTACAACTGGTTTTAACGATGACTCTTCTAATCCTTTAGGAAACCGTTCAACTTCTCTCAGCGAGTTACTAACGCCGCCATTCACCTTGCGACCATTTGTATTCGTTTTTGGTGTGCAACATATAAACTGGGAAGACGAAACAATTGAAGGATATTTCTTTCAAGAGAAACAGTGGATTAAGAAAAAAGTCCCTTTACCGAATGTCATTTACGATCGATTACCAAATCGTAAAGCCGAAAATTATAAACCGATCGTAAGAGCAAAAAGAAAGTTAGAGCATGACTACTCCATTCCTTGGTTTAACCCAGGCTTTTTCAATAAATGGGAAGTGCATCAACTTCTTGTGAAAGATGAATCCATTATGCCTTTATTACCAAACACAGAAACATTTCAACACTTCGAACAAGTAGAACGATTTCTCGGTACGTATAAATCTGTTTACATGAAACCGATTCACGGCAGCTTCGGTAGAAATATTCATCAACTATTTTATTCTCAAACAGAGAATTGCTACTACTGCCGTTATCGCGAAAATGAAGAAAATAAACTAAGAAAGTACCAATCATTAGAAACGCTTCTGAACCATGTGTTAAAAGGACATGATTTAAAAAAATTTATCGTACAACAAGGTATTTCCTTACTTCGCTTCGATGGGCAACCTGTTGATTTTCGCATTCATACAAATAAAAATCATTTCGGCCAATGGATGGTCAGTGCAATCGTTGCAAAAATTGCTGGCAAAGGTAGCTTAACAACGCATGTAAATAGCGGTGGCGATACAAAATTACTGCAAGAACTTTTTCCAGATTCAACGAAACAAATTCAAATTGAAAATAAATTAAAACATACGGCCTTACAAATCAGTTACGCGCTCGATGAACAAGTAACCGGAAATATTGGAGAAATCGGTTTTGATATCGGTTTAGACACACAGGAAAACCCGTGGCTCTTTGAAGCAAACTCTAAACCTGGGCGAACTGTATTCCAAGATGAAAAGTTAAAAGAACAAAGTGAACTGACGCGCCAATTATTTTACGAATATGCCATCTACTTAACTGAACATTCTTTGCGCGATGCAAAAGAAAAAATGTCTCAAATAAAATCCGGAACTCCATCAAACACCGAACATATCCCATCCCCTATGATTCACTTACAAATACAAAAACAAAAACTTCCACCTCATTCATAAGGTGGAAGTTTTCTATTTACACAAGTTTCACTACAACCTCTGTTTCCACATTACACATCCCGCAATAAAAAACATGATTGCAGTACTCTTGTGAATTACTATGTGTTAATCCATCTACTGCACTTAATAATTCTTGATCCATATACGCACTATAATCGTCTATGTAATCTACAGTTTTTCCATAATCTTGGAGTATACCTTGGCAATTTTGACAAGAATATGTTTGTGATTCTAATGCGTTGCAAAGCGGGCAAATTCCCATCACGATTCCTCCATACGTTATCATTTACAAGCAGATTGAAGAGAGCATCTAGCCGTGCATAGGAGCGTCCTGTCCCCCCTACTTAAAATAGAACTATAAAGTTGCTACCGATTTAATTTTAGTAAGTCATAAATAAGAAGTTAATGATTTGCCCCACAATAGCGGGATACAAAAAGAAAAACATATTTCAAATCGCTCTTAGTTTAGCCTTCTTTCTAAAAAATACAACGATTACTCTTATTTCATAATTTACGAAACCACTAAGATTTTTTTACAAAATTTACAAATTATTATTTCGTATATCTTTCTAGGTAACATCCATACTATGAGTACAAACTTAATTACCGATGGATTAGCGCCAAACGGGGCGATAATCTGGTTCAAATCCAGCTAGTCCAACCAAAAAAAATTTTTATAACTCTAAGGAGGATATATTCCTATGGCAAACCAAAATTCTTCAAATCAATTAGTAGTACCAGGAGCAACAGCTGCAATCGACCAAATGAAGTACGAAATCGCTCAAGAATTTGGTGTACAATTAGGAGCAGATTCTACGGCTCGTGCTAACGGTTCTGTTGGTGGAGAAATTACAAAACGTCTAGTTGCAATGGCTGAGCAAAGCCTTGGCGGATTCCAAAAATAAATATATATGGCAAAAAGGTCTCAAGGCATATGCCTTGAGACCTTCCTTAATTTACTGCAACATTTGTAAAAACTTCTTCGTGCGTTCTTCTTTTGGATTTGTAAATACATCTTCTGGTGTACCTTGTTCGACAACGACACCGCCATCCATGAAAATAACACGGTTCGCAATTTGATGCGCAAAACGCATTTCGTGCGTTACAATAACCATCGTCATGCCTTCTTTAGCAAGTTCTTTCATGACTTTCAGAACTTCTTGAACGAGTTCAGGATCGAGTGCTGACGTCGGTTCATCAAATAGTAATACTTCCGGCTCCATCGCAAGCGCGCGAGCAATTCCAACGCGCTGTTGTTGTCCGCCTGATAATTGGAACGGATATAAGTCTACTTTATCCGCAAGGCCAACTTTTTCAAAGAAATAGTTGGCTTTTTTCTTCGCTTCTTCTTTCCCCATCTTCTTCACTGTAACGAGCCCTTCCATTACATTTTGAAGTGCTGTTAAATGAGGGAATAGATTATGGTGCTGGAATACCATACCTGTTTGCGTACGAAGATTGACAATATCTTTCTTCGATACTTTTTGAGAGAAGTCGAGCTCTTTATTACCGATGCGAATATTACCAGCGTTCGGCGTTTCTAACACGTTGAGACAACGCAGGAATGTCGTTTTACCAGATCCCGATGGCCCGATAATAACAACAACCTCCCCCTTCTCAACTGATAAATCTATATGCTTTAGTACGGTATTATCTCCGAAACTTTTTTGTAAATGTTGAATTGAAATCATAAAAACAAAAACTCCTTTTATGAAAGGGTTATTTTAGAGTGTAACGTTCTGAACGTTTTTCTAATATTTGTTGCACAATAGATAATAAGAAGCAAATTGCCCAATAAATTAGACCTGCTTCGAAATAAACAATTAAAAACTCATAGTTCATTGCCGCAATTTCCTGCGCTTTTCGGAACATTTCTGTTACTAAAATTAACGATGCTAATGAAGTATCCTTCACTAAACTAATAAATGTATTCGAAAGCGGCGGAATAGATACTCGCGTTGCCTGCGGTAAAATAACACGTTTTAATGCTTGCGGGTATGTCATCCCAATTGTGTAAGCTGCTTCCCACTGTCCTTTCGGGATTGAAAGGATAGAAGCACGAATAATTTCAGATGCATACGCACCAACATTTAACGAAAATCCGATAACTGCTGCTGTATATGGCTCAACTTCAATATTAAGAGTTGGAAGACCATAGAAAATAATAAATAACTGTACAAGAAGTGGCGTTCCGCGAATGATAGATACATAGATACGAGCAATCCATTGTAAAATACGACTACCTGAAATACGTGCAAGCGCCGTTAACGTCGCAAGTATAATCCCGATAATAAATGTAATAAGCGTTAATGGAATTGTCGTAAATACAGCTTCCTTCAGCATAGGCATGAAGGAAGACTGCATAATATCTATCCAAGTAGACAATCGATCTGAAACCAACGCACTACTTAGATACATTTTCACCGAACCATTTTTTCGCTATTTTATCGTACGTACCATCTTTTTTCATATCTTCTAACGCTTTATTTACTTCTTGTACTAGCTTGTCGCTACCTTTACGGAATAAGAATCCACTTTGTGACGCTTCTTTTTCTGTATCTACAATTTTAATTTTTGCATCTTTTTTCGTTTCTAAATAATTTAACACTGATAATTTATCATTAATTGTGAAATCAACACGGCCAGTATTTAATAATTCTGCTGCTTGGCTAAATCCTTCTACATTCGTGATTTCCGCACCATTTTTCTTAGCAATATCTGCATAGTTACTTGTTAAAGATTGTGCTGCTTTTAATCCTTTTACATCAGCAAATGTAGCAGGTTTATCTTTATCCTTCGCAATAACTAATACCGCTGAAGATGAAACATATGGGCTAGAGAAGTCATATTTCTTTTGACGATCTTCACGAATACCAACTTCATTCGCAACCATGTCGAAACGTTTTGCATCTAGACCAGCAAGTAAGCTATCCCATTGTGTTTCTTTAAATACAGGTTTTACTCCTAAACGTTTTGCAACTTCTTCTGCTAATTCAACGTCAAATCCAGTTAATTTATTACTTGAATCGTGGAATGTGAACGGTGGATATGTACCTTCTGTTCCAATTACAAGTTCACCACTTTGTTTTATCTTTTGTAACGCATCTTGATTAGCTGTATCTTTTTTCTCTTCTTTACCGCAGCCCGCTACAATCCCGATTGCTAATGTAGTTACTGCAAGTACTGAAAATAATTTTTTCATGATGGTAATCCTCCAAGTATTCTGATAGGAATTTAAAAACTATATTGATTGTATGCAATCTTGAACAATTTTTCAATGAAAATGTTCTTATTTAGTTTATCCTTTTTCTTCATAATCAAACAAAAGGGGAAAATAACGCTACATACAAAAAATAAGTAACATTTTTTAATATAGCATTTATAAAGAAAAAGGTAAAACAATACTTCTTATTTAACAGCCCTGATTCACTAAAAAAGAACTTGTGAAAATCACAAGTTCTCCTCCATACATATTAAGCGCTCTGGTTTCCTTCCATTTGCGTTTTGTACATATCGTAATAACGCCCGCGCTTTTTCATTAGTTCATCATGAGAGCCTTTTTCTAAAATCGTTCCTCTATCAAGCACAATAATTTGATCTGCGCTTTTAATTGTTGAAAGACGGTGAGCAATAATAAATGTCGTTCTTCCTTTTTTCACAACTTCTAACGCTTGTTGGATCATCGCCTCTGTTTCTGTATCAATACTAGACGTTGCTTCATCTAAAATTAAAATGGCTGGATCAAAAGCGAGTGCTCTAGCAAACGAAATAAGCTGACGTTCTCCGGTTGAAAGTGTGCTTCCTTTCTCCGTAATTTCTTCATCTATATTGTTCGCAAACCGTTCAGCACCAACATCACGCAATGCTTTTACGATGCGATCTTCTGAAATTTTTTCATTCTCTAAGCTTACATTAGAAGCGACCGTCCCGCTAAATAAAAACGGATCTTGCAGTACGATTCCCATATGTTCACGCGTTGCCTGTTTCGGCATCGCTTTTACATCGTGACCATCAATCGTAAGCTTCCCTTTTTCAAACTCGTAAAACTGGAAGAGTACATTCATAATAGAACTTTTTCCTGATCCAGTATGACCGACAAGTGCCACTGTCTCGCCTTGTTTCGCTTCAAAAGAAATATTTTTTAGCACTTCATCTTTTCCATTATAAGAAAACGACACATTATCAAACTTCACATTTCCTTGTAAGCGAGGCATACGTTCCTCTTCTACTGCTTCCCCTTTTTCCTCTAACAATTCAAAAACACGTTCTGATGCAACACGCGATTGTTCTAAGTTAGCAAGCTGATTTACCATATTTGTAATTGGTGAGAACAATCGTGTTAAATAATCCACGAACGCATACAGTATCCCTAGCGAAATAAAGCCTGAAGCACTTAATGAAGCACCACCGAAATACCAAATCACACCTGTGAATGCGATATTTCTTAATACAGACACTAAGTTATGCGAAGTTGCTGCATTTAAATTTAAAATTTTATTTTGATACTTAAAATAATCGCCATTTAATTCTTCAAACTCTTTTTTCGTTTCACGCTCTTGACGGAACGCTTGAATAATTGGCATCCCTTGAATGGATTCATTCACTGTTCCATTAATATCAGATAAACGTGAACGCATTTTATGATTGTATACAGACGCATACTTTCTATAAAGGATCGCCCAAACAATTAAAATTGGGATGATGAGTAAACATAGCGTTGCCAGTTTTACATCAAGTAAAAATAGCGCGGCAAATATCCCAATAATATAGATGATACTAGAAACGAATGTCGCAAGTACCGTTACGTATAGATCACGAATGGCTTCCGTATCATTCGTTACACGCGAAACAATTTTCCCTGCTGGTAAATGATCGAAATAACGAATCGGCAACGTTTGAATATGAGAAAAGACATCTTCCCTCATAATTTGAATAATTTTGTTCGCTGCCTTCTGTAAGAAAAATTGCTTTCCATATGCAAATAAGGAAACGACTACTAATAAAGCGAAATACCCACCACCAAGTAATAATAGACGGTTTATTTCTGGTTTATAAAACGCAAACACTTCTTCTTTCGTTAATGCTTTCGCTTTATACACTTGCACTGCCTTACCATTTTGGACGGTAATCATATCATCTTTTACAGTACGTGACCCTTCAGCATTCACTTTATTCGGTACAAAGTAATATTGAAAACCGACTTGCATCACGCGTACTTCTTTTCCTTTTTTCTCACCTTGTTCAAAGCGATCACTTCGCTTATAAAAGGTACCATTATACGGAACAGCCTCTTCACTCTTTTCTGTTTCATACCAAGGTTTCTCTATTCCAACGATATGATCGTCAATCATCGTTTTCGCGACGAAAGGACCAGCAAGTTCTGCGATGACGAAAATAAATAACATTAGCATCGCTGCAAAAATCGTCCCTTTTACTTTCATCGCATATTGGAACAATCGTTTTGATACGCTCATATTTTCACCCCACTATCCGCACTTTCACTTTCCCCTTGTTGTCTTTCAAACTGCTCCGCATACCAGCCTCCGCTTTTAATAAGCTGATCATGCGTACCTTCTTCCATAACTTCGCCTTCATCCATAACGAGAATCCAATCCGCATGTTGTACGGCAGATAAACGGTGCGTCGTAATTATCGTCGTCTTTCCGCTTCTCTCTGTTCTTATATTCTCAATAATCGCAGCTTCCGTACGAGCATCAACAGCTGATAAAGAATCGTCCAAAATTAAAATTTCCGGATTTTGAATAACCGCTCGCGCAATCGAAATCCTTTGTTTTTGCCCTCCTGATAAAGAAACACCTTTCTCTCCAACGAGCGTTTCTAACCCTTCTGGTAAAAACTCTAAATCCTTTTTAAACGCCGCAATTTCAATTGCTTTCTCGAGTTCTTCTTCCGTCGCTTCTCGGTTTCCGAATAAAATATTTTCCCTTGCTGTTTTTGAGAACAAAATATGTTCCTGAGGTACATACCCAATCCACCCGAGTACATTTTCATTCGTTATTTTATTTAACGTCACATCAGAGACTGCAATATCCCCATCTCCAAGCGGATATTGACGAAGAAGCTGACGTACAAGCGTCGTTTTTCCGCTTCCTGTTTTTCCAACAACCCCAAGCGTTTCTCCTTGTTTTAAGGTAAACGAAACCTTCTTTAAATTTGTTTCAGTTGATGAAGGATATGAAAAGGTAACTTCATCAAACTGAATATAATTCGGCTCTTGTACAAGCTTTGGATTTTTTGGATTCTTTACATCTGGTTCATACGCTAACGTTTCATTTACTCGGTCTAACGAAGCGTTTCCTCTTTGCATAACATTAATTAATTCGCCAATTGCAAACATCGGCCAAATCATCATCCCTAAATACACGTTAAAAGAAACGAGTTCACCAAGTGTCACCTTCGATTGAAATACAAGATATGCGCCATACACTAAACCAATTAAATAACTAAGGCCAACAAGCATTTTCACAGTTGGCTGGAATAATGCATCAATTCTGGCTACCTTCATATTTTTTTCGTAGACGTCATCTCCTAACTGATGAAATCTTTCTTGATCTGCATTTTCTTGTACGTATGCACGAATAACGCGCACACCAGCGATTGATTCTAATACTTTATCGTTCATATCACCGAACGCATCTTGCGCAACTGTAAATCTTTCATGCAATTTCTTTCCATATATATTCATCGCATACGCCATAATTGGAAGCGGTATAAGTGCCGCAAATGTAAGCTCCCAACTAATTGTAAATCCCATCATAAAGACAATTGTAAGCATATATAAACTCGAATCCACGAGCGTTAATATACCGAAACCAGCCGTCATAGCAATTGCTTTTAAATCATTCGTTGCTCTCGCCATTAAATCGCCAGTACGATTTTTTTGATAAAACGTCGGTGTCATTTTAAGTAAATGCCCCATAAATTTAGAGCGCATCGTCTTCTCCAGTACGAATGCACCGCCAAACAATTGATGTTGCCAAACGAATGTGAGGCCATATCCAACTATCGTAACCCCTATTAAAATAAGAATAGATTGCATAATTGCTTCGTTCGTTAACGTTCCTGTTTTTATATTATCAATCGTAACCCCTAACACTTTCGGGGGAATGACTTCAACTATATTCACAATTAAAAGAGCTCCAATGGCGATACTATATCTCTTCCAATGCTCTTGAAAAAACCATTTTAACTTTAGTAATACTGATAACAATGTAACCTCTCCCTTCTCGTTCTCGTTTCACTCTCATGTCTTTATCCACTATCCAGACCCATCATATTTACATTTCGTAACCCATACAATCTCATCACATTTTTCCACCTTCCAAAGTTTGTTTTATCGTAACCATACAACGTATGGAAACAAGCAAATTAGACAAAAAAAAGCATACCGCCGCTTGACGATATGCACAAAAATGCATAAAAAGCGTACGTTACGATATACGCAACGTACGCTTTTTATAAGACAAAGATGCCTTATATATCCGTACGGGTTGCGTAATGATATGAATGTTTTCTGCCATTTAACAGAGCTAAACTCATTACATTTACGATTACAATCATTACGCACACCCCCTTCATTTATTTTCCATTTATAATCTTACAACTTTATTGAGTATTCTGTCAATTGTTTTTTTCACAAACTGAATAAAAATATACGCTACATCCGTTTGAAATAAGAGAATCTTCTGTAAGAAAGGGCATACAAAATAAAAAAAGAATAAGAAATCGTTTTCACAAACATTTCATTTGAAAAATGTTATCAAACACCCTACAATCACCTTATACTCACTCTTACAAGTTGCTATTTTAGGAGGACTAATCATGACAACTAGCAATACGTACAAATTTTATTTAGACGGAGAATGGAGAGAAAGCTCTTCAGGAGCAACAATCGAAATTCCATCTCCATACTTACACGAAGTAATTGGACAAGTACAAGCAATTACTCGCGGAGAAGTAGATGAAGCAATTGCATCTGCAAAAGAAGCTCAAAAATCATGGGCGGAAGCTTCTCTACAAGATCGCGCAAAATATTTATATAAATGGGCTGATGAGCTCGTAAATATGCAAGATGAAATTGCCGATATCATTATGAAAGAAGTCGGTAAAGGATATAAAGATGCGAAAAAAGAAGTTGTTCGTACAGCTGACTTCATTCGTTACACAATCGAAGAAGCTCTACATATGCACGGAGAAAGCATGATGGGCGATAGCTTCCCTGGCGGAACGAAATCTAAACTTGCGATCATCCAACGCGCACCACTTGGTGTTGTATTAGCAATCGCACCATTTAACTACCCAGTAAACTTATCTGCTGCAAAACTTGCACCAGCATTAATTATGGGTAACGCTGTTATTTTCAAACCAGCAACTCAAGGTGCAATTAGTGGTATTAAAATGGTTGAAGCACTTCATAAAGCTGGCCTTCCAAAAGGTCTTGTAAACGTAGCGACAGGACGTGGTTCTGTAATTGGTGACTACTTAGTAGAACATGATGGCATCAATATGGTATCGTTCACAGGTGGTACAAACACAGGTAAACATTTAGCGAAAAAAGCTGCAATGATTCCACTTGTATTAGAACTTGGTGGTAAAGACCCTGGTATCGTTCGCGAAGATGCTGACTTACAAGATGCTGCAAACCATATCGTAAGCGGTGCATTCTCTTACTCTGGTCAACGTTGTACAGCTATTAAACGTGTACTTGTACACGAAAACGTAGCGGACGAGCTTGTTAGCTTATTAAAAGCGCAAGTAGCTGAACTATCAGTTGGATCTCCAGAACAAGACAGCACAATCGTTCCATTAATCGACGACAAGTCTGCTGACTTCGTTCAAAGCTTAGTTGACGACGCTGTTGAAAAAGGTGCAACAATCGTTATCGGTAACAAACGTGAGCGTAACTTAATTTACCCAACATTAATCGACCACGTAACAGAAGAAATGAAAGTTGCTTGGGAAGAGCCATTCGGCCCAATCCTTCCAATCATCCGTGTTTCTTCAGATGAACAAGCAATTGAAATTGCTAACAAATCAGAGTTCGGCTTGCAAGCAAGTGTCTTCACAAAAGACATTAACAAAGCATTTGCAATTGCTAACAAAATCGAAACTGGTTCTGTTCAAATTAACGGGCGCACAGAGCGCGGTCCTGACCACTTCCCATTCATCGGTGTAAAAGGTTCAGGTATGGGCGCACAAGGTATTCGTAAGAGCCTTGAGTCTATGACACGCGAAAAAGTAACAGTATTAAACTTAGTTTAATCTTATATGTAGAAGCTGATCTAGTTTTAGATCAGCTTCTTTTTATTTCACAATTTGTTTTTCCATAGGTAAATTCACACCTTCTACAGAAATTTGATACCCTAGCCAACGCTCAGCAATATGTTCAAATGATAAAATAGAGCCTGTTGTAAAAAAGCGATGCTTCGGATTCAAATTGTCAGACAAAATTCCTTTATGCTGTAAAATGGTGCTTAACTCTATCGCTGTTTCTTCTGCAGAACTAATAATCGTTACAGCCTCTCCTAACTCCTTTTTTATATAGGATTCTAAAAGTGGATAATGCGTACACCCAAGAATTAACGTATCTATATCTTCTTTCGTTAATGGCAGTAAAGCTTGTTTCACTTGCTGCATGACGTATGCTGTGTCTTCTAATTGATTTTCTACAACTGTAGCTAAAGTCGGACATGCATGACTATGCACTTCCAAATATGTATCCAGCTCGTGTAATGCTTGTTCGTACATATTAGATTTTATCGTACCTACAGTTCCAATTACTCCAATTCTCCCTTTCTTTGTCACTTTAATTGCAGCTCTTGCTCCCGGATGTATAACACCAATAACCGGGATGGGAAGTGCTTCTTGCAACGCGGTCAATGCTGCAGCTGCACCAGTATTACATGCTACAACTAGAGCTTTTAATGGAAACTGCTTGAGGAACTCAACCATTTCAAATATGAAAGATTGTACCTCCTCTACACTTCTCGGCCCATACGGACAACGCTTATTATCACCAATATAATAAATGCTCTCTTTAGGCAATTGTCTTATAATTTCACTCGCAACTGTTAATCCCCCAACTCCCGAATCTAGCACACCTATTACTGAATTTTTATGACATGTAGACATATACTTCATCCCCTTCTCAATCTTCTAGCACCAATAATGTTTATTATATTATGAAAATTCGACATTACATAATAATCCCTATCCCTTTTAATCACAAACTCTTCTCTATAATCTGATTATTACTATATCCATTGACGTATAAAAATACATTTGTTACTCTTAACTACGTTAATTTAATATTTAAATCCTCATTCGTATCTCGGTGAGGTAGAGGTTGCAATCATTAAGAGTATCGTTTCAGGAGATGTAGTGGCATTGATGAAGGAATGAGAAAGGAATGATTGCCGAAGTAAGCCCGTGTCCACCATGCACGCTTGCTGGGTCTGCATTTAATAAGTGCAGAACTGTCACAAACGTTTCGTTTGTGGAGAGCTATCGAGAGGTATGTCGTGGGTTTCTTATAAGATAGAAAGCATGTAGCGGCAAATTACGTGCTTTTTTTGTTTTGTTTGGGACTTCTCTTCTCTACTAAGAAGACATACATATCTCCTCGCTTGACTTGGTTATACTAACTTTGGAGGTATTTTCTATGCAACAAAAAAAATGGGGCTTTTGGGTACTAACAGCTTTCGTTGTCGGTAACATGGTTGGCGCTGGTATTTTCATGGTGCCAAGTACGTTGGCACAAACAGCAAGCCCTCTCGGTGTCACTTTAGCTTGGTTAACAACAGGGTTTGGTGTATTAATGCTAGCTCTTGTTTTCGGTAATTTAGCAATTCGTCGTCCTGATTTAACGACAGGACCACAAAGTCATGCATATGCTTTATTCTCATCACCAAAAAAGAAAAAAATGGCTGGTTTCAGTATGGTATGGGGATATTGGGTTGCAAACTGGGCAAGTAACGTTGCCATCATTACATCTTTCGCGGGATATTTATCACTCTTCTTCCCAATTATGAAAGATACACGACTACTATTTTCAATCGGCTCGTTCGATATAGAAGTTGGAAAACTAATTACATTTACTATTTGTTCCATCTTACTTTGGGGAACTCACATTATATTAACAAACGGTGTAAGCGGAGCTGGAAAGCTAAACTTCTTAGCAACAACAACGAAAGTAACAGGATTCCTTTTATTTATCGTCGTTACGTTATTTGCATTCGAGGCTTCTAAGTTTGGACAATGGTACACGCCGATGATCGATAAATCAGGTGTATCACACGGCCTTCTTTCACAAGTAAATTTAGCCGCTCTTACAACGCTTTGGGCATTTATCGGAATTGAATCAGCAGTACTTTTATCAAATCGTGCTACCTCTCCTAAAACAGTAAAACGTGCAACGGTGGCTGGATTACTTATTACAGTTGCCATTTACTTAGGAATTACGATTTTAACAATGGGTGTACTTCACGTTGATAAATTACAAGCTTCGGAACGTCCATTAGCAGACGCATTGAATGCTGCGATGGGTCATGGCGGCGGGAAACTGATGGCATTACTTGCTCTTACTTCCCTATTCGGTTCTATCTTGGGCTGGATTTTATTAAGCTCAGAAGTACCATATCAAGCTGCAAAAGAAGGTTTCTTCCCTTCCTTCTTTACGAAAACAAATAAAAAAGGAAGTCCAATTTATTCATTACGATTAACAAACATTATGTCGCAAGTGTTCTTATTCTCAACATTATCAGGAACCATTGCGGAAGCTTATACATTCGTTATTACCGTATCAACACTAGCCTACCTCATTCCATATCTCGTTTCACCAATCTTCCAGTTAAAACTAGTCGCAACTGGTGAAACATATAAAAATGAAATGCGGGCAAGAATTACAGATGGCATAGTCGCAGTAATCGCACTTTGCTACGCACTATGGGTTATTAAAACCGGCGCATCCGATATAAAAACGTTCCTTCTCGGAATTGGTTTATTCGTAATCGGCTTTGCTTTCTATCCATTAATGAATCGTGATGAGAAAAAAAATAACGAAAAGAAAAACGGGCAAATTGCATAACGCAATTTGCTCGTTTTTTCTTTTATAAAACATATATAATAGAACAAAGAGGTGAAAAACATGTCAATCGAATCACTATGGAGCAGCCGCTTCCAACAACATATTCAAAATATCATTACATACTTTGCACGTATGATTAACGGTTTACTATATAGCTTTATCTTCGTTGCCTGTATAGGTGCTTACTATTACGCAAAGTTTCTTAAGACAGCTCCTTCTAAAGGACTATCTTTATTACTTATTACAATCGTCCTAACAGCGATTATAACGAGATGCCCGATCCGTACATTTATTCAAAAACCTGATGCTGTCTATTTGCTTGCATTAGAAGAGAAATTAACATCTTATTTTAAAAAATCTCTTCTATATAATTACATCATTCAGCTTTTCCCATTATTATTTACGTTCCTTATTCTCGTTCCACTTGCACTGCAATCATTACAAGTAACTGTACCTTTCTTATGTACAATCTTTATCGTTTTAATGGTTACGAAAGCTTGGAACATGTACATACATTGGATGTGGCGTGATAGTTATGAAAAAAGTATATGGCTGATCATCCGGATTACTTGTAACGCCATAATCATTTACATGCTGTTTTACTCAGCAAATGTTCTCATATTGGGCGGATTACTCATACTACTTGCTTTCCTGCTTCTATATACGAAAAAACAGCCTACAAAACGAATACCGTGGGATTACATAATCGAGCAAGAAGAAAAAATGAACGTTCGTTTTTATCAATTTGCTAGCATTTTCACCGATGTCCCGCAACTAAATAAGCAAGTAAATAAAAGAAAATGGCTTACAACTTGGATTGAACCTTTATTACATAAAAAACGAGCAACTTTCTTCTATTTACATACACTAGCATTTTTACGCGGGAATGATTATTTCGGTATATATATTCGCTTAGGGCTGATTGGTGCCTTTGCCTTATATTTTATACCAAACATATACGTAAAAGGCGCTATCGCATATATCGTCCTATATATGATTTCTATGCAGCTCCGTTCCCTATGGAAATATTTTTCGGGAAATATTATTGTAGCATTATATCCAATTGATACTGAAAAACGAATGAATCAATTTCTTCACTTAATCTTTATATTACTAAGCATTCAACTCATTGTATTTTCAATTGTTATACTCATTGCTACAGGTCAATTTTTACATAGCCTTATCATTATGATTATCGGGTTACTTTGGATCAAATTTATTATTGTACCAAAAACGAAGCAACGAATTTCCGCATTTTAACGAAAAGAAATATCTTAAAAGCCAAGGAGCGAATAAATTTTCTCCTTGGCTTTTTTATTTTCCTTCCTCAAACAAGAATCATCGGCACAACCGATATTTTATGATTTTGCATACAAAAATGATAATACATGTTTACGTCCTAATAAAAAGGGTATGTATTAAATTAACAAGGGAAACGAACTGGGGGGATTAGAAATTTAAAAGGAAACAAACACTACGACGCATTGCTCAAAGACGATTCTGGAACCCATAATATAATATAAGGAGCGGATTAGAATGAGTAAAAAAATTGCTATTTTAATAACGGATTATTTCGAGGACACAGAATACACAGAGCCAGCAGAAGCTTTTAAACAAAAGGGATATGAATTAACAACTATTGAAGCAGAAAAAGGTAAAACGGTACACGGTAAACAAGGAAAAAGTGAAGTTGTAATTGATAAAGGTATCGATGATGTTTCTCCAGAGAACTTTGATGCCCTCTTCATACCAGGCGGATTTTCCCCAGATATACTTCGTGCAGATGAACGTTTCGTTCGCTTTAGCAAAGCATTTATGGATGCGAAAAAACCTGTTTTTGCTATTTGTCACGGACCTCAGCTACTTATCACTGCACAAACACTTGAAGGACGTGATGTGACTGGATATAAATCTATTGAGATCGACTTGAAAAATGCCGGTGGAAATTTCCATGATAAAGAAGTAGTCGTATGCCAAAATCAGCTGGTCACAAGTAGACAACCTGAGGACATCCCGGCGTTTATTGAAGAATCGTTGCGTATATTAGGATAGCTACTTTGGTTAACTAACCTCCTTTTATTTACATGAAAATAATGAATCAGTGGGGTTTTATTCATCCCCCACTGATTATTAACCCTCACCAACTGGTCGTTTACAGGAAATCCGACCACCACAAATAGCAGGATAAATAAAAAGGGGGATCCAAAAGTTCAGTTTTAATAACCTTTTGGATCCCTCCTTTTTTCGTCCCCCAATTTTTAATCACTTTTCATAGGCAGTTCTCATATAGTGAAAATGACTATACGATTCCTATCCATAAGTTAAATAATGATTTCGCACATATATAAATCCAAAAGATGGGAGCCTTATTTATGAATAACAATCCACCTTCAATGCCCCCAAATCCAACGGAAACGAATAATAATGAAGTGAGCTTACAAACGTTACGCGTCATTGGACTGATTGTACTGATTAGTGGCTACATATTAGTCACTCTTTCTGAAGTAGGAACGTTAAAAAATCTTTTGCTACAGCCTAGTACTACTCCAAATTTAGCTGAAGTTGATCCGTTTTAAAAAGAAAAAACATACCCTTCTTCTTTAAAAAATGTAATAATTGATTCATTTTGCTAGGCAAATTTTGCGAAGTTATGGATACAGCCATCCCCGCATTAAATACGGGAATGGCTGTAATTATTGAATGAATTCTTCTAAATGGTTCTTCAAGTTCTCTAAATACTTCTCAACAGTAGGATTCTTCACCACATCATAACAAGCAAAGCTCTTTAACGGACTCATGCCAAGAAACTTTTGCACGCGGTGTAAATGGCTAAGCGTTGACTCTAAACTTTCCCCTTCAAAGAACTTCGTCTTATCTCCAAATGCCTTTTCAGGTGCATTCCAAGTTGTAGAAAACATATACTGCTTCTCTTTTAATAAACCACCTGTTCCATATTCATCAGCACCTTTAAAGAACAAACCATATTCATATACTTCATCCATATACGTTTTAAATAAGCCCGGTACACTAAACCAGTAAATCGGTGTTTGATAAATCACAACATCGGCCCATAAAAACTTCTCTTGCTCTTCCTTAATATTGTAGCCATCTTGAATCGTTGTTGTTTTCACATGATGCTTCTCGCTTAATACAGTTATCATATAATCAACTAACGTTTTATTTAATCTGCCTTCCTTTGTACCGTATTTTTCATGTCCATTTATAATGAATATATTTTTCATCGCTTTTCTCTCCCTTATTTTACTCCTCGGC
Organism: Bacillus sp. BB51/4; assembly: GCF_008368845.1. Taxonomy (NCBI): domain Bacteria; kingdom Bacillati; phylum Bacillota; class Bacilli; order Caryophanales; family Bacillaceae; genus Bacillus; species Bacillus sp. BB51/4. The sequence continues at coordinate 28,417 of NZ_QOSC01000003.1, forward strand.
TATTAACCCCAGTTGCTGTTTCAGCGTAAGATTATCTTCTAAATGCCAGTCTTCCGTTATCTTTCCGTCTTTCACATGTAACATATCAATTGCAAAAAAATTGATTTTCTTATCCTTATGCGTTCCTGTAAAAGAAAGACGAGCTGTTACTTTATCACCGACGACTAATAAATCTTCAATCTCGCAATGTATATTAGGAACGACTTTACGAAAATTTTGTGCCGCAAACTTTAATCCTTCAGTGCCTTGTGGTCGCCCTTTCGGCAATGTATTATCGGAAAAATCTTCAGAAACAGTTTGCAGAATAAGTTCCTCCTTACCTGTATCCCAAAATGCATAAAAACGCTGCGCTGCATGAACCATTTCGTTCGCTTCCTTTTTACTTAGTGAGGGATCAATTGTCATTGCTTTTGGCTTTGGCATTTCTTTTAATAACTGGACTTCCGTTTTTTCTTCCACACCGCATGCTACAAGTACAATACAAACAACAAACAAACTAAAGAACCCAAACAACTTTTTTATCCCCATGAAAATCACCTCCTCATACAAACCCTTTGTATTTCGTATTGCTATTGTATATGCACTAACTTCCTTTATGGAAGTAGTGATATTTTTTTCATATAGTTACCAAAAGTATAGTTTTGTGATACTATAAAGCAAATTCATCGAAAAAAATTTTATGGAGGCTAGTTCCATGAACAATATAGATCCAGTTGTATTAACGAAAGGTTTACCAGGCATACCTTGTCCTATCGCTAAAACACTTGACGTAATTAGTACAAAATGGACGTTTTTAATCATTCGCGACCTTCTTATCGAAGGAACATTACGCTTTAGTGATTTACAAAAATCAATGGACGGGATTAGTCCGAAAACATTATCACTTCGCCTAAAAGAATTGGAAGCACAAGGAATTATAACGCGAAAAGTATATCCAGAGGTTCCGCCTCGCGTAGAGTACACGTTAACGGATAAAGGAAAGCAATTAGAGGGGATATTTATTGAATTAAAGCGTTTTGGATTAAGTTTATAAACGAAAAGCCCCTTACCATAAAAAATAGTAAGAGGCTTTTCGTTATTCACTACATTACTTCGCAAAACTTTGAGCTAGCTGTTTCTCTCTCCACATAAATGTAATGCCGAGACCAACTATTAAAACAACTCCTGAAAATGCATATGGATAATGAATATTCATATCAAATAATATTCCGCCCATCGCTGGTCCTGCAATATTTCCTAAACTCGTATAAGTCGAGTTCATACCAGCAACGAATCCTTGCTCTTTTCCAGCTGCTTTTGATAAAAACGTCGTTAAAGCTGGACGAAGCAAATCAAATGCAAGGAAAATGAAACAAGTAACGAGAAGTACAATCCAATAATTAAAGACTACAGTTGAAACGAAAGCTAATACTGCACCTACAATTAAACATATTTGAATTAACACTTTTTCACCGAACATATCAACCAATTTACCAAACATAAATACTTGCACAACTACCCCAAAGATGGAGCTAATTGTAATAATTGCTGCAATATCTTTCGGTGTAAAACCAAACTTATGATCAGAAAACAGGCTAAAAACAGTTTCATACGCCGATAAACCGAAAGCGAGTACAAATACGATAATAAATGCAATTGCATACATTGGATGTAATGATTTCTTTAAATCACCAATAAAGCTTGATTCTTTCGTGTTAGCAGAAATCTCTGCAAGTTCTTCTTTCGTTAACGGTTCTTTTAAAATAAAGATCGAAATTACACATGCTATAAAGGCAATTGCTGCTGCAACGAAAAACGGCACACGTATACCATACTCTGCAATAAATCCACCAATTCCAGGTCCTATAATAAAACCAGTACTAATCGCCGCTGATAAATATCCCATCGCCTTTGGACGTTCCTGCATAGATGTAATATCCGCAACATATGCCGTAACACCAGGCATAATAAACGCGGCACTAATTCCGCCTAACACCCGTGCTGCATAAAGCATCCACACATCTTTTCCTAATCCAAAAAGAAGTTCTGAAACACCAAAAATAAATAATCCAATGATGATCATTTTCTTCCTACCGTAAAGATCGACCCACCGGCCTGTAATAGGTGACGTAATGAGCTGAGCCATTGCGAATACTGCAACGAGATATCCCATCGTCTTCCCTGTTAAACTCATGTCATTCATAAAGGACGGCATAACCGGAATGATTAATCCAATCCCTAAAAAAGCGATAAATATATTACTCAAAAGAATGACCAATACCATCTTTTGTTCTTTTATCGGTTTCTTCACTTTTTAACACCTCTTCCCGTAAGTTCCTCAAAAAAATAATGCCCAAGAAGCTTTTTCTTTATCCTGCTATTTGTGGGCTAATCATGAGTAGAGATGCCCCCACTCATTAGAATTTCACTCTATCCTTCCACACATACATACGCATTAGGTGAATGACTATCATTCAGTTTTCCTCAAAAATGAACCTACCTTTTCAGACAGGTTCATCTTACTACCTCTTTATATGTAGTGCATGTGTTAAAAAATCTAGTACTTCTGCCTTTTGTAGCTCGACTTGCTCCTCATCTTTATGATCATATAAATAAACTTGTTCCGCTGCAGATTCAACAAGAGCGATAAATAACTTAGCCGTTCTTTCCGCGTGAACCGAATCACGAATTTCACCAGCTTCTTTCGCCGCACTTAAAAACTCGCTTAGCCACATATAAAGAGGCTCATACACAGCTTCCCATTCTTTTATATGTTCTGTAGATGCAAGACCCGCATACATTAAAGCTTGTATTTCACGATATTCCGCTATAAAGTGAAACACCGCATCTATTACTTGCGTCACTTTACTTGAGAAAGGCGCATCATTTTGCACTTTTTCTTTCACTGCAAGTATCATCTTTTCAACCATTACTTCTGCTATTGCAGGCATAACAGATAACTTAGAAGGAAAATATAAATAGAAAGTTCCTTGTGCAATGCCAGCCAATTTCACGATATCAGAAATCTTCGTTTTTTCAACGCCCTTTTCCTGAAACACTTCAATAGCTGCATAGACAATTTTTTCTTTTTTATTCATCATCTAAACCCTTTCACACACATATTGAATGACTGTCACTCATTTTATAAGATAATCGATTGTACTGTCAATGATAGTGAACTCTAAGAGGAAATCATTTTTTAATAATAAAAATCTCCTAATAAACCATTAGGAGATAAAATACAATATATCTTTAAGAAAGAGCCTTTAATCCTGTCACTCCGCATACAATAAGAGCCACACTAATGATACGTGCTTTACTTTTCGACTCACCAAACAGGAACATGTTTAATAAAACGGCACCTGCTGTTCCAATACCAATCCAAACCGCATAAGCGACACTTACTTGTAAAAATAAGAAAGATGTATACAAGAATGCGAAGGATGTAGCAAATCCACCTATATAAATTGCACCATTTGCTAACGTTTTATCTTTACTATACATTTTAAGACCAATCACACCGACTATTTCACTAATTGCAGCACAAAATACGAAAAACCAACCCATCTTTAAGCAGCTCCTTCCACAGTTTCTTCTTTATTATCAGCTAGCTTTAAACCGATAACGCCAGCTACAACCATCACGATAAAGAATAACTTCCCTACACTGAAACTTCCACCGAAAAGGAATACATCCATTAAGAAAGTACCTACCGTACCAGCTCCGGCAAAGATGGCATATACAGTTCCTGTCGCAAGATGTTCACACGCTTTAGAAAGAAAGTGAAAATCAACAGCGATAACGCCTAAAATAATAATCCAATGCCACCAAGTATCGGCCGTATTAAAACCAAACACCCAAAAAATTTCAAAGATACATGTTAATATGACATATAACCAAGCTCTATTTTTCATACCTCTCACCTCTTATGACTGACTATCAGTCATTTTTGTTTTAAAAAAATATGATCTTTCATCAATACTATATATAAACAACTATCATCCTCATTTACCATTTATATTTGTTCCGTTTTTAAACTAACTACATCCTTCCAAAGAAGAAATGACTGAATGTCATTCATATATATTGTACATGAATATTTTAAAAACTGTCAATACCGAAAGATTATTTGAAATTTCTTTCATCCGATTTGTATATTTCCTAATAACCTGTCAATACTGCTAGTAACATAATATTTTCTCCACTCCCCCTTGGAGAGATCCCTTGAATAGAGCAGTTAGCTTTTGCTAGCTGCTCTTTTTTATTTGCCGGCACACTATGAGATCAAATCCATTTTTATCATAAATAATTAAGGGTCGGATTATGTTTTCTATTTACTTTCCAAAGAGGCCTTATATGCAATAATTTTATTCTCCAGCATCTTTTCTGTAATTACTAAGTTTTCTCTTTGAATCTGAATAGATTTCCTATGATCTTCTAGGAGCTGTAAACGAGCTTCGGTTGTATGCTCCCCTTCTAAATATAACCTAGCATATTCTCTTATTTTCGCTATTGGCATTTGCGTTTGTTTTAATTTCATGACAAAATGCAACCACTTTATATGTGACTCTTCATACATTCGATTCCCATTTGTATCGCGATTTGCAATTAATATATTTTCCTTTTCATAATAACGTAGTGTATGTGTACTCACTCCTATTAATTTAGACGCCTCGCTAATTGTATACATACTCTAACTCCCTCCACGTGCTTATCCTCATATATTTTATAGCCTTATCAAATTCATAAAAAACATTTGACTTAGAGTATACTCTAACAAATAAAATCTAACCATAATATATTTATTTGAACTTAGGGGGATTTTATATGAAATACACTGTTATTACTGGTGCGAGTTCTGGAATTGGCTATGAATCGGCTTTAGCCTTTGCAGCTCGCGGAAAGAACTTAATACTTGTAGCTCGAAGACAAGAAGAATTAGACGGATTAAAATTAAAAATTAACGAAATGAATCCAGAATTGGATGTTGTTATTCGAAGAACGGATTTATCTATCACGGAAAATGTTTATAAGCTGTATGAAAGCCTACAAGCCTTTCAAATTGAAACGTGGATTAACAACGCCGGTTTTGGTAATTTCGCCTCCATTGCTGAACAAAATTTAAATAAAATAGAAACGATGTTACATGTAAATATAGAAGCACTAACAATACTCTCCTCTCTTTTCGTTCGAGATTATTCAATGGTTGATGGCACACAACTTATTAACGTTTCATCAGGCGGTGGATACACAATCGTTGCTGATGCTGTTACGTATTGCGCTACGAAATTCTATGTAAGTGCATTTACAGAAGGTTTATCTCACGAATTGAAACAACAAGGTGCAAAACTGCAAGCAAAGGTTTTAGCACCTGGTGCAACTGAAACAGAGTTTGCAAAACGTTCATTTGATATTGATGAATTCCAATACGATAATGTTGTACCGAAATTCCACACCGCAAAACAAATGGCACAATTTATGCTTGATCTTTACGAAAGCGATAGAGTTGTAGGGCTTGTCGATGGTTCTACTTATAACTATGAGCTTAAAAATCCCATTTTTAATTTTGCGGTAAGAAAAACGAATTCAAGTTCTTAAATTCCCCTAAAATATAGATGCTCACTATTACGTAAATAATAGTGGGCCTTTTTTCTCTGAAAATTTCACCCAACATATCGAATCATCGCCACCTCATCACAATAATCCACCTTTGGACAATGTCTACAATCGATCCATACTTTCTCTGGTAACGCATCTCTATTCACAAAATCAAACCCGCACTTTTGAAAAAATTCCGTTTCATATGTTAAAGAAATGACTCTATTCACTTTTATTTTCGCTGCCTCATTTATTACATGGTTCACTAACATACGCCCGATTCCTTTCCCTGCGTATGTATGCGAGACGGCTAACGACCGGACTTCTGCAAGGTCCTCCCCTAACACATGTAAACCAGCAACCCCAACAATCTCATCGCTTTCTTTCACAACATATAAACATTGTAAATATTGATAGAGAGATAAAAGAGAACGTGGTAAAACTACTCCTTCTTTTGCATAAGCTTCAATAAGACTATAAATTTCTTTCACATCACTCGTAACCGCATTAAAGATTTTCATATTATATCCCCTTGTCCCCGATATTAATATTTATAACCTAAATTGAATTTTAATACATAATTTTATATAATAATACATCTCTCTTTTCTCCCCGTCAATCACTTTATACAAACAAAAAACCAAGCAATCTAATCGATGCTCGGTTCCTCATTTCGTATCGGCAATACCGTCGAATATTTAATTTCACGAAGTGCTAAGCTCGTCTGTATCCTTGTAATACCAAGCTTATTCAGCTTTCGAATAAACTGCTCCAGCTCTTTACGATCACGATTTGCAACTTTTAATAAATAATCATACTCTCCTGTTAAACAGTGACACTCTAACACTTCAGGCATCATTTCTAATTCTTTTTCCAACACCTCAAGTTTATCCGATTGATGAATATTCGTACTCATAAAAATGAAGCATAACAAATCAAAACCAAGCTTTTCTTGATTTAAAATAGCTACTTGCTTATCAATGAACCCTTCTCCATCTAATCTTTTTATTCTTGCATGCATAGCAGCTGGTGATAAATTAACGCGTCGCGCAAGCTCAGCATTACTTACTTGAGACTCCTTCTGCAATATATCTAAAATTTGTACATCTAAATCATCCAACACCTTAATAACAGACGACTCCATTACAATTCCCCCTTTTTTCTTACCGATGATTATTCGAAAAAACACCTTACACCTTATAAAAAACTGAATATTTTTCTTCAAATAGTATCCATAACAAAACATTTTATCGACTTTTATCCATTATACAAAAGAATATATTACATAATGAAGAAAAATGCTAAAATTATTTACAATTCGTATTGATTACAACAAAGGGGATTTTAGTATGCCTTATTTTTATGTCTTTTTACTATTACTAACGAGCTTATTATGGGGAGGAAATTTCGTCGTTGGAAAATCGCTCGTTGATCACGCGTCTCCGATGACACTAACAAGTTTAAGATGGATGATTGCGATCGTTTGTTTATTACCGATGGTCTGGTTTAAAGAAAAGAAAATCATTCCACCTCGCGCGGCAATACTTCCGTTAATATTGATGGGAATTTCAGGGGTCGCTCTTTTTAACATCTTTCAATTTTTAGCATTAGAAAAAACATCCGCAACAAGTGTAGGTCTTATTTCTACATTAAACGCAATTTCCATCGCATTATTTTCTGTCTTATTTCTAAAAGAAAAAGTAAATACACTTCAAATTTTATCTATGATTCTTTCATTCTTTGGGGTTATCCTCGTCCTATTAAAAGGTAATTTCTCACTTTTATTTTCATTACATTTTAATAGCGGCGATTTATGGATGATGGCAGCTGTTTGCATTTGGGGAATGTATTCTGTTTGTAGTAAATGGGCAACAAAAACAACTACACCACTTATGGCAACATTATACTCTGGTATTTTCGGCGTTATTTTATTACTGCCATTTAACATAGGTAGCTTCACTGTTTCGAATATAAATACGTCTTTCATAACATCACTTTTATATACAGGACTCATTTCTACCGTTCTTTGTATGGTATTTTGGAATGTTGGCGTACAAAAATTAGGTGCAACTACATCTGGTATTTTTCTAAACTTCAATCCAATTTTCACAGCTATTTTAGCATTCCTTTTCCTCGGTGAAGAACTAACGTGGATACAAATTTTAGGGACAATAATTGTTGTAACAGGATGTTATTTATTTTCTCATTTCAAAACGGTTACTGTTCAGCCAACTGGAGCTTTAATACGAAAGCATTCTTAATGAAAAAACATCGTCATCCAAGTGGCGATGTTTTTATTTACTCTTCATTTCTCTTATATACTGCTTTTCCTCTTCTGGTGTTAAACGTTCCGTCGCCTTGCCAGTATCTCCACCTTGAAGGCTCCATAAAAAGTTATGCTCCTCAACAGTTTGAGAAAAATCTCCTTTTTCCCATCTATTTATAATAGAAAATAACTTCATTTTATATTGAAAACCTGTACTATTTTCAATATCTCTTTTCACATTAGAAATTTCCTTATTCGTCATTTCTACAAATCCCCATTTTTCAGAGGATTTTACCTTTTGATGCACCATTTTATGCATAGTAGAAATAATTTCACCTTCACTAATTTGTGGAGCTTCTTCTGCAACTTTCTTCTCTTTTTCATTTGCCGCTTGCTGGGTTTGAATATTTTTATTTTCTTTTTCCACATATGCAAGCAATTTCTTTCCGCCAACTATAGACGAGATAATTACTATAATTGTAATGCATATACCTACGATCCATTTAAAAAGCATTAGCTTTTCATCGCTTCCCTAACAATATGACTATCTACATACTGCTTAAACTTCACAATTTTTCCGTTCTCAAGTTGCCATACATGAACAAATTCTGCTTCAAATGATTTTCCCGTTTCTTTATAAACTCCTGAATAAACACCTTCAGCAATAATTACATCTTTTCCGTTTACTTCATGGTACATATTTACACTCGCTTTATAATCATGCCATTCTGATCCTAATCGGCTAAATACATTTTCCATTATTGCTTCTACACCTATATAAGTTCCCCCGTACGGGAATCCTTCTGCCTCTGTCCATTCTACTTTTTCAGAGAGGGCTTCTACTAAATGTTTTGCATTTGAAGGAGCTGACCCTTCATACGTGCTTTGAATAATTTCTAAATTTGATTTAGACATATTACTTCCTCCCGTTTTATTTATTTTTTACACAAGTAGTAACCGCAGCAGTTACAACTTGTGTAAAAAAATATTTATATTATTTTATTCTTAATCCACCAGTCGTAACCATTATAGTTACAATTATAATTCAAGTCAACAACTTATAAATAAGTTTACTTCACTTTCATTACTTTCTCTTTTACGAAACGGTCTACATATCCTTCTGCTTTTACAACAAATAAATACGCACCCATTGCTAATAATGCAAGATCTAATTCATATCCTGGATTCTTTCCATCTCCTAATAAACCTGCTGCTCCATTTACCTTTACGATAGCTCCAGCTAAAATAAGAGCGAATAACAATCCTACATATCTTACGCCTAAACCGATAATTAATAATATACCACCAACTAATTCAACTGTTGCTACGCCGTATGCAAGACCGCCTGGTAAGCCGATGCTTGTAAACCATCCCGCTACGTTATCGATACCTGATTGAAACTTCGCTAAACCGTGTGCAAAGAACGTTACTCCTAACACGATACGAATAATTAAATTCCCAATATATTGGTTCATTTTGAACTCTCCTTTTTGTTTTGTTATGGTGAACTTTTATTCACAAGTCAAAACAATACGGTATTTCATTTCATTCGTCAAATACTTTTTTTAAGAAAACAAAAAACATTATCCCTTTTACGGATAATGTTTTCTTACAAAATAGCGCTAATTCAAGCTTTTACTCTATCGCACAAAAAAGTTGAAACATTTTTCCAGCGCCAACATACGGCAATAAAGACAAGTCCTCTTCTACAACCATTCCAACAACATTCACTTTCTCATCCTTAGGCAAATCATGTGTGGCAACTTGCATCTCTGCTGCATATCTACCGTACAATTCATTATCAATTGTAATGCTGCCTTTCTTTCTTGCAATTGTATGCATTGGCTGTAACACGACTTTATTTTCTTCTCGTGATTCTACAGAACGAATGACATCACGGGCTGGATCTAGTCTATTTGTATGCACTTGTTCTACCATTTTTAACACTTCACTTTTCTCTATCAATGGCTCGTATCGCAGCGGAATAATCCCTCTACTCGCACTCGCTATCTCTTGTACACTTTCTATACTTCCGCTTATATCCCCGATTAACACCTTATCAACACCACAATCTTGTACAAGTTCTAAGTACGCTTCAAGTGGGCGCATATTGCGGTGCTTTTCTAACGTTGGTAAACCTTCACATAGCGGACCACGTTTTTCACCATCTCCCGGAATAAATGCCATCGTTTTTATTCCGCACTCATGTAAGTATTCGTTTTGTTTTTGTAAAAAGGACTTTGCTAGTCCTGTTTCTGGACGCGGATAAAAATTATGCCAAGCTTCTACATTCTCTACTTTTATATTTTCTATGATTAACTCTTTCCAAAATGAATCTGTAATCGTACTCGCATTTAAAGCTACTTTCATTTTATGAGATACGCGTGCGATTTCTTTCGGCGTGATGCCATAGTCCATTCGTAAACCAGTAATGCCCCATTCCACTAACTCTTCTACATTTTCGTAAGTTATCCCTAAATGGTGTAACGATTTTGGAGAAACATCAACCATTAATTCCATTTCATATTTGAGCGCTTGTTTCCCAAGTATTTGAATTAGCTCTTTATACGTACCAGGATCATCTTCAGGAATGTGAAGTGATGTAAAAATAGATGAAAACCCGTTTTCCTTCGCTACTTTTAACCACTCTTCTTGCTTCTTTACTCGTTCTTTTGAAAGATAAATTGAAACTCCTATCATATGAATCTCCCTTTCTATGAATAGAAAAAGAGAAAGGAATCCCTTTCTCTATATGTTTTCTGCCATTTCTTCTTTAAAGCCAAAGAAGTACGTAAAAATGAATCCGAAAGTATATGCCACTACTAATCCAAGGAAATATAATAAATATTTATTATCAGCAATTAACGGAATTAATGATAATCCTGATACGCCGATTCCAAGTGCGGCTGTTTTCATAACGGCTTGGAATGCACCGCCGACAGCTGCACCGAGACAAGCTGTAAGAAACGGTTTCCCAAGTGGTAATGTAACACCGTATAATAACGGTTCGCCAATTCCTAAAAATCCAACTGGTAATGCACCTTTAATTACGTTACGCAGTCGTTTATTTTTTGTTTTTACAAAAATCGCAATCGCTGCTCCTACTTGCCCAGCTCCAGCCATTGCAAGTACTGGTAATAAAGGTGTTACGTGCGTTTGATTAATAAACTCCATATGAATCGGTGTTAAACCATGATGCAATCCGACCATCACGAGCGGTAAAAATGTTCCCGCAAGTACTGCTCCTGCAAACGCGCCGCCAATATTTAAAATCCCATTAATTCCGCTTGTAATTCCTTCAGATAAGAAACCTGCTACCGGCTGAATGGCTAACATCGTTACGATACTTACGACTAATACAGTAATAAGCGGCGTTACAATAATATCAACTGCATTTGGCACTGCTTTTCGAACTTGTCTTTCCACTACAACCATAAGCCATGCTGCAAAAATAACTGCAAATAATCCGCCCCGTCCGGGTACGAGTGCTTCACCGAATAATTTTACAGTCGCCATCGCCGGGTTAAAAATTAAAATACCAGCAATTGCCCCAAGAACCGGTGTCCCGCCAAACTCTTTCGCTGTATTCCAACCGACTAAAATCCCTAAGAATGTAAAGATACCGCCACCAATGAGTAGTAACATTTGTAGCCATGTTGCATTCGGATCAGCACCTGCGTTTTTCGCAAAGTTAGCAACCCCGTTTATAATTCCTGACGCAACAAGACCCGGAATTAACGGAATGAAAATACTTCCTATTTTTCTTAAAAAGTTTTTCACTGGTGTATTATTTTTCTTCTTAATCTCTGATTTCATCTCTTGCCCGAGATCTTCAAGATGATGATCTGCCACCTCACCAATTCGCAGTCCTGTTAAACCTTCCATTTCAGCTGCTACTTTATTTACTGTCCCTGGTCCAACAACAACTTGAAGTGTCTCATCTTCAATAACACCCATAACCCCTTCAACCTTTTTCAAAAGGTCCATATTCACTTTACTTTCATCATGAAGCGTTAATCGCAGTCTCGTCATACAATGAGCAATACCACGAATATTTTTTACTCCCCCAAGTTGCTCTGAAATTTCTTTGGCCATTCTCTCTTCTTTCTTCATAATAGAATCCCCCTCCCTATTATTTTATAGTGCCTTCTTCACAAACCCTTTCGCTTCTTTTAATTTCTCCAGTGCTTCCCCATACTCACACTGCAATAACACCATAACAATCGCGGCTTTCACATTACGTTCTGCTTTTTCGTAATACTCTGCTGCTACTTCATAACTAACACCTGTTGCTTCCACAATAATTCGTTTTGATCGTTCTACTAACTTTTCATTTGTAGACTGAACATCTACCATTAAGTTTTTATACACTTTCCCTACACCAATCATAGAAGCTGTTGAAATCATATTGAGTACTAATTTTTGCGCTGTACCAGCTTTCAAACGCGTTGAGCCTGTTAAAATTTCGGCGCCTGTTTCTACTTCCACATTTAGCTTTGCATATTTACTTATTTCAGCATTTTTATTACAGGAGATACTAGCTGTACTCGCTCCCACGCTATGCGCGTATTTCAATCCGCCAATGACATAAGGAGTTCGACCACTTGCCGCAATTCCAATTACAGTATCTTTCTCGTTTAATCCGATACTTTTTAAATCTTCTTCCGCGAACTCTTCACGGTCTTCGGCACCTTCCACCGCTTTAGTAAACGCTTTCAATCCTCCTGCTATAAACCCCTGTACCATTTTATTATCTGTGCCAAATGTCGGCGGACATTCCACTGCGTCTAAAATACCTAAACGACCACTTGTACCAGCCCCAATGTAAATGAGTCGCCCTTCTCTTTCAAATGATTGAATTACAGTTTGCACAACCTGTTCAATCTGTTCTATCTCTTTTTCAACTGCTAACGCAACAGTTCGATCTTCTTCATTCATGCTTTGCAAAACTTCTTTTATACTCATCTCATCTAAATTCATCGTCTTTTCATTACGGTGTTCTGTCGATAAATTTTCTAACATATTACCACCTACTTTGAAATTTAATTTCATACTTTTATTATAACTTCAAGAAATTTAAAATCAATATGACTGTATTATTTTATGAAATTTAATTTCTTTTCATGACGAATTTATCCCACTTTAACTGGCAGTAAGACCCCCACCTCAAATTCAGCGAAAGCAAAGAAGATAGGTGGGGGATCAACTGCCTGTAAAAGTCCGATTGGTTCAACTAATAATAAGTGGGGGATGCCCCCCCCACTTATTAAAGTTTCACTTTATGTCAGTACGCAAAAAAAGATGGGTTTCCCCATCTTCTCATTTTAACTTCCGTAACCGCAAGGCTTCTTCTCTTGTCTCCATAAATCGATCCAGCACTTTATTACCAATACGATTAAAAGTAATCACATATAAAGCATCAATCATATTCAGCTGTGTCATTCTCGAAGCAATACTCGCAATACGATGATCTTGTTCTACATCTGGCATACAAAGACGAATATCCGCCTCTTTATATAACGGTGATGATTGATCGAGCTTGGTAATCGCAATAACTGTTGCACCTTGTCTCTTCGCATATTGCGCCATTTCAAGTACATCTTTCGTACGACCAGATGTTGAAATCGCCACAAATATATCGCCCTCTTTTAAATTTGTCACAAGCGGCAACATCATATGAAAATCAGATAGCATCATTGCAGTAAATCCGAGCCTTGTAAATTTATAAGCCCCGTCCATCGCTGGAGTAGCTGATCCGCCTACTCCGTAAAATATAATTTTATCCGCATTTACAATAAGGTCTGCTGCTTTTTCCAGCTCCTTCTTATCTATAGCCGTAACGCTCGCCTCAATTGCAGCTTTATTCACATATGTAACTTTATTAAACAAGTCATACGGTCCATCTTCCGTATTCATCACTGAAAAATCGTTAATATTATAATCAGCAATCGTTAATTCGCGAACGAGTGCGATTTTAAATGCTTTAAAACTTCCGATTCCAATCGACTTACAAAAGCGAACAACGCTCGCCTCACTTGCGCCTGCATTCGTTGACACTTCTTTCGTCGTTAAGTTCGGAACAATCTCTGCATTCTCCATTATGTACATGGCAACCTTCTTTTCAGCTGGTGAAAATTGATCCATATTACTTTCAATTTTAAATAGTAATGTAGAAGCTTTCACTATTTAACCTCCACTTCTTACGGTTGCGTATCTTCTCTACTATCATTTGTATCATATAGATAAAAAGCATCATTACCAGGTGGATGATGAACAATTACAGTTCGCTCCCCTTTTTTATATGATGTTATTTCACCTTCAGATCGCTGCTTTTCCCATCCACCTATCCAAATTGCAAAGTCAGGTACAAAAGCAGTGTACTTATAGTCCTTCGGGTTTTCGTCTTCTACATAGGAAGAAAAAATAGAAACCGGAAAACCTTTCACTTTTGATTCTTTCCATGCAGTAAATGGTATACATAATGCAATAAGTATGATTACACCGATAACCTTCCCCTTCGTAATCCTCACACATTTTCTCTCCTCGACTTATCATATACGTAGATTTTACCATAATTACAACCTATTCACGCTATATGACTATTGCTTTTTTCCAATAAAAAAGAGCTTACCTACATCAGATAAGCTCTTCTTCTCTATACAAAATACTTCTTCAAAAGTGGCGGCGTAATAATCGTCGTTAATATAACAACAATTACAATCGCTGTGAAATTTTCTTTCGCTAATAAATTCGCCGCAAGTCCATTCGCTGCGATGATAAGCGCCACTTCTCCGCGCGATACCATTCCCGCACCGATACTAATAGAAGATTGAAGGTTGAATCCTGTTAGTCTTGCTCCTAAACCTGATCCGATTAACTTTGTAAAAATCGCAATAAGCGTCATAATGATAATGAACCAAAGCTGGCTTCCGATACCTTGAAATGTAATTTCCATTCCGATACTTACGAAGAACACTGGTACAAATATCGCATAAGCAATTGGCTCAATCTTATGTTCTACCTCATGCTTGTATTCTGTTTGAGAAATCGCAATCCCTGCTGCAAATGCTCCAATAATACCGGCGATTCCCATCATTTCACTGTAATACGAAAAAGAGAAACAAATAATAAGTGCTGCACTAATTAATGCTTCTGTTACGCGAAGTGGTACGAGCATCTTCATAATCCATGGAACCACTTTCCAGGAGATGAAAACGATACTTACAAAAAAGATAATTTTCTTTGCAATGACAAGCGTTACATTTACATCTTGTGTACCTAAAAAACTCATCACAAATGCTAATAAAATAACAACAATTACATCATCAAATACAGCTGCCCCTAAAATCGTCGTACTTTCTCTCGTATTCATTTTCCCTAAATCTCTTAATGTTTGAACAGAAATACTAACCGAAGTGGCACAAAGTAATAACCCTAAAAAGATCGCATGCGACTGTAACATTCCAAACGCAAGTCCTGCTAAATACCCACCAAGGAATGGGAAAATAATCCCTCCCATCGCTACTGCGAATGCAGATTTCAAATTCCGATTTAACTCTTCTAAATCCGTTTCAAGCCCCGCCATAAACATAAGTAGTAAAACACCAATTTCACTCAGTTCATCAATCAATTCAGAACTATTAATAATACCAAGCACAGCCGGACCGATAATAATACCAACAATTAACTTACCAAGTACAGAGGGCTGGCCGAGTCTTACACTAATATCACCAGCTAATTTCGTACAAAGTAAAATGACGACAAGTTCAAAATAAAATAACATAACATCTTCTCCTACTTTATAAAGTGAAACTGTAATCAGTGGTTAATTTCCCCATATCCACTGATTATTCGTTGAACCAATCGGGATAAAGTGAAACTGTAATGAGCGGTTTTGTCACTCTGTTAACCCTCGTCCATTCCTGCCAGTAGTTTCCCCTATTCATAAGCATTTTATTTGTCATATTTTTATTTGACAAAATATTCTGAATTATATTAAGATTAATCCAGCAATTTTAAAAAACTAGACACCATAACTGTACCTCCATTTACTTACGTACTCTTTTCTAGTGGGCTCATACTATATTCGTAGTTATGGAAATGAAAAAACGGGGGGAGAGTCCAAAGTGAAGTCATTATTACGAAAAAAAGCGCTTAGTACTGAATCACCACGGCAGTTAGATAGAACATTAACTGCACTTGATTTAACGTTTTTAGGAATTGGCGCCGTAATTGGGACAGGGATCTTTGTATTAACAGGTATTGTCGCAGCGAAACATTCTGGTCCTGGTATTATGTTATCATTCCTTATTGCTGCATTTACTTGTGCTTGTGTAGCCTTTTGTTATGCTGAATTTGCTTCTTCTATTCCTGTCTCAGGAAGTGTGTACACTTACGCATATATGACAGTCGGAGAAGTCGTCGCATTCATCGTCGGCTGGTGTTTAATGCTCGAATATTTACTTGCAGTCGCGGCAGTAGCTGTCGGTTGGTCTGGTTATTTACAATCTTTACTACAAGGATTTAACATCCATCTGCCCACCATAATAGCCTCGGCCCCTGGCGTAGGAAAAGGCGGTATTATCGATTTACCGGCTGTTTGTATTTTACTACTCATTACGGGACTTTTAAGTTTCGGTATACGCGAAAGCGCACGCATTAATAATATTATGGTTCTTATCAAGTTAGCTGTTATTATCGCCTTTATCGTAGCAGGGGCAAAATATGTAAAACCTGAAAATTGGACTCCGTTCATTCCATTCGGATACGACGGTATCATTACTGGGGCTGCCACTGTATTCTTCGCCTTCTTAGGCTTTGATGCAATCGCAACCGCTGCAGAAGAAACGAAAAAACCACAGCGCGATTTACCAATTGGCATTATCGGTTCCCTTCTTATTTGTACTGTTTTATACATGATTGTATCTTTCGTTTTAACAGGTATGGTTCCGTATACACAATTAGATGTTTCTGATCCGGTTGCGTTTGCCTTACATTTCGTTGGCGAAGATACAATTGCAGGACTACTCGCTGTTGGAGCGATGACTGGAATGACAACCGTTCTCTTAGTCGTTATGTATGGACAAGTTCGCGTTTCGTATGCAATGAGCCGCGACGGTTTACTTCCAAAAGCGTTAGCACGTGTGAATAAAAGAGTAAAAATCCCTTTATTAAACACGTGGATTACTGGCGTTGTGTCAGCTTTATTAGCAGGACTTTTAGACTTACATTTACTAGCGAATTTAGTAAACATCGGTACGTTAACAGCATTCACATTCGTTTGCTGCGCTGTACTTATTTTACGAAAAACACATCCTGATTTAAAACGTGGATTCCGCGCACCTTTCGTACCTGTATTACCAGTTGTCGCCATTCTTTGCTGTTTATATTTGATGATTAATTTGTCTAAAACGACATGGATTAGCTTTATAGCTTGGCTTATAGTTGGCTTATGTTTCTATTTCTTCTACTCTAGAAAACATAGTCATTTAGCTACTGAAAAAACAAATGATGAAGAGAAAAAAGCATAACAAAATAGCTCGCCAATAAAACGGTGAGCTATCTTTCTGTATTATTATATTTTTTCGTTAACGATTGTAAAATGAAAAATATGCCGATGCAAGCTGTAAACGATGCCCAATTTCCTATCGGTGTAGCGTATTTAAAAACGCCAATACCTACAAGCAATAGGAAAATAATCACCTGATATATAAGCTTCCACTTTTGCATATATTCCCTCCTTTACTTCGTTCCCTTCTTTTTCTTCTTCCATGCATTTAAACTATCAAAGAAGAAATTAATAAATAACGTGCCTAAACCCGCTAATAAAAACGTCATTAAAAATAGAACCCATATACTTTTCTCTTTTAAGAAATAATATCCTACAAGGAGCACAACCGCGATCCATACATATTCAAGAATTCTTTTTAGCTTTTTCTCTTCCAAATTATTCGCTCCTTCATTCTATGCTACTTTTAGTATAACAAAAAAGAAGCCAATCATGATAAGCTTCTTTTTCTTCTCTCTTATTTGTTTATGCTTTTTTCAACGAGTGAAATCGCATATTCCACCGTACGATTCATCGTTTCTACTTGTGCATCTTTTACTTTCGCATCTTTTAATACAGCTTCTGCCACTGTAATTTTTTGACTCAATGATTTCACTGAACCATCCGTTACATTTGCAGCTTGCGCTTTTTTCACCACTGCTTTTGCAGTTTCAATATTGATTTGTAATTTTTCTTTCGGTGTTTTCGGTTGTTCTTCTGCTACTTTAGATTGTACAAATGTTACATTAGCTGTTTTTAATTCATTATACGCTTGAACGATTTGCTCTCCAGTACTTCCTACATTTTCAAATGCTTGCTTTGCAGTGTTATAGCTTTTCTCTAGTGCTTGAAATGCTTCCTTTGAATATTGACCTGGTTTGTCACCAAACTCATACGTACCAGCTAACACTTCTTTCACTTTCCCAAGCTCTTCATATAACGCGTTTACTTGCTCTAATTTTGTACGATTAGAAAACTCATTATACGCTGCTAATACTTCTGAAGAACTTAATGCTTTACTATATAATTTTGCAAGCGCAATTTGTCCATTTAGCGGAATACCACCATTCCCATTACTATCTGGATCTGCACCAAGTGCAAATGGTACGTTCGGGTGATATACTTTCCCTGTAGCTGGTTGGCTATTTACTTTTTTACCATCTACGTAAATTGCTACTTCACTTCCGTTATACGTTCCTGTTAAATGATACGTTTTATTTGCCTCTAATTGAACGCCAACACGTTTATAACTTCCACCAATATGAGCCCATAATTCTACATAACCACTTCCTGTAGCTTCAAAACCAATTCCGCCGCTCTCTGTATTTTGTAAAATACCTTGTCCGCGAATTTCATTCATTGAAAACACAGTTTCTAACGTAAATGTATTTGCTACTTTTTCTTTTTGTGCTGCTGAAAATGGAAGGTATCCAAATGTATTTGCTTTTCCATTCAATTTCATTACATTTGTTTTTAAAGCTTTATCGTATGCAATAGATACATTCCCTTTCACATCGCCTTTCGTCCCAAACAATGAGTTATCTTTAAACGTGCCATCTAAGAAATTCACATCAAAGACATCTGCCTTTGGTACTTTTACATTCGGGTCAATATTATCTTTTTTCGTAGTGATTTCTGCTGTTAACGGTTGTGCGCTTTCATTACCAAATGAATCAATCGCAACGACTTCAAGTGTATATGTTTTCCCGTCATCTAACCCTGCCAGTGTAAACGTAAGATCTTTTGGCACTGGGTCACGATAAAACTCTGAGAATGCTAACAACTTGTTTTTAATTTCTCCTGTTTGCTTATCTCTAGCTTGTACACGATAAGAATGGACAAGTAGGTTATCCAGTGCTTGCGGGAATGTCACCGTTGCCGCATTTTCTGTTACATTTGATACCGCAAGCTTTGCATCTTTAGCAAAGTAAGGCTTTTCTTTATCACGATCTTCTACATGTGTAAATGTATCTTTCTTTGCTGGTAATTTAATTTTCCAAGGCTTGCCTGTCCAAGAATTCGTATGGAAATCACGACGATTAATTGTTACCTCTTTATCATCTACTTCTACTAATAAACCCTGGCTTAACGTACTAGCTCCTGGCGGGATATTCCCTTGTACTTTACCACCTTCAACCTCCATATAACTTACTGAAGATGTACCAACTGATGTAAAGTCTTTTTGATGAATTGATCTTGGATCGTCTAACGGGTAATGCGAATGACCTGAAAACGTGATAACCTGCGGGTATCCTTTTAACACCTCATTAATTTTCGCACTATCTTTCGTTCCCCACTCTTGACTACCGTATACTGTATCTTTAATATGTTGGTGTAAAAATACGAAAATTGGTTTTTCTGGATCATCTTTTTGTGCCTTTGCCATTTCTTCTTTTAACCAATTAATTTGCTTGTCCGAATAATATCCATGAGTTGTCCCATCCTCTGGAGACATAACAAGGAAGTGATACCCTTTCACCACTTTATGATAGTAAATCGATTCCATTCCTGTTTTTTCTAAGAAACGCTTCTGCGCTCCCTCTACAGATAAACCGTTCCAATAATCATGGTTACCAAGAGAATTCATTCGTACTGCATCTTTATTTGCATTTTCATTATACACTTGCATGAAACGATCATATTGCTGCAGTGATCCTGAATCAGTAAAATCTCCCACAATTACGAACGCATCTTGTTTAGGTGCAAGTGTATTAAGTTGCTCGATTGCTCGTTTCCAGCGAAACGTATCATCCGTTCCACTATTTTTAATATGTACATCACTTACGACTGGAAAAACTATTTTCTTTTCACTTGGTGCCTTTTCTTGCTTTTTCTCTTCCGCTTTGACTGATGTACTCCACGGAAATGATACGAATGCTAATACAAAAACCATTAATAACCCAATAAGACCTTTTACTTTTCGTAAAGCTGTTCTTTCCACTTGAATCCTCCTCATAATAATTGATTCATTACAAGGGCTATTTTATCTAAAACATATTAATGTCGTTTAAATAACAAATAAATTTTATTAGATTTTTGTAAATATACAGTTAATTAAAAGTTAAGTCCAACATTCCTCGTACTATTGTATACAACCACCTTTTGTCTAAAAGAGTCTGATCATTCTTTTCCTATGACTATTCACATATAATCTTTTCTATAACACTAATGATAAGTTAAGGTTTAAGCCTATTAGACAATCTTAATTTTAAAAATTTTCTTCTTTTCTTAACACATCGGCCATGCTTCTACATTTAATAGTAGTAAAAGACAACTTAAAAAGGAGGGGGTTGTATTGAAGAACAAAAAAAATATTGGCTGTTTCGCTCCTTTATCTATCATTTGCCCAAACCCTTGTCCACCGCCCCCTCCTCCAAATCCAAGTTGTGAGCGAGTAACAAATGAATTTGCAGGGAATTTCCTCATAACTAACAACACCATTCCCTCTATCAAAGATGCACTACAATCAATGATACTGTGGCAAAGTGATGGGATACTACTTATATCAGGTACTGTCTCGGTTTACAATAGTACTAGCAGCACAGAGGCAATTACAATTGAAATCGTTGGAGCAGTAACTAATATTTTCACTGTCTTTCCTGGCAATACTATATCTTACACAGGAAAAGACTTACAATCTGTCAGTATTATTAATATACAAAGTGATCCTTCACTATATTTAGAAGGCAAGTACTGTTGCCAATTTACATGTTGCTTATAGAATACCAATTTCATTACTTTCTCAATTTAAAAAAGCATACCATTTACGGTATGCTTTTTTTATGAAATCGGATAACGTACAGTAATACAAAACTCTCCTTGATTAACAGTTGTTCCTGTCGTAGTAATTCGAACAGTCGTAAAATATCGTACAGTGAAAGTACCACTACTTTGTGGCTGTACAGTAATTGTATCAACTACTGTAGCACCTACTAAAAAATCCACTGTAATCGGGTTCGCACCTACATCATATTTCACGTAACCTGAACCATATACTTCTTGCGTGATGTTATTTGTATATACAATTTGAGTACCAGCACCTGTAATAGACCAGTCTGTACATACTTGATCTTGTACAAGCGTTTTATTCGAACAACAAGACAAACTGGAACTTCTCATTCCCATTTCGATCCTCTCCTATTCTGCTATGAAAGTGGATAACGTGTTGTAATACAAAATTCTCCTTGATACGTTCCAGCAGGTGTTGCAGGTAACACAACTTGTATACTATCAAAGCGGCGATACGTAAAAGCAATACTCGTTCCTGGGTTTAATGTTTGTGTATCAATTGTAGCCCCAGCAGAATCCAGTGCTTCTACAGTAATCGGACCTGGTCCAACATCATATTTAACAAAACCAGTACCCACTACGTTTTGGTTAATATTATTTGTATAGAGAACATTATCAATTGCTGCCGCAACTACAGTAGCAGACCACGGACTACACACTTTATCTTGCACATAATTTTTATCTGGACAGCAAGTTAATGCTGACCCTGAGCACTCACAAGACATAGTTGTTTCCCCTCTCTCGTTTATATTCCCTATATGTGTATGTCCCTCAGAGTCTTTTGCCTGTACTATTCATCTATTTTCACAAAATGTGCAAATTCCAATACCAATGACTAGATAGATTCCGATCTATTTCGTTTTTTCATAAATTTATAGATTAAGATACCACCGACAATAATAACAACGACTGCTAATATCGGTAACATATATTGACCAACAACATCTGCTGCTTTTGCCCAATGCGGACCTAATTTCATTCCAAAATAAATATACAAAGTCGTTAATGGGAACATTGCTACAAATGTATATATGCTAAATTTCCATATGTTCATTTTCGCCATACCACACGGAACAGAAATAAGTGTTCGAACTCCCGGTACAAAACGTCCAACAAACGCTACAACTGGCCCATATTTCTCAAAGAAATCATCTGCTTTTTGAATTTGTTCTTCTTTTATAAAGAAGTATTTCCCATACTTTATTAATAGGGGGCGACCACCGTAATAACCGAGTGCGTATAACGTTAATGGTCCTGTCGTTCCCCCCAGTGTTCCAGCTAATACAGCTAGCCAAAAATTCATATCCCCCTCGTACACCCAATATCCAACCATGGGCAACACTACTTCTGCTGGAATAAATTCAAACGTCAATGCTAACACAACTCCAAAATAAGAAAACTGCTTTAAAAACTCAATTATATCTAAAATAATTTGCTCCATATTTTTAACTCCTATCCTACGTTTACGTTATGCTTTTCTTGTAATTGAACTGGTGCCATTTTTACAATTCGGTTCAAAATGAATAACACAATTCCAATATCATCTAAAATACCGATAAACGGCAGGAAGTCTGGAATTAAATCAAGCGGCATCGCAACATACCCAACTAAAAAAGCAACAGATAAAATTTTCTTCTTTATTGAAACCTCTTTTGAAGTAAAAAAGTCAAATAGGAATGGAACGAAACGACGGACATGAAATACAACTCTTAATCTACTAATAAGTTTTTTCATTTTTATTTCTCCTCTCTTTGTATACAAAAAGGACCCTACCAAATATGGTAAGGGTCCTAAAAAAGACAATAAGGGGCCTTTACCATTGCTGGTAAAGGTCTCACTAACAACGAAACGTTGCCAATAAAGCCGAGGGTTTCTCCCTGTAATGACGACTTTACTGTAATAAGTTACTCCCCTTTATACACAATTTTATACACTCACATTAAAATATTTCAGAGGGCTTGTCAATATATTTTATATCCCAATCCCTCCTGCTTACCCTTCCGTAAAAAACAAAAAACGTATAGGAAATTTCTTACTATCTCATAATATACATAATCATTTTTGAATGAAAGGAGAGGTTTCATTTGCATACCGTATGGAAAGGTGCACTTTCACTTGGACTATTAAATATAGGAATTAAACTATATAGCGTCGTAGAAGAAACCGATATAAAATTTTTAAGTCTCCATAAAGAATGCTTAACACCTAACTTACCAAGTAATGAAAATTACCCTATCCAAAAACAAGAACTCACCGCAGCAATTAATTTAATCCACCACCTTACAAATCCTTTTGAACAAGAAATGTATACAGATGAATATGCAGAAGCCCTTACCGAATTAATCGAGAATAAAATTGAACAACAGGAAAAAACTGAAACAATCTCTCCAGCTCCGAACATCATTAATATTATGGAGACATTACAGGCAAGCATTGAACAAGCAAAAATAAAAAGAGAAAACAAAAAAGAACAAGAGGCACAATGAAATTGACCTCTTGTTCTTTAAAGCGGATTACATTTCGGCATTTCGAGTCCAGATGATTGAGCTAATTTTAATAAATAATAACATTCCTCTCTTGCCATATGATCTGCCATTCTAGCTGATAGTGCACTTAATACTTCATGCGATAACTCGAGCTCTTCCACTTCATGTAAAAAATGCGAAAATAATTTCAATTCAAGTGAAACATCTTTTGTAAACTTCTTTAATGCTGGAAAATGATGAAGCTCCGTTCGTAAATACCCAGTCATCTCAACTGCCTTTAAGTAAAATTGTTCAAAATGCTTCGTAAATTCTTCGCTTTTCTCTTTTAATCTTTTTTCAACAAGATCTAGCCCACCAGAAATAGAGCCCGCATGACCAGCCGCATCCGTTAACCAAACGAGATGATAATGCAATTCATGAAAAACAGGCGGAACTTCCCCTTTCTTCAAAAACTCTAAAACCGTTATATACTCTTCCACTTCGTTTACCATATGATTAATAAAAGTTGGTGTAAAATGAATAGTAATTTTCCCTTCCAATTGCTTCTGTATAATACTTAATTTAAACGTCCGAATTTCCTTAGCAGCTTGTTCTACCTCTTTTGAGAATGCCATCAGATTCACATTCCGAACTTTATTTAACAGGTTCGTAAATGTTTCAACAAAGTAAGTAGCTTTTTTTATATCCTCTTTTTCCTTCGGAGCTAATGCATCAAGTAAAAATTGTGCATGATCAGTAAGTACCTTTAGCCAAAATTGATGCTCAAACAACGCACTTTCTTCATAATTTCTCTCCACTAAATCCCCTCCGTTTATTCATCCTTCTCTACCACTTGAAGTTTATATCCATCTGGGTCTTGTACTACAATAATTTTCTCACTTTTGTTTTCTGTATATGCAATTTTATAAAATACTAACCTCTTCTTTACATTCTCTATGTTAGAAATTGAAAACGTTAGAACATCAACTGAGTCCGTAACACTCTTCTCACGCCCTCCCAAACTGCGATTCATAACAAAACTAATTCTCGTTGAATCGGTATCATACCAAACCCCTGTAATATCTAATTGCGGCCTCTCTGAACTAGGTGTTATTCCTAAAATCCCTTCGTAAAAATACAGAGTTTCCTTTAAGTTCTTTACTTCTAACACAATTAAATTCTTTACATTCTCCACATTCATTCCCCCTGTACTTATTACTTTTTTATATGTGTCATAAATGCTCATTATGTCTGAATACAATACGTAGTAATGAACATTTAAGGAGGTTTATTCGTGAATAAATATATGAGATCATTCGTGCCCTATCATAGTCCTCTCGACCCTTGTCCTCCTATCGGAAAAAAATATTATTCTACTCCTCCTAACTTATTTTTAGGCTTTCAACCGCCAAACTTACCACAATTCACGCCAAAAGAAGCGCTACAAACAGGGACTTTATGGCCTATTTTTTATGACTATTATGAAAATCCTTATAAAAAAGGGCGGTGACTACTGACGTGACTCAATCGCTACCAGAAGAATACTATCAGCTTTTACTGGAGCTTCAAGAACTGGACTTTGTACTAGTTGAACTCACTCTTTATTTAGATACACATCCAGATGACACCGCTGCTATTAATCAATTTAATGATTTTTCCTATAAACGGCGAGTATTAAAACAAAAGATGGAAGAAAAATACGGGCCACTCCAACAGTTTGGAAATAGCTATTCTAATTCTCCTTGGGAATGGAGCAAAGGTCCTTGGCCATGGCAAATATAAAGGAGAGAAACTATGTGGATTTATGAAAAGAAATTACAATACCCAGTTAAAGTGGGAACTTGCAATCCAGCACTTGCAAAATTATTAATTGAGCAATACGGCGGTGCAGATGGCGAGCTAGCTGCTGCACTCCGTTACTTAAATCAGCGTTATACAATTCCCGATAAAGTCATTGGCCTCCTTACCGATATTGGTACAGAAGAATTTGCTCACCTTGAAATGATTGCTACGATGGTTTATAAACTAACGAAAGATGCAACTCCTGAACAAATGAAAGCTGCTGGACTTGATCCCCATTATGTTGATCATGATAGCGCACTTCATTACCATAACGCTGCTGGTGTTCCATTTACTGCAACCTATATACAGGCTAAAGGTGATCCAATTGCCGATTTATACGAGGATATTGCGGCTGAAGAAAAAGCACGCGCAACATATCAATGGCTCATTAATTTATCCGATGATCCAGATATAAATGATAGTCTACGCTTCTTACGTGAACGAGAAATTGTCCATTCACAACGTTTCCGAGAAGCAGTTGAAATTTTAAAAGAAGAACGTGATAAAAAAATATTTTTTTAAAACACGTATCCTAGCGGTATGTGTTTTTTTACGTTAAAGATTAAATCCTTCTTATTAAACATACAAATAGTATATTTATTCGATTTAATGCATTATTTTTTAATATTTTCAAAATTCCCTATTGCTTTC
Source organism: Bacillus sp. BB51/4 (assembly GCF_008368845.1). Taxonomy (NCBI): domain Bacteria; kingdom Bacillati; phylum Bacillota; class Bacilli; order Caryophanales; family Bacillaceae; genus Bacillus; species Bacillus sp. BB51/4. The sequence continues at coordinate 54,554 of NZ_QOSC01000003.1, forward strand.
TAGTCATCAGACCTTTAAAATAGTAACAGTTACTCGACAAATTATTTGAATTTTCGACAAAAACACTCATTAGGAGGATTTTCTTTATATGCGTACAACTTTAAAACCAGCGCAAATACTTTCGATTAGTTTATTACTATTCGCAGTTTTCTTCGGTGCTGGTAATATGATTTTTCCGCCCCTTCTCGGTCTTTCTTCTGGAGAAAATATGTGGATTTCCATTACAGGATTCATTATTACAGACGTCGGTTTATCTTTACTAGCTATCGTCGCTGTTGCCCTTGCCGGTGGTAGTTTTAATACTTTAGCAAGCCGTGTTCATCCAAAATTCGCAGCAGTATTCGCTATCATTATTTATCTTTCAATCGGCCCACTATTTGTTATTCCACGAACTGGATCTGTATCTTACGAAATTGGGATTGCACCACTTTTCCCGGACCAATGGTACTCTATGTTAATTTTTAGTGCTATTTTCTTTACAGTCGTCTACTTCTTATCATTAAATCCATCAAAATTAGTAGATCATATTGGAAAAATATTAACACCAATTTTACTTGTAATTATTGCAATTATGGCAACAAAAGCGATTCTTTCACCAGGAACGTTTGCAGAACCTGTTGGTGACTATAAAGAAATTCCATTTTTCAAAGGATTTCTTGAAGGGTTTTTAACGTTAGATGCAATCGGTGCTCTCGTATTATCAACGATTGTTGTAAATGCAATTCGCCAAAACGGTATACAAGAGAAGAAATCTATTGCGAAATATACCATTATTTGCGGTAGCATTGCAGCCCTATTCTTAACAATTGTTTATTTCTTACTCGGTTATATCGGCGCTTCAAACGGTAATCTAGGACAATTCGAAAACGGTGGTCAACTATTAGCTACTGTTATGTACCAATTCTTTGGGACAAGTGGGAATGTTTTATTAAGTATCGCCATTATCTTCGCTTGTTTAACGACAGCAATCGGCGTTGTAAGTGCATTCGCAAACTATTTCGCAACAGTACTAACAAATGTTTCCTACAAAAAACTCGTACTATACGTTTGTATCTTTAGCTTCGTTATTTCAAACTTAGGTTTAAGTTTATTAATAAAAATTACATTACCTGTATTAATTATTTTATATCCAATTACGATTATTTTAATTTTCGTATCATTTATAGATAAATATACGAAACGTAAACCTTCTGTCTACATCGGAGCAATGATCGCAGCATTTATTATTAGCTGTATTCATGCACTGGATAATGTGGAAATGATACCAGGTTTTATTGCTAATATTGTACACACAATTCCTTTTTACAACTTAGGAATTGGCTGGATTATCCCGGCAATCATCGGTGGTATAATGGGATACTTTATTCCACAAACAGAAGCTAAAGGTGAAGTTTCTACAAAATAAAGAAAAGAAGCAAGCAGTAATTGTGCTTGCTTCTTTTTTATTTTCACATCGTATGTTTAAAAGTAAATAACTCTTCTTTTGACTGCACAGCAGATTGTTCCTCTTCTACAACATCCTTCTTTAGCTCTCCTCCTAACCTTACTTTCATCATCGCCTCTTCGATACTTTTTACAATCATATTTCCTGAAAAAATAGTAAGTCCAAAAAATGTAATCGGAACGAGAGGGATCCACGGATTCACTGTTAATGACCTAAAGTATACTCCAATTAAACCTGACCATTCATGCGTATAAGATTCCACCTCTTTTATTTGTCCACCAAACATTACAGTCCCACCAAAGAACACTTCAAGTAATCCTAAGTGCAGTAAAATAGTAAGAGTCTGCGTAAACTGCTGAAGAAATACGAGTATAAATGGCATATAGAGATGCGGAAAAATATGTTTTATAACAATATGTCTTCTCGATCCACCTAATATGCGCGCGGCATCAACAAATTCTTCCGTTCGCAATTTACGAACTTCCTTCGCAACATACAGTGCAATAACTGGCATTACAAGCAGTACAAGTAATACCACTTGAAACGAAGCCCTTTCAAAAAAGGTTGTTGTCTCCTCTCCGCTTCCAAATGCATTTGCAGATTGAAGAAAAAAATACGCAATCATAACTGTCGGAATAACTGTAAAACTATCAAAGAAAGCCTCAATTTTTGAAAATCCTCTTTTTATATACGTTCCGAGTACGACACCGAAAAACACACCTATTACCATTCTAAGTGCCGCAATTAAAATAGATATACCAATCGTCCACTTCGCGCCCTCAATGACTAAATGTAACAGGTCATACCCTTTCCGGTCTGTCCCGAGTAAAAATTGTAATGAAGGTGGAAACGGTGGCACTTGTGGATTTTCATCCGCATCATATTGCAATGTAACTTGTCTAATATGTCCATCATTCCATAACGTATTTCCGATGCTCAAAAGAACTAATAGGAGAAGAAACCCAATGCTTATCCAAAATCTTTTATCGCGTTTTATATACGTCCACATATTATAGTCTCTCCTTCATCGCAGCCGGAATGAGATAATGAAACAATTTAAATAAAATAAAAATCGGAATATATATAAGAAGCACACTAACGATGAAAACCTCAACTCTAATACCGAAATACGATTTCAAAAACATAAAAATACCACCCGTATTAAAAATCCATTCTATAATATATAAATTAGATAACATAAAAAAGATATTCGTTTTCGCAAAGAATAATGTACTAAGCAACACATTTCGTAAAATATGACGATTTAAAATATGAAAGCGCCCCAGCCCTTTCGCCTTAGCAAATAGTACATAATCTTTTTCTAGTTCATTTTCAAAACGAAGCACGACCATTTTTACAAACATAATCGTAGTCGGGATGCTCAAACACAATATTGGCAATCCTCTAATCGACTCGCCTCCGATTGACGCAATTTGAAAAGGTAAAAAGCCTGTTTGTTTAAAAACCCATACAACTAAAATTTGCGATAACAAAATAAGTAAAATGTCTGGAATAGATTCTAGGAAGATAAGAAATGATTTAATACGATGTTGTATACGGGGTGAACTACTCATAATGACATAAACAATACAAAATGCTACAAATAATGAAATGAAAAAAGCAGCTAAAAATATAACAATTGTTTCTTTATAATGAACAAACAACTGCGGAAATAAAAATTTATCTCCCACATATTTAAAATTGGAGATGTCCATTAAATTCACAAACACTTCTTTTAAACTCTTTATGTACTGTGATGCATGCAGCTCAAATCCATAAAATAGTTTCGGCAATGTCCCTAAACAAATAATCCCCAAAATCGAAATAATAAATTGAATCGTCACTCCCATCCCATTCAGAAAAACTTTTTTGACCACGTTTTCCCTTCTCTCTATATATAATTTACCCTCTAATTTTATTCTTAATTTTCTGAATTGTAAATATTTATATAAAAAAAATCACTAGGTTATGATCCTAGTGATTCTTTATGCGCATGCCCTTCTCTTTTCGCAAACGGCATATACAAAATAAAACATCCAATAAGCGCTGCGAGTTCTAATGAAATAATATAGTAAGGGTGCGGCCCTAACATATCGAGTAATGAAGCTGTTTCTGGCTTACGAGCTAAAAACATATAATTACCGCCTGTTTTGTAATTCACAAACGAAACAATTGGAATCAATATGTTTAAAAATATCATTGTGCGTTTAATAGATTGTACTGTCGGACGATATCCTTCCACCCAAGTCATAAAGAGTGGTGCCCAAATGAGCAATATATGCGCGATAAAATATTCAATGAAACGAAAATGCGGAAAAGCATATTGCAAGTTTGGTGTTAACATAGCTTGTGATGCACCAATAATTCCCGTAAAAAATACAATCTCATATATGCGGTAACTTTTCGTTACAATCATAATCGATGCTAACAATAAACTAATCGTACATAACTCAAATGGTAATGAAGTGCCTAGTTCAAAAATCCCTGCTTTCCATTCCCACATATGAAGCCCAATTTCGCTTCCAATAAATAAAAATGCAATCACATATCGAACCGTTATATTCCACTCACTTTGACGTAATATATCTTGGTATTGATACAGAAAAATGATCCCCACCAACATAATAAATAATATAATGGCATGTTGCCTTGAGTATGGAATAAATGGTTTTAATGGATGCGCACTAAAATAAGCTTCCATCTTCCTTCCTCCTCTCCTTCATACAATATTATTGTAAGAAAGAAACAACGAGTCAATTCATTTGCTTAGGCTGGGACAACCTCTACCTTACATTTACATATTCATACCTTACAAAACTGTAAGGTTATTGTAAGCTAAAACGATTTGTCAGATTCTTCACCTCTTCTATACTTAATGTAGATACTAAAACGAGCGAAAAGGTGATAAATAGATGAAGAAGAAAAATAAAGTGTTAATTACTAGTGTAGTAGCAATCGGTATTGCAGCTGGATCATATTTTGCATTTGCTGGCGGTAGTTCAGAAGTAGCAATGGCATATAGCGGATATAAAGTAACAGAAAAACAAATTGAAAACGCGCAAAAATTTGGCGGTGAAGTCATTCCAAACGGCATCGAAACAATTTCATTTGATCCAACAAAAGGTACGTACGAATTAGCTGTAAAAAAAGGTGACGAAGTAAAAAAAGGACAGCTTCTATTTAAATATAATGATCCTACTGCGAAACAAGGTGTAACAGAAGCAGAAATGCAAAAGAAAATCGCACAAAAAGAAGTAACATTGTTCCAAAAACAGATTGATGCAGCGAAACAAAAATTACAAAAAGATAAAAATGCAGGCCTTCCTGCTGAAGCATTAAAAGCTTCAGAAATCGAAGTGCAACAATTAGAATCGCAACTTGAAATGAAAAAGTTTGAAGTTGAAAAATCTGATGAAATGATTAAAGCAGCAAAAGAGAGAGTAAGCAATCTTTCTGTAACAAGTCCTGCTGATGGCGTAATTGATGATATCGTGAAAACTGCTGATGAAAAAACAGGTATGAGCGGCATTACACTTCGCCACGCTGGGCCATTTAAAGTAAAAGGTCAACTTTCTGAATATGAGCTTGCTAGTATGAAAGTCGGGCAAGAAGTAACTGTTTCATCAAAAACGGTCGCTGGTAAGACTTGGACAGGAAAAGTAACAGAAATCGGTTCTACACCATTAAAGAGCATGGATGAAAACAAAACAGTTTCTAACTATCAATTCACTGTCACATTAGATAATAGTGAAGAATTACAAAACGGCTTCCACGTTTACGTAACAAGTAAATCTGGCGAAGCAACTGGTACGATTGTTCCGAAAAGCAGCATCGTGAAAAAAGGTGACAAAAATGTTGTCTTCGTTGTAAAAGACGGTAAAGCGAAAGAACAAGCTGTTACTGTTGAATTCGAGACTGATAGCGAAGCAAAAGTTTCTGGAGTGAAAAAAGGAGAGCAAATTATCTCTAAACCTGAAAAAGACTTAAAAGATGGTATGGAGGTCGTCGCCCGATGATTAACTTAAAAGGCATCACGAAATCTTTCCAAAATGGTGCAGAATCCGTTCAAATATTACACGGCATTGACGTAACACTGAACCAAGGAGAATTCACTTCTATTATGGGACCATCTGGTTCTGGTAAATCAACACTAATGAACATTATCGGTTGCTTAGATAAACCAACGACAGGTGCGTATGAACTAGCTGGTCAAAATATTTCAAACATGTCTGAGACAGAACTTGCACGCGTTCGTAATAAAGAGATTGGGTTCGTATTCCAAAACTTCATGTTATTACCAAGACTTACAGCACTTCAAAATGTAGAGCTACCTCTTATTTACGCTGGAGTCGATAAAAAAGAAAGACGCGAGCGCTCATTAGCCGCTTTAACAAAAGTAGGTTTAGCTGATCGTGCTACTCACCTACCGAACGAATTATCAGGTGGACAAAAACAGCGTGTCGCAGTCGCACGTGCAATCGTAAATAATCCAAAGTTCATTTTAGCCGATGAACCGACAGGAGCACTTGATACGAAAACAAGTACACAAATTATGGATCTCTTTTACGAATTAAACAAACAAGGCTCAACAATCATTATGATTACCCATGATCGTGAAATTGGGGAAGCTGCAGCAAGGCAAATTGTAATTCGTGACGGAAACATCGTCCAAGATTGGAGAGGTTAATTTTGAACACGAGTGAAAATATACGCATGGCCCTTTCCTCTATCTTTGCCCACAAAATGCGTTCTATCTTAACGATGTTAGGTATTATTATCGGTATTAGTGCCATCATTACTATCATTTCAATGGGTGATGGTACTAACGCAAAGTTTAAAAAAGAGTTAGGCCAAGGAAAAGATAATGAAGTAACGATTTACTACAACAATCCTGATTATGGAACGGATAGTGCCAAAATCACACCTGATATGCTAAACCGTCTTCAAACCGTACCAGGCGTTAAAGATGTGTATCCAGATGTAAGTATGAAAGTAAAAGCATCTGCTGGTTCAAAAGATGTAAATCTTGATTTAAAAGGTGGAACAGGCGCCTTTATGACAGATTCGAAAATAAAATTAGTTCACGGTCGTGAATTAAACGACAGCGAATTAAACCAAGCAATCCCTGCTATTATATTAAATGAAGAAGCTTTCAACAAATTATTTAGTGGTTGGGAATCAAATCAATACACAGATATAAAAGGAAAGCCGTATAAAATAGTCGGTGTATACGAAACGAAAAATGAGTTCGGAATGGCTATGCCTGAAGGTTACACATCACTTGAAAACGCGCCTGTCATTTCAGGAGTAAATGAGTATGACTCTGTAAGATTAACGATGACCTCTCCAACAGAACGTAAAAGTGTAGAAAAACAAGCCGTTTCTGTTTTAAACGAAATGAAAGCTCCTAAATTTGAGCACAAATTCGAAGCACAAGATTTAGGTGAATTTACGAAGCAATTAGACGAATCCATTGGCATGATGAAAATGGTATTCGGTGGTATTGCTGCTATCTCCTTACTTGTTGGTGGTATCGGCGTAATGAACATCATGCTTGTATCTGTAACAGAACGTACACGTGAGATTGGTATTCGTAAAGCACTTGGTGCAACGCGCGGTAAAGTATTAACACAATTCTTAATTGAATCTTGTATTTTAACAGGACTCGGTGGTTTCATCGGATTCATGCTCGGTATCTTCTTCGCTTGGATCGTCTCAATCTTTGCTGGATGGCCACTCGTTGTCTCAAAAGAACTTGGACTTCTTGCAGTAGGTATCTCAATGTTAATCGGTATTATATTCGGTTTACTTCCAGCTAACAAAGCTGCAAAACTGGATCCAATTGAATGTTTACGATATGAATAAATAAAAAGCGTAGGATTTTACACTCCTACGCTTTTTATTTATCCCGCTTTAATGGGCAGTAAGACCCCCACCTCAAAATTCAGCGAAAGCAAAGAATTTAGGTGGGGGATCAACTGCCCATAAAAGCCCAATTGGTTCAACTAATAATCAGTGGGGGAGGAAGAATCCCCCCCACTGATTAAAGTTTCACTTTATCTATTAAATCGTGTTTCTTCTATTATATATGTTTCACGTTATCAACATCTTTAATTATTTTAACCTACTAAAGCTATTATAGAATCCTATTATTGCAAAAATAATATGTGACAGACTAAAATCAAGGCGTAATTTTTTCCATACCTCGACTTATTTTGTAACAATTATAACGATATTTCATTAAATTTCACCTCATTTCAATCTCTCCACAGCGAAAATAGTTATTTTTACATAACTAATCACCTGTTCTAACAGCAAAATACGCCATTTTTGTAACGACTACGAAATTATTACGTAATAATACTGAAACATTGTTAACCTATTAGAAATTGAAATACTCCCCTTTTTATGCATCTTATGCTCAAACCTCCCCTAAAAACTATAAGAAAGCGCTTTTAGGATATTACTGGAATTATTACAGAATATTAACGCCCCGTTACGAAAGCTTTGTAATTCTATGTTTTTCGCAAATAAGAAAATAATGGTTGCTATAATGAGGTCAACGAAAACAAATGCAATGGAGGCTATTATGAAAAAATTTATGGGTATAGCAACAGCAGCGGTTTTTGGTCTTGGGATTTTCACAACATCTGCTAAAGCAGAAACAATCGTAACGACTGATGTACTAAATGTACGAGAAAACCCAACTACTGAATCACAAGTTGTCGGAAAGTTATTAGATGGATATAAAGTTAACGTTTTACATACAGAAAACGGATGGTCAAAAGTGAAATTGAATAGCGGTAAAGAAGCTTTCATTAGCGCTGACTATACAAAAGACACTTACTACGTAACAGCAAACGTATTAAACGTACGTGCTGGTGCAAACACAGACTCAGAAATTCTTGGTAAATTGAAACAAGATGATGTAATTGAAACAACACACCAAGTACAAAATGACTGGATTCAATTTGAATATAACGGAAAAACAGCTTATGTTCACGTTCCTTACTTAACAGGTAAAGCTCCAGTTAAAGTTCAGCCAGCAGTTAAAGTTGAAAAAACAACTAAAGTTCAAGATACAGCTAAAGTTCGTGAAGCAGTTAAAGCCGGTGAGGTAGCTGAAACTCAAGCAAAAGCTAAAGCACAAGAAGCAACTAAAGCTCGTGAAGCAGCTGAGGCTCAAGCAGAAGCTAAAGCACAAGAAGCGGCTAAAGCTCGTGAAGCAGCTAAAGCTCAGGCAGAAGCTGAGGCTCAAGCAGAAGCTAAGGCCGGGGAAGCAGCTAAAGCTCGTGAAGCAGCTAAAGCCGAGGCAGCAGCTGAAGCTCAAGCAGCGGCTAAAGCTCAAGAAGCAGCTAAAGCTCGTGAAGCAGCTAAAGCCGAGGCAGCAGCTGAAGCTCAAGCAGCGGCTAAAGCTCAAGAGGCAGCTAAAGCTCGTGAAGCAGCTAAAGCTCAAGAAGCAGCTGAAGCTCGTGAAGCGGCTAAAGCTCAAAAACCAGCTACACAACAACCTGTTGCAAAAGAAACTGAAACAAGTGCACCATCATCTTCTCGTGAGTTACGTGTTGTAGCAACAGCTTACACAGCAGATCCACTTGAAAATGGTTATAAAGCAGGCGACCAAGTAAAATCAGCTTTAGGTCACAACTTAACAGCAAATCCAAATATGAAACTTATTGCAGTTGACCCAAGTGTAATTCCATTAGGTTCAAAAGTATGGGTTGAAGGTTACGGAGTAGCAATCGCTGGTGATACTGGTGGAGCTATTAAAGGAAATAAAATTGACGTTTTAATGCCTGATAAAGGTACATCAAGTAACTGGGGACGTAAAACAGTTACAGTTAAAGTATTAAACTAGTTCGTATAAAAAAGGTCAGTCTCATTGAGGCTGACTTTTTTTGCGTTCCTTCTAAAGGAAAATATACTCTACCTGAAATTATATCCACGATTTTTCAAATATATCTATCGTAACCTACAATATATCCACGATTTTCCGAATATATCTATCGTAACTTATACTATATCAACGATTCGACAAGGAATATCGATTTACCGACAAACTTTGACATTGAAAAGTACTTTATGATAAAAAGGCTGCCCAAAATTCGGACAGCCCCCTATACTTCCCTATTCCACACAAGTAAACTGCGTCCAAGCTCCTACATAATCTAATAAGAATAACTCTTCTTCCGCAATTGTACCGACAATATTTTTCCGTTCATCTATCGGCATTTCTTTTAGAATGATTTGCAGTTCACCTTTATACTTACCGAATGAGTTGTTTCCAATTACAACTTGCCCTCTTTCCTGTCGTACACTTTCGCGCACTGGGAAGTCATAGTCTTTATACTTTTTACGCACTTCTGTAGAACGTACCATATATTCTGTTATATCGCCGCGTCTTACGTGTAATTCTTGCAGTGTCGCTTTCTTTTCTACTTCAGTCGCTTCTTCCACAAAGTGTACTTTCAGCTGTAACATGTAACGATTTAAGTTTCCTAGTTTCTCTAACTCTTCTTCATTCGCATAAGCATTTCCGATAATCACATCATCAATAAGCCCTGTTGCCCATAAATGTTTCGCTTGTACTTCAATCGGTAAGTTACGATGTTGTTCTAACGTACATAATCCGTCATTAATATCCCATGGACCGATGTCGGCTGCATGGGACGTAATAAAGGCTGCCGTGCGAATGCCATGCTTTTTAAAGCGTTCACTACAGCGAATGAAATAATCATATGGAAGACCAGTGAATTTTTGTGGATAGAAGTTATGACAGCCAATTAAAGCTGGTTTATTCGCCTGGTGCGAAAGGATATTCTCTAAGTATGCAATATCGTTACTTACGTTTAGCTCAATTTTTAAGCCATACGGATTATTCGTCATTTTCGCTTCTGTTAATCCGTCAAATCCTAGATCTAAACGAATACCGTCTGCACCTAACTCTGCAAAGAATGATAGATCACTATAGCTAATACCAAGTTGATCGAATACTGCCGGAGCTACATCTAAAATAACTTCCATATTGTTATCTTTTGCATGATTAATAATTTCTTTAAATTCAGCTACAATTTCTTCTTTTGGACGATTCACAGATAATAGACATGTGAATATTCTTGAAAAACCGTGGCGTGCCGCTGCCGAAATGTATGCCATATCTTGTTCTTTCGTTGAATGCTCTGGATAAAGTGAAATTCCTAATTTACGCTCCATGCTTTTGCATCTCCTTCACACGTTGTATTAATGCCATGCTCGTAAATCTATATTTTGCAGATAAACATGTGGCACATAAAATCGTTGGTACAATAATTACGTACGGTGATTGTAAGCTTAGCATTACATATGCACCCATTGAACTACCGATAAATAAAATTGATATGAGTAGTAACACTAATAAAGATTTACTTTGTACCCATTTTGAATAATGTGCAATACACTGCCCCGCTACAAATGTAATTAAGATGATAATTGCTCCGAGCATTCTGTTTTCTCCTCTCCTGCTAATTGCTGTTTCTCATACATTTTGAAGAATGGATAGTAAATAACGAATGAGATCACAAAGTTAACAAGTACAAGTACACCAGCCATAATTGTCCAGTCTGTACTAATAATCGCTGCAATTGGTGCTAACATCGTAAATGGCAGTTTCGCCATCATGAGCGGAATCATGCCTGAAACAACTGCAAAATATGATACTGTCGTTGTCACTAACGGTGTAATAACGAATGGAATAATTAAGATTGGGTTCATTACAATTGGTGCCCCGAAAATAATTGGTTCGTTAATATTGAATAAACCTGGTACGAATGATAATCTACCTAACTCTTTTAGGAACTTAGATTTAGAGAACATAAACATAATAACTAAAGCTAACGTTGAGCCTGATCCACCGATCCATACGAACCATTGAATAAATTGCTCTGTAAATAAGTTTGGTAATTGATGTGCATTTCCTGTAGCTGTGAATACTTCCATATTTTCAAGAATTGCTGAATCCCACATTGGACGAATAATTGGTCCTAAAATCGCAGGGCCATGTATACCGAATGACCAGAAGAACACGATTAAGAATACTGTTAATAAACCGCCGAATAAATTATTTCCTACTAATACTGATTTTAGTGGTGCGATTAAATATGTGATTGTTGTATTTACATCGAATTTTAAACCGTAACGAATACCCCAGAATAAAAGAATAACGACTAAAGTTGGAATTAATGCTGCAAACGAGTTTGCAACTGCTGGTGGTACACTGTCTGGTAATTTAATCGAGATATTATGCTTAATCATAAAGTGATAAATTTCTACTGCAATTAAAGCTGTAACAATTGCGCCGAATAAAGACGTTGCACTTAATGTTCCTACTGAAATGTATCTTCCTGCATCAATAACACCTGGTACAGCTTTCGTAATTTGAATTGGTTCAACTGATGCTAGTAAAAAGGCGAGTACAGATAACAACCCTGCACTTAACTGATTGAGCTGATAAAAGTTTGCGAGTGAAGCTCCTACCCCAAATGCTGCGTATAACGCCATTAAACCTACTGTAAACCGGAATGGAATATCTAAAATATGGCGAAATGGTGCAATCCATTCCATATATGCATCAATTGGTAAATTTAAAAAGATAACGAAAAATGATCCGACAATCGTTAACGGCAATGTAGAAATAACTCCGTTTCGAATTGCTAATAAATGTCGTTGTCCTGCAATCTTTTGCGTTGTTGGCATAATCTTTTGTTCCATAAAACTCATAAAACCATTCATCAATACCCCTCCTCTTTCTCTTTACTACGTAAGGACAAAAAGTTATAACATTATAATGTTTATATTTAAAAAAATATAATTATGCTAAAACTAATTGTTCTGCTTGTTTCAGTACTTTTAAACCGTCACACATGCCATAATCTCTTTGTTCTATTATTGCAACCGGTATATCGTGTGATTTCGCAAGAAACTGTACCGCTGGAAACAAATACTTCACTTGTGGTCCGATTAAAACAACATCAGCATTTTTTATTTCCAGTTTCACAAGTTCTGAATCAACTGCTTTAATTTTATAATCCTTCCCTTGTTTCTTTGCCTCTTCTTGCATTTTTCTTACAACCATACTCGTTGACATGCCTGCTGCACAACATAATAAAATGTACATCTTATACTGTCACTTTCTCTTCTACTCGTTTATGAAGAGTAATAAATTCTTCAGCAAGTTCTTTCACTGTAATTGCATTCATTAAATGATCTTGTGCATGCACTAACAGTAAACTGATTTCTGCATGATTTCCTCTTGCTTCTTCTTGAATTAAGTCTGTTTGAATGCGATGAGCTGCCGAAATCTCTTCACTAGCAAGTGTCATCTTTTCGCTCGCATTCTCAAAATCTCCTTGTCTTGCAAAAGCAATTGCTTCAAGCGCCGCGCTTCTCGCATTGCCACCATGTAAAATTAACGCAAATGGAGTTTGCATATCAGTCATTTTAAATTCCCCCAAGCTATCTTTTTTCTATATTGTTATCTTATTATGAAAACGCATACAATTAAACATAAAAAACTTCCGTTGTGTAACGGAAGTTTTTATATACTTTTTCAAAACGATAGTAAAATCTCTTGAAATTCTTCAATCATTCCAGCCTGAGTTAATTTCTCTATCGTATGCTGACTAGACATAATATCATATAAAAAATCATAAAGCTTTTGTAAATCTTCATTATTATTGCGCTTTACACTAAATAAAATAATAACTTGTACTTTCTTATCTCCCCAGTCAACCGCTTTATTAAGTGTACAAAACATCAAAAATGTTTTCTCACTTAATAACTGCATCGGATGTGGAATTGCAACTAAATTCCCAACGGCTGTCGGAGATGTATTCTCTCTTTCCATAACAGAATCATAAAATTTTTCTGGTACATAGTTTTTCTCAGCAGCTTTCTCACATAAAAACTGAATAACCTCTTCCTTCGTAGAAGCGCTATGATTTAAAAAGATCAAATCTTCCTTTATATACTGCTGCACACTAGTATTCACATGCGTAAACAACTGCTGACCGATTGACTTAATCTCTTTATCATCAAATATTGAGTTCACTTTTATAACAGGCACAGGCAAACCACTCGGTATATGAATCGTACTAATGATACAATCTATTTTATCTTTATAAAGTTCTTCCACTTTCAATTGATAATAACCTGTAATCCCTACAATCTCTAATTTATCTTGGAACTGTGATAGAATTTTATATTTCAATAGCTGGGCGCTTCCTTGACCAGTCGCACAAACTAGTAAACATCTTTTCTTTTGATTCTGTTCCTGTAAACGACTCATCGCTCCCCCGAAGTGAATCGCAATATAACCAATTTCACTTTCTGGAATCGATTCTCCCGTATAATAACCAATTATATCTCCAACGAGAACCGCAATTTCAAAAGCATACGGATAATTCTTTTTCACTTCTGCCAAAAGAGGATTTCTCGTATTTAACTTATACTTCAAACGGTTTAATAACGTTTTTAAATGAACACCAAATCCAAATAATAATTCTTCATCATAATAAAAAATAAGATTCCGTTCTTCCGCTACTTTAAAAAGAATATGTTGCATAAATGCATATAGATCTTTCCCTAATAGTTCTTCCACATTTTCATAACGATCTCTCGCTGTAACAGCAGTACTCAATAAATGCATCGTCACATATAAAACTTCTTCTTCTGGAAATGAAAGATGCAACTCTTTCTCTAAATCTCCTACAATCTGTTTCGCAATTGTATATTCTTTCTTTATGATAAGTTCTGATTGCTCCGCATTCAGCCCTTTCATATAATGTTGATTTTCACAACGCCTTATTGCAATTGCAATATGAATGACTAAATTATCAATTTCAATATCTGATAAATATATCGTTCCTCCCTCGATATACTTTAATATAACCGAACGGATAAGTGGGATATGAGGTAACGATAAATATGTATCCCTCTGCTCAAATTGCTCATGAAACGGAGTATGATCATAGCGCGGTAAACCATATTGTGATAAACAAGACCGAATATGAAACTCCTCTCCCACAATACGTATACCATAATACGGTCTCTTTTCAATTTGTAATTGATAGCGACCACATATATCTGTCACATCTTTCATAATTAAATTTACAGTCGATTTACTCACATAAATCTCCTCTGCTAACTGTGAAAGCTTCACATACCCTTCTGTCGTTACAATACGTTGCAGAATGTACGCTATCCTTTCTTCATAAGAAGTTGGGATCTTTTCCGTCTGTTTTTGAAATAAACCCACGCAAAACTCTTCAAACTTCTTCGTTTGTATAATTTCTAGTTCGTATCCAGTCCCTCTTTGCGATTCAATTTTCGCCCCGTTTTCTTCCAATATATCATTTAATAATTTTATATCTTTTTGAATCGTCTTCGTTGATACATGTAAACGGCTCGCTAAAAAAGCTCGATTTAACATCGACTTCTCTTCTAAAAACTCCTCTAAAATAGAAATTAATCGCTGATGCACTTTTGTCATAGCTCTTCCTCTCACAATTTATATATAAAAAGGAAAAAGCTGCTGAAGTCAGTAGTTTTTTCCTTTTTCATTTTATCTATTTCTTTAATGTAAATCCGAATTTATCCCATGCTTGTAAATAATCTAATAAGAAAATTTCTTCTTCTACAATTCGGCCAACTACATTTGTTTTTCCTGTGTTCACCATATCTTTTAACGCAATTTGTAATTCACCTTTATATTGACCATACTGTTCATTATCAATTAAAAGATCACCGCGTTTAATTTCGCGTGTATTATGCGGTTTGAACTCTTCTTTCTTATATTTCACACGACTTTGTGTCGAGCGAATCATATATTCAGATACATCTCCACGATAAAAATGAGGCTCGTCTAATACGATAATTTTTTCTAGTTCTGTTGTTGTATCATATAATCCTATATCAAATGTTTGTTTCTCTTTATTTAATGCACCTAGTGCTTGTAATTCTTCTGCTGATGCATACGCGTTCGCAATAATAACATCATCAATTAACTCTGTCGCAAATAAATGCTTCGCTTGTGTTGTCATCGGTAATTCACGATGCTGCTCTAACGTACATAACCCTTCTGTTACTGGCCAAGGTCCGTACGTTGCATCAAAGGATGAAATAAACGCAGCCGTTCTCATACCGTAATCTTTAAATTGTTTCGAGCATTTAATGAAATGATCGTATGATAATCCTGAATAACGATGCGGATAAAAATTATGGCAACCAATTAAATTTTCACGGTTTGGTCTATGGCTCATAATGTTATCTACATATTTCGTACCGTTACTCATATTAATTTCAATTTTTAAGCCGTATGGATTGTAAGTCATAATCGATTCTTCTAAACCAGAGAAACCGACATCTAAACGAATACCGTACGCTCCTAACTCATGGAAGAAAGATAAATCATTATATGAAATACCTAATTGTGTAAAAACAGACGGACTAATATCAACTAATACTTGGAACCCTAATGCATTTGCATGAGAGATTGTTTCTTTAAACTCTTCTATAATTTTCTCTTTTTCTCCATCTACAGACAATAAGCATGTGAATACACGAGTAAATCCGTATTTACTTGCTAATGTTAAATATTCCTTATCTTTCTCTACTGTTGAATGTTCTGGATAAATAGAAATACCTAATCGTCTCATATGTACACGCCTCTTTCTTCATTGTTTTGTAAACCTTTTCAAATATGTGTAGTGAAAAAGTATATATCCCCTTCTCATTCACTACTTTTTGAATCCGCTTTCTTTAAAGAAAAAACAACTTCTATCATTCATAACAACTACAAGTCTATACATCTATACTTTACAACTTTTTTTCATAGTTGTGTAGCTTTTACACAAATTTGTCAGTTTTTCCACCTCGAAAATTGTTATACGTTTTCAAGGCACCTTCCTTGACTGTTACATTGACCAATACATATACTCGAAAGAAAAGAGAAAATTTTATATAGGGGATGAATATATGGGAGAAGCAATACTCGTAAAACGAGAATCGTTATGGACGAAAGAGTTTGTCGCTTTAATTTTTGCAAACTTATGTATGTTTTTAGGGTTTCAAATGTTAATTCCTACTTTACCTGTTTATGTGAAAGAAATTGGCGGCACAAGTTCCAATATCGGATTTGTTGTCGGCATGTTTACCGTGGCGGCACTTTTTGTTAGACCGCTAACTGGAAATGCCTTGCAAAAATTTAATAAAAAAATCATTTTAATGATCGGTACTGCTATTTGTTTACTCGCTATGGGCAGTTATCTTTTCGCTTCAACCGTCTTCCTATTACTTGCCGTTCGAATTTTACACGGGGCTGGTTTTGGTATTACAACGACTACATATGGAACTGTCGTTTCAGATTTAATTCCACAAGCTCGCCGCGGAGAAGGCATGGGATATTTCGGTCTTTCTGGAACGATTGCAATGGCGCTCGGTCCACTTATCGGACTTTGGCTCATGCAAACATATAACTTCACGATTCTTTTTTTATGTGCACTTTCATGTACAATTGTTTCATTAATATTAACGAAACTACTTCAAATCAAAAAATCGCCGCAACCACCACAGCAAACATCTGGTACTTTTCTCGATGGATTTATTGAGCGCAAAGCTTTACTTCCTTCATTATTAATATTATGTATTACATTAATGTACGGCGGAATCGGAAGCTTTATTACATTATTTGCTACGGAAGTCGGAATTGCTGATATAAGCCTCTTCTTCTTATTTAATGCACTTGCAATCGCTGTCACTCGTCCGTTTTCTGGAAAGTTATACGATGCGAAAGGTCATGCATTTGTTATTATTCCAGGAGTTATCATTACGTTTACAGGTATTATTTTACTGTCGTATACAACTACAATTCCGAGTTTAATTATTGCAGCAGCATGCTACGGAAGTGGTTTTGGAGCGATTCAACCTGCACTACAAGCATGGATGATTGACCGAGTAGCACCGCACCGACGAGGAGTTGCAACAGCTACATTTTTCTCCGCATTTGACCTTGGAATTGGTGCTGGCGCGATTATTTTTGGATTCATTGCACATTTTACAAACTACGCAACTGTATATCGTTATTCCTCTCTATTACTTATTGCTTTCCTGTTCATTTACATTACAAGTATAAGAAAGCAAAAGCATGGAGATAAAAACAGAGAAAAAGCTGCTGGATAATTTCAGTGGCTTTTTTTATCGTATTTTTGCTGTTATAAAACCACATGCATTTTCCTACATATTTTTTTAACTTTCATCAAAAAATATACGATGAACTCGCAGACGCTTTCCTTCATATCCACCTGAACAATACTATTCTAAAAAGTGTGATTTATTTACAAAATTAAGATTTATACAAGATGAAAACCAATAAAATACAGCTGTTTCTTTAAAGAATTGTAAACTTTTTGTCCCTTTGTAAAGTTAGTGTAAATTTTACTAGCAAACCGTTTACAGTGCCTCAAGGTTTAGTTAATAATTACAGCGTACATGAAATTTAAGGAGTGGAGTGCGTGGAATATAATGTTCAAGATATGATCTTCCAGTTCATTGGTGGATTAGGTATTTTCTTATTCGGGATTAAATACATGGGCGATGGACTGCAACAAGCAGCTGGTGATCGTCTTCGCGATATTTTAGATCGCTTTACAACAAACCCACTTATGGGTGTACTAGCAGGTATGTTAGTTACTGTATTAATCCAATCAAGTTCAGGAACAACCGCTTTAACAGTCGGACTTGTAAGTGCCGGATTTATGACATTAAGACAAGCAATCGGTGTTATTATGGGTGCGAACATCGGGACGACAGTTACTGCATTTATTATCGGAATTAAAATCGGAGAATATGCGCTCCCAGTTATGGCAATTGGAGCGATTTTACTATTCTTCTTTAAAAATAAAAAAGTACATTCTGTAGGTCAAGTTGTATTCGGTTTTGGTATGTTATTCTTCGGTTTAGAATTAATGAGCGCAGGTATGAAACCTCTTCGCTCTTTAGAGTCATTCCAAGAGTTAATGGTTAGCATGAGTGACAATCCAATTTTAGGAATTATTGTCGGTACAGTGTTCACTTTAATTGTACAAAGCTCAAGCGCAACAATCGGTATTTTACAAGAACTATTCGGTCAAGGTGCTATTGATTTACAAGCTTCTCTTCCTGTATTGTTCGGTGATAACATCGGTACAACAATTACAGCAGTATTAGCAGCAATCGGTACTTCAATTGCCGCAAGACGTGCAGCATTAGTTCACGTTATCTTTAATATTATCGGTACCATTATCTTTACAATTTTATTAGTACCATTTACAAGTTTAATCCAATATTTCCAAACGTCATTAAACTTAAATCCAGAAATGACAATTGCATTTGCACATGGAACATTTAACGTAACAAATACAATCATTCAGTTCCCATTTATTGCAGTATTAGCATGGATCGTAACAAAAATCATTCGTGGTGAAGATTCATCTATTAACTTCAAACCGCAACATTTAAATCCAATCTTTATTGAGCAATCTCCAGCTATTGCTTTAACTGAAGCTCAAAAAGAGGTTGTACGTATGGCTGAATTTTCATTACACGGCTTAAAAGAAGCGAATCAATATTTAAATACACAAGACAAAAAGCATGAAAACATGGCTACTCAATTAGAAGGAGCTATTAACAATTTAGATAAAAAAATTACCGAGTATTTAGTTTTACTATCGGAAAAGCCGCTTTCACCTTCAGACTCTGAAAAACATTCCGTTTTAGCAGGTGTTGTTGGAGATATTGAACGTGTTGGTGATCATGTAGAAAACCTAGTAGAACTTGTAGATTTCCAAATTTCAAACCGTGTTTCCCTATCAGACGAAGCACTAGCTGAACTAAATGAAATGCTTGAATTAACAATTTCAACATTACAAGACGCAGTTGAAGCTTTAACAAACTTCGATACTGAACTAGCACAAACGGTTATTGCAAAAGAACGTAAAATCGACCAAATGGAACGTGTTCTTCGTAAACGTCACGTATTACGTCTAAACGAACGTAGCTGTTCAGGTGATGCAAGTATCATCTTCGTTGATATGGTAAGTAACTTAGAGCGTATCGGTGATCACGCTGTAAATATTGCTGATGGTGTTTTAGGTGAACAAGGTAAAATCAATTTAAAACAATCATTATAATAGAAAAGAGACGCTAACTTAAGCGTCTCTTTTCTTATTTCATATTTACAACAGTTCTTCCTTTTAACTTTCCTTGCAATATAAGTATAAACTTTTCATCTAACTCTTCTAATGTACATTCTTCTGTATAAGATAGTAGCTCTTTATTTTCCCATTCACTTGCTAAAAGCGTCCACACATCTCTTCTCACATCCACTGGGCATTGCACAGAATCGATTCCTAAAAGGCTTATGCCTCGCAAAATAAACGGATATACCGTTGTTTGCAATTCTTGTCCTGCCACATTACCGCACGTCGTTACACAACCACCATACTTTACCGTTTTTAAAGCGGTTTCTAGCATATGTCCACCTACAGTATCGATAACCCCGGCGTATATCCCTTTTAACATTGGTCTTCCTGATTCATCATTCAACTCCGTACGATGAATCACTTGTTTCGCTCCTAGACGTAGTAGCATCTCTTCTTCTTCCATTTTCCCTGTCGCTCCTACTACGTTAAATCCTAGATTACTTAAAATACTAACCGCTACACTCCCTACGCCGCCTGTTGCACCCGTTACTAAAACATCTCCCATACTAGGCGTTATGCCTGCTCCAATAAGCTTATATACTGATAAAGCAGCTGTAAAACCTGCTGTCCCGTACATCATACTTTCCTTTAATGACATTCCCTCTGGTAAAGGGATGATCCAAGATGCTGGCACGCGAATATACTCTCCGAAACCACCAGAAGTATTCATACCTAAATCATATCCCGTTACAATAACTTGGTCTCCTACCTTAATGGTTTCATCTGCACTACTCACAACCACTCCTGCTGCATCAATCCCTGGCGTATGAGGATATGTTCTCGTAACACCTTTATTACCCGTGGCTGAAAGAGCATCTTTATAATTTAATGAAGAATAATGAACCTGTATTAATACGTCTCCCTCAGGTAAACTACTTACTTCTCTCTCTACAACGTTTCTTACAAACTGCTTACTTTCTGTTTCGTTCACAACGATTGCTCGGAATGATGTATGATTCATTATGCTCTCTCCTTTATCCGTAAATTTCTTCTTTATTATATAGAAGAAATAAGTAAACCTACTCATTTCTTCTTGGCTATATTTCAACAAATCTTACTTCTCTATTACTTTCTCACAATACATATTTTCATTTCTACTAAAACAACTTATACTTATTCTACATCTTAAAAATAAAATATAGAAAATCTGACTTTTTATAAATATATTGAATTTTTACGAAATGTAAATGATTTGTAATGTTTTTTTCGTCAAATTTCATTATAATAAGTGGATATGAGTGTCGTATTTCAATCCAAATGAAGGAGTACAAGAAATGGAGCAAAACCCATCTTTGCAAGAAAATACACGCAGTAAACCGAAAAAAGGTAAGAAAAAAACAAAAATTATTATAAGCGTTATTCTATTCTTTTTAATAATAGGTGGCGGTTATACTTGGTTTTTAGTAAATAAAGCATCTTCTGCTGTTCGAAATGCCGCACACGATTTAGCACGCGGTGATAAATCTGATTTACGTGATAAAGCTGTAAAACCTATCGCAAATAATGTCTCTGTCTTAGTCATGGGTGTTGATGAAAGCGATGTCCGCGGGAAAGAATATGGTGAAGCTATAAGAACGGATGCACTATTACTTGCCACGTTTAATAAAGATAGCAAAACTGTAAAACTATTAAGCATTCCACGAGATACATATACTTATATTCCAGTGGAAAAGAAAAAAGATAAAATTACACACGCTCATGCATACGGTTCTACTAAAAACGGAAAAGATGGTGGACCACAAGCAAGTATTGATGCAGTTGAAAAATTAATGAATGTTCCTGTCGATTACTTTGTAAAGTTTAACTTCAAATCATTTATGAAAATTGTCGATGATTTAGGCGGGATTGAAGTCGATGTACCAGTTGAATTTACTGAACAAGATAGCAATGATAATGCTGATGCAATTCATCTGAAAAAAGGTGTTCAAAAGCTAAATAGTGAAGAAGCTCTTGCTCTTGCTAGAACGCGCCACATCGATAGTGATGCAATGCGTGGACAACGTCAACAACTCGTTATTGAAGCCATTTTAAAGAAACTAACAAGCGTTGGATCTGTAACAAAAGTTGGTAACATCATTGATGATATTAACGGACAATTCGTTACTAACTTAACATTCGATGATATGCTTTCATTCTACAAGTACGGATCGGACTCGGAAATTGAGAAATTACAAATTCAAGGTGAAGACTGCTATATGGAAAAAGGTGACGATACATGTAGCAAATCTGCTGGTGGCGGCCGAACGTATTACTACAATCCAGATAAAAAAGAATTAGCAACTGTTACAAACGAACTTCGTACTCACCTTGGATTACCTGCATATACAAAAACAGACTCTGATTCAAAGAAAACAAGCACAGAGAAAACAAAAGAATCTAAGTCGGAAAATTCAAGTGAACGCGAATCAAGTAACAACGAATCTAAAAATAAGAATAAAAATAGCAGTGAAGAAACAGAAACATCGTCTAACGACAATGAATAAAAAAGAAGCAGTTCTCTATGGAGGTAGAGTACTGCTTCTTTTTATTTCTCTATAATTAAAAATCAGAACTTTCTAACTATCTTTTTTAATATTTTTAAATTATAATAAATAGTAGCAATCTATTCCAATTATCAGGGGGCTCATACATATGAAAGCTGCAGTAAAACATAACATCTCAGATTTTAAAGACTACTTAAAATCAAACGATATATACATGGAAGAAAATATAGATGAAAATGATGGTTCTGTTCATTTTTCAGTAGGGTTAGAGACAGAAGCTGGCGCAAAAATCCAACTAATCGCTGCTTTCCAAAACGAACATCCTACTGTGGATATATACTGCTTCAATGTTGCTCACGTACCTGATGCAACATCAACAAATGATATTTTGCATGTCATCAATGAATTAAACACATCTTACCGATTTGCAAAATTCACGTTAAATAAGCAAAATGCAATTGATATTTCAGCATCACTTGCATTCTCAGAACCAAATTTCAATCCAGCACTTGTCTTTGAACATACGAGAATGCTATATAAATTAGCAAATGACGAATATAAAAACTTAATGAAAGTTATTTGGGCATAAATAAAAGGATGGGCTGCAAGCAGCGCCATCCTTTTATTTCGATAACATATCAATCCACATCTTAACAGCAGTGCCTACAATCAAAATCGATAACATATATTGCAATGCTTTTTGATTGATCCTCTTCCCAACTCGTGCTCCAAGCGGCGCAGCAAAGATACTTGCAATCGCAATAATAAGAGCTGGAATTACAACTACTTGCCCAGTTATCACTTTTCCAGTCGTAATCCCTATTGAGGAAATAAACGTAATAGCGATAGATGTTGCTATTGTTGTACGTATCGGCAATTTTAAAATAACTAGCATAATAGGAACTAATAAGAAAGAACCTCCAGCACCTATAATGCCTGATGCGCCTCCTACAATAAACGCTAACAAGCTTGCTAACCATTTATTATATGTCACTTCACCACTATTATTTCGTTTCGGTACGAACATCATAATAGCAGCTATTGTTGCTAACGCTGCATAAACAACATTGACCGTATGTTCCGCTAATACGTTAGCACCAAAACTCCCTATGAAACTTCCTATTAATATACTAGCTCCCATATACACAACTAGCGTTTTATCCATATCATTACTTTTCCGATAGGCCCATGCCCCTGCAAAAGTTGCAAAGAATACTTGAACCGCTGTAATACCACTTACTTCATGTGACGTATAACTAGTAAATCCTAGCAATACCGGAATGTATAGGATCATTGGATAATTAATAATCGCACCGCCAATTCCAACCATTCCTGATATAAACGATCCTATAAACCCAATTATAAAAAGTAATACGACTAAGCTCATCTTACATCCCCTCCCTTCTAAAAAGAAGGTGAATTAAATGAATAAGTTTACATTCCCATCCGAAGCATCTGCTAAATAAGCTCCTACTCCTGCAAACTCTACCCCTTCCATAATCTCTTCCTCTTTTAACCCTAATAAATCTACTGTCATTTGACAAGCTACAAGTTTAATCCCCTGTTCTTTCGCCAAATCAATTAAATCTGGTAAAGGCATAGCATTATGTTTTTTCATAATACCTTTAATCATCTTTTGTCCCATACCAGCAAAATTCATTTTCGATAATCCCATCTTGTCTGCACCACGCGGCATCATTTTTCCAAATACTTTTTCTATGAAAGTTTTCTTCACCTTCACATGCTCATCTTTCCTTAAAGCATTTAATCCCCAAAAAGTATGAAAAATAGTTACCTCTTGATCATACGCCGCTGCACCATTTGCAATAATATAAGCAGCCATCGCCTTATCATAATCTCCGCTAAATAAAACAATTGTTGTTTTCTTCTGTTGCTCCATGTTGTGCTCCCTCCAATTACCTATAGGGGTATTTTATTATTTATAAAAAGGCTCAAATCATTTATCTCTGTACTATACGACTTTCCCTTCCCACGCTAACATACCACCTACCATATTGATTGCTTGAAAACCGTAGCTCTCTAAAAACTGAACTGCTCTTGCACTTCTTCCGCCAGAGCGACAAACGATAATATATTCTTTATGCTTATCCAACTCATGCATTCGAAACTCTAGTAGTCCTAACCTAATAGGAAGCACTCCCTTAATTTTCCCTTCCGCCACTTCTTCTACTTCACGAACATCGATTACATGTAACTCTTCATTTCGTAATAATCTTTCCTCTACTTCTTTCGCTGTTATTTCTTTCATCTTGATATTCCTTTCTTACAAAGCGTTCATACCACCTGAAACATTGATAACGTGCTGAAACCCTAATTTTTTTAATACTTTTGCAGCCTGCTTACTTCTCATACCGCTCTGACAAATAACGATTACTTCTTTATTTTTATCTAACTGATTTGCCTTACTCGCTAGCTCATTTAGCGGGATATTTTGAAATCCTTTCATATGATTTCCTCTATATTCACCTACTGTGCGAACATCGATAAATTGTTTTCCCTTTTTTCCTGCTATACTCTTTAATTCTTTCCCACTTATATTTTGAACACCTTTTACCGGTAAAAAACGTGAAATAACAAATCCTGCAGCCAGTACAATAAAGAGCGTACTTAATATTGTATTCATATAACCAACCTCTCTACATTTATAAACATGCTACGCCTTCTTAATCCAAAACTTTAGCACATCAGCTTCTTCTACATGCTTTACGATGTCATGACCACCTTTATTTGCCCACGCCGGAATATCCTTAATTGACCCTTTATCCGTTACATGTACTTCTAACACTTCTCCAGTTTGTAAAGTATCCATCGCTTTCTTCGTTCTTACAATCGGCATCGGACATGCTAAACCTTTCGCATCTAATACTTGTTTTACATTCATCATCTATTCCTCCATTTTTTATTTATTTCTTATTCGTGAACTGCACAACGATTTGGACCAATCTCCATTTCACGCTCTTTATCTACACTCGGATGAATCTTCCCCATATTCGTTTGACGAATTTCTTCGTAAGCATTCGGCTGAGGTGGTAAATTCTCCGTTACAACTTTACGAAACTCTCCCTCACTCTCAATATTTAGTCCTGCATTATACGTAAATAAATCTTTTAACTTTGCGCTCACAACACCATTCTCATCCATTTCACTTACTTTTGAATAATGAGCTGGTAACACGATTAATTGTTGAGATAGTACTTTATATCGGTTATATAGAGTTTCTCGTAAATCACTCACCCAATCTTCAGCCTTTCCAGCAAGGTCTGGACGCCCGATTGAATCTATAAATAAAATATCGCCTGATAATAAATAGGAATCATCTACAATAAATGATGTACTTCCAATCGTATGCCCCGGTGAGTATAATGCGTCAATTTCAATTTTAGTACCCCCCACCGTAATAATTGATCCTTCAACGAGCGGTTTATATGAGAAAACAACTTCCTCCCCATCTTTTGGCGGTAACCAATACGTACCACCTACTCTTTCAGCTAACTTACGTCCGCCAGAAATATGGTCTGCATGTAAATGTGTATCCATTACATTCGTAATCGTAACGCCATGCTCTTTCGCGAATTCTTCATATGCTTCAACTGTTCTGACTGCATCAATAACTGCTGCCTCACCGTTTGAAACGACCATATAAGATAAACAGCCTTTTCCAAGGCGGTTAAATTGATATATACTCCCTCCGCCCTGTACATCTCCTACTTTTAACAGCTTCACATATTCACTCCAAGCTTTCATACCGCCAGCTAAATAATAAATATTTTCTAACCCGGCCTCTGTTAATTGCTCTGCCACAAATATAGAAGACCCTTCTTTTGCACATACTACTAAAACATCTTTATCTTTAGGTAATTCACTTACAATATGATCTACACCATCTAACAAATCAAAATACGGTTTATTTATAGAAGAAATTTGTCTCCCTTCAATTTTCCAATCTTCATAATCCGTCTCATTACGAACATCTAAAATAAACAACTCTCCGAATAAAACTTTCTCTGCAACATCTTTTGCTTGTAGCGGTTTAACACTCATCTAATTACCCCCATAGGTATATTTTTATTTAAAAAATTTTATTTTTCCACATTCCCTTGCCACTCTAACATACCTGGAATGACATTTTTCACATTTGAATACCCTTTATCTTTCAACATTTGGCAAGCTACATCACTACGGTTACCAGTTCGGCAAATAACATAAATTTGTTTCGTCTTATCTAATCCTGCGCTTGCTAGTTCACCTAATGGCACCGAAATGGCCGATGGAATATGACCAAAGGCGAATTCCGCCGCTTCACGAACATCTACTACAGTACACTCTTCACCACTTAATACTATATCTTGCAAATCCGCATTCGTAATCGTATGAGGATATTTCACTACTTCATTCATTTCATGCTCGTGTGCTTTTCTAACGTAATGCATCAATAAATCACCTTCGTATTTCGTCCCGATGTACTGATGACCTACTTTACTCGCCCAACTTTGTATATCTACAGTAGACCCTTTATCTGTTGCCTGAACTTCAATCACTTGCCCTGATGTCAAACCTTCCATCGCCTTCTTCGTCTTCACAATCGGCATCGGACAGGCCAAACCTTTACAATCTAAACTCATATCCACTTTTATACTCATAGTCGATTCCTCCATAATTTATATACACATACCTGTAGGGGTATATTAAAATGTTTTTGAAAATCTGTCAACACTTATGTTTGACAGATTATCGGCTTTTTACAAGTAATTGAACAGCTTCTTTAATTAACTCTTCATTTGAACCATTACCGCTTTCAAACTGCTCACGCAAACATTGCTCTAAATTTGTTCCCACAACAAGTCCAATTGTACGATCAAGTGCAGAACGAGATGCCGTTAACTGTGTAATAACCTCTCGGCAATCTTTTCCCTCTTCCATCATGCGAAGTACACCACGAACTTGACCTTCAATACGTTTCAATCTATTTTTCATATCTTGATTATATTCCACTGTAGACCACCTCCGTATTTATAACGATATTATACATTACTTTGTAACTTTGTATAACATCATATACCCTCAAGGGTATATTGTAAAGCATTTTATTTTTTTGAACCTTTCTAACGTATAGTAAAAATGCAAAAGCCACTGATTTTATTGACTTTTGCATTTCTCAACTACACTGTATTATTATCTTACTTCTTATAAACTCTTTGTAAAACTATAATCCATTTCTCCACCTAACGCTTCAGGTGTATCACCAGTTTCTCTAAAATCATGTGTATATATTTTTTCAAATGAACCGAAATCTACTTGCTTATAAAATTCAAAACAAGGGAAACCATCATGCTCTCCTTGAACATCAATACTGCCGTCCTTTTTCACACATACATTTAATACATAATCCACAGGAGGTGCATATACATTTAATGGATTACTTGCACTCGCACTCATTTTGAATTGCACACCGTCAGAATTCCATGTGATATTAGTACACACAATATTTTCTGTACTTGCTTTCCCTGTTCTTTTACTCACAGAACCATCTGGACTTGTAACCTTCTCGGTCGTAATACCCGTGTTCGCATATGAAAACACTTCTTCTTTATAGAAATCAACTACTACCTCTTGCTCAACTCTAGAGCGCATCGTATTTACCGCATGTGGTGTAAATTCACGCGAATCACCTTCGAATTGAATTATTTTTCCTGTTTCCATATCCTTCTTAGCTTCTGTCCAAGAAATTGGAATAAAGACACTGGCTCTAATTTTTACGATATTAGTCATAAGAACCACCTCTATAATTTTATTTTAGATACTGAATACTATTAAATAAAACAAACCATAATTTCAATCCTAAAACCAATAGATTTCTCTTTTACTTTTCTACTTCCTTCTAAAAAATAGTGCTATATTTACGTTTAGACTGTCATTTTAAAGTTATATTCCATCTCTCCAGCTAGTGCTGCTGGAGTATCATTTGTTTCTCTAAAATCATGTGTATATATTAATTCAAACGAACCAAAATCTACTTGTTTATAAAATTCATAGCAAGGAAAACCATCATGTACACCTTCAACATGCACAGTACCACTTTTATTAACTCGTATAGCCAACAAATAATCAGCTGCAGGTGCTGCCGCATTTAACGGATTACTGGCACTTGCTCTCATTTCAAATGAAACTTCATCCTCGCCCCATACGATATTAGTACATACAATATTTTCTGTACTTGTTTCTCCCTTTTGATACTCAATTGAGCCATCTGGATTTGTAATCTTCACTGTGACGATACAAGCATCTGCATATGTGAAAATTTCTCTTTTATAAAAATCAATATTCACTTCTTGTTCTAATCTTGAACGCTTTGCGTTCACAGCGTATGGTGTAAACTCACGTGCATCTCCAGCATATTCAAACGATCTTCCTGTTGCAGGATCCTTAATAGGTTCCAGCGATGCATATGGTGCAAAGACACTCCCTCTAACTTTTACGATATTGACCATATGAAACCTCCATTGATTCTATATTATATAAATCATTATTTGTTCTACCAACACAATATAGTCAATTTGATTGACTATATTGTGTATAGTACAATAAGTATTATATATAGTCAACTTAATTGACTACAAGTGCGGAGGTTATATACATGAATCAAACATTTAACGAGTTAGATCTTACTTCACTTTTATCATTATCCTTTAGTACATTAATTACTGAGCTACATGACAGATTAAGTGAATTGGGATTTGAAGATATTAGACCAGCACATGGTTTTATGTTCAAACGCATCCTTCCTAATGGAGCAACTGGTATAGAGTTAGCTGAATATTTAGGGATTTCCAAACAAGCTATAAGTAAAATGGTCGATTCTCTTGAGAATAGTGGCTACGTTACACGTAAAATACACCCTACTGATAAAAGGGGTAAAATCATTGTTTTAACCGAACGTGGTTTAGCAGTAATGAAAGCAAAAGAAGAAATAGTAGCTGAAATAGAGCAGCGATGGATTAAAAATATAGGTGCAGCAAGAATGCAAATGCTTAAAGAAGATTTAACGACATTCGTCACTAAAGAAAATACAGAGAAATTATCATCAAATATACGACCTGTCTGGTAAACAAAAAACGAATCCATTTTGATTCAACTTCTTCAAAATGGATTCGTTTTTCTATAGCTGTATTAAAAATCATTAATTTCTTTAAATTTTATTCTACTGAATATATTTTTTTACGCGTTATATAATTCCATAACTCTCTTCACAACCAACTCCGCAGTATTCTCCCCCGGTGGCATCAATAAATTCGTAACCGGTCCATATACAACTGTATTTAACTCGACTTCATACCCACCATATACATATTCCTCTTCGCTTGGTAAATAACCAACATATCCGTTCATATATCCACCAAAGAAAGCTAATTCATTTTGAAGACGATCTTTCACTTCTAATGCCGTTTCTGAAAAAGGTTCCATCGGTATACCAGAGAACATACCATCATTAATTTGGAACAGTTGAACTTCTAAATCAATACGTAACTGCCGAATACCTTGCTTATATTTCTCTAAAACGATAGTAAGCCATTCATCCGTATTCACGCCCCACTGCTTCTCGGCGAACCGAGCCATTCTTCTTATCTCATCAATTTCAGGGATATCCTTCAACTTCATTTGCATCGCACTTGAAATAGTTCTTAATTTTACAATCGGGCTATAAGAAACTGCTGGCAACATCGTTAATACATGTCCACTAAGCATGTAAGCCATTTGTGTTAATGCTTCCCTTGAACCACGATACTTCGCATTTACATTACCAGCAGCTCCTTGCACAATAATAACAGGGCAGTTTACGATTTTCTCAAGAATCTCCCTTGTCATTCCAGGATAATCCGCTGATAATACATCGCTATCACCTTTTAAAACATTCGGATGCGCAGTACAAAATACTACAATACCAGATAGCTCCTTCGTTTCAGCATTTCTTATCGCTAACATGCCAATTCGTTTATCTACAACACCCTCTATATTTGTTCCCATCTTCGCTCTTCCATCAGATGTTCTCTCTCTTCGGTTGACACCAATATCACCTGTCGTAACACCCCATCCAACTTCGCACAACTTCAAATTGTTATTCGCAGTAACAGCACCTTGCACTACATTATTTACTAAAATCGTTTTATACGACTTTACTAAAGGTTGCTCACCAACAGTTTCCGGACCAGAGTGTGTATGTGTATAAACAACTGTTATTCGCTCAAATGGCACATGAAGCCTACTCGCTACTCGCTCACGAATCATATTCGTATCTTCTACTAACATCCCAATATTATCAATACTTATAAACACCGTTTTCACTTCATCTTTTTCAAATACAAAAATCGTCCCATAAATATGCTCTTCAATATTATTTATTCCTGTCTCTCTATGGTATCCGACAAAATCAATACCTACAGGCGGCGTAATATCAACCTTACATACCCCTATTTTGCTCATTTATATCGCTCCATTTCTCTATGTAACTCCCTTTTTTCAAGAATAGCATATTTAACTTTGTTCCAAATAAAAAAGAACGGACAAGGATTTCAACTGAATTCTTTATCTGTTCTTTAAATAATTTTATTAATCGATTAGAAGTATACAGCCACTACCCTTTTAAATCTCAAATACCTTGTTACCTTCCAGTAATTCAGACAACTGTTGAATATTAGAAAAAGGACTTGAAGAGACAACTGTACTTAAGCTCTTTAATCCCATACTTATTAACTCTTTATCTCCTTCATTCATTCCTTTATCAATAACTGCAAAGGACTTGTTAATTGCTTTTTCTCTCTCATCGAAAATTTGTTTGAATACATATTGATATACATCGTACTTACGATTTATTTCAGTTAACAAAACTTCTCTTTGGGCTTCTATTCTAGCGATGTCACGTTGGGTTATTTGATTTTCTGTATACGCTTGTGTTAATTGATCGAAAAAACGAAGAACATCCGCCGATGGAATAATTCTAGATACTTCTTCCAACTTACTTATTGGATTTATATCTTTACTTTTATTAAATATCATTTCGAACATATTATTCTCTCCTATTCCTCAAATATCTTTGTATCAATTAAAACTGCAAAATCACTAGCTAATCCACCAATATAAGCTATATTATTTAGATCTTTTTTAGAAAAATAATTCCTACGAAATATATTTTTTCTAACCCATTTAAATAACCTTGAAATAAATGGATAAGAATATATTTCTTTATACGTGCGCTTAAATTCTTGGTTAAATACTTCTGTGCTTTTCTGCAAAGATACTAATAACTCATTTCCCCTAGTTACTACCAATGACATTTGTAATAAATTTGTTTTTATTTGATCCATAGATTCCATTATGCTATATATTTGCTCTTCAATTTCATTTATTTTTTTGTTAGCACTCAAATGACTAAAAACTCCTGTCAAAACTAATGCGGGAAGCAATACAATACCACCTAAAGCAACTGTTCCAGCAGCCATGCCACCTCCTCCAGTAGCCATTGCACCACCACCAAACCAAGCAAGAGTTGCATTACTAGCGGCAACACCACTTAATCCTGTGATAGCCGCACCCGTTGAAGCAGTTCCAAATGTAGATACTAATGCCCATGCACCTAGTGCAGTACCAACTCCTGTAGCTAACCCCTTCGTTGCATTTAATGCTGCATCCGCTGCACTAATAGTCGAATCAATATTATTAAAATCAACTGTTTCAAGTTCTTCACCCATTTTTCTCAATAATATTTCTCGATCTTTCCCTTTTAAATTTTTAGATATCTTATGTATCTTCTTTAATGCTTTAATAGCTCTAACCTTTGAAGTAACGACCTCTTCCAATACGGAATTTGTTTCTTTTCTTTTTCTTTCCATTTCCTCATATAGTTCTTCGTATTCTTCTTTCCACTGATTAAACTCTTCGATCTTCCTTTCAATTCGACCGGAAGCCCCAAAGGTGACTAAATTTTTAATAAAACCCACTTAAAATCCCATCCCTCTATTAATCTATTAATCAAACTAAACAAATGTAATTCATATCATATATTTTAACAAATATCTGGGATTAGGAAGATAAATTTTATTCGAAAAACAAATAATAAAAGGACATTACATGAAATATAATACCTTTTACTTAACTAGATTTGTTAATTCAATTAAAAAGCCGCTGATCCCAGCGGCTTCTCCTCACACATACTTCCGATGCACCATCTTCCCATCATAAGAAAACACAACGCCCTTACTCTCCACAATGGACTCCATATGCACCGTTCTTCCCCACAGCTGATGAAGATATGGTAATACCTTTTCTAAGTATTTTAAATCAAGCTCGATTCCTTCGTAACTATGTTTAATGTATAATTCTCCGTTCTTTAAGTAGTCTCCGTCTTCTACTACTAAGTACGGGAAGCCACCATTTGTACGCATATTTACGAGCTGATCACGTACATGTTCCCACTCTTTATCTATTACTTTATATTCTTTTCCTTGGCGCTGGAATAAGTACATATCTTCTCTCATTACGAGGTCTTTATTTAAGTAGTTTCTTAAGAACGATACGTCCCATTCAATTTCGCGTACTTCAAAGATTTTATCACGACCAGACCCTGGTTTTACACCGCGTCGCTTCATTTCTTCTGTCGGGTTATTGTAGCGTTCTTCAATATCTTCGAACATTTTAATACCGAGGTAGTATGGGTTAATGCTTGTTTTTGATGGTTGAACTACACCTGCATTAAGCTTTGCGAATTCAATCGCTTCAGAAGATGTTAAGTCCATTTCACGGAGTATGCGTTGATGCCAGTACGAAGCCCAACCTTCGTTCATGATCTTCGTTTCAAGCTGCGGCCAGAAATATAACATTTCCTCGCGCATCATCGTTAATATATCGCGCTGCCAATCTTCTAGCTCACGGCTATATTCTTCAATAAAGAGTAGTAAATCTTTCTCTGGTTGCGGCGGAATTTTCTTCTTTTTATGCATATTAGGTCGTTCTCTCTTTTTGTTTCGATCATCTAAATTCCATAAATCATCGTACTGTGATATCCTTTTCTTTTCTACATCCTCTTCTAAATCTTCAATACTCCACGCAAGTTTCGGACGCATAAGCGATGGATCAATATGCTCTTGAATAGCAAGTACGGCATCCAAAAATGTCTCTACTTCTGCCTTTCCATACTTATGCTCATATGCTTTCACACGTTCAGCTGTTGCAGACATACTTTCTACCATATCTCGCTTCGTATTTGAAAAACGAATATTATTTTTAAAGAAGTCACAGTGTGCTAAAACGTGCGCTACAATTAATTTATTTTGAATTAACGAGTTCGTATCTAATAAAAAGGCATAACATGGATCAGAGTTAATAACGAGTTCGTATATTTTACTAAGACCTAAATCGTATTGTAATTTCATTCTGAAAAATTGTTTTCCAAAACTCCAATGTGAAAACCTCGTCGGCATCCCATATGCACCAAATGTATAAATAATTTCTGCTGGACATATTTCATAACGCATCGGATAAAAATCAAGCCCAAATCCAGTCGCAATTTCCGTAATTTCCGCAATCGCATATTGCAGTGCTTTATCGTCACTTGCTCTCATTATTTTCCCTCCTTACACTTTCCCTTAAGAAAGTGTATGATTGGAAACAAGCTTTCATGAGGATTGATTGCATAATAAAAAGACATCCTCATAAAAACGAGAATGTCTCATCTATTAACCTTCAATAATCTCCATCTTCTCCGTAATCGGTGTACGAGCTTTTCCTTCTGGTGCTTTATCGAAATAGCCAATGTGAAGAATTCCAACGATGCGTTGACCTCTTGTTAAACCAAGTCCTTCTATAAATAATGGATTGTAGTTTAATCCGCCTGATTTCCAAACACAACCTAATCCGCGTTCCCAAGCAAGCAGTTGGAAGTTTTGCATAAATGCACATGTTGCAGCGTAATCTTCGTCGCGTTGAATTTGACGTGGATCTTCATTAATATAAACAACAATTTGTGCAGGCGTGCTTAAGAAACGATCTGATAAAATTTTGCCGCGTTTCGCTCTTTCTTCTTCTGTGAAAGAGTTTAATACTGCATCTACTAATTTTTTGCGACCTTCTCCAATGTATAATTTACAATTCCATGGTTCACGGTGTTTATGATTCGGTGCCCACGTTGCGTCGTTTAATAGTTCAATTAATAACTCTTTATCTACAGCTTTATCTGTGAATGTACGTACAGAGCGTCTTTCTTTAATCACATTTGCGATGGAAGTATATGTAGTCATATTTTTCTCTCCCTTATTTTCATCTATATGTATACATTTGTTATTGATATTGATTTTCAATTTCGATTATACCTTAGTTTTTTACTATTAATCAATGTTTTATGTTGGAAAACTTCCAAAAACGTCATTTTATACTGTGAATAAAAAAACTTCATTTGTTCACAAGTATTTCACATTTTATGGAAATGATATGTGTACAGTTTTCCACATTATCCATCTAGGAGGAATTTACATGTACAAAAAAATCGTAGTAAGTATGACTATGGCAGCATTATTATGCGGGATATCTACCTTCCCTGCTTCTGCTTCCGCTACCACGCCAAAAGAAGTAACATTGCACCATCATCATAAGCCTATTTCAGAAGAAGAAATGCAGTCGCTCGAAAAACTCGGCTATAACAAACATGAAATTTGGAAAGCTGCTCACATTGCAAGAATGAGTAAAAAAGAAATAAAAGACGTTTTAGCTTACTATAAACAAAATAAATCTTGGGAGAAAACAGCCCAGCATTTCGGTGTAGATCCAAGTAAGTTGAAAAAGCATCATATGAATAAAGAGACGAAAAAAGCACTGCTGCAAGAATTAGCAAATATGCAAAAATCTACACCAGACGGACTAAAACAAAAAATGAAAGATTATAATATCGGATTACGTCAGCTCACGGTATTAACAATCATCTCTCAAAAAAGTAATACCCCTCTTGATGATGTACTAAAAATGAAAAAAGACGGTATGGATATTAAACAAATCGCGGAAAAATTAAATGTTAAAAGAGAAGATATACGAGCAGAGATGATTAAATTAGTGAAGTCTATTAAAGAGAAGCAAACAAATTAACACGCAAAAAAGGAAGAGGTATTCACTGCTCTTCCTTTTCTTTATGAACTTTCAACTTTGAAGTATAAATTCCCGTATTTCCCAAAAACTAACATAAACAAATGATGTAGTAAGGGGTGAGAAAATGTTTCGTTTATCGTCTAAAAAGAAGAAAAAAACAATCTGTTCCATTCCAGAGTTTGTCCTCACTATGAAAGAATCTAGTGATTTCGTTTCCTATAACATCGTAGAAGATGGGACACTATGTTTGTTTTATTATAAATCTACAGCTGAATCACTCCTCATTAATCGATTCATTTTAACACCTATAAAAAGAGAATTAGATCGCATTGAAAATATAAGTGACATAGCAAATATCGTTACACTCGAAGGGATCATCACCAATCCTTCTATTGATGATATTCGTGAAAAATTATTAGTTGGGTATGTACTCATACAGATAAAAAACGATTCTCAAGCAGCAGAATATGCACTTATTCGTGCTGAAAGTTCAGTTTTAGGTACACGATTATATAACGATACCGAAAATGAATATAGTGTAATCGGTCCAAAAGTCGGGTTTGTTGAAAATATTGATACAAATACACACTTACTTCGCCGAAATATAGTAACAGAGCAATTGGTTTTCAAAGAAGTTATAGTTGGCTCTATATCAAAAACAAAGGTGATAGTTGCTTACATCGAAGGCATTACAAATGAACAACACATCAATACTGCAATGCAGCGCTTACAAGATGTTGACTTTGATGTTCCTTTTGATGCAACTATGATTGAACAGTTTATTAGCGATAATAGTAACTCACCCTTCCCTGTTTTACTACCTACAGAGCGGTTAGACCGCTCTGTGTACGCATTACTGAATGGAGGCGTTGTTATTTTAACAGACGGTTCACCTTACGCATTAGCTGGACCAGCGACGTTACTTGATTTCTTCGTCTCGCCAGAAGATTATTATTTACCATGGATCGCAGGCTCATTTCTTCGAATGGTTCGCTTTTTCGGAGCAGCATTCTCGCTATTTTCATCAGCTATTTATACAGCTGTATTAACGTATCACTATCAAATGATTCCTGTGGATTTACTAGGTCCGATTATTTTTTCAAGAGCTAATGTACCCTTTCCGCCCATTTTAGAAGCACTTTTTTTAGAAATCACAATCGAATTGCTCCGTGAAGCTGGAGCACGATTACCTACAAAAGTTGGACAAACAATCGGCATCGTTGGCGGGATTGTAATTGGCCAAGCATCTGTTCAAGCTGCTTTAACGAGTAACATTTTATTAATTGCAGTTGCTTTATCAGCACTCGCTTCTTTTACAACACCAACTGTAAAAATGTCTTCTACTATCCGGATACTACGATTTCCACTTATTCTTTTAGCTGGTGCATTTGGGGGCTTAGGTCTTATTGTAGGATTCGTACTCATATTAGCTCATTTAATTCGCTTAAAATCACTTGGATCACCTTATTTATTACCTCTATATCCATTTCGCGGTTTAGGGACAGCAGAAGGACTCCTTCGCCTTCCATTTAGTCAAACTGCAGAACGCGCTTCTTTTCTAAGGCCCAAAAAGAAATGGCGCTATGACCCGAACAAAGCGAAAGAAAAACGCGACGGTGAGGAAAAATGAAAAATATTTTATTATGCTTTTCCATTATCATTTTAATTGTTCAATCTGGTTGTACAGAAGCATATATAGTTGATACACAGCGAATGATTCACGTAGGTGGATTCGATATAATAAAAGATAAAAAATTTCGCGGAACCATTTTATATCCCGATTACACAAAGGGCGTACAATCTAAACCAGAAACTCAATCAACTCATGCAGGTACAATTGAAACAATCTCTTCCCTTCTAAACGCCAAATCTCCACATACGATCGCTGTAGGTCAAATGCGTGTTGTCCTATTTGGAAAAGCATTTGGTGAACATGGACTTGGAGATGTTATTAACAACTTACAACGTGATCCTAACATTGGCCGTGATGTGCAGCTAGCACTTGTAGATGGTTCAGCAGAAGAATTACTGAAACATGTCAGAATAAATGGATCACTTTATTTATCTGATTTATTGGAGCAAAATATAAAAAACGAGACAATCCCGCGGACAGCTTTAAATATTTTTTTATATAACTTCTATTCATCTGGATGCGATCCATTTCTTCCTTACATTCAAGTATCAGAAGACAAATCTGCTTCCATTAAAGGGCTAGCTTTTTTAAAAAAGGATAAAGTGGTTATGTATACAGATAAGAAAAGGTCTTTTTTATTTAAATTACTCATTAATCCAACGAAAAATGGGCGTTACGAAGTCCCAATACGTCAAGGTAAACATAAAGGATTAATTGCTACTCAAAACATATCTGGAAAAAGTGTATGTTCTCTTTCACCAAACGGTGATATTCCGAAAGTTAACATACACTTAAAATTAAATGGACTCATAAAAAATGCTCCCAGCTGGCTTGATTTATCGAAGAGCAAAAATGTAACTTACGTAAAAAGACATGTAGAAAAAGCGCTTGAAAAGGATTTAAACGAATTAATACAAACATTCCAAGAAAATGAAATCGATCCAATTGGTATACGTGAAGAAATTCGTAGTCACTCAAGAAAATGGAGCATGAAACAAATTCAGAACATGTATCCTAACGTAGACGTTGCTGTCAATGTAAAGATTAATGTCGTACAATCTGGTATCGGAGAATAGTGAGGTGCTATCATGGCTGAACAAGATAAAACACATACTGTTTCCCCTTATTTCACATTCCTTCTATTACACTCTCTTCAAATTGGAGTAGGTGTGCTAGGATACCAAAGGATTATTGCACAATTTGCCGGTTATGATGCTTGGATTTCTCTTATCATCGCTGGCATTGCAACTCATATCGTACTATTTTGCATGCTTAAAATGTTAGAAAAAGATAATGATTTAATGAATATTCATACGACATGTTTCGGAAAGTGGATTGGAAAATTTTTTTCTGTATGCTTTGCCGCATATCTTTTATTATTTTGCCTTACTGTTCTTCGTTCATATATTGAAGTGATTCAAGTTTGGGTCTTTCCTACAATTAAACCGTGGAAATTAACCTTACTATTTTTACTTGTAGCTTATTACATAATTAGAGGTGGCTTGCGGTCTGTAACAGGAATATGTTTTTGGGGAGTTATCATACCGATTTTCGTCCTATTTTTCTTAGTTTTCCCAATGAAATATGCACATGTCCGTAACATTTTCCCAATTCTTACTCATTCACCTTTAGAAATTCTAAATGCAACGAAAGCATCTGCATTAGAATTTCTTGGATTTGAAGCGATTCTTATTTTTTATCCGTTTATTAAAAAAGGAAAATCGATAAATAAATGGGCACATGGTGGTATTGCTTTTTCAACTGTTTTATACGTAGTACTGGCAATTGTTTCCCTTATGTACTATAGTCAAGGGCAGCTACACCATACCATTTGGCCAACATTAACGATGCTAAAAATCATTAAAGTTCCTTTTATCCAAAGGTTTGAGTACATCATTATTTTTCTA
This sequence comes from Bacillus sp. BB51/4, assembly GCF_008368845.1. Lineage (NCBI taxonomy): Bacteria > Bacillati > Bacillota > Bacilli > Caryophanales > Bacillaceae > Bacillus > Bacillus sp. BB51/4. Next base: position 93,439 of record NZ_QOSC01000003.1, read on the forward strand.
TGGTATCTTATTATTTTACCTAATCTTTGTTTAACCATTTGGTCTTCTTGTTGCATTAGTAAAAAATCGTTTCACATACCATTTAAAATCACACTACCATTATTTATCGCAGTCATATTTATTTCATCCTTATTTTTCACAAACCGTGAAAGTATCAACACATTAAATACAGTACTATCTAAAGCTGGTTTATATATTGTATACGCCTATATCCCAATTTTATTTCTATTTCATTCACTACGATGGCGCTTCAAAAATCCGTCGAAAAAATCTTCAACCGATACACCATAATCTCTGATACAATTTGAGTAATACATTTGTAAAGGGGACAAGCGTATGAAGAAATATGTATTTTCTTTACTTGCAGTACTGAGTTTAATTCTTGCTGGATGCGGAGCTACTAGTACAAATGAAAAAAAATCATCTGAATCAAAAGAAGAGCATGACCACGCCACGCACACTCAGCAAACTGACATTCAAGAGAAAACAAAAGGAGTCGACACACTTCCTACCTTCCTAGACAAGCTTGATCCACAAATGAAAGACATTTACACTGTTGCTGGACAAAATGCAGAGCTATTAGATTGGATTCCATGTTACTGCGGTTGCGGTGAGAGTGTAGGACATAAAAATAATAAAAACTGCTTTATTCGTGAAATGAAAAAGAATGGTGAAGTTGTTTGGGATTCCCATGCAACGACTTGCGTCAATTGCCTAGAAATCGCAGTTGAATCTGCTTCGATGAAACAAAAAGGAAAATCAACGCTTGAAATTCGTAACTATATCGATAATAAATACAAAGAAGGCTATGGCAAGCCAACACCTACGCCAATGCCAAAAGCTTAAAAACGAGGAAACACCTCGTTTTTTCTTTTCATTCACTTTTTTTCTTAACAAATTCTTTCAAGTGTATTTCTCCTTACTTGTCACACACTATATATAACTCCTCAGTAAGGAGGGTACACAGTGCAAACATATAACGACTATGACAAAGCTCTCTATTACACGTATTGCTGTAATTGGGATAAATTACTCGTTCTCATGGTTCAAACGAACGATCAACTATTTTCTAAGCGTATTGAACATTTTTTACACGCTTATCAATACAGTAAAGAACTACCAGAAGTTGATAAACAATTGCAGCTCCTATTTCAATATATTGACCACGCATCCCAAAAGTCACATATAGAAGAAGTAGAACAAATTCAAATGTAAAATATAGCGCTATTCTCTTCAGGAGAATGGCGCTTTTTTAAATATTGATATCAATAAAAGTTTCCTCTTATAAAACTTTTATTGATAAACATATTTTTTCTTTCTTTTCTGTGCTACTTCATACTATAATTTAGTATGTAACTATTATAAGAGAGGTATAAAATATGGGACGAGAAAAAAAGCAAGAATATGCTTTACTTACCGCATGGGGAGCTTCTTTTGTCGCTACACTAGGAAGTCTTTATTTTTCCGAAATCATGAAATTTGAGCCTTGTGTACTTTGTTGGTATCAACGTATTTTTATGTATCCATTCGTTTTATGGCTTGGTATCGCTGTAGCAAAGAAAGATTATCGCATCGCAAGTTATTCTTTACCAATTGCAAGTATCGGTGCTTGTATTTCTTTATATCACTATGCAATTCAAAAAGTCGCAGCATTTTCAGCTGCTGGGGCAGCTTGCGGCCGTGTACCTTGCACCGGAGAATTCATAAACTGGTTTGGTTTTATTACAATCCCGTTTTTAGCACTTATCGGCTTTATTACAATCGCTGTATGTAGTTTTATTGTAATAAAAAACAAATAAGGAGATGAAACAATGAAAAAAATGCTTATATTTGGTGGTATTATTATCGCTCTGTTTGCAGCAATTTTCGCTGTCACACAAATGGAAGAAAAAAATGCTACTAGCCAAAAAATTGATAATGCTACTGAAAGTAAGACAAATGGCCCTGACTACTATACAAACAAAATCTCTCTTTCAGATCTTCAAAAGAATTTAAAAGAGAAAAAAGAAGAAACAGTATACTTTTATCAAACATCTTGCGTTCATTGTCAAAAGCTATCTCCTGTCGTAGTACCAATGGCTAAAGACTTGAACGTCGATATGAAAGTTATGGATATTGAAAAACTAGATGTTCCTTGGGATGAATATAAAATTAAAGGAACTCCAACAATCATTCACTTTAAAGATGGCAAAGAAGTAAGCCGTATTAGTGGTGAACAACCGGAAGACAAATTAAAAGAATGGCTTGAGCAAACGAAAAAATAACGAGAAAAGGAAACTCCTTCTACACATGAAATGGGCGTAAAATCCCAAACTAATGTATAAGGAGGGGGTTTTATGCCAGAAGTGAAATGTTCTGTTTCCAATTGCTCATTTTGGGGACAAGGTAACTTTTGTCAAGCAAGTGCAATCGTTGTTCAACCAGATGCTCAAGAGGCTGGTTCAAATGCAAATGATTCGTATACAGGCGCGGTTTTAACAAACGAGACGCTAGAAAGTTCTGTAACAACAAGTGTAGAAACTTGTTGTCATACATTTAAGCCAAAATATTAAATAAAAAAAGCATACGATTACTCGTGTGCTTTTTTACATTCCTCTCCAAAAATCATGCATCATAAAAAAGTACAAAATAACGAGAACAACTGTCCCACATAAGGTAATGCGCCGATATATACTCTTCTCTCCTTCTCTTGCTTTCACAAATGCCCAAATAAATCCGAAGAACAATATTAAATCAACATATGGAACATAAAAAGAAAAAACGAGAAACGCATACAAATACACGATAAATAAACAGGTCGTTACTAAGAAAATTTTAAAAGCAAATTCACTTTTCATAATGTAACCGCCCCCCTATCTGTACTGTATTATATTCAGCAAAATACAATAGTTGCAGTTAAACTCGAAGTAGAAATAAGCTACCGTCTATAATACGGTAGCTTATTACGGAATATTATATTTCCGTTTATATATATTACTTAAAGTCGAAGTAGGAATTTGCTCATAACGAATTTTTTCTCCTGTTTCATCCACAATATACAAATTGTTTCCTATATAATATATTCCATCTTTTCGTTTTGAATACACTGCATATCTTTCGTTTGGCAATAACGTTTTCACTTTCGTTAACTGTCCATTTGGTTCTTGCCAATATATATCGGCACGGTCTACTAACGTAAGCACGCCAATTTGCTCTTCTTCCACTTTACGACCATTCCAACTTACAACACGGTAACCAAGCTTATTCGCTTCATATTCGGGGCTCGTATGAAAACGGGAAATGATTACTTTTGTTTGTAACTGGACTCGATCATATAACCACTGTATATCCCTGTCATGCATGCGAATACAGCCATTCGATTCGCGGCTTCCAATCGTCCATTCCCGATTCGTTCCATGAATGGCATACTCCTTCTTATCCAAACCTAACCAACGCGTACCGAGAGGATTATTCGGTGCACCCCCAGCTATTTTTTTTCGATGGTATTCTTTATTTTTAAATTTAGTTATAATACAAAAATTACCTTCAGGCGTAGGTGTACGGTCTCTTCCAGTTGTTACGGGGAATGTCTTTGTATAATTTCCATTTTCAAAAAAAGATAATTGGTTTGTCGTAAGATTCACTAATATTAAATGATCTGTATCAGCAAAAGCACTAACCGGTAGGATGAAAAATAATAGTATGACGAAACATAACTTTTTCATCTATATCCCTCCCCTAGCGCTCAATATAATAATTGGAATTAACTTTACTTTGCTCTTATCAATGAAAACTATCCATTTACAATAACGCCTCCATTTACATGTATCATTTGCCCGGTAACATAGGATGAATCCCCAGACGCTAAGTATACGTATGCTGGCGCTAATTCATATGGTTGACCAGGTCTTTGCATCGGAACATTGCTCCCAAACTGAGAGACTTTCTTCTCATCAAAACTCGATGGGATAAGTGGCGTCCAAATTGGTCCCGGTGCAACACCATTTACACGAATCCCTTTTTGCACTAATGACTGAGAAAGTGATCTTGTAAAAGCTACGATTGCTCCTTTCGTTGCGGAATAATCAATTAATGTTTCATTTCCTTCATATGCAACGATAGATGCCGTATTTATAATGACATCCCCTTGCTTTAAATGAGAAAGTGCTGCTTTCGTAACGTGAAAATAAGAAAAAATATTAATGCGAAACGTCTTTTCTAGCTGTTCTGCTGTAATATACTCTAATCCTTGCTGTGGATATTGTTGTGCGACATTATTTACTAAGACATTCAAACTACCTAGCTGCCGAACGGTCTCTTCTACAATATCTTTACAATGTTGTTCATTACTTAAATCACCCGGCAACAATACACACTTTACCCCCTCTTTCTCAACATATTGTTTCGTCTCATTTGCATCTTCCTCCTCATCTAAATACGCAATCGCAATATTTGCTCCCTCTTTCGCAAAAGCGATGGAAACAGCGCGTCCAATCCCACTATCTCCTCCTGTAATTAATATATTTTTTCCTTTTAACTTTTCGCTTCCTTTATAATTTGGGTCTTCGAACTGTGGTAGAGGATTCATTAACGATTCAATACCAGGTTGTTTATTTTGATGTTGCGCTGGCTTTGTTACAAAGTTTTTTTGCTGCGGCATATCTTCTTTCAACTCCTTTTCCTTATAATATGCGCACAATAAAAACTGAAATTCACACATCGTTTTACGATTAATATTCGAATTTAAGACACAAAATATGAATTGTTGTAAACTTTTTATGCAAAACTATTGCAAAATAGTTAAAAAACGAATATTATATATAACTGTTGTGAAAATTATTCGTAAACAGAAAGGATGTTTATATGTTTAACCTTTCAAAACATAAAACTTCTATTAAAACTGAAATTATGGCAGGTATTATTACCTTCTTAACAATGGCATATATCATTGTCGTAAACCCTGTCATCCTTGGGGATGCAGGAGTTCCATTTGAACAAGCATTTACAGCAACAATTATCGCTGCTGTTGTCGGAACATTATTTATGGCGATCTTTACAAACTTACCAATCGCAATTGCACCAGGTATGGGATTAAATGCTTACTTCTCTTACTCTGTTGTAAAAGCTCATGAAGGCATGACTTTCGCAATTGCATTCTCTGCTGTATTCGTAGCAGGTATGATTTTAATTTTGTTATCATTCACATCTTTCCGTACAAAATTAATGGAAGCAATTCCTGAAAACTTAAAACATGCAATTACTGCTGGTATCGGTCTTTTCATCGCCTTTATCGGTTTACGTTTAACAGGTATCGTTACAAAAAATGAAGCAAACTTAGTTGGACTTGGTGATCTTCACTCTGCTCCAGTACTACTAGCATTAGCTGGACTTGGAATTACAATTGTCCTTATGTCTTTAAATGTAAATGGTGCACTATTTATTGGAATGCTATTAACTGGTATTATCGCTTACTTCACAGGACAATTAACATTCTCAAACGGTGTTACATCAATGCCTGGATTACCAGAAGGAATTATCGTTTCTAATCCAATTACTGCTGTTTCTGATGTAATTAACTACGGATTGTACGGCGTTGTATTTTCATTCTTCCTTGTTACATTATTCGATACAACAGGTACATTACTTGGTGTAGCTCAGCAAGGTGGATTTATGAAAGATGGAAAGCTTCCAAAAGCTGGACGAGCTCTTCTATCTGACTCATTCTCAGCAACAATCGGTTCTATGTTCGGAACAACACCATCAACAGCTTACATTGAATCATCTGCTGGTGTTGCAGCTGGTGGTCGTACTGGTTTAACAACTGTTACAGTAGCTGTTCTATTTGCACTAGCAGCATTCTTCGGACCATTAGTAAGTGCCGTTTCTGGTGTATCAGCTATTACTGCACCATCATTAATTATCGTTGGTAGTCTTATGATGGGATCAGTTCGCCACATCGATTGGGACGCATTTGATGAAGCATTCCCAGCATTCTTAGTAATCTTAAGCATGCCACTTACATCAAGTATCGCAACAGGTATCGCACTTGGATTTATTTCATACCCAATTATGAAAGTGGCAAAAGGTAAATTCCGTTCTGTTCACCCACTTGTGTATGTATTCGGAATCTTGTTCGCTTATCAATTGATTTTCTTACCACATTAAAATCCCTCATACAGAGGGATTTTTTATTTATAAAAGGAAAGTAGAGCATCTAATTTCGATGCTCTACTTTCCTTCTATAACAATCATACGAATTACTTTTAACACTTCTCATTTACTTGTAATTCTTTACTGTACTTTTGAATGAAAATATTGATGAAATAACCATTACCATCCCTACACTCAACCCAATAAGCTGATCCAATAGCATTTCATCATGAATGAACCAGCACAGTAAAAATACACCGCCAAAAATAAGCAACATAGTAAATCCAGTATGTCTAAGCTCTTTATATACATTTTCCATCTGTATCACCACTCCACATACTTTTATCCATATTACACCACATATCCATCAAGCAAACATATTGTCCTCTGGCAGTATGCAGCTACCTTTTGATCATGTGTAACAACTAGCACCGTTTTTCCTTGTTTATGAACCTCTTTTAAAATGCTCATAATTTTTTCTCCGTTTTCTTGATCGAGAGCACCAGTCGGTTCATCAGCAAGTATAATTTTTGTATCTTGTGCTAATGCCCTCGCTATCGCTGTCCTTTGCTGTTCTCCTCCAGATAATTCGTGGGGATACTTATTAATATGTCTCTCCAGCCCTACCATCTCAAGCATTTCTTTTGATATTTGTATACGTTTCTTATGAGAAATTTTTCTATATATAAGCGGGAGCATTACATTTTCAATAACTGTATAATCATCTAGTAGCGAAAAGTTTTGAAACACAAATCCAACTTCCTTATTTCTATACTTATGATAGTTTGACTTTAATGTACTCGTATCCATGCCATCTAAAAAATACTTTCCAGTAGAGGGGTTATCAATTAAGCCAATAATATTAAGTAAGGTTGATTTCCCTGAACCAGATGGTCCCATAATGGCTATCATTTCGCCTTTTTCTATTGTAAGATTAATATCTTTTAAAGCACTAAAATTACTCTTTCCGTATCCCTTAGCCACATTTGCGAGCTGAATCATCTATAACACCTCTTTCATATATGTATTTTTTATTTTTAGTACATTGAAATAAATGATTGCATATATAACGAGGATCATTACAAGTGATAAAGCACCTATAACAACCAATGATTCTATAGAGACTTTTAACGTTCCAAAGAAAGATAACATACTATTTTCTAGCCCTTTCTGAATTTCAATTACTCCGCTATTCTCCCATTGAAAATACATAATTCCTATACATATAGATAAAACGAATAACAACATATACTCAATAACAAACGGAAGACATAGTTGAAAAGTACTTGCTCCTAATGCTGATTTAATAGAAATATTTTTACGTTCCATATAAAGCGTGGCCATTGATGTTAATAAAATAGATATAAATGAAAAAGATAAGACTGTACCGCTTAATAATAAGGGATATGACATATTATCACTACCTTGCTTTTCATTTTCTAATAATTTATCCGGATTTGTAACATAATACGAATACCCCTTACCTTCTGTTACCTTTAATACTTTCTTTTGAAATTCATTTATATTTATCTTCTCATTTGTTTCTATAATTACCCCATTGTATAAAAGGTCTACACTATAGAACTCTATTTCTTCTGTTCCAATTGGTAAAATCGCCATGTCATCTAATAATGTAATACGATTATCTGATATTTCACCGCTTCGAGGATATGTAAATGCTGAATTTTTTTCTAAAAAGCCAATTACTTTTAGTTTCATTTTTCCAGATGGTATGATATCACCAATAGATGCCTTTCCTCTATAATTAGCCCCTAATATAACAGGTCTACTATCAAATACTGATTTATGAAATTCCGATTCCTCAAAATATCTTCCTTGTGAAATTCGTATATGAAAGTATTTATTAATATCTTTATCAACAATAAGAGTCTTTATCGTTCCATTTTCTTTTTTTAAACTAAGTGAATAGTTACGGAACAGATAATTAGTTTTATTTGTTATTGGTATCGTATTCGATAACCCTTGAATGAAATGTTGATAATCACTTTTCGCTTTTTCTTCGCTAAACAATGTTATATCTTGCGTCGCATAAAGTTCATAGAAATTTTTATGCGTCGATAAATTATTTGCTACCGTCATCATTTTTCGATATCCCGAAAGATTACTAACAAATTCTATTGCTGAAGAAAATGCAATAATTAAAGAAATTACTATAATCAAACTTGGTAACAACCGTTTTTTCACAGACCGTATAGAATCAAATATAAAAAACATGAAGACCTCCTACGTTCTTAAGTGTTTTCCGGGATATATATTTATAATGTGCTTGATTGGAATTACAGTAACAAAAATTGTAAGAAAAATTATAAAAACAACATTGCATATCAATACATATAGTGTTAACGGTTTTACTAAGTATGTCTCAAAATAAGTATGAATTGTTCCCGAAAATATTTCTAACGTAATAAAAACTACGAACATCGCTGCTAGAGAAATAAACAAAATTTGAATATATAGTTCGCAGTAAATAGATATATTAGAAGCACCTACTGCTTTTTTTAATGAAATCTCTCTTTCTTTTTTATAAATCCAAAATAAAACCGCAGAAATGCCAGAAACAATCGCAATAAGAATGAATTTATAATAATACTTATTTGCTGAATCTATATGTGTCACATGTAGTTCCTGAAGATCTCGTTCATTCAGTATTTGAACATCTCCCGAAAGCACTTCTTTACTCCTATCCATAAACTTTTTTATTTCTTTATGAATAGATGATGTAGGATTAACAACTGTTAATTGTAATTGTTTACTCGCGATAATACCTTTTTTAGATATAGTAGGTAAGTTTTGAAGTGGAACGTATATTCCTGCTACACCGACGTCACTGTCTTTTCTCGATATAGTTCCTATTTTTTTATATGTATCATCAAATTCATATAGCTCCTCTACATTCGTTTGATCGCCAACAACCATATCGCTTACATTTTCACGATGAAAATATTGTCCTTCAGAAATATATGGCTTCCAATAATAATCATCTTTTAGGTTCACAGCTATGATCTTTGTTGCCCCTGAACTATTTAATGCTTTTAAATGCTCTACGTAAATATCACTTCTAACAAAAGTATCTTGTATGAAAGGAATTACCTCTTCCAATTCAGTTGCATTCGCTATCGGAACAGTTAAAATTTGATTCTTCTCTGGAAAACCGATTTGAAAAGCAGATATAAAGTTTCGTTTAGACTCTGTTAAAAGTGCGGCTATTGATATAGAAAGAAAAGAAATAAAAAATGCCATAAGAAGAATGACTGAAAACAGTTTATTGTTTTTTATATTTTTAAAAGCTAAATACATGTCTCTGCTCCTTTTAGATAAGAAGGAGATGATAAACATCCCCTTCTCCTTATCCAAATATTTATAAAGACAACTGTTTAATGCTTTTTACCACTGTAATCGTAAGTTACCATTACTATCAAAAGTACCTTTGTGTGTATCTTCTTGATAGTCATTATTCTCATTAGCATAGTGCTCAGAGTATAGTCCTTTTTGCACCAAAGGCGTTATATGCACCATTACTCACAGTTGCGTTTAATGCTCTTCCAGATTCATGGGATCCTAATTTGTCTGAAGCGCTTTCAATATATGAATTATTTCCATTTGATTTAATAAAAGAAATTGCTACTGAACAACGAGATGCATTTTGATTCGTAGTAGTTTGAGCTCCGTAGGATAGTAGGTTACCGCTTTTGTGACCGCTTAGAGTTGGATAGAATGCACTTGTTGAGATTGATGTTGCTAATATTACTAAAGTCGTAATTGAAAAAACTTTTCCTTTCATTAACAATCACCTCATAAATTTAATAGTTTAGTAGCGCTACATCATCATAATATCCTTCAAATAAATTCTCCTCAATAAGAAACCCGATGTTTTACAAACTCTTTAAACACTTAAACATTAATACATTTTTAAAAAGTAACGTATAAGTAGCAATATAAAAAGGCTGCGGAGAAAATCTTCTCCACAGCCTCATACTTATTTTTGTAAAAACGACTGTAAATCTGCAAACTGTCTCTTTGCATCTTCATAGCCTTGCTCATATAAATTTTGTAGTTTTGCTGTATCTTTTTCCATACGATCTACTTGAAGCGGCACTTCCGGACGAATAACAAATAAATTCCCAGCTTGTTCTTCTTTTTCAATGTAGTGAAGTGTTTCATTATACACTTCATAACGATTCACCATCGTGTTAACAAGGTTCGGATATTTTTTATAAGCTTTCGATGCAATCCAGCCAAATTTTGATTTTTTCTTCGCATAACCATGGTTTCTCGTCAAGATAACGACTGATTTTTCAAACCCATCTTCCTGTGCTTTACGAACTGGAATCGGATCAGAAATCCCGCCATCTAACAATTGCTTACCTCGGTAATTTACTACTGGTGCAATGAAAGGTAATGAACTAGATGCTTGTAATAAATTTAGTGCATCATCATTCGTTCCTTCTTTTTCAAAATAAATAGACCTTCCTGTTTCACAATCCGTCGTCCCTACAAGGAAACGCTCTGGGCTATTAAAGTATGTTTCAAAATCAAACGGTACATGCTTTTCTGGAATCTCATGAAAAATGAAATCCATATCAAATAGCTGACGTTTTCTCCATAAGTTTTTATATGATAAATATTGTGGGTGTGATGCATAATCAATATTGACCGTTTTATTTCTATTTCTTTGTCTGGAAAGATACGACGCTGCATGACAAGCACCAGCTGATACACCGATTACATATGGAAAATATAAATCTTGTTCCATAAAGTATTCTAATATCCCACCCGTATATACACCACGCATACCGCCGCCTTCTAATACTAACCCCGTATTTTCAAGCATGTTATTCTCTCCTCTTTATATATTGACTCTTTAATTATTCACCATGTTAAGTATCTTTTTCTATTATATATGAGTTCTTTTAGAAATTATATTCAAAAGTCTTGAAATGAAGGAGTTTTTTCTTCCAATTATATTTCCAAATGACCGGAGACATCCTTTATAAACCTTTGAATAAAATCTTGCTCTTCTTTCGTATATCCATCTAAAAGTAACAGCCACTTTTCTTCAGCTTGTTTATGCAATTTATCATGAGCTTTATATATTTCATTTCCGCTTTCCGTTAAGCGGAAGAAAATTTCTTTTTGATTATCTAACATTTGCATCTTCTCAACGAATTGCTTTTGAAACAACTTTGTACAAATTTTAGAGATTGCCCCCTTCGTCATTCCCATTTCTGTCGTAATAGCAGTTACATTCATCAGAGCATTTTTTCCGATACACTCGATCACATGTAGTTCAGATAAAGACATACCATTTATACCTGTTTCACGAAGAAACTTCTCATTTTGCCCTTTCAAATGTTCTTCTTTTTTATGCAAAAGTGTACGAATGTCCGAAAGTATTTCCACTTGTTTCATTGTACGTTCCAATCCGTTCGCCCCCTAGGTTTCCAAAGAAACAATTTAACTATATACCATTTTAAAATCATTTTTTCATATTTACAAGTGAGAAAATTATGTTAAAATAAATTTAGTTTCCTAGGAAACTAAATTATAAGGAGGTTAACATGATGAAAAAATCCAAACTAAATTTCATTTTATATGTTGTCTGTATGAGTGCCTTACTCGGTTCCTTCGCTCAAAATATTTACACACCTATTTTGCCTATGATTCAAGATTCTTTTCACACTTCTCTTTATCTTATAAATTTAACAGTTTCACTTTTCACATTCGTTCTTGCAATTATGCAGCTCATATATGGACCTTTAATTGATACAAAAGGGAGAAAATCTATCCTTATCCCTAGTTTAATCATTAGTACAATTGGTTCAATCGGATGTGCTTTTTCGGCGAACATTTATTTATTTCTATTTTTTAGAACTGTTCAAGCTATAGGAATAGCGGCTATACCTGTAGTCGCAGCAACAATTATAGGCGATTTCTTTGAAGGAAAAGAACGCGGAGAAGCAATGAGCCTTTATCAAATGTTACTTGCTCTCGCACCTGCGATTGGCCCTCTCATTGGTGGTTATCTCGGCAGTATAAATGGCCACGTATCCGTATTTCTGTTTTTATCTACACTTGGCATTCTCTTATTAATTATAAACATTTCACTACTTCCAGAAACAAAACCAACTGTAATTAAGCAACCGCAAGCAAAAAAGAAGTACTGGTTTATCTTAAAAAATAAAACTGGATTTTCTATTACTCTTATTGGCTTTATTCAATTTTGTATTTACTTTTACTTCCTCGTTTTTTTACCGAGTATTTTAACAAATTTATTTCACTTAACTATAAGTAAAATTGGTCTTATATTTGTACCAATGTCCCTTTCCATCATGTTAGGAAGTTATTGCTACAAGTTTTTGCAAAAACGCCTCACGACAAAGCAAGCTTTATTCACTACTAGTTTCTTCAATATTATATGTGTCACTTTATTCTCTTTCACATATAGCATCAACATCCCATTCATCATTATCGGCACCTCTTTATACGGTTTTAGCATGGGACTTTCTATGCCAACTCACACTACTTTATTAACGGAAGAATTCGTACAAGAACGCGCAACAGCCATCGGTATGTACAACTTCATCCGCTATCTCGGTATGGGCACAGGGCCACTTGTAGGTGGATTTCTTGTATTTAATCAAAATTACTTTTGGATTTTCTTCCTAGGTGCAATTACATTTCTATTTATCATTTTATGCGCAATGAAAATGATATGTTTTCAGGCTGTGCAAAAAGCAAAATAGAGACCTATAGATGGTCTCTATTCTAAACTCTTTGATCTGCAACGATATGAATATCAATATACTTCGTTTCTCTCATAATTTCATTTACAATTGAACCTTTTCGTATTTCTTCCCAACGTGTTCTTGCCGATTGTCCGAGTAAAATTTGTGTTACTTGTAGTCTTTTCGCGACTTCAATAATAACATCCGCTGGCTTTCTTCCTTTTGCCTCTTCTAAAACAAAACTCGCATCAAATTGATTCGTTAGCAACTTCCACTCTTCAATCGTTTGCTTTTTCCCTGCTGAAAGGAACTCTATATTTTCTCTTTCAACATTTAATACATACAATTCAGCGTTTAACCGATCCGCCATGCGCCATCCCCGTCTTATTAATTTCTCCGCTGTTGAACTGTATTGTACGCAAACGAGAATTTTTTCTTTTACACCAATCGGTTCTATAACGGTTTGGCTAATTTTCTCGTCCATATCATCTGCCACTTCACGAAGCGATAATTCTCTTAGTGCCCCTAAATTATTAAGCGTAAAGAAATTTTGTAAGCTTTGCTCTATTTTTTCTTCCTTATATATCTTCCCGTCTATTAATCTCTTCCTTAATACTTCCGGCGTTGCATCAACGAGCTGAATTTCATTTGCTTTTTGTAAAATAAAATCTGGAATACGCTCTCTTACTTTTACATTAGTAATTTGAGCTACAATGTCATGTACGCTTTCTAAATGTTGAATATTAAACGCTGATAATACGGATATACCAGCATCTAGCAATTCCTGTACATCCATATAACGTTTCTTATTTTTAGATCCAGGAATATTACTATGCGCAAGTTCATCCACAACAACTACTTGTGGTGCACGTTTTATAATTCCTTCTACATCGAGTTCATAAAATACTTTCCCTTTATAATCTATTTCTTTTAAAGGAATTTTTTCTAAATCAGCAATTGCTTCTTCTGTCTCTTTTCTTCCATGCGTTTCAATTAAACCAATTACAATATCCATACCGTCTTTTTTCATCTCTCTTGCATCAAAGAGCATTTTATAACTTTTCCCTACTCCTGGAGCTGCTCCTACATATAGCTTTAACTTCCCGCGGTTTTGCTGACGAATATATTCTAAATACTCTTCTGGTGTTCGCCTTTGAAACGTCGGTTTATAGTCATCCGCATACAACACATTCACAACCTTTCTTTCGAAACAACGCTACCTCAATCCGTTAGATTGAGGTAGCACTGTTACTATTTCATTAGTTTCTTTAATTCTAAATTTAACTTTAAGACGTTCACGCGGTTTTCTCCAAATAAGCCAAGTGCCGCACCTTCCGTTTGATCTTTAATCAATTGATTTAACGTTTCTTTCGGAATTTTCGTTATTTTCGAGATACGCTCTACCTGTACAGAAGCTGCCTTCGGACTAATATCAGGATCAAGCCCTGAACCTGAATTTGTCACTAAATCGATCGGCACTTCTGTAACTGGAACAGCCCGGTTTTGTTTCTTCCACTCTTCAATACTTTTCTCTACTCGTTTCTCTAAATCTGGATTAGACGGTGCATAGTTATTTGAACCAGATGCTTCTGCCTTATATTCAATACTAGAAACACGCCCATGAAAATAACGTGGATCTGTGAAATTTTGACCGATTAATGTAGAACCAATCACTTCATTTTTATCATTATATATTAGACTTCCATCCGCATTATCCTTCATTACTGCTTGTGCAATACCAGTAACAATAAGCGGGTATACAAGGCCGCACAACACTAAAAATGTAAAAGTAATGCGGACAATTGGTGATAGTATACTTTGTTTCTTCGCCATCTTTTTCCCCTCTTCCTTATATAAACAAGCCGACAATTATATCAATTACTTTAATTCCAATGAACGGTACAATAACCCCACCAAGTCCATAAATAAGTAGGTTTCGGCCAAGTAGTGCATTCGAACTCATCGGTTTATATGCGATACCTTTCATCGCTAACGGAATGAGTAACGGAATAATAACAGCATTAAATATTAGTGCTGATAAAATCGCTGACAGTGGTGATGTTAGTTTCATAATGTTTAATGCTTCCATTTGCGGAATCGCAAGTGTAAACATCGCTGGAATGATTGCAAAATATTTTGCGATATCATTCGCAATACTAAACGTCGTTAACGCACCACGCGTCATTAACAATTGCTTACCGATTCCTACAACCTCAATAATTTTTGTCGGGTTCGAATCTAAATCAATCATATTCGCTGCTTCTTTCGCAGCTGTCGTACCACTATTCATTGCTAATCCAACGTCAGCCTGCGCTAGTGCCGGCGCATCATTTGTACCATCACCTGTCATCGCTACAAGTTTCCCTTTATCTTGCTCTGCTTTAATAACCGCAATTTTATCTTCTGGTTTACACTCAGCAACGAATTCATCTACCCCTGCTTCTTTTGCAATTGTCGCTGCTGTTAATGGGTTATCGCCTGTACACATAACTGTTTTAATCCCCATTTGACGCAATTGTTCAAAACGCTCACGCATACCAGGTTTTACTGTATCCTTTAAATAAATTAAACCGTAAATACGATTATCCACTGCAACTACAAGTGGTGTCCCGCCCTCTTTTGAAATGAAATCTGCTTTTTGATTTACATCTTTCGGAATCGTTCCACCTTGTGACTGAACCCATTCAATAACGCTACCTACAGCACCTTTCCTCACTTTCGTTCCGTCCTGTAAATCAACACCACTCATTCTCGTTTCTGCTTTAAATGGAACAAATTCACCTTGTTCTGCAATTTCTCGATTATATGATATAGACTTCGTTTTTACATATTCTATAACTGATCGACCTTCTGGTGTTTCATCTAAAACTGAACTAATCGCAGCCCATTTTCCTACTTGCTCAATCGTTTCATTTCCTACAGGAAGTAATGTATGTGCCATTCGGTTCCCGAAAGTAATCGTACCTGTTTTATCTAAAATAATTGTATTAATATCACCTGCAGCTTCTACTGCTTTACCCGACATCGCTAACACATTGAACTTTGTCACCCGGTCCATCCCAGCAATACCAATTGCTGATAACAACCCACCAATTGTCGTTGGAATTAAACAAACTAACAATGCGACAAGTACAGCTGTATCAATTTGAAACCCTAAATAGTTTGTAAAGATCGGCAACGTCACAACAACGATTAAGAAAATAAGCGTTAAGCTCGTTAATACTGTATTTAAAGCAATTTCATTCGGCGTTTTTTGACGAGCAGCGCCTTCTACTAACGAAATCATTTTATCAATAAATGATTCACCAGGATTACTCGTAATGACAATTGTAATCTCATCACTTACGACCATCGTTCCGCCTGTTACGGAACAAAAATCACCGCCCGCTTCTTTTATTACAGGAGCTGATTCACCTGTAATCGCAGATTCATCTACAGAAGCTAACCCTTTCATTACTTCACCATCACTTGGGATCATCTCACCTTGCTTTACAATAACAACGTCACCTTTTCTCAAATCAGTTGCTGAAACTTGAACAATGTCCCCATTTTCTTTCACCACATTTGCAAACACATCTTTCTTCGACTGTTTTAAAGAATCGGCTTGCGCTTTCCCCCGCCCTTCTGCTAACGCCTCTGCAAAGTTAGCAAATAAAACTGTAAATAAGAGAATGAGAGAAACTGTTATATTAAACCACCCTGGTACACTACTAGCACTACTTGGAAGAAACGATAAAATGAACGTAATGATAAATCCAATTTCCACAACGAACATAATCGGATTCTTTATCATGACTTTCGGATTCAATTTCGCAAAAGATTGTTTCATCGCATGTGTTACGATATCACGATCCATCGTTTTCGCTTGTCTAACCTCATCTTCTATAGCATGTATTTGTGACTGATTTACTTGTTTTTCTTTTACTACTACCGGTCTCATCATTTACCCTCCATTACTTCAATGTAAGAAATTCTGCAATTGGGCCAAGTACTAACATCGGGAAGAATGTTAACGCACCGACAATTACAATCGTTCCGATGAAGATGCCACCAAATAAACCATTATCTGTACGGAACGTTCCGACTGTTTCTGGTACTACCGTCTTCTCTTTCAACGAAGCTGCCACAGCTAACATCGTAATTAAACTGAAATAGCGTCCTAAAAACATAACTAAACCAGTTGTAATATTCCAAAACGGTGTATTATCTGCTAAACCTTCAAATCCAGATCCGTTATTCGCAGCTGACGATGTGTATTCATATACAACTTGCGTTAAACCGTGGAAACCGGAATGTGAGATAGCATCTGTTCCTAAACTTGTTGAAAGAGCTAATGCTGAAAATCCTAAAATAAGCAATGGATGGAATAAAATCGTTACCGCAATTAATTTCATTTCCTTACCTTCAATTTTCTTACCTAAAAACTCCGGTGTCCGTCCAACCATTAAGCCAGATATAAATACTGCAATAATGGCATACATAATAATGTTTACAAAACCTGCTCCAACACCGCCATATACTGTGTTTAACATCATATTTACGAGTGGAACTAGACCGCCAATTGGTGTTAATGTATCATGCATCGTATTAACAGCCCCTGTTTCAGCAGCTGTCGTTACAGTCGCATAAAGAGAAGAAAATACTGTTCCAAATCGGACTTCTTTTCCTTCTGTACTTCCTTGTACATGTTCGATACCCATTCCATTTAACGCTGGATTTCCATGTAATTCCGATGTCGTAATCGTTATAAATCCAAGTAAAAACACCATAAATAGTGATACGAAAAGGATACGACCTTGTTTTTTATTCCCTACCATTCGTCCGTACGTAAATGGAAGTGCTGTTGGCAATAGCATCATAAGCATCATTTGCAAAATATTACTCATTTGTCCTGGATTTTCAAAAGGATGTGTAGAGTTTGCTCCGAAAAATCCACCGCCGTTATTCCCAAGTTCCTTAATGGAAACAAATGATGCAACTGGCCCGCGTAATATACTTTGCTTTGCCCCATCAATCGTTTGTGCCGTAACTGCACCGTCTAACGTTTGTGGTACACCGAGTGTGACAAAGACTAGCGCCGCAATAAATGCGATAGGAAGAAATACTCTCGTTAGTGCTCTCGTAAAATCAACGAAAAAGTTACCGAGTTCTTTTCCAGCGAGCCCTCTTATAAATGCCATAACGAGTGCTAACGTCGTTGCCGGTGCTGCAAACATTAAAAATGTAATTCCGATTAATTGTGATAAATAAGATAAACCATTTTCACCGCTATAATGCTGTAAGTTTGTATCAGCCATAAAACTAATTGCTGTATTAAAAGCAAGCGTAGGCTCCATTCCTTCAATGTGTGCTGGATTTAATGGCAATACTCCTTGTAGTCTGAAAATGAAATATACGACAACAATCATAAATCCATTTAATAAAACTAATGACAATGCGTACTGTTTCCACGTTTGATTGTATTCTTTTACACCCGTAATTTTAAAAATAAGTTTTTCAAAAGGCCCGAATACTTTATCTAGCTTTTGACTACCTTGAAAGGCTTTCTCTAAATATATCCCCATTGGCTTTGCCACAAGAATAAACAACAGCATGGTAATAACAACTGCGACCCAAATCATAATGAATGATTCCCCCTAATTAAAACTTCTCTGGATTTAATAATGCATACACTAAGTACACCGTAATTGCTGCAACAATAACCGATAAGGCAATCATCATGATTGCTTCCCTTCTTTCACAACTTTATCTGACCAACTTGCAAGACTTGCCATCGATGCGACTAACACAACAAAAATCCCGATCATTACAACATCTAGCATAACTATCCCTCACCTTTTGTTAAAATTTACCATTTAGTTATCAAAAAAAGAACACTAAGCTCTACTTAGTGTTCGAAATGAACAACACAAAGTAAACCTCCTCTCTAAACGCTTACGAGGTTAGCTGTCGGATTCGGGCCTAAAGAGTAGCCCTACTTTCAAAACTGAAAGATTCACCCCAAGTGACGATGCACAAAATTGGTTCCCCCGCTCCATTTCTGGAACTCAGCGATTTTAGGTTTTTTTGGAAATTTTATGAATGATTTATGAGAGTAAATATACTCCTCTATATTTCACTTGTAAAGAGGCAAATTACTGAAAATAAGAAAATATCCGTCTGTTTAAACGCTTACATTGAGTATTATTAATATTCTTTCATCTGTTTTCTCGTCTTTTCTTTCTTTTTCACATAAATGATCTTTTAAATACGAAATAAAAAGAGCGAATGACATGAAGTGCATAGCTTGTTGCACTTAGCATTCGCTCTTTTTTATTCACTATTTATTCTCCTCGTAAAAAAGCACGTAAATTTCTCCCGCGAATATAAACTTGTGACAATTCTGCATGTAGTTGCTCATATTCGATAACATCTGTTTTTAAATATAAAGCGTCTTTCGATGGCAATATAATATAGGGCCTTGGAAAAATAGGATCAAGCATCACCAATTCTTGAACTCGCTCTACCGATACCGCCCAACGATTCGCTATATCTCCTAATAACAACACCTTCATCTTCTTCTCCCCCGCCCTATTCAAAAAATAAAAAAGAAATATTATCACAATTTGTAAACACGACAAATGTAGCTCCAATTGTTTCATAGAGCCTCGCTGGATATCGTTTATTCCTTGTAACAACAGTAATAGGTGCTTGAAAAGAAAAGCGAATGTGTTCTGTAAAGAAACTAATAATTGGAAGCTCATCCCCTAGTAAAATCACCTTCTTAATACACTCACAAATACTAGTAAAATCCTGCTCCTTACTACAACTATACGTCCAATCAAACCCACAATTCCTCACTTCAGCCGCTATCTCTTCATTTGCTGTAAAAATAATTAACTCATGTTGAAATGCTACTAAATCTATTAAACTATTTACCTTGCTTTCTTCTCCAACACAAATAAGTGTTAGTTCCATGTACCTCATCCTCCTTAGCATAAAAGAACTCAAACATAGATTGATATTCCCCTATACTAATCAGATCGATGAAGTGATGTATCCATCATGGCACCGTCCTCTCTCAAGACGCTTACGAAGTTAGCTGTCGGATTCGGGCTTTGAGAGTAGCCCTACTTTCAAAATTGAAAGATTCACCCCTAGTGACACTGCACAAATTGGTTCCTCCGCTCCATACAATCGGACTCAGCGTTTACAAAAAAATATATTCTGGCTGATATATTACTCCTGTATTTGGAAAAAGTAAACAGAAAAAAAGCCAGTTATAAAACTGACTTTTTACTTACCTAAGCACGCGTTTTATTCAATTTATATGCAAAATGATTCGTCGGTCCATGACCACTACCAATATTCAACGGCTCTTCAATTGCTATACTAATAAATCGTTTTGCTTCTTGAACTGCCTCTTCAATCGAGTAGCCTTTCGCAAGTCCTGCTGTAACCGCTGAAGCAAATGTGCACCCGCTTCCGTGCGTTTGCTTTGAAGGAATCCGTTCGCTTCTAAATTCGATAAACTCTTCTCCATCAAAGAGTAAATCAATTACTTCATTACCTTGATACTCTGCATGGCCGCCCTTCATAAGTACGTATTTCGCACCTAATTCATGCAGTACTTTCGCAGCTTCCTTACTATCTTCAACATTATGAATTTCCATCCCAGTTAACACTTCTGCTTCAGGAACATTCGGCGTTACAACTGTTGCTACTGGTAATAAATATTCCTTTAATGCTTGTACTGCTTCTTGTTGTAATAATGATGCACCGCCCTTAGCAATCATAACAGGATCTAGTACAATATTATTCCACCCAAATTTATTAATATGTTCTGCTACAATTTGAATAATTTCACTGCTAAATAACATTCCTAGTTTCACAGCATCTGGTGTTAAATCCGTACCAATTGAATTCAGCTGTTCCGTAATACCTTCTAACGGAACTGGATATACCCCTTGAACGCCCAGCGTATTTTGAGCAGTAATTGCCGTAATAGCCGTCATCCCATACACACCAAGCTCTTGGAATGTTTTTAAATCTGCTTGAATGCCGGCACCGCCTCCACTATCAGATCCTGCAATTGTTAAAGCTTTATTTACTTTCATCCCACTCATCCTTTTCTATCCAAAATAGCGATGATAAATTGTTTTTGCTTCGCTTATATCTTTCGTTCCATGTACGAGTACACGTCCATCTTTGAAAGCAACTAATCTCTTTTCTTCAACTGAAAATGATAATAAATATGGATTTACATTTAAATCATTTACGCGATCTTTCAGCAGCTCTTTGTATCGTTCAAAATCCATTTCTTCTTTATGAGGTGGCCTAATTTGAACTGTATTTCTCCCGCATAAAACTGCTGTTTTCGATGTGTTTTCTTTATTTAAATACGGGTATATCGCACTCTCTCCGCACGAAGGACAATTATGCTTACGAAGCTTTTGCACATTCATACATGAATATTCATTCTTCCACACATCAAACGACACAAGTCCATCTCGAAGTGATTCATAATCTTCCACTAACAATTTAAGAGCTTCCGTTACTTGATGAGAAACGACGAGAGATACAGCAGGTGATATAATGCCCGCTGTATCACATGTCGCCCCGCCAAGCGGAATCGATTGTAATAAACAAGATAAACATGGCGTTTTACTAGGGAGAATTGTGTAAGAAAGGCCGTAACTCCCTACACATGCTCCGTAAATCCATGGAATAGAATGTTTTTGCGCTATATCATTCACAATAAAACGTGTTTCGAAATTATCAGTTGCATCAATCATTACATCTACGTTTGTAACAAGCTCTTCTAATTCCTCAGCTGTTACATCTTGAACGAGAGCCTCTACTCTTACTTCACGATTGATCTCTGCTAGACGTTTTTTTGCCGCTACAGCCTTCGGAAGATTATTTTCTACATCACTCTCTGCGTACAATTGTTGCCTTTGTAAATTACTCCAATCGACATAATCTCGGTCAACAATCGTTACTGTGCCAACACCTGCTCTTACAAACATCTCTGCATTTGCACTACCTAATGCACCTGCACCGATAATGAGTACATGCTTTTCTCTTATCTTTCGTTGCCCATCTTCTCCAATTGGAGAAAATAATTCTTGGCGAGAATATCGATTATTCAACTACGCTCATTCCTTCTAAAGGACTGCTTGCTGTTGCACAACGTTTACGTGCAATACGCCCCGCTTCAAATCCTAATCGTCCTGCTTCAATACTTAATTTCATTGCTTGTGCCATTTTTATTGGATCTTTTGCTCCCGATACAGCCGTATTTAATAACACACCATCCGCTCCTAATTCCATCGCAAATGCCGCATCAGCCGGGCTACCGATACCAGCGTCAACGATAACTGGCACTGTCGCTTGTTCAATAATGAAACTTAAATTTAATGGATTTACAATACCAAGCCCTGAACCGATTGGTGATGCTCCTGGCATAATTGCATGCACACCTAGTTCTTGTAATTTACGTGCTAATACAACATCATCAGATGTATATGGAAGAACGATAAATCCTTCTTCTAGTAACATTTCAGATGCCTTTAACGTTTCTACTGGATCAGGTAATAACGTTCTATCATCACCAATAACTTCTACTTTGATCATATCGCAAAGCCCCGAAGCTTTTGCTAATTTTGCAATACGAACAGCCTCTTCAGCATTTTTTGCTCCAGCTGTATTCGGTAATAACGTATATTTTTTTACATCAAGTTTCTCTAATAAATTAGGCTGCTGTGCATCGAATATATCCATACGACGTACTGCGAACGTTAAAACCTCAGCCTCAGATACATCAATTGCCTTTTGCTGCACATCAAAATCAGGGAATTTTCCTGTTCCTAATAAAAGTCTAGAATGAAATGAAAATGGTCCAATGTTTAACATAATCAACCGCCTCCTACGAAAGTTACAATCTCAATTTGGTCTCCATCAAAAACAGATGTATCTGTATGATCATCTTTTTGTAAAATATCTTTATTACGCTCTACTACAACAATTCTGTTATCTAACTCTAAATGTGTAAGTAACTCAGCTACTGTTTTTACACTCTCTGGCACTTCAATTTGATTACCATTAATTTTTAAATTCAAACTTCCATCTCCTTTCTAAACTGTTTTAGAAAGCAATGAATCTAGCAAGTGATTTTCCTGCTTTCCTTCTATTAAATCAGCCATATACTGACCAGAAACAGGACTTAATAAAATACCGTTTCGATAATGCCCCGTACAAGCATATAAACCTTTTATTTCTTCATGCTCTCCCATATAAGGAGCTTCGTGATTTGATTGTGGCCTTAATCCTGCCCATGTGCTTTCCCACTCTGCTTCTTTTAAAGCCGGCAATATTGTATAAGCACGCTCTAATATAGAAGTAATACTTTCTGGTTGCACAGTTTTATTAAACGTATGAGGCTTCATCGTTGCTCCAATTACGTAACGTCCACCGCGCTTTGGTGCAATGTAAAATCTTTCTTGGAAAATAGGTGCCTTTAAAAGTGGTTTTCTACTTCTTACCGCTACTACTTCTCCTTTAACTGGATATGTACTCCATTCTCGGTGAAAATGCGCTAGTAGCTTCGTGCTCCATGAACCACCCGCAATCACAACTTTTTCGCATGTGATAATACCTTCGCTCGTCATAATTCCAGTCACTTTATTATTTTCAATACGAATATCAAACACTTCTGTCTGTTCATATATATCAGCACCCGAAAATGATGCGGAATGTGCGAAGGCTTTCGTAAGCTCTGGTGCAATAACATGACCATCTTTTGGATAATATACAGCACCTATAATTGACTCAGATAGAAATGGCTCTTTCTCTCGTAAACGATCTCCTGTTAGAAAATAAGAATCTTCACCTGTTTTCTGCTGCCAATCCATAATGTGAAGAATTCTTTCCTTCTCATCTTCATTTTGGGCAATACGATAAATGCCTTTTTCTTCATACCCAATATCGATGCCTGTTTTTTCACGTAAAACTTCTGCAAGTTGTGGAAATATAGCACGGCTTTCTCTAGCAAGTTCAAATAGTGGGTCATATGCATCCCATTCTGCCTGAACCCCAAGTAAACCAGCAGCCGCTTTCGAGGCTTCAGATGCAATTCTTTGCTTCTCTACAATCGCTACTTTATGCCCTCGTTCTGCTAGAAAATGTGCAACTGAACTACCAATTACACCTCCGCCAATTATCGCTACATCATACTTCTTACACATGTTTTTCCGCCCACTTTCTTATTGATTCCTTATAAGATTTCGCTTTGCTATACGGGTTACTACTGCTTATAATCCCAGACATAACCGCAATACCACTGACACCGTTAGTAAGAACATCCCCTGTGTTTTCCGTGGTGATTCCTCCAATTGCTGTAATCGGTATGGATAAACACTTTGCAATGTCTGAAACTTCTTCAAGCCCTCTCGCTGGCACACCTTTTTTACAATCTGTCGGAAATACATGACCATAGACGAGTGAATCCGCTCCATTCTTAAATGCATCGATCGCCTCTTCTAAAGAATGCACAGAATAACCGACATGCAAATAAGAAAACTTTTCTTTCACTGACCTTACATCTGCGCTTCGATATCCTAGCTGCACGCGCGGAATGTTTAATAAAATAGCAATATCAATTCGATCATTTATTACTATCTTCGATGCCGGAAAGCCTTTCTTCAAAAGACCTTCCACACCTTCATACAATTCCTTCGTACTTTTCTCACGCTCACGAATATGCAAATAATCAATCTCACTCTCAATTTGCATTGCTACATTCACTAGCTCTTCGAATGACATGTGACCATTTGAGATTACATGAAGCTCATTTTTCATATTCATTCGCCTACTTTAAAATGTTTTCGAATAATTCCTCAGCCGGAACGATTTCTTTCGTCATTCCTTTATCTTTCAGCCATTTATTTTGTTTCTCCCATGACTCTTTTGAATCTGATAAGAATGGCTCATCTTTCGTTTCCATCTTCTCTAATAAAATTTTCATACTTTCTTTTTCAACTTCTGGTACAAGCGGGAAGTTTTCTTTTTCTTGATGATTTAATAAAATATTTAATGCTTCATCCGGATTTTTCTTCATGAAATCATAGCCTTTTTTCGTACCACGTAAGAAGGCTTGCAACGCTTCTTTATCTTTTTTCAACGTTTTATCACCTGTTACAAATACAAGCTCATGATAGTTTGGTACACCGTAATCAGCTGGATTAAAGTATGCTGGTTCATGACCTTCATGGCGCATAACAGGTACTTCATGGTTAATGTATGCCCCTGTTACCGCATCCACTTTTTTCGTAATTAGTGCCGGTACTAAATCAAAGCCAACATCGACTACTTTCACTGTATCTGGATTACCACCAGCTTCTTTTACCATCGTTTTTAAATACATCTCACTTAAAGGTGTTCCAGAATATCCAACTGTTTTCCTCTCTAAATCTTTTGGCGATTGAATGCCTGCTGATTTCAGCGATACAACATGATTTAATGGCGAACGTACGACAGCTCCAATTGATTTCACTGGAATTTGTTCATTTGCTTTTGCCATGACAACATCTGGCTGATAATATAAGCCAACCGTTACCTTTCCTGCAGCTGCTAAAGTTAATGGATCAGTCGGATTAGAAGGGAATTTAATATTCACCTTTACTCCTTCTTCTTTAAAGTAGCCTTTTTCAATTGCCGCATAAATAAAGCTATGTACCGCATTTGGGTACCAATCAAGCATGACCGTTATTTCTTTTTCTTTTTTATTCTTATCTGATGCCGAATTACTAGAACATCCAGCGATCATTGCAACTAATAATGTAAACACAAAGATGCGTTTTAAAAATTTCATGAATGCTTCCTCCAACTAATAAATTTCTTTTCTAAAATCGAAATAAGGACAACAAAGAAAATAGCTAATAATGATAACAATACAATGGGGGCAAATACACCCGCTCCGTCTAATTGCGTCATCATTCTTTTACTGAAATATCCTAGCCCAGCTTGTGCACCGAGCCATTCACCAATTGCCGCCCCAATCACACTAAGCGGAACTGCAATTTTTAAAGCTGAGAAAAAATAAGGAAGAGCAGATGGTAACTTTAATTTAAGAAAAATATCTTTTTTCGTTGCTCCATACGTAACTAAGAGCTCCTCCCATTCTTTTTTTGTACTACGTAGTCCATCATACGTATTGACCGCAATTGGGAAAAACGTAATTAAAACCGTGACAACAACCTTACTCCAGATCGTATATCCAAACCATAAAACGAAGAGCGGAGCAAGCGCTGTAATCGGAATCGTTTGTGAGGCAACTAATAATGGATAAAATGCTCTCTCCATCCAATTACTCGCATTCATTAATATTGCTAGCCCTACCCCAAGTACGATAGAAATAGACACCCCTATTAAAACGACGTATAATGTTGCCGGCAAATGAACTGTAAATAATATATCTTTTAGTTGCCATATCTTCATTACAATTGCAGACGGTGACGGTAAAATGTACATCTCATCTACAATTCTTGCGCCTATTTCCCACATGACAAGTAAAACACTAGAAAGTGTAAGGGCAGGTAATAGTTCCTTCAACCGGTTCATCATACGAGTACCTGCCTTTGTAACATACTAAGAAGCTCATCTTTAAGCGCTAACACTTCAGGCTTATACAAATCTTTTCTTGTCCGATTACGATCAAGCGGTACAATCCTCTCGGTTAAAGTAGTTATCGGTTGATTTTCTACAACGAAAATTCGATTAGAAAGAAACAATGCTTCTTCCACATCATGAGTGATAAATAAAATTGTTTTTTCCCACTCTTTCCATTGTTCAAACAGCCATTCTTGCAAAGATGCCTTCGTTAACGCATCCAACGCGCTAAACGGTTCATCTAACAGCAATATCTCCCCGCCTGTTAATAAAGTTCGAATAAAAGATACGCGTTGTCTCATACCACCAGATAAATCTTTCGGATATTTTGTCTCATACCCTTGTAAGCCAAATTTATGTAACAGTTCCTTTGCCTTTATTTGTGCTTCTTTCTTCTGTACACCTTGGCACTCTAGCGGTAGGGCAGCATTCTCAATAATCGTTCTCCATGGCAGGAGCATATCTTTTTGGGGCATATACCCTACAGGATGGCTCTTTATTTCTGTCAGCTCTATCTGTCCCGTACTTGCTTCTTCTAAACCTGTAATAAGGCGAAATAGAGTACTTTTGCCGCATCCACTCGGTCCAATAATACTTACAAACTCTTTATCTTGTATAGAAGCATTTAATTCATTGATGATTGGCTTCTCATCATAATGAAAAGAAACATTATGAAACTGTAGTATGTTCTTGCTCCTCAAATCCCCACATCTCCTTACGATAGGACATATCCCAGAATAAATATTCAAATCGACTGGAATATAGGAATATCTCCTCTAATCGATCTAGCTCTTTGTCAGACTTTCCAACTGCCATTTCATTTAATAAATCGATTAACCAAATACAAAGGCTACCGTATTCTTCCGAACTATATCCTTGAATCCACTCACCAAAGAACTCATGATCTCTTGCTCCAGGAATATCGTTTAAACGCTTTCCAATTTCCCAGTAGCTCCACATACATGGAAGAAGTGCTGCTATTAATTCCGCAAGTGTGCCATTTTGAGATACAGACATCATGTAATTTGTATAGGCTAAATTTTTAGCAGATGGTTTTGCAGATTCTATCTCCTCTATAGAAATACCAAGTCTTTTTGCATATTGTTTATGGATCGTCATTTCTCCATTTAATATGCCATCAATTTGTTCAGCAAATTTCCCCATTACTTGTGGATTCGTTGCTTTTACAACACCAATCGCATATAGCTTTGCATAATCTAACAAATATAAATAATCTTGAATAATATAATACTGAAACTTATCTTTTTCTAATGTGCCATCTCCCATACCTACTACAAACGGATGATTATGACTCATCTCCCAAACTGGTTGTACAGTTTCTAATAATCTATCGCAAAATTTCATTTCGCTATCCCCTTTCAATTTATATATCTAAATAAAAAACCACTTCTAAATAAGAAGTGGTTACAGCAAATAAAATTATAATTTATTCGTTGCTCCACTTCCCTTCGCTAGTATTACCTAGATCAGGTCTGTAAGGGTTAAGGATTATTCCTCTCTCAGCACAACAAGCACCCCTAGTGGTTTCAATATGAAATTTTCAAACAAAAAAGCCCCGTTTCTATACGCAAAGAAACGGGGACTCATTATTAGTGTCCGTATTGCTTCCCTACGCTAGCATAATCTAGATCAGGTAATGAAAAGGATCAAAGGCTTACGGCCTACTCTCAGCTGGCAACACCAGCTCTCCTAGCAAACTATGAAATTAACACTGTCAGTATAACACCGTAATAAGACATCATCAACTATTTTAATTTTCTCAATTGTCAACAAAATAACAAAACTATATAATACTTATATTCTATGTTAGAAATTATTATCCTAATTAATTGGATAAAAAGGAATCATTATCCTCAAAAAATTTATTTTTATATTGATTTCATATTACATTTATGTGAATACACCCACTATATTATATCTTTATACTATAATAAAATTACAACTATACAACTAGAGGAGGTCTCTATTATATGAATATGAAAGCTACTGCTTTAACAGCAACTACTGTCGCAATTGCCTCTTTACTTCCTTCTATGGGAGAAACAAATGTACAAACAGCCAACGCTGAACAATTATCTAATGTGAAAACTGGATATGTCAAAGTCGATCAAGTAGCCTTACATACAAAAGATAACGCAAATAGCTCATCAATTGATACAATTCGCTTTAATACGAAAGTAAACATACTTGAAACAACTAATGGCTGGTATAAAGTATCTGTTAATAATAAAGTAGGTTACGTACAAAAAGATGCTATTCTACTAAAAAACAAACTTCAATCTAATAATCAATACATCGTTAATGCCAATGCATTAAACGTTCGTTCTGAACCTAATTTAGAATCTTCAATTTTAGATGTATTACCAAATGGAAAATTCGTTACCATTCAAGAAGAACAAGGCGAGTGGTATAAAATTTTACATAATGGCAAAACAGGTTACGTACAAAAAGCATTCGTGTCTAATGGTTCACAACCTTTAGTAAAAGGCATCACAGTTCAAAATAATACGAAATACACAGTTGCAACACCTAAACTTAATGTACGTGGCAACGCTAGTACAAGTAGTGCACTACTTGGTTCATTACAAAATGGTACACAAATACAAGTAGTGGAAACTGTAGGAACTTGGTATAAAATTCGTTTTGGCACAGGATACGGATACGTAGCAAAACATTATGTGATGCAAAATCAATCACAAGCTCAAACGGCTCAAACTACTTCCATTCCAGCAGTTTTCAAATTCCCTACTCAAGGAAGAATTAGCTCAACCTTTGATATACGCTGGGAACAAATGCATTATGGTATAGATATTGCAGCTCAAGGTAATGTCTCTATCCAGGCGGCGGCTGCAGGTAAAGTTGTGAAATCATATTATTCAGCTAGCTATGGCAATGTTGTGTTCATCGCCCATCAAATAAACGGGAAATTATATACGACAGTCTATGCTCACATGAAAGATCGCACTGTACAAGCTGGTGATCAAGTACAAGCTGGACAATTAGTAGGTCATATGGGCAACACAGGTCATTCATACGGGCAACATCTTCATTTTGAGTTACACAATGGAGAATGGAATTTTGAAAAAACAAATGCAGTAAACCCACTGCCATATTTAGTTAGGTAAATTGTATGCAACGCAATATCAATATACCTCTCTTAATTGAATATTTAGCCTTTTTAGGTTTAATCTGTTGTTTAATCATTTACAATACAAACACTGTATTTTTATCTATTATCATTGCTTTTGTGGCTTTAGAAATTATGATGGAATCCTTTCAAGTACAACTAAAACAAAAAATTGCCCATATATATAATGCCATCTTTCTATTAAGTGCCCTAATAACAAATATTATTAGTATTGGTTTTTATTTATCTACCGTATTTCCTGTATTCTTTATGGCTGTTTTATTATTCATAGCTAGATACATTCATGTCCCTACTAACAAAAAACACGAACAAAAAGCTTAGAAAGAGGAGACACTGTGTACCGATCTTTCAAAGATAATCCGCTAAAATATATATTGAATTTATACACAAAAATAAATACTTTTTTTGGTATACAAGGAAGTAATACGGCACAATTTCTCCTTTATGGAATGTTATTTCTCGTCTTAATTGCGTTCTCCTTGCTTTACTAATAAAAAAAGGATCTCACATAAACTTGAGATCCTTTTTAATTTATATAAATTTTTTATATAGAAAATGCTTTTTATCCACAAGCATATTTTTCATAAATAAAGCTAAGATTATATTTTTTCTCTAAGCTCATTCTTTGTTCATCATCACACCAATAGAACAGAATATCATGAATTGTTGCATAACGCTTATTTTTAAGAAATAGTTTAAAGAATGATGGTAAACAATCATGTAATTGTATAAATATATAATTGCGTAATATTTCTTCTTTATATTCAATGCCCTTACAAATATACAGCAATTCTTCACAATAATATGCATGTTGTGGAACTTGAATCATTTCGAAAAATGGCACATATGATAATAACTTCCCGATAAAATGATCATATCGATCCATTATTCCTATCGTCATATGCTCCATCATTTCTTTCATTACATATAAATAATCATCTACATGAGTAGTTTTCAATGGGTCTAATCGATCTGAAATTTGAGAAAGTACAGCTCTTTGACAAGCTAACACCGCTTGACTAGGTCCATAATATGATAGGAAGTCTGTACACTTATGATATTTTCGTAATAAGTCATGTGTGTATAAGTCATACACAAACGTATTACAATACATCGCTAGGCTCATCATATCACTATTTAATTGCTCTTTTGATAGTAATTTAGCTCTCTTACACATATAAAAGAATGTAAATTCTAATACTTCTTTATGAGATAATAGATGTTTACAATCCGTTATACATTTCTCATTAAATTTAACCCTATCCCAAATTTCTACATCCCCATCAGTCAATTCACCAATACGATATTTAATAATTAAATAGTTTAAAGCAACCGCTTGCGTCAAAAGATCCCACGTTTCATATTCCAATGAAGTGTGAACAAACTCAGCAAGTCCCTGAGTTATCATAAAAGTATTTGCTTCTTCATACCAACCAATCTCTTGGCATAAGCGAAGAATACGTACTAGAGTTGGAATTTCATCTTTATGAAACTGCGGCAAATTCTTTACTTTATCCATTCCATATACGATAAATGCCGCTAAATTTTCTTCTTTATAAAATTCTTTTTCTTTCCACACTAATATAGTTCGTTCTTTCCCTTCGCCTTTTGGATGACAAGGTACAAGCAAAGAAAATAATTCAGCGAAATTATTTGGTTCTATATATGTATCTGTAACCAAATTCCAATTTGGATCGCGCTGTACAGCCCTCATATAATTCCCCTTCCCTTTTGTCTACATAGGAAATATTAATCCATTATCACATCATTAACGATGAATATTGTTATATTCGAAATCTTTCATAATGCTTATATCTATCAGTATATCATTTTTTCTCTTATTAAAAATTAAGAATGACAAATTCAAAAAAAAATGTCGAAATTACTAACCATATATTTATTATATAATGTCTCAGATACATCATGCTAACATATTAGTTTAATCCATATATACTAGAATAATGCATCTGATTTTTATACGTAACTTATCCCACTAATAAAAATCTCTCTTCATTCCGTATGCTCCGAGATTTCACTTAAAGCGAATCCCGCTTGATCATCTGCCAATTCTCTTATAGCTAAATCGCCTAGTGCTAGCATCCCAACGAGTTGACCACCCTCAACTACTGGTAATCGTCTAATTTGATACTGTGCCATTAACTCTGTAGCTTTTTCAATAGAATCATCTGGAGAAACTGAAACAATGTTTGTTGTCATTACATTTGTAATTTTATTAGATCCAGGATGTTTCTCAGCAATCCCACGAACAACTAAATCTCGGTCCGTAACAAGCCCAACAACTTGCTCATTTTCAACAACTGGAATCAATCCAATCGATTCTTCTTTCATCTTTACAGCAGCCTCATATACATTGTCTAGCGGTGTGCAATGTACAACATGAGTACTCATAAAGTCTCTCACTCGTGTCATTTTTGTCTCCTCCTTTTTATACATACCATAGCTTTTCCTAAATCCCTTTATTTATTTCAGGAAAATCAGTTGATAAAGGAGGATTCCACAAAATAAAAAAGAGCCAGCATATTGCTGACTCTTTTTTTATGACCCGTACGGGATTCGAACCCGTGTTACCGCCGTGAAAGGGCGGTGTCTTAACCACTTGACCAACGGGCCATGGCTCCGCAGGTAGGACTCGAACCTACGACCGATCGGTTAACAGCCGATAGCTCTACCACTGAGCTACTGCGGAATAATATATGGTGGGCCTAAATGGACTCGAACCATCGACCTCACGCTTATCAGGCGTGCGCTCTAACCAGCTGAGCTATAGGCCCATACACTTTTACAGGGGCAGTAGGAATCGAACCCACACTGGAGGTTTTGGAGACCTCAGTTCTACCTTTAAACTATGCCCCTAAAGGATGCCGACTAGAGGACTTGAACCCCCAACCTACTGATTACAAGTCAGTTGCTCTACCAATTGAGCTAAGTCGGCATAAAAAAATGGTGGCTCGGGACGACCGCCGACACGAGGATTTTCAGTCCTCTGCTCTACCGACTGAGCTACCGAGCCAACATAAATGGCGGTCCCGACCGGGGTCGAACCGGCGATCTCCTGCGTGACAGGCAGGCATGTCTCCTGCGTGACAGGCAGGCATGTTAACCACTACACCACGGGACCATTTGGTTGCGGGGACAGGATTTGAACCTGCGACCTTCGGGTTATGAGCCCGACGAGCTACCGTGCTGCTCCACCCCGCGACAATATAATGTTTTTTTAAAAAATGGAGGAGGTAGAGGGATTCGAACCCCCGCGCGACTCTCGCCGCCTGTCGGTTTTCAAGACCGATCCCTTCAGCCGAACTTGGGTATACCTCCATGAAGGAAAAAATAAAAATTTTATTATTATATGTATCTAAACCATTTAAAAAGAAAATGGAGGAGGTAGAGGGATTCGAACCCCCGCGCGATTCTCACCGCCTGTCGGTTTTCAAGACCGATCCCTTCAGCCGAACTTGGGTATACCTCCGAGAAATATAATAAATAAAGTGGAGCCTAGCGGGATCGAACCGCTGACCTCCTGCGTGCAAGGCAGGCGCTCTCCCAGCTGAGCTAAGGCCCCATGTTTTTGGGAATATCGGGAAGACAGGATTTG
>NZ_QOSC01000030.1:0-48279 GCF_008368845.1 Bacillus sp. BB51/4
GTTCAGTTTTCAAAGAACTTATCTGCCGCTCAGAAGCGACTTTATTAATATAACATTTCGTTATATTTTCGTCAACAACTTTTTTCAATAAGTTGTTTTTCGTTTGTTTTGCTTGTTACCTTTCGTGGCAACGAATATAAATATACCAGTTTGATTATTAAAATGCAATAGTTTTTCTAATAAAATTTTTAACTTAGTAAAAAAGTATAAAAACAGCACATTTCTTCTATATAAATATAATTTCTCGCACCATCAAGAGCTACTATCCCTACGTAGCTCATACTCAAATAAAAAAAGCTTTGGAGAAATCTCCAAAGCTTAGTCTTGTTTATGACGCATAGCAGGGAATAATAATACATCACGAATAGATGGTGCATTCGTTAACAACATAACAAGACGATCAATACCAATTCCTAGACCACCTGTAGGAGGCATACCGTACTCAAGAGCTTCAATATAATCATCATCCATCATGTGAGCTTCATCATTACCTTGTTCGCGCTCTTTTAATTGCGCTTCAAAGCGTTCTTTTTGATCAATCGGATCATTTAGCTCAGTGAATGCATTTGCATGTTCGCGTGCAACGATAAATAATTCGAAACGATCTGTGAATCGTGGATCTTCGTCATTCTTTTTCGCAAGTGGCGAAATTTCTACCGGATGACCGTAAATAAATGTTGGTTGGATTAATTTATCTTCTACTTTTTGTTCGAAGAATTCGTTTATAATATGACCAACTTCCATCGTATCCTTAATACCTACATTATGTTCTTTTGCAAGTTCACGCGCATCTTCTACACTCATTGGATTCCAGAAATCTGCTCCAGAATGTTCCTTGATTGCATCTACCATATGAAGACGTGTCCATTCTGGTTCTAGATTAATTTCATAATCACCATATTGGATTGTTGTTGTACCTAGTACTTGCTTCGCAATATGCGCAACCATATTTTCTGTTAGTTTCATAATATCTTTATAATCAGCATACGCTTCATATAATTCAATCATTGTAAACTCTGGATTATGACGAGTTGATACACCCTCATTACGGAATACACGACCGATTTCATAAACTTTTTCTAATCCACCCACAATAAGGCGTTTTAAATGAAGTTCAATTGCGATACGCATGTATAATTCCATATCTAACGCATTATGGTGCGTAATGAAAGGACGCGCAGAAGCTCCACCTGCAATTGCATGCATCATAGGTGTTTCCACTTCAAGATAACCATTGTCATCTAAGTATCTTCTCATTTCACGAATGATTTTACTGCGAGTAACGAATGTTTCACGGCTTTCCATACTTGTGATTAAGTCTAAGTAACGTTGACGGTAGCGTTGTTCAACATCTTTTAATCCATGATATTTATCCGGTAATGGACGAAGAGATTTCGTTAATAGTGTAAAGCCCGTTGCTTTCACCGAAAGTTCTCCAACGTTCGTTTTGAACACTTTACCTTCAATACCTACTAAATCACCTAAATCTGCTGTTTTAAACAATTCGTACTCTTCATCTCCAACAGCATCTTTACGAACATAAATTTGAACTTGTCCATGTAAATCTTGAATATGTGCAAATCCAGCTTTTCCTTTACCGCGTTTTGTCATAATACGACCAGCGATAGAAACAGAGATTTCTTTCTCTTCTAATTCTTCTTTAGAGAACTCTCCATATAAGCTTAATAAGTCATTTGTTGCATTTGTACGTTCAAATCGTTTACCAAACGGATCGATTCCTTGCTCACGTAAGTTATGTAACTTTTCACGACGAACAAGCAATTGGTCGTTTAATTCTTCGTGGTTCATGTTATCCATGGTATTGATATCACTCCAGCTCTATTAATTTTTACAATATATACAGTATAGCATTTTCTACTCAACTAGAAAAACTGCCAGCAACTAGCTGGCAGTTCTTCTTTCTTTCACGTAATTATAGGAAGTGTATAGAAGAATGTCAATCTTCCCTATCTATTATTAACCAACGTGAATTGTTTGTTGTTTCGCTTCTACTTCTTCTACAAATGCACCTAATACATTCGCAAGGTCCTCACGCGTATTACAAGCATTAATACCATTACGTACAGTTGCATTACCACGAACACCCTTTAAATACCAAGCTGCATGCTTTCTCATCTCTCTTACAGCGACATTTTCGTTCTTTAAATCGATAAGACGATCTAGATGCAACATACATACGTCAATTTTCTCACGCACTGTCGGTTCCGGCATTAATTCACCTGTTTCCAAATACTTTACCGTACGATAAATCATCCACGGGTCCCCAAGGGCAGCGCGACCAATCATAACACCGTCTACACCAATTTCATCAAGCATACGCTTTGCATCTTGTGGCGTTTCGACATCACCATTTCCGATAACCGGGATATTTACAGCTTGCTTTACTTGTTTAATAATATCCCAATCCGCTTTCCCTTCATACATTTGTACTCGTGTACGTCCATGAACTGCTACTGCTTGTCCGCCAGCACGCTCAACAGCTTTTGCATTCTCAATTGCAAAAATATGATCTGCATCCCAACCAATACGCATCTTAACTGTAACCGGCTTTTCAACAGCATCTACAACCGCCGCTACCATTTCATATATTTTATTTGGGTCTAAAAGCCACTTTGCTCCCGCGTCACACTTAATGATTTTCGGTACTGGGCAACCCATATTAATATCAATAATGTCTGCTGTCGTATATTTATCTACGTATTTCGCAGCATCTACAAGAGTTTCTTTCTCTCCACCAAAAATTTGTAAACTTAATGGCTTTTCTCTTTCATCAATATATAACATATCTAATGTTCTTTTGTTATTAAGTAATATCGCTTTATCACTTACCATTTCAGCACAAACTAAACCTGCACCAAATTCTTTTACTGTCAAACGGAATGCAGAGTTACACACTCCCGCCATCGGTGCTAATACAACCGGGTTTTTCATCTCAATATTTGCAATCTTTAACACTCGACTTACTCCTTCCTTCATAGTCACTTCGGCATTAATTCCTCCACTGAAACCTTTAATGCCTTAGCAACTTCCACTACAAAATCTTGGGAAGGCGATCGATTCCCTCTCTCAACTTCACCTAAAACAGATACAGATACCCCTAACTCTTTCGCAAAACCTTCTTGTGTATAACCTTTTAGCTTTCGAAAAGCACGAATGCGTCTTCCCCATTTTTCTGCTTCCATACCGTTACTCCCTCTCGCCTTTTCATTTCTTCTACTTGTGAACGTGAAATGTTTTGTTTTATATCTTGATTAATCTCTAACAACGGAACGATAACAAAAGCTCTTTCGAACATCCGCGGATGCGGAACAATAAGATTCTCTGCTTCAATATTTTCTTGATTATATAGTAAAATGTCAAGGTCGATGGTCCTCGGACCCCATCTAATTTCCCTTTTTCTTCCTAAATCATTCTCTACTCTTTGTGTAATTTTCAATAATTCTTGCGGTGATAAATTGGTAGAAATTTTTATAACTAAATTTAAAAAGCAACTTTGGTCAGTATAGCCAACTGGCTCTGTTTCATATACAGATGAAATATCGTTAACTTGGATATACGGGTTTTTGTTTAAAAACTGAATCGCTTCAGTTAAATACGTATAACGTTCTCCGATATTTGAACCTAATGCAATGTAAGCTATATTATTCATGGACGTTCTCTCGTAATTTCCACCGCTACAGCACGATAATGCCCAGGTATCGGCGGATCTGGTTTAATTACTTTAATTGTACAACGGAAAATGCTCTCATATTGTTTTAATATATCTGTAGCAATATTTTCAGCGATACTCTCTACAAGCTTATACGTTCTATCTTCAACAACTTTTCTACATAACTCGAAAAGCTCTCCATAATTGACAGAATGCTCTAAGTCATCACTTTCTCCTGCCTGTTTCAAATCCAACTCCACCGTTAAGTCCACTTTAAATCTCTGACCCAATTTATTTTCCTCTGGGAATACACCATGATAACCGTAAAACTCCATATCATGAACATAAATTTTATCCAATTACTTTACCCCCTTACCAATCATCGCATCCATCATCTTAGCCATACGTGCCATTTCCTTCACATCATGAACACGAACAAACTCACAACCCTTTTCAATGCCGAGACAAACGGTAGCTCCTGTTCCCTCAAGACGTTCCTCTACCGGTAAATCTAACACATGTCCAATAAAGGACTTTCTTGAAGTACCTAAGAGAACTGGATAACCCAGTACGTTTAACTGTTCTAAATTACGCATCGCTTCTAAATTTTGTTCAGGTGTTTTAGCAAAACCGATGCCTGGGTCTAAAATGATATTCTCATCTCTTACGCCAGCATCTTTAGCAATTTTGATGCTTTCATATAAATCAGCAATCATATCAGCCATTAAATTGCGGTAATTCATGTTATCGCGATTATGCATCAAGATAATAGGTACATCGTAATGAGCTGCAACTTCAGCGATTTTCGGTTCCGCCTTCGCTCCCCAAACATCATTAATAATATGAGCGCCCGCTTCGATTGCTTGTTTTGCAACTTCAGCTTTATACGTGTCGATAGAAATAGGCAATTCCACT
The DNA here is from genome assembly GCF_008368845.1 of Bacillus sp. BB51/4. NCBI lineage: Bacteria > Bacillati > Bacillota > Bacilli > Caryophanales > Bacillaceae > Bacillus > Bacillus sp. BB51/4. The sequence continues at coordinate 4,586 of NZ_QOSC01000030.1, forward strand.
TCTTTTGCAACCGCCTGAATCATCGGAACAACTCGCTTTATTTCTTCTTCCACCGATACTTTAGCAAAACCCGGGCGAGTAGATTCACCGCCGATATCAATAATATGAGCACCTTCATCTCGCATTTCTTTCGCATGGCGCACCGCAGCCTCTAACTCGTTGTAACTCCCACCATCAGAAAACGAATCTGGTGTTACATTTAAAATCCCCATAATTAAAGTTTTTTCATTTAAGTTCAATGTATATTCGCCGCAGCGTAAATCATAATCCCACTTCAAACTACACATCTCCTCTTCGCAATTCATTTCTGCTCCACAATTTCTCTCTCTGCATTTCATAAAGACTCATAAACCTTTTTGTAACCATACCTACTTTACCCGGGAAATCTCGTCCCTCTATATGATAAAGCGGGACAATTTCTTGAATCGAGTTTGTTACAAAGACTTCATCAGCTGAAAGTAATTCATCTTTTGTAAAGAAACCTTCCTTTACTTCGATGCCCAGCTCTTCAGCAACCTTTATAATAAACGCACGAGTGATACCATTTAAAATCCCTGTTTTTAGCGAAGGTGTATACAAAATATCACCTTTCACGAAAAAGAGATTCGAAACAATACCCTCTGCAACATAACCTGTTTCAGTAAGGAAAATACCTTCCTTATTCACAACATTTCCAATTTCACGTTTTCCTAAAATGTTATTTAAATAATGATGAGACTTTAAGCGAGACGCACCCTCTGGTGTATTTCGCACTTGTTTTAAAACAACCCCTTCTTTTTCCACTACACCTTCAGGGGCTGCTAAAGGTTTTATAAAAACAATAACAGACGGCTCTTCATACATTTCCGTTTGCAATCCAATTTCATCTATACCCGCTGATACATTAAAACGTACATATGCATGCTCTAATTCATTCTTAACGAGTAAATTCTTCAAAATAAGCAGTACTTCATCTTTCGTCATTGTCCATTTAATTTGCAATGTATCCAGCGCATCTATTAAACGGTCATAATGATCATCCAATAAGAAAGGATGACCATTATAAATACGAAATGTCTCAAAAACTCCAAGACCATATAAATAACCATGATCATAAGGAGAAATTCTCGCTTCACTTGCTTCTACATACTCACCATTTACGTAAATTAACACGATGTCACACTTGGGCTGTATTTACGAATGAAATTCTGCAACAACTCTTTCCCGTGGGAAGTCATAATTGATTCTGGATGGAACTGTACACCTTCAATCGGTAATGTTGTATGACGGAGCGCCATAATTTCCCCTTCTTCTGTCCAAGATGTTACCTCTAAGCAATCAGGTAACGTCTCTTTCTTAACGATAAGGGAATGATAACGTGTCGCAGTAAACGGATTAGGGATATCCGAAAAAATCGTCTTTCCGTCATGATGCATAAGCGACGTTTTCCCATGCATTAAGCGCTCCGCACGTATAACCTCTCCGCCAAACACTTGTGCAATGGATTGATGTCCAAGACAAACCCCAAAAATCGGAATCTTTCCAGCAAAGTATTGAATAACCTCCATACTAACACCTGCTTCATTAGGACTACACGGACCTGGCGAAATCATTAAAAAGTCTGGTTTCATATTCTCAATATCTGAAATAGTCACTTCATCGTTACGTTTAACAACAAGCTCTTGTCCAAGTTCTCCAAGAAACTGCACTAAATTAAATGTAAAAGAATCATAATTATCAATCATTAATATCATTTCTCTCACCTAACCGTTTCTTCGCTACGTTCTTTTGCACGCCATAAAGCAATCGCCTTTTTTAACGACTCTTTATATTCATTTTCCGGATTCGAATCAATTACAATTCCCGCTCCTGCTTGTACATGTGCTTTTCCATCTTTAGCAAGCAGTGTTCTAATTACAATATTCAATTCTGTATCTCCAGAATAACCGATCCACCCGATTGAACCTGTATAAATCCCTCGGCGAACAGGTTCTAATTCTTCAATAATTTCCATCGTACGTATTTTCGGAGCACCAGTAATTGTTCCCCCAGGGAATACAGCCTTCACTAAATCAAAAGCATCTTTATCTTCTTCCACCTCACCACGCACATTAGAAACAATATGCATAACATGTGAGTATTTCTCAATTACCATAAATTCATCTACTTCTACAGTGCCATATTTACAAACACGCCCTAAATCATTTCGTTCTAAATCCACAAGCATGACGTGCTCTGCTCTTTCTTTTTCGTTCTCAATTAATTCTTTTGCTAATTCTTCATCCTCTTGCTCATTCTCCCCTCTAGATCTCGTTCCAGCAATCGGTCTTGTACTTACTTCGGTTCCCTCTTTCTTAATTAGCAACTCTGGCGATCCACTAACAATTTGAAAATCCCCGAGCTCCAAGTAACCCATATATGGAGATGGATTAATCTCACGAAGACTTGTATAGATTTCTAGTGGGTGTGTTTGTAACGTTCTTTCTTGCCTTGTCGACAAGTTTACTTGGAACACATCACCAGCCCCAATATATTCTTGAATACATTCAACCGCCTTCATAAAGCTTTCTTCTGTAAAAGCAACTGTTTCACTTTTCTCTTCAGGGCATGCAAAAGGTATATTCACTTCTGGCGCTTCTGTCGCCCAAAGAATCTTCCATTCATTTAATCGCTCTTTTGCCTCTTCATGCTTATCTACATAATGTGTAATAATCCATAATACTTTTTCTTTTTGATCATAAACAAACACATCATCAAATAATAAAAAGAATATATCAGGTATATTAATGTCATCCTCCGCATGGGAAGGGAGTTTTTCAATATAACGGATGCAATCATAACTAAAGTAACCAATTGCACCACCTTGAAATGGAGGGTATTCCGGATTATAATCCGTTTTCCATCGCTCCATATATTCCTGCATTAAATCTAATGGGTTTCCTTGTTTTATTGTTTCCTTACCACTTTCGCTTATATGTAACGTTTCACCCTTCCCTCGGATTACCGCTACTGGGTTCAACCCCACAATGTTATAACGACCGCCACGTCCACTCTCTAACAAAATATGTTGCGGTTTATCCTTAGAAAGAAATTTATACTGCTTAAAGAAATCTAACTGATATGGAATAGAAAGCGCTACAGATTTTCTTCGTTGCATATCAACACCCCGTCTTCTTTTATCCCACCCTCTTAGATTAACCACCTCAAACTACATTCGTTATGTATATAAAGTGGTTATACTCGAAGGCTAGTGAAAATAAATTAATTATACTACCTCTTATTTTACATGAAGTTTTCTAGTCATTCACTCTTTTCCTATTTCCAATCCAAAAAGAAAAAGCATCCTTTTCAAGGATGCTTTTTCAATCACATATAATTAAGACTCAAATTGATAAAGCGGTGTACTTAAATAACGTTCACCGTTACTTGGGATAATAACAAGTACCTTTTTCCCTTTACCTAACTTTTTCGCAATTTCTGTTGCTGCATAAATAACTGCTCCAGAAGAGATACCCACTAAAATACCTTCCTCTTTAGCCACTCTTCTTGCATATTCAAATGCTTGCTCTGCTTTTACTTGAACAATTTCATCATATACCTCTACATCCAATGTCTCTGGGATGAATCCCGCCCCAATTCCTTGGATTTTATGTGGACCCGGTTTCCCACCAGATAGTACTGGTGAATCCGCAGGTTCTACTGCATAAATTTTAATATCTTTATACGCTTCTTTCAGCACTTCACCAGCACCAGTAATCGTTCCACCTGTACCAATACCTGCAATAAACGCATCTAATTGGTCACCCATTTGTTCAACAATTTCTGGCCCTGTTGTTAAACGATGAATTTCTGGATTCGATTGGTTTTTGAACTGTTGTGGTATAAAGTAGCCATGCTCTTTTGCTAATTCAGTCGCTTGACGAATTGCTCCACCCATTCCTTCAGGCCCTGGAGTCAATACTAATTCCGCACCGTAAGCACGTAATAAATTACGACGCTCAATACTCATTGTTTCTGGCATTACTAAAATTGCCTTATATCCTTTAGCGGCCGCTACCATCGCTAAACCAATTCCCGTGTTACCACTTGTTGGCTCAATGATTGTATCGCCTTCTTTTAATAATCCTTTTTTTTCAGCATCTTCAATCATAGCTAATGCAATACGATCTTTAACACTGCTCCCTGGATTCATAAATTCTAATTTTAAGTATATATCTGCGCTGTTTGATTCTACGATGCGGTTCAACTTAACGATCGGCGTTTTCCCGATTAATTCTGAAACTGATTGTGCCACTCGCATTCCTGTCACTCCTAACACCGAGTATTTTTATTGGTTTTATCTATATTTAGATTTTGTCAGAAAATTCCCTGTTTGTCAATCTATTTAGAGGATGGATTCCCTCACTTCCCTTATTACAAACTCTCAATTAAATTTGTAATATCTTCTTTAGAGAACTTGTATCGCTCATTACAGAAATGACAATGAACTTCTGTCTCTTCTTCTTCTTCGCGAATTTGCTCTAACTCTGTTTTACCTAAACTAATTAACACACTCTCAATACGTTCGCGTGAGCATGTACAATTAAATTGAACATCCATCACTTCTAATACTTTTACTTTATCTTCTCCAAGAACTGCATACAGTAACTCTTCTGGAGAAAGCCCTTGTTCAATTAACGTTGATACAGGAGGAATCTTCTGCAAACGATCTTCAATGAATGAAATTGTTTCTTCCTGTGCACCTGGCATAATTTGAAGGATAAATCCACCTGCCGCTAATACGCTGTCATCTCCATTTACAAGAACGCCAACTCCTACAGAAGAAGGTGTTTGCTCAGAAACTGCAAAATAATACGTGAAGTCTTCCCCTAATTCTCCTGAAACAATTGGAGATTGACCAATAAACGGCTCACGCATACCAATATCTTTAATTACTGTTACAAATCCCTCAGTACCTACCGCTTGATATACACGTAATTTCCCTTGTTCCGTTCCTTCAAAATCAACATGTGGATTCGTTACATAACCACGTACATCCCCATTTGCATGAGCATCTACTAAGATAGGACCAATCGGACCATTACCTTCTACCTTAATCGTTAACTTTTGGTCACCTTTTAACATCGCGCCCATCATTGTACCTGCAGTTAAAGAACGACCAAGTGCCGCCGAAGCTGTTCTCCATGTATCATGACGTCTTTGCGCCTCACTTACTGTGTTTGTAGTACGTACACTATATGCACGCACTTCTCCATCAAATGCTAACGCTTTTACTAAATAATCTTTCATACTCATTTATTCACCTTTCTCATGCTGTAAATTTGCATTACGCTCGTATAACATATACAAACCTTTTAATGTTAAAAATGGATCTACAACATCAATTACATTCGATTCTTCTGAAATTAATTTCGCCAATCCACCTGTTGCAATAACTTTCGGTTCTTGTTTAGCTTCCTCTTTCATACGCTTAACAATACCTTCCACTTGTCCAACATAACCATAAAGAATACCAGATTGCATTGCACTTACCGTATTCTTTCCAACAACACTGCTTGGTTTTGTAATTTCAATACGAGGAAGTTTTGCCGCTCTACTATATAAAGCCTCTGCTGAAATCATAATTCCCGGCGTAATAACCCCACCCATATAATGCTTTTCTTCGTTAATATAACAATATGTAGTAGCCGTACCGAAATCGACAATAATAAGCGGACTTCCATACAAGTGGATTCCTGCTACCGCATTTACAATTCGGTCCGCGCCTACTTCACGTGGATTTTCATATTTAATATTTAGCCCCGTTTTTATTCCAGGACCTACTACAAGCGGTTTAATTTTAAAATACTTTTCACACATGCGCTCTAATGCAAACATAATTGGTGGTACGACTGAAGACACGATAATACCTTTCACATCTTCAAACGAAAGACCTTCATGCTCAAGCAACTGCTTTACAAGCATTCCATATTCATCTTCTGTCTTATGACGATCTGTTTCCATGCGCCAATGTTGACGAAGTTCCCCCTCTTCAAACACGCCTAGCACAGCATTTGTGTTCCCTACATCCAATACAAAAATCATATTCTCACCACTTATCTTATTTAATCTATATTTGTGCAGTATGTATAAAACTTATAAAAACATCATATCACACATACTTATATAATCAGCTTTTCTATCCTCATCATTTTACAAAAAGATTACGCTCTATTTCAATTTTTAATACCAGATTTACTTAAATTTTTTTCTACTTCATTTCGTTCCACAAATAAAAAAAGGAGTGACCATCGTCACTCCTTCACCTCTTACTTATCTTCTGATTCTTCATCGTCCTTCTTCATATTGATGTTTACTTTCACATCATCTGAAGATGTTGGACGCTCTGGCAATCTGCCGTAATCATATAAATGATTGATTTGCTCTGCATCTAACGTTTCTACTTCAAGTAACGTTTTCGCAATAATATCTAGCTTATCACGTTTTTCAGTAAGAATTTGTTTCGCGCGAGCATAACATTCTTTTATAATAGTTTGCATTTCCACATCGATTTCATGTGCAATTGCATCACTGTAGTTTTGTTCTGAATGGAAGTCTCTTCCTAAGAACACTTGACCACCTTGTGAGCTACCGAATTGCATCGGTCCAAGCTTATCACTCATACCGAATTCCGTAACCATACGTCTTGCAATACCAGTCGCACGTTGGAAGTCGTTGTGAGCACCTGTACTTGCTTCACCAAACACAATCTCTTCAGCTACTCGACCACCAAGTAAACCAGTGATTTTATCAAGTAACTCTGGTTTTGTCATGAAGTAACGATCTTCTTTCGGAAGCATTACTGCATATCCACCAGCTTGACCACGAGGGACAATTGTTACTTTATGAACGATATCTGCTTCATCAAGGACAACACCAATTACAGTATGGCCAGCTTCATGGAATGCAACGATATTACGTTCTTTTTCAGAGATAACACGACTTTTCTTAGCTGGACCTGCAATAACACGATCCGTTGCTTCATCAATGTCACTCATATCAATTTTCTTCTTATCTTGACGCGCAGCCACTAAAGCAGCTTCGTTTAATAAGTTTTCAAGATCCGCACCAGAGAACCCTGGTGTACGAGTTGCAATTGCTCTTAAGTTGATATGATCATCAAGCGGTTTATTACGAGCATGTACTTTCAGCACAGCTTCACGGCCATTTACATCTGGACGATCTACTGTAATTTGACGGTCAAAACGACCTGGACGTAATAACGCTGGATCAAGAATATCAGGACGGTTTGTTGCAGCGATGATAATAATACCTTCGTTTGCACCGAATCCATCCATTTCAACAAGTAATTGGTTCAACGTTTGCTCACGCTCATCATGGCCACCACCAAGACCTGCGCCACGTTGACGTCCTACTGCATCAATTTCATCAATGAAAATGATACAAGGAGCATTTTTCTTTGCATTTTCGAATAAATCACGTACACGTGATGCACCGACACCGACGAACATCTCTACGAAATCAGAACCACTGATAGAGAAGAATGGAACGCCTGCCTCACCTGCAACGGCACGTGCTAGTAAAGTTTTACCTGTACCTGGAGGTCCTACTAATAGAACACCCTTCGGAATACGGGCACCAACTTCAGCGAACTTACGAGGATCTTTCAAGAATTCAACTACCTCAACAAGCTCTTGTTTCTCTTCATCCGCTCCAGCAACATCTCTGAAACGAACTTTTTTCTTTTCGTCATTATATAACTTCGCCTTACTTTTCCCGAAGTTCATAACACGGCTACCGCCGCCCTGAGCCTGGTTTAATAAGAAGAAGAATAAAATGAAGATAATGACAAACGGAATGATTGAAGTAAAGAACGTTACCCAAGCACTTGTTTCTTCTGCTGGTTGATACTTAACTTCAGCACCTTGCGCTTTGTCATTAATTTTCTTTTGTAATTCCTCAGTATTTGGTGCATAAGTAACAAATTGTTCTCCTTGGCTAGAGTTGTTAAATTGTCCTTTTACCTCAAATACACCATTTTTCGGTTGAAGTTGCACATTACGCACTTCACCTTTTTCTAGTTTAGTAATGAATTTATCGTAGCTAACTGATGTCGTTTTTTGTGTCGAACCATTAAAATAGCTCACGATTCCAATTACTACTAGGAATATCAGTAAATAAAAGATGGTATTACGGAAGATACGATTCATTCCTAACCTCCTCTCACGGCATAAACACTATAGTAAATCGTAACATAGAAAAACTTTCCTATACAATTGTGACGCCTGTATTTAATTAATTTGAGTAAACACTTGGTTTTAATACTCCTACATAAGGAAGATTACGGTACTGCTCTTTATAATCTAATCCATACCCTACAACAAATTCATGTGGAACAGTAAACCCAACATAATCCGCTTTCAAATCTACCTTACGGCCTGTCGGCTTATCTAATAACGTAACAATTTTTACAGACTTCGCTTTACGATATTTGAATAGGTCTACTAAGTAACTTAGCGTAAGACCGCTATCAATAATATCTTCAACGATTAAAATATCGCGACCCTCTACAGAAGTATCAAGGTCTTTTAAAATTTTCACTTCGCCTGTTGAAACAGTAGAGTGACCGTAACTAGATACAGCCATAAAATCCATTTCAAGATATGTATCTGTTCTCTTTAATAAATCTGCCATGAATGGCATTGCGCCCTTTAATACACCAATCGCAAGAGGTATTGTGTTTTTATAATCCTCTGCAATAACCGCACCTAATTCGCGCACCTTTTCTTGTATTTGTTCTTCAGAAATTAATACTTTTTCGATATCTTGATTCATCATTTCATTATCCTCCCGGAAGACTCCTTGCTTTTGTAGTGAATAATCATATATTTATCCTTCTTTGCCGCCTCTTTCGAGATAGCAAATGCAGATCGCTTCAACAAGGGTACCCAAATAATATTCCCACTTGCATCACAAACGACCGGCCATTCTTCTCTTTTTTCTCTTGGTACTTTTGCTTCGATAAAAATAGTTTTTATCTTTTTTGTGCCATTCATACCTTGTATTGACATGCGATCTCCATTTTCTCTAGAACGAATACGAAGTGGATATGATATATCATTATACTTAGCAACAAATACTGTTTCATTCATGTTACTTGGTATGTCTTCGCTCACCTCTGTTACAAGCTTATCCCCGTTCGATAGCGTAATTGTCCCGGGCACTGATAAATCTTGTAAAAAAGGAGAAACAATTTCTTGTTTAAATCCAAAGCTGCACTCCTCGTATGCGCGAACAATTTTTAAATCACCTGGGAAATCAAGTGAACCCGAAGGTTGTGTCCGCTTAAAAAACTCGATCACTTTGTCAATATGTATAGAGGAAAGAGAAGATGGAATCTTATATTCATAAAGATAGTTTAATATTAGTTGAATCCCTCTTCTTTGTAAAGGCATAGACATGGATTCAAAGGCAGGAATTGATAAGCTAATTTGTTTATCACTTTTTTTTGTAATTACTTTATTCATTTTCTCAAAAGCTAATTCCTGCAAATACGCCTCATCCTCTTGCATCTGCATGCTAAATTTTTGGAATTTCTCATGCACTTGTGAATTTTCTTCTTTCAAATGAGGAAGAACATATTTGCGTAATCGATTCCTTGTATATACTTCCTTTTTATTACTTGGATCTATACGGGGAATTATTTTTAGCTTATTACAGTAATCAACAATCTCTTCCTTCGTTACTCCAAGTAACGGCCTAATTAAATATCCATTATGAAAAGGACGCTTCACTGCAATTCCTGCATATCCTTTCGGAGTACTCCCTCGTACAAGGCGCATTAAAATCGTCTCTACTTGATCATCACCATGATGTCCAAGAGCTACATATCTCGCATCATATTTCTTCATTATTCTTTCCAAAAATGCATATCTGCATTCTCTAGCAGCAACCTGTGCATTCATTCCGTGTTGCTGTTGATATTGCGACACATTAATCCTTATCGTTTCGCAAATAACTCCCAGCCCTTTACAAAGGTCCTGCACAAACTGTAGGTCCTCATGAGATTCATCACCTCTAAACATATGGTCCACATGTGCCACTACAATTTCGAACTGTTTTGCTGCTCTTTTTTCTAACAAATAATATAGAAGAGCCAAAGAGTCAGGACCACCAGAAACCCCTACAACAATTGTTGAACGTTCCTTTAATACATCATGCTGCTTTACAAAGTCATCTACCTTTTCAACAAATGTATCTTTCAACTTCGTAATCACCTTTCATTAAACAAGAACAGCAACGTTAGTTACCTTGTTTATAATGGTACAACTTTTACAAACATTGTGCAAAAAAAAGATATACAAAAATTACATTTTTATCTTACATCATCCGTACATATTCACAAAAGTAATAACATTATCTTTTAAAGTAAAAAAACCTAGGCATCCACCTAGGTTTTTAGAAAGAAACAGTGATAAAGAAACATCACACTTAAAATTTATTGTGCCTGCATTCCTACAATTGGAATCGTAGCCCACTTCGGCATATTTTTCTTCACTTTCGCCACAACGATAGTCATATCATCATTTATATAACCATCACAAGAGCGAATCACCTCTTCCATAATGATATCAGCAATTTCTTGCGGATCTTCGGTTTGTAATTCTTTAATTTTTCGTTTCATCCATAGTTCATGATTTTCTACATGTTGCGCTCCCTCGAAAATCCCATCGCTCATCATAATAAGGATATCGCCCGTTTTTAATTGTTCACCTACTACATCAACTTCAACATCCTCAATAATGCCCATCGGCAAATTACTTGCCTCAATTTTCAAAATATTATTCGCGCGTTTAACAAAACTCGGCGTCGATCCAATCTTTAAAAATTTCGCACTCGCATCCCGCAAATCCACCATAGCTAAATCTAACGTCGTAAACATCTCTTCTGTTGTTCTTAAAGAAAGAATAGAATTGATAGATTTAATCGCTATTTCCTCATCAATGCCTGATTGAAGTATTTTTTGTAATAATTTTACCGTTTCTTTACTCTCCATATGAGCTCTTTGCCCATTTCCCATACCATCACTAATTGCAAGCGCATATTTACCAACACTTAAATCCATCATCGCATAAGAGTCACCAGAAACAAACCCACCGCCTTTTGCAGCTGTGGCCAACCCAGTATCAAGAGAATACGTTTTTGCCGAACCAAATGATATTAAGCTGTGGCCGTTCGGATAAGAAGATTTTTCTTCATGTTTAACAACAATATTTTCCTTTAGAATGTCAGAAAGCATCGGCGCAACTAACTTTTCACATTCTCCATGTTCATTAGATGCAACTGGAATCAACATTTCAATATCAATACTTCCTCTATCTAAACAATATATATCAACATGCTCTACTTCTACGCCAAAATCACGAAACGCTTGCATAATCTGTTCTTCCTGCACTTGATGATTTTCTCGTTCTCTTTGGATCTCCTTAGCAAAATCCTCCATAACTTTTGATACACCTAATAGTTGCTCCGCTACTATTCTACGGTTTTCTTTCATTTGTTTTCGTAATTTTTGTCCTTCATAGAAGTGATCTAATTCACCCGCTACTAAATCCGTCACTTTCTTCCCTCTCACACAATGCTTGTCCCATTCACGAACTAACTTCCGATTATGCTGCAACGTCCCCTCTTCCGTTTCACTCATTATTTGTTTCATATAATCGTACGTTTTGTCGAAATTAACTACCCAGCATTGGTCCTTTTTAAAGCATGTTTGACATGTTTTTGCAGTAATTGTACTTAAGAACAAATCCGCTTCTGTCTCTTTATCTTCCTCCTCCACATATCCATATACAGAAAAGCTATTAGATAAAGCAGCAAATACATTGGCAAATTGATTAATTTTATTCGCTGTAACATCACGCATCCTTCTTAAATACTGTTGTTGATCTTGCGAATGTTCCTGTGTGCCTGGCATGAATTTAGCAATACGATCCATAACAAGTTTCGGTGTTAATAAGAAGAACATAATCGCCACACCAGATTCAATTAAAGTTGTCACAATGTTTGTTTGCTTGTCTACATATAGCGTAATCAAGCTCGTCCCAATTAATAAACCTAAACTAACACCTAAACGCTTCCCTTCTTTTAACAAACCACCAAGCAACCCAGAAAAAGCAAGTAGACTAAGTTGAGACAAACTGGAGACATTGGCTAAACTTAATATTAATCCAGTGACGACCCCCACTGTAGATCCTGTAGCAGCCCCCGCAATAAATGCAAACACGAGCACTAAATACCTAGTAAAAATATGTTGAATAGAAGCGTCATATACAAACCAATCTGTTGTCCCTGTTAAAACAGATGCTAGTAATATAATTAAACAAACAATTTCTTCTGTCTCTAGCGCTTGTTGTTTACCTTTTCGTTCTACTAAAAGCGGAACACTTTGTAAAAATATCATAGTTAATACGAAGCTAAGCCCTGCCTCAATCGTACTAACGAGTAAATCGTACATGGTGACAGTTTGTTGCGCGAAATATACGACAACTAAATGTGCGGTTAATGCGGAGATAAATACTTGGAATGGAACAAGTCCAACAGTTTTACGTGTAAACCGACTAAAGAAGATATTATAAATGAAGAAAGTAAAAATAGATGCAAAGGTAAAGAATAAATTATCTATCGAAACTGAAAGTGCGCCCCCCATAAGAGCCAAGAACGCGAGCGGCATTTTATCCCGCTTCATAACATAAACAGCAGCAAAAAACGGCAGTGCAAACGGTAAAATGTTTGTTAATATATATGCTCGTCCCAAAAGAAAACCAATAACAACAATAATAAATCCCCATCTAAAGAAAACCTGTTCAAACTTCATTCGCAATTTACTCGTCCACTTTACTGCTCCAAGCTGACTCTCATTCATTGCCAATGCACTTGTATTCATAGTATTCCTTCCTGCTTTAGGCATATTTTTAACACCACCTGCATAGTTTAATTACTGTCATTATAAAAGATGATTATTGGGATTTTTGTCAAAACAACAGTTTTCACTTTTATAATCGTTCGACTTTTTATTCGAAATAACTCTACATATATACACGGTATGTAATTTATTCTCACTATTTTAATTGAACATTCAGAAAATATAGGGTGATTTTGTAGAAGTGTTGTATGTCTTAATTTATTTAACAAAAAAAGATCATGCAAATTTGCATGATCTTTTTAGGATGACCCGTACGGGATTCGAACCCGTGTTACCGCCGTGAAAGGGCGGTGTCTTAACCACTTGACCAACGGGCCGTTAAATTAAATATAGCGGCGGAGGGGATCGAACCCCCGACCTCACGGGTATGAACCGTACGCTCTAGCCAGCTGAGCTACACCGCCATGTCGTCTTATTTAACGGACAATTAGTATCTTACCTCAGATATATTTTAAAGTCAACACATCTTGAAAACTTTTTTAAAAATATATTTTCACATATAAAAAAGCACCCCGAGCAATCGCCCTGGGTACCTCTCTATATGCTAAGAATTAAACGTTCTTATTATCCGCGACGTGCGCCACGGCCACCACGTTTAGATTCTGTGTTACGCTTTAAAGAAGTTAAACGATCTTCACTGTCCTTTAAGAAACGTGCCATCTTTTGCTCGAATGTTTCTTTTGGAGCTCGTTCGTTACCGCCGCCACGGTTATCTCTGTTGAAAGAACGATTACGTTGTGGACGTCCAGAACGTTGTTGATCGCCACCGCCACCGCGTTGGTATTCACCACGTGGACGATCTCCTTCTGTTTTTTCACGCTCTTTCGCTTTTTTAATAGATAGACCGATCTTACCATCTTTTTCAACGTTAATAACTTTTACTTCTACTTGGTCGCCCACTTTTAAGTGATCGTTAATATCTTTCACATAATTATCAGCAACTTCACTAATATGAACAAGACCCGTTAAGCCTTCTGGCAGCTCCACAAAAGCCCCAAAATTTGTAATACCTGTTACTTTACCCTGTAACTTGCTGCCTACCTCGATTGACATAAAAAAAATGCTCCTCCTTAGTGGTTAAAAAGTCAAATTTTACTTTATTATATATAATCCTAAAATATAGTGTCAATAAGACATACTCTACTTAGAAACAGGAAAAATTATCTCCCCTTTTCCAGAGAAGAAATAATCCCTTCTAGCAATCTTTAATACGTACTCTTCATCATTCAACTTTTGAACTTCGTCTTTTAGACTCTTTTCTTTATTCGTTAATGAATCCAGTTCTTTTTTCATGTCCTTAACTTTTGCTTCTTTTGCTCTAATGGAACTGTTTTGTTGATAAAACGTTACACTAATACTCGCAATAATTGTAAAAGCAAAGACAAGAAAAACCGCTAAACGGCGATAAAGTCGCTTCCTGTTCTCATCCGTTTGTATTATATGCTCTTTAACAGGATTTGGACTCTGTTTTTCGATTGTTCTTTGTCTCAGTTCCCTCATTTCCGAGGTCCCCCTAACTTCTTTTTTATACGCCCCCATAATTGGAAGATGTGTCCCTTCAATTTTGCTATATATTGCAGGAACCCTACATGTTTCATTATAAAAAGTTTAACACGATTAGGGAGAAGTTTCCATATGAGCGAAGCAATAAATCGAACAGGCCAGAAAAAAACTTTCCATATGAAAAGTAATATCCAAATCACCATTTTCCATAACACATGTCCAATTGAAAGCAGTATACGAAATAAGAATAATATAAATGCAATAAATAGCTGCGCTATAATAATAACAGGTTTTATCATGAGTAGCTTTATAATTTGAACAAAAAAGTGTGTTGTTTGCATAAAAATATAGATGAGAAAATTTAACAGTCTCATGTATATTGCTTTCAATAAGCTTTGATATGCCGCAAAACCACATAATAATGCCAAAAATACATATATACGTAGTTCAGCTTCATTTACAAGAAGCAGTACATAAAAAACGAATAATGCTTGGACAATCCAAAATAGTATATCATGTATAAATACAAGCCAACGTTTACGTTCTTGCCGCTTTAAAAATCGTTGGTATGTATCTAAAGACGCTCCAATCCAAGCACCCATTCCGATCATTGAGAGCATCGTATACAACTGAATTGTTAGGCTCATTTAAACAACTTACTAAAGAATCCTTTAGTTTTCTCCCCTTGATTCTCATCAATATACAGCATCTCATGAACTTTCCCTTTAATCGATACAACACCTTTTTCTACATCTAAATTTTTCATTTGCAAATTTTGACCACGAATTGTTAAAAAACCCATTACGGTCTCAAGTAAAAACTCCTCGCTATCAAAACTCTCTACCTGCTTTACACCGGTAATATCAATTACACGCCTGCCACGCATAATAATATCATGCTCTACCGAAACATTTTGTTGATTAGAAGACATAGGTGAGTAACCATTATCCACGTAAATCCCCCCATAGATTTATACTAGCTAATAGTAATGTATGAAGGGATAATTGATTTTAGAACAAGCCTTCTTCAGCCTTTACTTTTTCTTCGCGAACTAAACTATACATATTTGCTGCATCTTCTTTTTTAGTCGTTTCTTTCAATTCGTTTATTTTTACAGTTACTATTTTTTGACCAAAACGAATTGTTAATTCATCAGCTACTTTTACATCTGAACTCGCTTTTGCCACTTGACCATTAATTGATATTCTTCCTTGATCAGCTACTTCTTTCGCTAATGTTCTTCTTTTAATTAAACGTGATACTTTCAAAAACTTATCTAGACGCATATCAAATCCCCCTATTAACGCTCTGTTTGTTTTGCCTCTTCCCATAAAACGTCTAACTGCTCTAATGATAAATCTTGCATCTCTTTATTCATTTCAGCTACCTTTGCTTCCATGTATAAGAAACGACCGACGAATTTCTCATTCGTTGAACGTAACGCCTCTTCGGGATCTATTTTATAATGACGAGCTATATTCACAAACGCAAATAGTAAATCGCCAAATTCACCTAACATTTTCGCCTCATCCATATTTGTAACTTCTTGTTGGAACTCTTGCCATTCTTCTAAGGCTTTCTCTATCATCGGTTGTACATCAACCCAATCGAAACCAACTTTGCCAGCTTTTTTCTGGATTTCATAGGCGCGTAGTAACTGTGGCAAACTTTTTGGAACCCCATTTAAAACAGATTCTTTCACGAATCCTTTTTCTTGTTTTTTAATTTCTTCCCAATTGGCAATTACTTCATCGGCATTATTTACATCCGTATTCCCAAATACATGCGGGTGGCGGCGAACCATTTTCTCAGATAAAGTTCGAATAATATCATCTATAGAGAACCAACCTTCATCCTCCCCGATTTGAGCATGCAACATAACTTGTAATAATATATCACCCAGTTCTTCTACTAAGTGATCATCATCCTCTTCATCAATTGCTTCCAACACTTCATAAGCTTCCTCAATTAAATACTTCTTTAAAGATTGATGTGTTTGCTTTTTATCCCACGGACAACCATTCGGTCCACGAAGGTCTGCAATAATTTCTCTAAGCACATCAAACTGTTGATACAAGGACGCACGTTCTTTAACTGGTGGTACATATACACTCGTTAAATTATTCAACTCTGTTTCATGATCTAACATGTACAACGGCACCTTTTTAACTTGTTCAAATGAAGTCCCTGCAGCTGTTACGATATACACTTCATAATCATCTGATAGCATCTCCATTAATGTTAATTTCACATCAGATGCAACGAATGCGTCATATACTTGGCAAAAGATTAAATGTTGACTTAATTCTAATTGTCCTCTTTCAAATGATGTGGCGTCAATTAATTGGAATCCTTCAATCGGATCAATCTTTAGACTCGCAAACATAGGATCAAGGAAACTTTGTCCACCTTCAATGCGCACTTCAACATTCGCTACTTCACCTTTTTCCAACAGTAGCTGAACCGTTCTTTCCGCTACAAGCGGATGCCCTGGCACGGCATAGATGATTTCTGTGCCTTCAGCTTGTTCTAACAATGTATTCGCGATTGTTTCATATACAATTTCAAATGTATCATGCGCTTCATATACACTGTCAAAGGCTGTATATTGTATACCTTCTTTCTCCAACTCTTCTATAACGGGATGTTCCTTCGTTCTAACAAACATGTGATCTGCCTCTTTTATTTTTCGATATACACCCATCGTTAACTGATCTAACTCACCAGCACCTAATCCTAAAATAGTAATGATTCCACTCACAACCTGCCACCTCTATCCACTCTTCTTCAATGAACCTTCTTTTTTCTCTTTTTTCATAACGGTTCCTATTTCCGCTTTTGTAAATACACGTAATTTTAAAATTAAAAACACATATGTTAATCCACCGATAGCTACACCTAACAATGCCTCAAGTGTTGCAATTCCTCTATGCCTTGTATCAATTACTAATCCAGACATTTGCATCAAACGTATAAATATTATTAATACAAACCCCATACCGATACCACTAATAACTACACCTAACATATTACGCTTATCGATAAGCGATTCGGATACAGCTTGCATAAGTAATGCACTATTTAGCACAGAAATTACAATTAACGCAACTAGTGTTGCAATTGCAGCTCCCTTCACACCAAAATACGGCATTAATGTATAATTTAAAACTAACTTTAAACAACCCCCAAATATAACGAATATTGCTGGTTTTAATGTTTGTCCTAACCCTTGCAAAATAGAAGCAGTTGTAATCGACAATGAACTAAATAAAATAGATAAAGATAAAATGGATAAAACATCTGACCCATCACTATTTTCAAACAACATAATATTCGTAGGCTGAATAATACAAGTTAATCCAATGGCAGCTGCAAATCCAATAACAAATGTTATTTTCATTGCTAACTTTACCTTTTCTCGAATAAAGGAAAGATCTCCTCTTTCCTTCGCCGCTGTAATAATTGGAATAAGTGACAATGAGAAAGAAGTTGTCACGACAGTACCTAATTGCATAAGCGGGATACTTCTGTCGTAAACACCTTTTAATACCTTTGCACTTTCAGCTTGCTCTCCTGCCCCAATAAGTAAGGAATAGAAGGAAATGGAATCAGCCATTTGTATAAAAATAAGTACTAAGTTACTAACACAAATCGCCAATCCCTGCCAAAACAGAATTTTAATGATCCTCTTTTTTCCCTTAATTCTCTTTACACTCTTAAAAAATATAGAACGAAAGTCATGACGCATATAAAGTACAAGTACGATAATCCCAATTAGTCCGCCTGCGATTGAACCTAACATAGCACCTGCACCGACTGTATATAAATCAAATCCGCGAGCAATTAGGAATAGAGATAAAAATACAATAATAGAAACACGAATTGTTTGTTCTATCACTTGCGAAACAGCTGTTGGCATCATATTATTGAACCCCTGAAAATATCCTCTTGCTACAGATAAAAACGGCATCAATATGAATGAAAATGAAATAACACGTAATAACTTATCTAAGTGTATATCACCCATGGCTGCTGCAATTGTTTCGGCACCAAAAAACAATGTAAAAAAGCCTACGAAACCAATTCCTAATAAAAACCAAAAAGATACACAGATAATTTCTTCTGCTTCTTGTTGTTTCCCTCGCTCTAATCGTTCCGCAACCATTTTTGAAATTATAATGGGGAACCCATAAGTAGCTAAAATTAAACAAAATCCATAAAACGGATAAATTTGTTGGTAAATATAAAAACCAATATCACCCGCTATATTTTGATATGGAATACGGTAAAAAGCGCTTAATACCTTTGTAACAAAACTTGCGATTGTTAATATAATAGCCCCACGCCAAAAGGCTTGATACTTCTTCGATTCCATACAAAAAAACTCCTTTTTCTATTCTCACCCCTCGTATTATATCATAAAGAAAAGAACAAGCTTTCTTGCCTACACGAGTAATAATACGTTCGTGCAACGCTAGAAATGTTCAACGAAAAAAGGTAGCAAAGCGCTACCTTCATTCAATATACATATATCTCCAAATATTTGATTTCTCAAGAAGAAATATCATAATTAGGAAAGATTGCTACTTCTAAAATTCGATATAGCCTTACTGCTCCATTTGTTTCGCTAAAAAGCTTGCAGCTGTATTTACTGACTTATGCTCTACTTCACTTATAATATCCTCTTTAGAGAAGATAACAACAGCTCCAATTGGATCCCCATTCGCAACAATCGGGCCAATTGTATAGGAACTCACTTTTTCTGTTACTCCATCAATAATTGAAATTTCGCTTTCATCTGTCATAATTACAGACTTACGCTCTTCCATTGTCTTCTCAATTAAATCGCCAACACTTTTATTTAAGTATTCTTTTTTAGATACGCCTGCTACTGCGATAATAGAATCACGATCGCATACAAGCACATTATGTCCTAAGCTATCGTATAAAGCTTCCGTATATTCCTTTGCAAAATTACCTAGTTCACTAATTGGAGAATATTTTTTCAAAATCACTTCTCCATCGCGATCAACAAATATTTCTAGTGGGTCTCCTTCTCGAATACGTAAAGTTCTACGAATTTCCTTCGGGATTACTACCCTACCTAAATCATCAATTCGACGTACGATTCCAGTTGCTTTCATTCTAATGCTGCCTCACTTTCTACTGATGATCAAAGTGGTGAATTTACCTGTTCATGTAAAAATCACCAACTGTTAGACATAGTATTTTACACATTAGTTCTTCTATGCACGCCGAATTGTATTTTTTTATCTTATATTAGGCATTTATGACTTCTTTTTTTACATCTGGTAGGCCTTTTAATAAATTTTCAGCAATTGTTAACCACTTCGATGTCTCTAAACCATTTGTTTTCATAACGATTTTCAATTGCGATCCTTCCATTCCTAGACCAATCATACGTCCAAAACTATTTCCGAGCATGAATAATTTTCCGCCATCAATATTTTGACTTGCTTGTTCTGAGAACAGAATTGTCACTTCAAATTTATTTTGCTTAATTAACTCAATTTGTTCTTTCATTGCCAATACTTTAATATTTGCAATTTGCAATAAGTAACCAACTTCTTGCGGGTAATCACCAAATCTATCTATCATCTCTTCCTGCAACTCTTCAATATCCTCAATTGCAGAAACACCTCTAAACTGTTTATACATCATAATCTTTTGTTTACTATCTGAAATATAAGCATCTGGTAAATATGCATCTACTTCTAAATCAATTTCAACATTAACTGTATTTTCAACCCCATCTGTTCCTCTACGCTGTTCAATTGCATCTTTTAACATTTGAGAATATAGATCAAATCCGACAGAATCAATAAATCCATGCTGTTCGGCTCCTAACAAGTTACCTGCACCACGAATGGATAAGTCTCTCATCGCAATTTTGAAACCTGATCCAAGCTCTGTGAACTCTTTAATGGCTTGCAGACGCTTCTCTGCAACTTCTGATAACACTTTATCTCGTTTGTATGCAAAGTATGCATATGCAACACGATTAGAACGTCCAACACGACCACGAAGCTGATACAACTGCGATAATCCCATACGATCTGCATCAAATACAATTAACGTATTTACATTCGGAATATCTACACCCGTCTCAATAATTGTTGTACTTACAAGAACATCATGCTGCCCTTCTAAAAACGATAGCATAACAGACTCTAATTCACCTTCGTTCATTTTCCCATGTGCATACGTTACACGCGCGTCTGGAACTAACATCGAAATTTCATCTGCTTTTCTTTCGATATCCTCCACACGATTATATAGGAAGTAAATTTGCCCACCTCTTGCAAGCTCTCGTTCTATCGCTTCTCGCATTAACGCTGGATTATACTCTACTACATACGTTTGGACTGGGAAACGATTTTCTGGCGGTGTCTCAATAACAGATAAGTCACGCACACCAAGCATAGACATATGGAGTGTACGCGGAATCGGAGTTGCCGTTAATGTTAACACGTCAACATTTGCTTTTAATTGTTTAATTTTTTCTTTATGTGTTACACCAAACCTTTGTTCTTCATCAATAATAAGAAGACCTAAATCTTTATAAGTAACATCTTTAGATAAAATACGATGCGTTCCGATTACGATATCTACCGTACCATCTTTTAAGCCTTTAATTGTTTCATTTTGCTGTTTTCTCGTACGGAATCTACTTAATAATCCTATATTGATTGGATAATCTTGAAAACGCTCTCGAATTGTTTCATAGTGTTGTTGTGCAAGGATCGTTGTCGGCACTAAAATTGCAACTTGTTTTTCATCCATAATTGCCTTAAATGCCGCACGGATAGCTACTTCCGTCTTTCCATATCCTACATCACCACAGAGAAGCCTATCCATCGGACGTCCACGTTCCATATCTTTCTTAATCTCGTCAATAGAACGTAATTGATCCTCTGTCTCTTGATATGGGAAAGAAGATTCAAATTCTTGTTGTTCTGCCGTATCTGGTGTATATGCATAACCCTTTGAAGCTTCGCGCTCAGCATATAGTTTAATTAGGTCATCCGCAATATCTTGTACAGATTTTTCAACTTTTGTTTTGACCTTTTTCCAATCATTTCCGCCCAATTTATAAACTTTAGGATCCTTACCTTCAGATCCTACATATTTCTGCACTTGGTCAATTTGTTCAATTGGAACGTATAACTTATCATTACCTTGATATTTAATATTCAAGTAATCTTTATGAACACCATTAATCTCTAGTGTCTCGATACCTAAGAATTTACCTATACCATGATTTACATGAACTACATAATCTCCAACTTTTAATTCCGAATAACTTTTAATACGTTCAGCATTAGATAACTTCTGCTTACGTTGTGATTTTTTAACTTTTTTATGAAAAAGCTCTTTTTCAGTAATAACAACAAGCTTTTGCATCGGCATTTCAAATCCTGCATGTAAATCACCTACAGCAATTTGTAACCTTCCAGGCAATAATATATCTGTGCCCTCTACGATATCTGCCTCAATATCATAATCACTTAAAATATGTTGTAGTTTTTTTACACGTTCATCATCTGTGCCGAGCACAACAGTCGTAAAATGCCCTTCGTTCCATCTATCAATTTCAGTTTTCAACAACTGCATCTGCCCATGGAAATCTTGCATTGTTTTACATGTCACATTCACAATGTTTTGCGGATGTGTATGTGCTATATGACGTAAGAATAACGTTAAATATACAAAACTTCTTTTTTTATGATGAAGAAATTCCTCAAACGAGTGTGAGAAAGATAAATCTTGAATAATTGTTCCCTCACCAAGAAGTGATATATACCATTCCGCCTCTTCCGTTTCAAGATGTGATGCCGTTTCTTGAATACGGGAAATCTCATCTAAAACCACAATACCATCTTCTGGTAAATAATCTATCAGACTAGCAGGTTCTTTATAGAAAATAGATAAATATTTAAACATCTGTTCTATACTTTGCCCGTTTTTTAACATCTCAATTTCATGACTTACCGTTTCAAGCACTGTAGTCTTCAATTTATCATCGGAAAGTTTTTGCATCGTCTTAGTCAAGCCTTCCTCAAGATGCTCAATTCCCGACTTCAATTCTTCCTGTGAAAATAAAAACTCTGTTGCTGGACCAAATCTAACACTTTCTTTTTTATCTTGAGAGCGCTGTTCATCCACATCAAATAATCGAATAGAATCAACTTCTGTATCGAAAAATTCAATACGAAATGGTAACTCTTCAGTTAATGGGTAAATATCTAATATTCCCCCGCGCAAACTGAATTCCCCAGGAGCTTCTACCATCGACTTACGCTCATAACCAATATGATGTAAAGTATGCAAGAATGTATCTAAATCAATCTCTTGCCCTAGATTGATTTCGATTTGCCTTTGCTTCCACAACTCTTTCATTGGTAAAAATCTGCGTAGTCCTGCAACTGGCGCTACAATAATCCCGTTCTCTCCTGCCGCTAAACGATTCAATACTTCAATACGTTGCGCCTTCAATTCTGGGCTTGCAACACCAATTTCTGATGCTATCAATTCATTTACTGGGTATAACCACACATCTTTTTCACCAAGTAACGCCACTAAATCTTCATGCACTTTTTGTGCTTGATATAAATTATGCGTCACAATAAGTTGTGATTTTTTTGTTTTTTTATATAAGGCCGCCATTAATAACGAACGAGAAGAGGTTGCCATACCTGATACAAGTTGTTCTTTTAAACCATCTTCTAGTCCATTAATAACCGATTGGATCTCTTCATTTTTATAAAATTGCTCTAATAAACCTATCATTTTCAAAACCCCTCTCAACATAAAGAGCAAGCCACTATATTTTATGCAAATATTTTGGAAAAAGAAAACAGAAAAATGCTTTGGACATGCCAAAGCGACAACATTTTATTGCAGAAATTTTTCATATTCATAATACTCAGGATAAGATGCGAGCGTTTCTTGACACGATTCACAAATCGTTTTTATATATATATTTCCATTCTCATGAAAATGAATCATCTCTACTACTTCTTGCTCTGTTAGTTGAAATAAAACGTCGCTATACACTTTTTCTGCGGTAACGGAGCCTACATTACTCCCGCAATGTCTGCAATAATAATACCCTTCCATACTAGCCTCCTAAAAATCCAATTACTACTAGTATGGGTAAAAGCAAGACAAAATATTCCCAATCATACCCTTAACTATTGAAGGTATTCATGATTTGAAGAAAAGGTTTATTTAACCATTCTTCACATGCATCCGCTGCTTTTTCAATAGAATGACTCACATCAGGAATTTCTTCCGATGTAAAACGTCCTAATACGTAATCTACTACCTTCATGCCATTTTTCGGACGATCAATTCCCATACGGATACGTTGAAACTCTTGTGTTCCTAAATGTGAAATTGTTGATTTCACACCATTATGTCCACCAGCACTACCTTTCATACGAAGGCGTAATTTACCTACAGGGATGTCTAAATCATCGTACAGAACAACGAAGTCCTCAACATCAATTTTATAGTAATCCATGAGTGGTCGAATACTTTCCCCAGATAAATTCATATATGTAAGTGGCTTTAATAAGATTACTTTTTCTCCATTAACAAATCCTGCACCAAATATTCCTTTAAATTTTTGTTCATTCAAAGAAATATTCCAACGCTTCGCAAGTTCATCAATCGCCATAAATCCAATATTATGCCTTGTTAATTCATATTCTCTACCCGGGTTCCCAAGTCCTACTATCAATTTCATTCTTGTACCACTACTTTCTTTTTTCGATACGAAAAGACGTAACCAATCTTGGTTACGTCTCATTCTATCCAATTAATTGAATAATACACTTACAGATTCTTCTTCGTATACACGAATGATTGCTTCTCCGATTAATGGAGCAACTGAAAGTTCATGTACTTTGTCGATTTTCTTCTCTTCTGGTAATACGATAGAGTTCGTTACAACTAACTCTTTAATATTTGAGTTTTGGATACGCTCAATTGCTGGACCAGATAATACTGGGTGTGTACAGCAAGCATATACTTCAGAAGCACCGTTCTCAACAAGAGCGTTTGCTGCTAATGTAATTGTACCAGCTGTATCAATGATGTCATCAATTAAAATTGCTGTTTTACCTTCAATATTACCGATAATGTTCATTACCTCTGATACGTTCGGACGAGGGCGACGCTTATCAATAATAGCGATTGGTGCTTTTAGACGATCTGCCATTTTTCTAGCACGAGTTACCCCACCGTGGTCAGGTGACACGATTACGATATCTTTAAGACCTTTTGTTTCAAAGTAATCTGAAAGAATCGGTACACCCATTAGGTGGTCGATTGGGATATCAAAGAACCCTTGAATTTGTGGAGCATGTAAATCTAGAGTGATTACACGAGTTGCACCTGCCGTTTCAAGCAAGTTTGCTACAAGTTTCGATGTAATTGGTTCACGAGAACGCGCTTTACGGTCTTGACGCGCATAACCATAGTAAGGAATAACAATATTAATTGTTTTTGCAGATGCACGCTTTAATGCATCGATCATAATAAGTAATTCCATGATATGTTCGTTTACTGGGAAGCTTGTAGATTGAATAATGAATACATCGCAACCACGGATACTTTCTTCAATGTTAATTTGAACTTCTCCATCACTAAAACGATCAACAGAACATTTTCCTAGTCCTACTCCAATGTGCTTTGCAATTTGCTCAGCAAGTTCCTTATTAGAGTTTAAAGAGAATACTTTCAAATTAGAATTTAGATATTGAGTCGACATCTAGATTAACCCTCCACATTATGATTTTTTCTTATTCAGCAATTGATCAACATAGTCTTCTTTGTTAACTTGACGTGCACGTGCTACAGATAATGCTTTTGATGGAACATTCTCTGTAATTGTAGAGCCTGCTGCCACATAAGCACCATCTTCAACTGTTACAGGAGCAACAAGGTTTGAATTACATCCAATAAATACCCCGTTACCAATCACAGTTTTGAATTTATTCTTACCGTCATAGTTCACCGTAATTGAACCACAACCAAGATTCACGTCTTCTCCAACTTGTGCATCCCCGATATAACTTAAGTGTGAAGCTTTACTTCTATTACCAAAAACAGTTTTTTTGATTTCCACGAAGTTTCCAACGCGTACTTCATCTCCAATAACTGAATCTGGGCGAATATGTGCAAATGGACCAACCGATACTTCTGTACCAAGTTTACTATCATGTACAGTAGATTGTCGAATTGTCGTACGATCTCCAATTTCACTATCGCGAATTACTGTGTGCGGTCCAATTTCACAATCAGAACCAATTACAGTATTCCCCTCAATAATTGTTCCTGGATGAAGAACTGTATCACTACCGATAATTGCATCAGCAGAAATATACGTGTTACTTGGATCAATAATTGTAACACCATTTACCATGTTTTTACGGTTGATACGGTTTTTCATAATAATTTCCGCTTGCGATAGAGCGACTCTGTCGTTAACACCTAACGTTTCATCGAAGTGCTCTGTTTGATAAGCCGATACGATATGACCTTCATTTTTTAAAATCTCAATAACATCTGGCAGGTAATATTCACCTTGTACGTTATCATTTGAAACTTTAGAAAGTGAGGCGAATAAAGCTTTATTATCAAAACAATACGTACCTGTATTGATTTCTTTAATAGCTAATTCTTTCTCATTTGCATCCTTATGCTCAACAATCTTTTCAACATGACCATTCTCATTACGAACGATACGACCATATCCAGCAGGTTCTTCTATGTAAGCTGTTAGCACCGTTGCCATTGCCCCTGCTTCTTTATGTTGCTGAAGCAATGCTTCCATCGTTTCAGCAGTTATTAGCGGCGTATCACCACAAATAACTAAAGTTGTTCCTTCTTCATTTGCAAGTACACTTGCAGCTTGATCGACAGCATGTGCTGTACCAAGTTGTTCTGCTTGTAATGCAAACTCACTTACGTTTCCTAGCTGTTCTTGTACCATTTCAGCACCATGTCCTACGACTGTTACAAGTTTCTGCAATCCTAATTGCGTTACTTGATCGACAACATGCTGTACCATAGGTTTTCCACATACAGGATGAAGCACTTTGTATAGCTTAGACTTCATACGTGTGCCTTTGCCTGCAGCTAGAATCACTGCAAATCTGTTTGACATATAGACCCTCCATCGCAACCTATTTATCCATTAACGATATTATCCTAAATCATCATATATTTCAAGAAACACATTTTAACTATTAAATTTTACCATAATTCTTATACGATGTTTTACTCTTTAGTATCTTTTTTAAGAAATAAGCTATACTATTTAAAATGATTTTGAAAAAATTAGAAGTTTTTCTCTTCACTTTAATAAATTCAGAATTTTCCGTACGAAAATAGATAAAGCCACACAAAAAAAAACAAACTCCTGTAAATGCTTACAGGAGTTTGTTGCAAAATTATAGGGATTTCTTTAAAAAGCCCTTTTCATTCGAATTTTACGAAGCACCCGCTTCTTCAAACTCAACCTCTTCTAACTCGCCTAAACGATGATACTCTGTTAAAACCGCATCTTGAATTTTAGAGCGTGTATTAGAATTAATTGGATGTGCAATGTCACGGAATTCTCCATCTGGAGTACGTTTACTTGGCATTGCTACAAATAATCCATTATTACCATCAATTACACGAATATCATGAACAACAAATTCATGGTCTAGAGTAATAGAGGCAATTGCTCTCATGCGGCCTTCTGTGTTTACGCGGCGTAATCTTACGTCAGTCACTTCCATCTTGTGTTCACCACCCTTTTCTAAATAAGCGATATATTTGTATAAATTCCACAAAATTTCTATTTTCCCTTTAATTTTTTAAAAATTTTTAAGATAAAAATTTTTAATGTAATTGAATATAGAGATTAGTGGAGGTTATCGCTTACAAAAGATTACTTAACTAGGGCAATTACTTCGATTTCAATTGAAACATCTTTCGGTAATTTTGCTACTTGTACACAAGAACGAGCTGGCTTATGAGTAGAGAAATAAGAGCCGTATACTTCATTAACAGCATTAAAATCATCCATATCTTTTAAGAATACTGTTGTTTTTACTACTGTATCAAATGAAGCACCTGCTTCTTCTAATACCGCTTGTAAATTTTGAAATACTTGCTCTGTTTGTACTGTCACGTCTCCTGCTACAAGCTCTCCACTTGCAGTTAACGGAATTTGTCCTGAACTGTAAAACATATTATTTACAATAATCCCTTGTGAATATGGTCCAATTGCTTGTGGTGCATTGCTTGTTTGAACAACTTTCATATTTTTTCACCCTTTTATTATTTATTTTTACTCTTTAAAAATAGTGCACGAAAAGCAGTTTGTCCATCTATTTTATAATTTATAAATAGAATAAAAAAAAGATAAAGCGATCTGCTTTACCTTTTTACTCAGCCTCTACAAGCCCTTCATCAAATGGTGCCAGTGAATAATTTCCCTTTTCCACTTGAATCGCTTTTTCTTTCACATCAACTTCTGATAGACGAATTAATGATACAAAATTATTAATTAGTCGTTCTTCAATATCCGTGGATTCTACTAATACACCAATACCAACAACATTAGCCTTAAACTCTTCTAACATACTCATCATACCTTGAATTGTCCCGCCGGCTTTCATGAAGTCATCAATAATTAAAACATTTGATCCCTCTGGAAGGCTACGCTTTGCTAACGTCATTGTTTGAATTCGCTTAGAAGAACCTGATACATAGTTAATACTAACAGTTGGGCCTTCTGTTACCTTATTATCTTTCCTTGCAATTACTACCGGTACATCTAAGTAATTTGCCACCGCATAAGCAAGTGGAATCCCCTTCGTTGCCACCGTCATAACCGCATCAATTGGTTGCCTAGCAAAAACAGAAGCAAACAAACGACCTGCGCCATTAATATGGCGAGGATTACTTAAAAGATCTGTCATATATAAGTAACCACCAGGCAAAATACGATCTGGATTTTCAAATAAGCTACAAAGCTCACCAATAATTAAATCTGCCTCTTCCTCACTTATATATGGTATATATTTCACTCCTCCTGCTGCTCCTGGTACCGTTTGCAATGTGCCGACCCCTTGTTGTTCAAACGTTTGCTTAATAATAACTAAATCTTCACTAATGGAAGACTTAGCTGATTGATACCTTTCAGCAAAAAAAGTGAGAGAAACTAGCTGACGAGGGTTTTGTAACAAGTAATACGTCATATCGACTAATCTTGTACTTCGTCTAATTTTCATACTCTCACCTCAAATCACGAATATTCTAAACAAATCATAACGTATTATACGTCTTTATTCAAGCGTTTCTCGCTCTCCTAATAAACGTACTGCGTATACTTGTTCACAAAATCCTTTTAATCCGTTATATATACGATGCATTCGCGAATCATGGTGCACAAGACCAAATACGGTTGGGCCACTTCCACTCATTAATACGGCATCCGCCCCAAATCGCTTCATCTGTGCCTTAATACGTGCAACTTCAGGATGCATCGCAAACGTTACATCTTCTAAAACATTACCAACAGTATCACAAATCCCTTTGTAGTCCCCAGCATTTATGACGTTAACCATTTTATCTACATTTGGATGTGTAACTCGATTTAACTTTAAATTTCCATACACATCAGCAGTAGATACACCAATATGGGGTTTTGCTAAAATAACCCAACAAGAAGGTGGAGTTTTTATGTGCTCAATTTGCTCTCCTCTTCCAGTGGCAATTGCTGTCCCACCATATACACAAAACGATACATCTGATCCAATTTTTGCGCCAAGCTCTGCTAACTGATCAATTGTAAGCCCTAAATTCCATAATTTATTAAGGCCACGTAATGTCGCTGCTGCATCACTACTTCCACCTGCTAATCCAGCTGCTACTGGAATCGTTTTTTCAATAGTAATAGATACACCTTTTTTCACATTAAACTTCTCTTTTAATAATTTCGCTGCTTGATAAGCTAAATTTCTTTGGTCGTCTGGGACATACCGATTATGGGATAAAATTTCAATACGGTCTTCTGCTAATTCCATTAGTTCTAAACGATCCGCTAAATCAATTGTTGTCATAATCATTTTCACTTCATGATATCCGTCTTGTCTTTTTCCCAGTACATCTAACGACAGATTAATCTTTGCTGGTGCTTTCACTAGTAGCTTCAATCTATTCACCCACTCTATGTACTCAATCTTTTATCGTTTATTTTACCATAAATTTATAGTAAGACGATGACACTTCCCTAATTATAACGAAAAGCATTCAGAATGAAACTACTTATGTAAAATGATGGCACCTTTTCGAGTACAAAAAGCCGAGGAATCACTCCTCGGCTACCGTAGCATAGAAAGTATCTTACAACTACTGGTTTTGTTTCATTAATTGCTGTTCTGCAATTTCTATAGCACGTTTCACCATGTTACCAGCATCTTTCGCACGAATTCCGCCCCAGCCTTCTTTCTGAACAACATCATAAAAGCCTAGCTCTTTTGCAAGCTCTTCTTTAAATTGATTTGACATGACACCTCTTCGTCTACTCAATGCAGAGTCCCTCCTTATTTTGCTACGGTATAATTAGTATGCAAAATAATATAGCTTTTCATTTGTGGGAATATATGTAACGATACATGAATTATAAAATCACTTCATTATGAGGTTCACCATAAAACGTTAACTCTACTGTCTCTGTTAAAACATCCGCATAGCTATATGATACACGTTGCAACGCATCTTCTTGCTGATCCAATTGTACGACAAAAACAGAACGGTACGTTTCTGCAAGTACACCTGATTGTTCTACTGTTTTTCTTCTCCCACTATTTGCCTTTAACATCAGTCTCTGTCCAAGATGGTGATCTAATTCGCTTTTAATTTCATCTAAACGTTTTGACATATACTTCGTTACACCTCGCTGTAATTTAGATTGAACACTTAAAACACGATATATCTATCCCAATTATTAACCGCAACTCACAGACAATATCATTATAAAAGCATCATGCGTTCAAATAGATAGAAGAAATACTATATTGTAAAAGTATCATTATGTAGTCTGCGCGTTCTTGTCTCTTTTTATCCAAGCTGATTTAAATCCTTCCCATACAAAAAAGCAAGATACATATGTACCTTGCTTATTCTTCATAATGTTGAAAGGGTAATCCAGTTCGTAAAATTCCCCTCGTCTCAATACCGCCAAGTCCCTTTTCGCCGGTAATCGTATTACGTACAACATCCCATACATTTACTCTTTCCATAAATGACGTAAAACTAATTTTTCCAACCACATATACAGGATCTAGTGCGTGAATATTAATTCTAGATGGTGAACTAGCAAAATTAGCACCTGCTCGAATTAATGCTTCAAAGTGTGATTGGCATGCCCCAGCAAAAATAACGAGTTGATCCAATGATGGATATTTTTTTCTCACTTCTCGAACAGCCTGTACAAAATGCCTTGAATGCCTATATGCTGCTAAATCTCCCTTTACCCCTTTTGATTTTGTATATGCATCGTGCCCTGTAATAACTAGAATGTCCGGACGAAAATGATCTATTAAATCTACTACCTTTTCATGCATCTCTGTTTCTTTACAATGAATACCTTGTACAGGAACACCAATTTTATTATATAAGTCTAAGCACTTGCGCAAATATAACGGGTCTCCATCTATATGCAATACACGTCCTGGCATTTGAAAATAATTTACCTCACTTGTATATCCACCCGTTGAAGTGTGTTCATGCCTTTGTTTCATTAATACATAATCTTGTTGAAACAAACGATACGTACGCTCCATCGTTTCTTTCTCACGCTTCGCTCTTTTTTTATGTTCTCGTTGGTCTATACTAATTAAATCTTCAAGTGGCGCATCTGCCACCAGTCTAATTTCCTCCCCAAATAATATAGCTATCTCGCCTTTTATTTCTATAATACGAAAAAGGATATCCCTATTATGAGAATATCGTTCCACTAATTCTCCAACATGTAAAGCCATTCTCCTACCTCCAAACTCGTTAGGCCATCTTACCTGTTTTTAAAGTATGAATGTAGGAGAGGAAAGGTGACAAAAGGGACAGTTCAAGTTGAACTGTCCCTTTTCTATTCTTATGACAATTTATGAAGAACTAATGCATTACTTAATGTTGCAAACTCCTCTATAGATAGCGTTTCGCCTCTTCGTTTTGGATCAATTCCTACTTCTGTTAAAATTCGATCCAAAAGCTCTTTATCTTTCGGGAAACCATTTAAATTATTTGATAAATTATTCATTAAAGTTTTACGACGCTGTGCAAAACTTGCTCGTACTACTTCAAAGAAAAATGTCTCATCTGTTACTTCTACAACTGGTTTCGGGCGCTTTAGGAGACGAATAATCGCAGAATCAACATTTGGTTGTGGCACAAACACTGTACGTGGTACAGTCATAACTGTTTCTACCTCTGTATAATACTGAATAGCAATGGATAAAGAACCATACTCTTTCGTTCCAGGTTTAGCAGCTAAACGATCTCCAACTTCTTTTTGCATCATAACAACAAATCCACGAACCGGTAATTTCTCTTCCAACAATTTAAATAAAATTGGCGTTGTAATATAGTACGGTAAGTTCGCTACTACCATTACATCTTGCCCTTCCTCAAATTGCTCACTAAACACCTCATGTACATCTGCCTTTAGTACGTCTTTATTTATAACTGTAACGTTGCTATATGGCGCTAACGTCTCATCTAAAATCGGTAATAATCTCTGATCAATTTCAAAAGCCACTACTTTTTTAGCACGCTTCGCTAATTGTTCTGTTAACGCACCGATACCTGGTCCAATTTCAATTGCACCACTTTCTGAACCAATTTCAGCGTGATCGACAATACGATTTAATACATTCGTATCAATTAAAAAATTTTGTCCTAAACTTTTTTTGAATGAAAATCCATACTTTTCAACAATGTCTTTCGTACGATTTGGCGTTGCGATATCCTTCATTTTCTTTCCTCCTGTATGACTTGCTTATAAGCTTCTGCAAACGATTCTTTTGAAACTTGAAACATTTGTAAACGTTTATGTAACTGTTTTGCGTTTGTATAACCAATCTTTAATAGCTTACCCATTCTTTCTCTGCGACTCTTTGCCATTTCTCCGCCCACTAAGCCTGCATCGACTAAATCGCTCCAACTAATTTCACTTGTGTAAGCTTCCATTTCTTCATGTATATTCTCTAAAGCACGGCGAATTGATTCATTAGAAGCATGTTCAATCCCGACACCCTTTTTCCTTTTGGCAAGTGCTTCTTCCTTCGGTAAAAAAGCATGTTTACATCCAGGCACCTTATCAGAAATAATTTTTCGAATACGCTCTCCAGGATAATCCGGATCTGTGAAAATAATAACGCCCCGTTTTTGTAGCGCTAATTTAACTTGCTCAATAACATGATCACCGATTGCTGAACCGTTTGTTTCAATTGTATCCGCATCAACAGCACGCTTAATCGCAACTGTATCATCTTTACCTTCTACAACGATAATCTCTTTAATTTTCATGCTTGCCTCCACACTCGTTTCGTCTCTACTTAGTAAAACAAAAAAATGACGACTTTTCCATTATTATTTTCCCCATTCTTACATTTTAAAAAATAGAATGTCCAAAACTTTGTTCTCTCTTCTTATTGTAACACTTCCTCATTCGCCCTTATTTTTTCACAAAAATAAAAAAGAATGGGTTCTCCCACTCCTTTTTATTCAACACCAAATAAAGTTTTTGCATTTTTTGTTGTTATTTCTGCTACTTCCTCATAAGAAATTCCTTTTAAATTCGCAATTTCTTCTGCTACGAGTTTTACATAACTCGGTTCATTTCGTTTTCCTCGAAATGGATGTGGTGTTAAATATGGACAATCTGTCTCTATTAACAATTTCTCTAATGGAATCTCCACAGCAACTTCTTTCGGCTTCTTAGCATTTTTAAATGTAACTGGTCCGCCTAACGAAATTAAAAAGTTCATATCAACACATCGCTCTGCTACTTCTACGCTGCCGCTAAAGCAATGCATAATGCCTCCCACTTCAGCTGCATTCTCTTCTTCTAGAATATCAACAATATCTTGAGTTGCATCGCGGTTATGTATAATAATCGGCAATTTCACCTTTTTGGCTAATGCAATTTGTTTACGGAATACTTCCTTCTGTATTTCTTTTGGAGACTTATCCCAATGATAATCTAATCCCATCTCTCCAAGTGCAACGACTTTAGGATGAGAAGCAAGTTCTTCTAACCAAGCTAGATGTTCTTCTGTCATGTCAATTGCATCAACTGGATGCCATCCAACTGCAGCGTAAATAAAATCATAAGTTTCAGCTAATTCAATCGCCTTTTTTATCGTTACTTCATCAAAACCAACAACAACTGTATAGGTAACTCCCGCTTCTTTCATTCGTGCAATAACCTCTTGCAAATCTTCTTCAAATTGCTCTGCATTCAAATGTGAATGTGTATCAAACAACATAATACATAACTCCTTTTATATTGAAATCAAGTTTATTCTAAAAAATAAGCTCTTTAATAACTTAACGATAACAATACTATAATTTTAATGCAAAAATAGAGAGTGTAAAAAGAAAAAAGACGCTTCACACATGTTACACGTGAAACATCTCTTTTCTTGTCTTAATTACTTGATTTTTGTACCGTTTGGTAGATTTTGGTCAATTGATGCTAATGATAATACGCCATTTTCTTCACCCGCTAAAATCATACCTTGTGATAATTCACCGCGTAATTTTACAGGTTTTAAGTTTGTTACACAAATAACCTTTTTACCTTTTAGGTCTTCCGGCGAATAGAATTTTGCAATTCCTGAAACAACTTGACGCTTTTCTGTACCTAAATCCAACTGAATTTTTAACAACTTATCTGCTTTTTTCACAGGTTCAGCTGATAGTACTTCAGCTACGCGTAATTCTACTTTAAAGAAATCATCAATTGTAATTTCTTCTGCTTTCGGTTCTTCTTCTTTTTTCTCTTCTACTTTAGGAGCAGAGCTTTTCATTTGTTCTTTAATGTAACCTACTTCTACTTCCATTTCTAAACGCGGGAAAATCGGGTTTCCTTTTTCTACTTTTGTTCCAACTGGAATACAGCCAATTGTAGATAGGCTTTCCCAAGATTTATGTGCCTCTTCAGTAAGTCCAAGCTGAGCAAACATCTTACTTGGTGCTACTGTTAGGAACGGCATAAGCATAATACCTGTTTGACGAAGCACCTCTGCTAAGTGAGCCATTACAGAAGCTAATTTTTCACGATCATTCTCATCTTTCGCTAATACCCATGGTTGTGTTTCATCAATATATTTATTTGCACGGCTAACCAATTGCCAAATTGAGCTTAGCGCTACAGAGAATTCCATATTCTCCATTGCCTCTTCTACTTTTTTCAATGTATCTTTTGCAAACGTTACTAACGTTTCATCGAATTCCGTTACATTTTCTTTAAATGCAGGGATTTCTCCGTTAAAGTACTTATCAATCATAGCTACTGTACGATTTAATAAGTTACCTAAGTCATTTGCTAAATCGAAATTAATGCGCTCCACAAATCCTTCTGGTGTGAATACGCCATCAGATCCGAATGGAACTTCACGAAGTAAGTAATAACGTAATGCATCTAATCCGTAACGATCGATTAAAGTAACTGGATCTACTACGTTTCCTTTTGACTTACTCATCTTTCCATCCTTCATTAAAATCCAACCATGAGCAAAGATTTTTTTCGGAAGAGGTAAATCTAATGCCATTAAAATGATTGGCCAATAAATTGTATGGAAACGAACGATTTCTTTTCCAACTAAATGTACATCAGCTGGCCAGAACTTCTTATACATCTCTTCATTTTCTGTTCCATAACCTAATGCTGTAATGTAGTTAGATAATGCGTCAACCCATACGTAAATAACGTGTTTCGGGTTACCTGGAACACGAACTCCCCAGTCAAATGAAGTACGGGAAACAGCTAAATCTTCTAGGCCTGGTTTAATGAAGTTATTAATCATCTCATTCTTACGAGACTCTGGCTGAATGAAATGTGGATTATCTTCATAGAATTTTAATAGTCTGTCGACATATTTACCCATTCTAAAGAAATACGATTCTTCACGAACAAGTTCTACATCATGACCACTATCTGGGCTTTTTCCTCCAACTACTTTTTCACCTTCCATAATTGGATCTACTAATTGATGCTCTGTATAGAATGTCTCATCTTGTACAGAATACCAACCTTCATATTCATCAAGATAAATATCACCTTGATCTACTAGTTGCTTGAAGATTTTTTCAACAACATCTTTATGACGATCTTCAGTTGTACGAATAAAATCATCATAAGAGATATCCATTTTCTCCCAAAGCTCTTTAATTCCTGCAACAATGTTATCCACATATGCTTGTGGTGTAACATTTAATTCTTCTGCTTTCTTTTGGATCTTCTGTCCATGCTCATCAGTTCCTGTTAAATAATGAACATTGTATCCTTGCATACGCTTATATCGTGCCATCGCATCTCCTGCTACTGTTGTATAAGCATGTCCAATGTGTAATTTTCCACTTGGATAATAAATTGGGGTAGTAATATAAAAGGACTTATTTTCCTCTGTCATTGTTTTGGACCTCCCGGATAACCTCATATGTATTTATAAATAGTATATCAAAAACTTATATATAAAGTGAAACTTTAATCTGTGGGGGTTTTGTTCACTCCCGCGGATTATTAGCCCGCACCAATCAGGCTTTTACGAGCAATCCGAATCCAACTTAACTTCTTTGCTCCAGCCAAATTTTAAATTTAGAATCTTACTGCTTGGCAAATAGCGAGTTAAAAACGAGTTAATACTTAATATCTTTATCATCTATTGCTCATATTTCAAGAAAATATACAGTCCTTACTTACAATCTATAAATTTTTCTGAAAATAAAGTGAAATAATAGTAGAAATTACTCTCATTCTATTATATATAAGAAGTAAGAAATCTATAAATCTTTTTAAAAAATATAGAATTAAAGAATTGACGGAAATGTAAATGATTGGTATCATATGTCCATAGGGTATTTTGTCGAAAAATGACGAATCTAGAAAATAGACTCGAAACTTATAAACTATTTCTTTAGGAGGAAAAGAATTATGAAATCTACTGGTATCGTTCGTAAAGTTGATGAATTAGGTCGTGTAGTAATTCCAATCGAATTACGCCGTACTTTAGGTATTGCAGAAAAGGATGCTCTTGAAATCTACGTTGATGACGAGAAAATCATCTTAAAAAAATATAAGCCAAACATGACTTGCCAAGTAACTGGTGAAGTATCTGATGGTAACCTATCTTTAGCTGAAGGTAAAATTATCTTAAGCAAAGAAGGCGCTGAGCGAATCTTAAACGAGCTTCAAGATTATATCGAAACAGCAAAATAAGCTTCTCAATTATGAGAAGCTTATTTTTTATCGACATGATAGATTTGATATACATCGCGTTTCGACAAATCTCGATCTTTAGCGACTGTTTTTATTGCCTCTTTTGAATTCATACCTTTTTCGTTTATATAGTGTTCAATATGATCATATACCGAAATAGATTCCCACCATTTTTCTTCTGGGGTAGGTTCTTCCGTTGAACCAGCTACTAAAATACAAAACTCGCCACGAACTTCATTTTGTTTCGTCCACTCAATTGCTTCCTCAACTGTTCCACGAATAAATTCCTCAAATTTTTTCGTTAACTCTCGACATAATACAATTTCTCTATTTCCCAACACTTCTTGCATCGAGATTAAAGTATCATCTAAACGATGGGGCGCTTCATAAAACATCATTGTAGTTTGTACATAACGAAGCTTCTCTAACTCCATTTTTCTTTCTTTTTTATTTCTTTGTAAAAATCCATAGAAATAAAATTGTTTTGTTTCAAGACCTGATGCAATTAATGCTGTAAGGGCTGCATTTGCCCCAGGAAGCGGGATTACATGATACTGTTCTGCTACAGCCTCTACAACAATATCGTAACCTGGATCGGAAATACAAGGCATACCAGCATCACTAACAAGTGCTACAGTCTTTCCTTCGTCTAACTTCCCTAATATTTTCCTACCACTTACTTCCTTATTATGCTCATGGTAACTCATAACGGGGGTTTCAATTTCGAAATAATTACAAAGTTTTTTCGTTTGTCTCGTATCTTCAGCAGCAATTAAATCAGCTTCTTTTAAAATTCGGATTGCACGAAATGTCATATCTTCTAAATTTCCAATTGGAGTTGGTACTAAATATAAAACTCCCTTTTCATTTTGTTGAAAGCTTTTTTGTTGCCACATAGCGTTCTCCTTTTTGCATATATTCTTCTTTTTGTTTTCTATTTAACTGCTTAAAATAATACTCTGCTTGCATAGCTGTACGCTTATCTTCATGAAATTCTATGTATTTTAAAACAACAGGAAGTCTAGCACGCGTATACCTAGCACCTTTTCCACTATTATGGGTCTGAATCCGCTTCTCTATATGATTTGTATATCCAGCATAATAACTTCCGTCAGAGCACTCTACTACATAAAAACAATGCTTATTCTTCTCCATATAAAATTGAACGAATCTCCTTTGTATATTCATTATTTGCTTCATATACAAAAAGAGGGGGCAATATTTTCAAATCTGCGTTTCCATCCTTAATTCCTTCAATTAACAATGTATTCGCTTCTTTCCCTGCCTTAGGATAAACAAATCGCACACGCTTTGGTTCAATTTTGTATTTACGCATTAATGTAACAATATCTAGCAAACGACCTGGACGATGTACAAATGCTACTTTCCCACCTTGCTTTACTAACTGACTACTTGCAGATACAACATCCTCTAATGTACACATAATTTCATGACGAGCTATCGCTAAATGTTCATTCATATTTTTCTCAGAAGTTGCAGGTGTTTGAAAATAAGGGGGATTACATGTAACTACATCATATTGATGACGTCCAAGTTTCTCTGGCATATCTTTCAAATCCCCATGTATTAAGTGAATTCTTTCTTCTAACTTATTGTATTGAACGCTTCTGATTCCCATATCATATAAACGTTCTTGAATTTCTACACCTGTAATGTTTCCCTTTGTTCTTGTACTTAATAAAAGGGGGACAACTGCGTTACCTGTACACAGATCAAGTACATTACCTTTTTGAATCGGCACCCAAGCAAAGTTTGCAAGTAAAACAGCATCTAACGAGAAATTGAATACTGATGGGCTTTGTACAATCTTCATATCTTGCGCTAATAAGTAATCTAAACGTTCATCTTCATATAAATTCATATGTTACTCCTTTTCTTACACTTAACCTACCCTATTTCATCTTCTACTAATAAAAAAACATATTTCATTCTACTCTCATGTATAAAAAATTACCTTTCCAATTATCATTGGAAAGGTAATTTCACTTTTTATTTAAAAATGACAGGCAGAATAAACAATCTCCCTCTTTACGTACACTTCCATAATGCAGATTACAAATATGAAAACCTTCTTGATATAGCCTTGCTAAATTATCATAGCCTTCGCCAATATCAGTTGTCTTCGGCTTCACTTCTTTACGTTTTTGAGTTTTTTGTTTTTCCTTAATCTGCACTTCTTCAAAGCGGTGTCGCAAATTTTCATTTTCCATTTTTATATGTTGGTTCTCTTCCAACAACTCTGCAAGATGTTGTTTTAATTCTCCCAACTGTTTGTATAAATGTCCAATTTGCTCTTCCATACTAGAAACCGATGCAAAAATATCTTTTTTCTCCACAAGCACCCACCTCATTAATCTGTGGTTTGACTCGAAACGACCCCTTTATTCACTAACTCATCTAACGTATATTCTACTATCCGTTCCTTGTCTACTAGTTCCACTTGAATTAATCTTTCTAAAATATTTAATCCGATAACACGGCCAGTACCATGCGGGGTTTGTATACGTTGATCTAAATCAGGAAGTTGTTCCTTTGCTGCCTCATATTCATCATTCTCATATTTTAAGCAACACATTAAGCGACCACATAAACCAGAGATTTTTGCAGGATTTAATGATAAATTTTGATCCTTTGCCATCTTAATGGATACAGGTTCAAAATCTCCTAAAAAAGTAGAACAACAAAGCATACGACCACACGGACCAATACCACCAAGCATCTTCGCTTCATCACGAACACCAATTTGTCTTAGTTCAATTCTTGTCCTAAAAATTGCCGCTAAGTCCTTCACTAGTTCGCGGAAATCAATCCGACCATCCGCAGTAAAGTAGAAAATAATCTTATTGCGATCGAACGTATACTCTACATCTACAAGTTTCATATCAAGATTATGCTCTACTACCTTTTGCTGACAAACTTGATATGCTTCTTTTGCAGCATGTTTGTTCTCTTCAACAATGGTACGATCATTTTCATTTGCAATACGAATAACCTTTTTTAGCGGTAATACAACGTCGTTTTCATCAACTTGCTTTTTGGTAATAACTACTTTTCCGTACTCAATACCTCTTACTGTTTCTACAATTACAAACTCATTTTCAGAGATATCGAACTGATTCGGATCGAAGTAATACACCTTTCCGGCCTTCTTAAAGCGAACACCTACTACATCATACAAAACGGTCATCCCTCCTGCAACCGCAACACTAACTGTTCGAACACAAGCTGCGCATTTACATTAGCGTTGATTCTATTTTTTGCCTCTAATATATTAAAGAGAGCTGATACAATGCGCTTCTGAGCATAGGAGAAAGATTCAAACATCTCTTTCTGCTCATGAAAAACAAGACGATCTTCTTCTCCAAGTTGAACATATAATAAATCCTTATAAATAAGGAGCAACATATCTAAACCTTGCTGTAATTGTTCTTTCTCTCTAAAGTGTTTCCCCCATTTTTCTTGTACAAAAAAAATAGAGGCTTTATCCTTTTCGAGCGCTTCACATAATTTTATCACTAAAGCTCGTGCTTGTGCAAACCATTCATCACTACATAAAGCTAAAGCTTCATCAAAACTATTCGTGAGTTGCGTAGCAAGTGTCGATAAAGATGCCGTAATACCTTCATCCTGTAATTTTCTAATTAAAGATTCCGTAGGTAACGGTCTAAATGTAACAACTTGACAGCGAGATAAAATCGTATTTAAAATTTGATGACTTTGTTCAGTAAGTAAAATAGCTGTTGTATCACTACTTGGTTCTTCTAAAAATTTTAAAAGTGTATTCGCTGCATTTGCTGTCATACGATCTGCGTGCTCAATAATATATACTTTTTTATTTGCTTCTAATCCTGTTTTTGAAAACTCTTCTTGTAAATCATGAATTTGCTGTTTCTTAATAGATAATCCGTCTGGTTTTACAATATGTAAGTTAGGGTGGTTACCTGAATCAATTCGCTTACAATTTGTACATACGTGACAAGGCTCTACCCCATTCCGACCAGAACAGAGGAAACTCTTTGCCATTTGAATTGCCGTTGCAAACTTTCCAGTCCCTTTCCCTCCCTCTAACAAGTAAGCGTGGGATATACGCTCTTTTGCAATGCTATTCATCAACATTTTTACACCGATGGGTTGTATAGCAGAAAGCTGCTCCCACGTCTTCGTCATAACGCATACCTCACTTATTTCATTCTTTCCTTCTATTATAACAATTTATCTTCTATAATCTGAACAACTTCTTCTATAAGTTTTTCCATTGGTTGATCAGCATTTACCAATACAATACGATCTGAGAAACGTTCTACAACTTGTAAATATCCTTCACGGACACGTTTATGGAAAGAGATATCTTCCATATCTAATCGATTTACTTCACGTCCTGCATCTTTTTCAATGCGAGCTAAACCAATCTCTGGTTCAATGTCTAGGTAAATCGTTAAACTAGGCATACAGTCCTCTGTTGCGAAACGATTTATTTCAAATACTTTATCCATACCTAACCCTCTTGCATATCCTTGATACGCTAAAGAGCTATCTATAAAACGATCACATAATACAAGGTAGTCCTCGTTAAGTGCCGGCATAACCTTTTCCACCAAATGTTGTCTACGTGCAG
Source organism: Bacillus sp. BB51/4 (assembly GCF_008368845.1). Taxonomy (NCBI): domain Bacteria; kingdom Bacillati; phylum Bacillota; class Bacilli; order Caryophanales; family Bacillaceae; genus Bacillus; species Bacillus sp. BB51/4. The sequence goes on from NZ_QOSC01000030.1 coordinate 46,217, forward strand.
CAGCATACAGAAGCGCCTCTGTACGTGCTTCCATCATCGTATATTCTTGTTTATGTAAAATTGTTCTAATATCCTCTGAAATTGCAATGCCACCTGGTTCTCTCGTCGCCATTACCTTTTGTTCTTTTTGTTCAAAGTACGGCAATAAACTTTTAATTAACGTTGTTTTACCCGAACCTTCTGGACCTTCAATTGTTACAAATAATCCCTTCATCCTAAAACCTACTTTCTATATCATACACTTTCATATATTTCGTGCTACCTTGAAAACGAGCGCCTGATTGCTCTAAATACATAATTTGCTCTTTATGTTCTGAAGTAATTCTTTCTCCATACATAATCAATGGAATTCCAGGTGGGTACGGAATTACCATTTCTGCCGCTATCATCCCAACTGCTTCTTCTACAGATACTACTTTTGTTTCATATCCTTCCAGTTGTTTATATGTATACGGTAAAGGAGAAAATTCTCCTTTATAAGTATAACGAATAGATTCCTTCTTGTCTTTCACCTCATAATATTGCAATGCCCCTCGGATCATCTCTATAACCTTCATATACTCCTTATTTACTTGCAAGGGCAAAATAAATAGGACATTATACGGATCCGCCATTTCTGTATATATACCGACCTTTTCAAATACAGACTGTAATTCGTACCCTGATAACTGACAACGTGTCTGTACAGTAACCTTTAAATGGTCTTGTAATGGATACTGTAAAATAGCTATTTGTGGAATAGAACACAATTCGTCTTTAAATCCCCGTAAAAACTCGACTATTTCATCATGTCCCTTTTCTTTTATACGTGCTATTGTAAAGCGGGCAATATCAAGAGAAGTCATAATTGGATACGATGGACTACTAGATTGTAGCATACTTAAATAGGTAGAAACTTTTTCTTCTTTCACTAAGCGACTATTTATATGTAAATAGGACCCCATTGTCATCGCGGGTAATGTTTTATGTGCAGAATGAACTACAATATCTGCACCATATGCTAATGCTGACTTTGGAAATGCCCCTCCTAAACAAAAATGGGCTCCATGTGCTTCATCTACTAAAACGGGGATTTTATGTGCATGTGCATAAGCGATGCTTGCCTCCAGATCTATTCCCATACCATAATAATTAGGATGCGTTAAAATGAGTGCTTTAGCATTTGGATATTTTTCAATTGCTTCCTTAATAATTTCATCATGAATTCCCACTGGTACATTATAAGCTTCATCAATCCATGGATCTAAAAAAATTGGATTTGCGCCCGCTAATTTTAAACCATTAATAATTGATTTATGACAATTTCTTTGTACAAGAACAATATCATGTTCCCCACAACAAGACAAAATCATTGCTAGATTCCCTACTGTTGAACCATTAATTAAAAAATAACTTTTTTTCACTCCATATACATCAGCTAATAACTGTTGTGCCTCATCTATACATTCAAACGGACTATGTAAATCATCTAACCCTGACAACTCAGTTACATCGATAGATAGTATATCTTTAAACTCCCCTACAGCTTCCTGAGGGAAGTTTAAACCATTTTTATGACCTGGAACATGAAAGGATAACGGCCCTCTTTCTTTAAACTCTGTTAATGCCTCATATAAAGGTATGCGATTTTGATTCATCTATATCTCTTCCTTATTATTTCATTCTTCCTCTATTATACAGAACAAAAAAAATAATAGGCATATGCCTATTTAAAAATATGATACTTCTAATTTCCGAAGCTGTTTTAAATAATATATATACTTCGGATCATTTGTCTCCGTATTCACCATATCCTTTTCACATTCATAACATATTAAATTATTATAAACATATATCCCTTCTTTTCTTTCTGTCTCACAAACAATACAAACTTCATTTTGTGCTTTCATAACCTTCCCTCCCTATTTAAATGGACATATTTTATACTTCTATTCCTTAACAATTTACAGAAAAATATACATCCATCTCTTATATAATATGATTAACCCTTGGGCAACGTGTTTGTATTACCATTACTTCTTTTTTCGTACTGTTTGAAAACAGAAAAAAACACAAGTCAAAAG
>NZ_QOSC01000031.1:0-10512 GCF_008368845.1 Bacillus sp. BB51/4
GCTTCATCTAAAATTAAAATATCTGGTTTCTTTAACAATGCCCTTACGATAGCTAATCTTTGTCTTTGTCCTCCAGATAAATTTGAAGCATTTTCTTCTAAAATCGTTTCATAGCGTAATGGTAATTCACTAATAAAATCATGTGCACAAACTTGCTTACATACTTGAATAACTTCTTCTAGTGAAACTACACGATTCAATCCAAATATCAAGTTTTCATAAATAGATCCACTAAAGAAAAAGGATTCTTGTGAAACATATGCAATACGATCCCTCAATGCTACTCTATTTATCTCTTTAATTTGATAATCATCATAATATATATCACCTTGATTAAGATCATAATAATTCATTAATAATTTAGAAATAGTAGTTTTTCCAGAACCACTTTCCCCAACAAACGCAATTTGACTACCTGGATCAATAGAAAAACTTATATTATTTAATACATTCTTACGTGTCCCATAACGAAATGTAGCATCCACAAATTCAATTTTTCCAGATAACTTTTTAGGGGAAACTTTATTATATTCTTTTTCATTTTGTTCTAAATCTAAATCAAAGATTTCATTTAATCGTTCTCCCGCAATTAATGCAGATTGCATTGTAGGCTGAATTCCTATTAAATTTTCAATTGGATTCAAAAAATAAACCAAAAGCGCATTATAAGAAATTAATTCCCCAATTGTCATATTCCCTTTTAACACTTCCATCGCACCAACCCATAAAATAATTGTCCCACCAATTAATTCAAGTCCCATCTTAATAGAACTTTGTAAATTAGCTAAAATTCCACTTTTAAATACATATCTCAAAAGATTAACAAAACGACTTTCTGTTTGAAAAAAGACTTCTTTTTCAGCATTATATGATTTTACGGTTGCAATACCGTTTAAAGATTCCACCAAATAAGATGTTAATTTAGCATTACTCTCCATTTCTTTACGATTAATGTTTTGATAAGGTTTATGAAATCCCCAAATAATACCTATATAAAAAGGAACTAATAGCAATGTAACTCCAAATAAAATTGAGCTATGCACATATAACAATACTGCCCCTAGCATTACCATTATTGTATCAATCATTAATGTAACAGTTATCGTTGATAATGCATCTCTTATTTTTCCAGCATCCATAAACCGCGAAATAATCTCTCCAACTTTTCTTGTTTCAAAAAAATGCAGGGGCAAACCAACTACATGACGATAGTATCCAAGCATTAACTGAATATCTATACGTCTACTCAAATATAAAATTAAATGCGTTCTAAAATAAGAGAGCAAAATTTTAAAAATATACAAAACAATAATTCCTATAGATACAATATGAAGCGTTTCCATTAATTGATTTACAACTATATCATCAATTAACAACTTAAAATAAAATGCTCCAGCAAAACCAAACAGATTAAAAAATATAGAAGCAATAAAAATTGGAAATAACAAATTAGTCTGCAGCTTCAATAAAGACAAAAAACGAGAGAATACCCCTTTAGATACTTCTACCTTCTCAAAATTTTGTTTTGGACTCATCAAAATTAAAATCCCTGTCCAAACCTTTAAAAAGTCTTCCAATTTATATTTAACAGACCCACTATCAGGATCTGCAACATATACTCTATTATTCTTTACTTTATGAATTACTACATAATGCAGTAATTCACCATCTACTACTAAATGAGCGATTGCAGGCAAAGGAATTTCATTTAAAAGTGTAGGATCTGTTGATTTTACTCCTTTCACATCAAAACCAAGTCTTTCTCCAGCTTCCAATATCCCTTGTACATTTGTACCCTCTAAATCTGTCCCTGCAATTTGACGAATTTTAGCAATTGAAATAGAAATTTCATAATGTCTTGATATCATTGCAAGACATGCAGGTCCACAATCTTTTAAATCATGCTGTTGAATACATTTAAACTTTTTAAACAAATTCAATCCTTCTTTCACTATTTTATATTCATCCATAATTCATTATATAAAATAAAATAAATTTAAGGTAAAAATTATAAAAAAATTCCAAATATGCAAAATTGCATATTTGGAATTACATATTTTGTATTAGAATAAAATTATGAAATGAATATTTCTAAATATTAAAATATTAAAAGGAGGTTTACAGCATGAATTTAAATAACACAAAATTCGCTGAACTTAATGAAAAAGAACTTCAAACAAATGGTGGAGCAAGAGGAATTTTCGGTCCTATTATCAAAGCTGGAAAACAATGTTGGGATAATGATTATTGCCGCGAAAAAACATATGGTACTTACGGTCGAACAGATAGTCGATATTAATTATATATGGATAATGATAATATTCAAATAAAAAAAGGATTCATATTAAGTATTTTTATATTTTAATTGAAAAGGAAAGATAATAAATGATAAAAAAAATACATCAATTTTTTGTGAATTTACATCCAATATCATTTATATTGATTATGGTAGTTTTAAGCTATTTAATTACCAGACCATTTATGTTGTTTTTACCAGAAATACAAAGTAACCCCGCTCAGAATGAACCTATATATCAGCAAATTTTATCCGTTTTAATTATAGCTCCTATAGTAGAAACTTTAATTTTCCAGGTTTTTTTATTCTGGATTCTTCGTTGTATTCCCTGGATTCGTGAACATGATTTATTAATAGTTTTAATTGCAGCATTAATGTTTGGTTTATATCATCCATTTGGGATAACTTATGTAATATGTATTACAGTAACAGGAATTCTTTATAATTATGCTTATTTGATTTATTATAAAAAAAATGAAAAAGCACGTGTTACAGTATCAGCATTTGGGATTGTGTTTTGGATACATGAGATAGATAACATAATTTCTCTTACAATACAAAATCTGTATTTTTAATACGTTAGATCTAATAACAAAACACCTTACATAAACCATAAAATAAACTCTTTAAATCGTATAAAATACTAAAATTTAAATAACATGCTTATAGCAAGGGAATGCTTCTAGACTTATCTATACTGCATTCCCTTATTATATGTATGCTATATTCTTATTCGCCTTTTTCTAACAATAGAACCACAAATCTTGCCAAAAACATTGACTATTGCCCTGTCCTAGAACATCTCCCCTCTAATCGGAATAAAGAGATTACAAGAAGAAATTTCTTTTAATATCACCAAAAGTGACAGGTTAGATAAAGCCTAACAAAAAATTGATATCAAAAATTTAAAAATGTCTAGAGTATTAATTTTTAATGAAAAAAATATACTCAAAATTTAAATATTATTAAATTGCAATATAAATCTATTGTATTGTATAATGTATTTAGAATAATTAATAAATATAATAAGAAAGGAAGTTTAAGAATGAAAAATAACAAATTTGAAACTTTATCTAAAAAAGAATTATTAAACACTAATGGCGGAGGAAAAGTAATTGGAACTATATTGCATTCCTTTATTCTATTTATGCTATATTCTTATTCGCCTTTTTCTAATAGTAGAACCACGAATCTTGGCGAAGACATTGGTTTTTGCCCTGTCCTGGGGTCCGTCCTCGCTTTTTATTCCACGATTCCCTTGACCACGAGCCTCCGAACCCTCAAACTCCCAAAGCTAACCCCAGCGGGCAAAAACCGCCCTTCTGGGGCCACCCCTGGCGAGTTTGCATGAGGGTTCCCCTCATCGTCAAGGAACTTTCGCGGCATAAACGCCAGGACTCAGCGATTCCACATGCGTCGCCACCACGATTCCTTTTTAATCTCTTGTACTTCTTCATTGTTTACTTGTTGTTCGGATGAATCTATCTCTAATATTGCTTGTTTTTCTTCTATCATAATTCTTTTTAAATCTTGAATCTCTCTCATCAAATACATAATTTGTTCATCTTTCTTATTTGCTTGATCTTCCATTGCCTTTTCTAATTCTTCCGAAACTATTTTTCTCACTTCATCTAAAGTAAACATAGTCTGTTCAAATGTTTGTTTAGAAGTGTTTTCCTGAACAACTTCCATATCAACAGCAATATATTTTTTAAAACCTTCTTTGTCTAATACTTCTAGAATCTCTTTATGAGGAACATTCTTTTTATTTCGAAGTTTATTAATAAATTTTAAAACATCCACACATTCAGAAGAAATATAGTACTTATTTTTCTCCCCCTGTTTGAATAGAATAAATTCTTCATAAGTATTGCAATTCCGTTTAATTGTCATTGAAGATACACCAACTTGTTTTGCTATATCTTCAGCCGATAGCCAAATTAATTCATGTCTTTCCCTAACCATTGTTTAAATCACTCCTATCTAAACAAACAAACAGTATCTGAACAGTACTTGTAAACATTATTATATCAGTTGTTTAGACACTGTTCAGATAAATTCCTTGTTCAGATAAACACTTATTAAAACTATTTAAACAAACAACTAAACAACTCCATCAATTTTGTTCCCAAATAGGGATCCCCTAATCCTTCTTACATACACATGAATTAACATTTTATTTTTTAACATAATAATTTTTGACTAAAAAATAAACTACTCTATAAAATTGGAAATTCCGAATCAAAAAAGACAGAAGAGCATAAGGGGTTTTTGGGCCCAACTAGGGGTTGGGACTAGGCGGAGCCTAGCTTAAACGTGGGTACACGAAAATTCCCAGGATGTCCACTCACTGACGACACAAAACCCATCAAATGTCCCCATCGTGTCCCTAGATGTAGACTCAGTGAGTACACAAAGTCCCTTTGATGTCTCCATATGAGTACTCACTAAGGACATCATATTTTTAATAAATTGCAATCAAACATTACTTTAAAATACTAAAAGAAAACAAATAGCATTAAATAAATATAAATCCATAGTTCAGAAGCAAATAACACCAAAATACAAAGTGCTATTCAGGCGCCCCAGAATCCTTTTTAAAGAATATAAATCTAAAATAATACTATTTGTCGTAAAAACAAAAACAAACGCTTAAAAAGAAAAATAAACAGGTTTAAAAGAAGATTTTCCTTTGCTTTTGGGGTTGAGGCTGGTTCGTCGTGTGGGGACGAGCCCCCACGTATTACGTATCTATTAATATGGTAAGTGAAATTATTAGACGAAGGCACTAGCGGTTCGGCTCGTATAATAGCAATTCAAGCCGATGATCCCCAATGGTTGCTTTTGGATGTATCGGCTTGGTGATATCCAAACTCGAGCCGAAAAAAGTTCCGCAAGGATGTAGCAAAGCGAAAAGGGTGGAGATTTTCTGTAGCAAAGCGAAAGAAAATACAACCCGTTCCTTGCGGAACTTTTAGCTCCTTATATAGAGAGTGAGAAGGGACAAGTATACAAAATTCGATAACTTTAGTTATCGAATTCGATAACTATGAAAGTTACAAAAAAACCTGTATGAAATTCATACAGGTTACACTAATTTTATAGGTAAATTTTTCAATTCTTTTGGTTTTCTTATAAACATAGTTTGTAATGTTTGATTAATATTGTCTCGATCTCCACAAAGAATCATATTAGGATTTATGTACAGTGCATACATTCTAGCATTAATTCCATCTCTACCCGACTCAAAACGTCCAATTAGACCCTTTTCAATTAATTGTTTTATTAATCTACTAACTGTATTTTTACTAGAACCTATTTTTTCTGCTATTTCAGTTTGAGTCATAGGTAACTGCTCTTTTGCATTAATATCATGAACAATACAGTTAGATCGAAACCCTATAAAACCAATAATTTTGTTTAAAAACATAATTTCTTCGTTTTTCAAATAATTATTCTGAATAAGATATAACCAATTCTCTTGAATAATTTGAGCGAATTTAGCTTTATTCTTCACTTTTCGTTCTGGGACTAACTTCATACCATGAGAATTAGCTTTTGCTTGAAGTTCATTTGCTAAATACATCTCTTCTTCAGACAAGATCTTTGAATTCTCGATATCTCTTAATCTTGCACTCTTTTCAGCTTGTTCTAAATTGACGAGCTTTGACATAATCTTTCTCCTCTTTCCTAAGATTTTCAACTAGAGAAGAGGAACGTTTTATGCTATGATGCTTATAGAATTTAAAATAAGTAAACAAACACAATCCCCTTTCTCTAATTGATAAGTTTGGTCGCTTTCAATTATAACATGAGGGGATTTTTTCTGTAATAAAAAACAAAAAGACTAAACAACCCTTGCTTAAAAACAGAAAAAATGGGATAATATAGAAGTAAAGGTTGCTATACTTTTTACATATTTAAGATTTAAAACAACTAGAATAAAAGTTAATCTTTCAAAACCAATGAGATATGAGATCAAGCATTGGTGGGGGGCTTATTTTCATACCTTAAATTTTATTTAAGGAGTTGAAGAGGCCAGATGTTTTTCTTCAAATTTAAAAAATCATCTCAAAAAGATACTGAAATTACTATTAAATGTGATTTTAATCAAATTATTTCAATATTTTTTGGGACATCGGCATTAGAAATATTAAAACAATTATTTATTTCATAATGCTTATAAATAAGAAAAAGAGTCCTAATTAATATAGGACTCTTTTTTACTTTATTCAAAAATAAACTTTTGAAATAAAAGACTGAATTTAATCAGCCTTAGTTATAGTACGTATTACATTGTCATAAATTCTTTGCAGATGAACTCTTTCATTAACATCAGTAGTTAACTCACTAACTCTATTTAATAACTCTATTAATGTTAAAGTATTTTTTATAATAACTTTGTCTTCTCTAAGTTTTTTTGCCTTCTTTTTAGTATCCTCACTAAATTTTTGCTTAGATTTAATAATTTTATTAAATAAAAGATGAATAGCATCTAAAGATAACTTTTCTATATCCCTTAAATCTTTTATATACGTTAGCATGTCTTCCTTATGTTTATCCAATTCAAAGATGTTATTAATCTTCTTCTTTACAGAATCTACTTTTAACGTATGATTAATCTTAATTAAAGGTTCTTCTAATTCTGGCATGGCACTAAAAGAAACTTCTCCATTATCAATTCTATACATTACTTCAAATGTAAATCTTTTTTGTCTAATTTCACCGTTAGATACAAAAATCCCAAAATAAACATCACCTATACCCTTAATATTTACAGGTTTAGGATCTTCAAAAAAGATTGAAACATCTGAATCACTAATTTGTCCACCAGACAGCGTAAGACAATTCCCAGTCTTTTTAGCATAATCATGAAGTCCCAATAATGTTAGATATAATACTAAATGATTATCATAATTCTTATAAGAAGTTGAAGTAATACCTCTTAATCTCCATTCATCTTCAATATTCAAAAATCTATATTGTCTCTTTACATCAGAAAATCTAGTAAAAAGAGTATCAAGAGTATTTGATAATACATCTAGTGTTTGTTTTTCTTCAGAAAAACTGTAAAATCGTCCTAAAGCAAATAAATCATCTAAAAATTCATAAGTAAAATTATAAATTCCAGCTGATTCTAAATTGTTTATACCTTTAAATTTTAAAATAATATTATTATCCTCATCATCAAACCCACAAAACTCAATATCCTCTAATTTTTCAGGTAAATCCATTTTCTCATTATCAACTTTATTAAAAGCTAATAACAGATCACTACTCCCATTCACTTGAATTTCCTCTGAATATGCCCCAAACTCCTCTAAAGGAAATGCTTCTTTTATTTCAACATCTAAATCAGAACCCCTAATTAAAGTTTTTAATTCTCCCAATTGAGCTTTATTGGAAGTTATATTCACTAATTTTTTTGTATAAAAATATTTCATTAAACACCCCTTCTCAACACTAAATGTTGATTTTTATTTTTAAAAACCGTCTATATATAGTATTATAATACATGAAAAACACAATATCAAGATATTGTGTTTTCTTTTTTAATTATTAACTGAAATTAATAGTCATCTTTGAAAGTAAACCTTTAAATAAAAGATGACTTAACATCAACCATCTTTCATGACCCAATACCAGCCTTCTTGTAACCAAAAACAAAGTAGCAATTAAGTATAGAATTCTAAAAGAAAAAAAAGGGGGGCAAGCTACGGGTTTGGCATGCTAAACCCCAAAAACTACGTTTTTGTCTTGCTAGGAAGTTTCCTAGTACCTTTACCATTTTTTTGTCCTCAAAATTTCATTTCTTCGTCCTAAAACAGTTATCGCTTCGCTCGATTTTCTATTTTCACGAATGTAAACTTTTAAATATTAGTTTACATTCAAACATCCTAAAACATTGACTTTACACCGAATCCCCTGATATCCTTAAAACACACAAAAAAGTATACATTCAAAACACTATAAATAAAGAGGTCATAAATCCATGAATAAAAAAACACATCTCATAGATGTCCAACCCATCAGAAGTAAAGATCAGATCGAAGATATGAAATGGGCTTTGAAACGTCATTGTTCCGAAAGAGACTATATTCTCTTTCTAATCGGTATTCATACCGGATTACGTGTTAGTGATCTACTTCAACTTGAAACACAAAACATAGTAAAGCTAAAACGAAAAAAGAGAAAAGAATTCAAAATCAAAGAAGGAAAAACAAAGAAAGAACGCATGATTAACCTTACTTCTATTTTTGATGAAATCTATTCGTATGCCCAAACACTAGAAGGTAACTGGTTATTCCCTTCACGAAAAGGAGATCAACCCATTAGTAAGATCCAGGCTTATCGACAATTGCAAAAAGCCGGAGATTTTGCCGGTATAGAATCTATCGGGACTCATACGATGCGCAAAACCTTCGGTTATTGGTTTTATAAACAAACAAAAGATGTAGCCATGTTGCAAGAAATTCTAAATCATAGCACACCACAAATTACACTAAAATATATCGGTATCAATAAAGAAGAAAAAGATAACATACTTGATACATTTTATATTTGAACTACCAATTTTAGTGAAAAATGAAAGAGGCCAATCTTTTAAATAATAAAGATTGGCCTCTTTCAATATTAATTAGAAATAAAATCGAATTTCTTTAATATAAATTTCCAAATTCGTTCTTCTCCGATTATTACAGAAGCCCTACCTACCATCCCTGTATACAACTCATGTGAATCCTGTATATCAATTGTTGCTTCTAATTCATACACATACCCTTTAGAATCCTTATCAAAAATAGGATGTGCTGATAAATAAGTTACTATTCCTGTTTGTTTATCAGATTTCTTTAGTTTAAACGAATATTGTACTTTATCCCCTTTTTTAATGCCTTTTATATCTTGAGCCGGTAATAAAATTCTAATCTTTTTCTCAGTATTTTTAGGGATAATTGAAACTATCTCTTGACCAGAATCAACTAGATCACCTTTTTGCATAGCAGAGGAAAATTGTACAACTCCATCTCTTTGCGCCCTTATACTTGTCATATCATTTTGATTATGTAACACATCCAATTCTTGCTTTTTCATAAAAATTTCTTGCTCTAAAGGTTCAATTCGCTGATTAACTAAAACAATTGTACTTTCTTTATATTGATTTAAAACATTTTTCTTTTCTTCTTGCTTTCCTTTTTTAACAATATCAACTTTTTTCCCTTCATTTTGTAAGGTTTCTTTTCTTAATTGAATCCTTTTTTCAATACCATTCCGTTGAGAATCTAAAGATTCTATTTTATCATCCAGAGATTTTTTATAATCATCTAACATAGTCTCTTTTTGTTTTTTAATAGAATTTATTTCTTTTTGTACATTTTCTTTATCTATAATTAAACCTTGTAATACTTCATCTTGCTCACCAATAATTTTATTATTATCTATAACTTTTATTTCATTATCTTTTTCATTTTGTAAAGATTGATAAGTTTGTTCATATGATTTATATTCCTCTATAATCTTTTTGTCTGTATCATCCAAAAAGAGCAATTTATGAGCTTGAATACTCTGTTTTAATTGTTCTAACATTCCTTTTTTCTTTTCTAAATGTTTAATAATTTGATCCAATTGACCCTGTTTATCTATTAATTCCTGATTTTTCAATTGAATTAAAACGTCTCCTTTTTTTACCTCATCACCTGATCTAACAGGAACAGTATCTACAATTCCTCCAATTTGCGTTCTCGATACGCTCACATCATATTTACCTTGTATCATTGCAGTCCCTTTGCTTACAATATCTACTTTTCCTATATATGCCCAAATCATAAAAAGTAATAAACTCATAAATAAAAAACATAGCAATCCCATAATAAAACGAGGTGGCTTTCTTTCTAGCAGTTCTACACTATCCGTTAATTGATCAAAAGAATAAATCTTATTCATATTGACCACCACTCATTACATAAGATTTTTCTTCTATATGTTCTACATGAATCGTTTGATTCTTCCAAAGACGATAATATTCAGCCTTCATAAATAATAATTCTTCATGAGAACCTTGTTCTATAATATTTCCATTTTTCATTACAAAAATTTTATTTGCATGCTGAATCGTACTTAATCTATGCGCAATCATAATTACCGTTATTCCTAGTAAACCTAATTCTTTTAGCATATCTGTAATTAATTTTTCTGTTGTAGAATCTAAATTACTAGTG
>NZ_QOSC01000032.1:0-2873 GCF_008368845.1 Bacillus sp. BB51/4
CATCAGAGCCGCTACCACCAGAACCACTGCCATCAGAACCGTTGCTTCCTGGAGGTTTATTATTATCTTTTGAGTTTACTTCTGCTAAATGATCGCTGTTTTGTACAATAGCGTTTGTTGGAGAGAAGTTTTCCGTGGCTGCATTAACGATATTCAAGCCGCTAAAAAAAGATAAAGAAAGTGTTGATGCTAAAATGAAGATTTTCATCATTGTTTTCCTCCTGAAAAATTAATATTCCATCTAAAATACATCCCTTTGTAATATTTCATAGGAGATATAGTTTTATGCAAAAAACTATATAGATAAGATGTTCACAAATTTTATGGCTATATTTAGATATTCAAAATAAATATTTCGGAATGATATGTTAAGATTAATAGTAAGAAGAATAAAAAAGGGAGGGCTGAAGAATATAGGATTTCTTATATTCTTATAAAAAATTATGAAACAAACAACAAAACAAATAATAACAGGTACATTTCTAGCGACAGCAACATCTTTTATTTCGACGCATGCCTTTGCAGAAAGTGATAATTTAGCGACAGTAAATGCAACAAACTTAAATATACGTGAACAACCTACAACTCAAGGGAAAGTTATAGGAACAGTAAAAAAGGGAACAAATGTACAAGTTTTAAGTAAGGAAAAAGAATGGGCTAAAATTTCTCATGATGGAAAAGAGGGGTACGTCACATTACAATTTTTAGGATTTTCGAATGGAAATCCAAACGTTGAACAAAAACAACAATTAACGATTAATAATGGACAAAAAGAAGAGGGAATTGTTACGGCAACTCGTTTGAATGTACGTAATAGTCCAGCTCTAGGTAGTTCAATGATTGGCTATGTTCAAAAAAATGAAAAAGTAACGGTATTAGGAAAAGCGAACGGCTGGGCAAAGATTGAATATAAAGGAAAAGAGGGATATGTATCTTTAGAGTTTTTAAAATTTGGAGATGCAATTCAAACACCTGACACTTCTGATCAAAAGCAACTGCAACCAACAATCAAAAATGGAGCACAAGAAGTAGGAACAATCAATGCAACAAGCTTACGAGTAAGAAGCGCAGCGAATACAAGTAGCTCGGTTTTAGGGAACCTAAAAAATGGTGAAAAAGTAACAGTACTAGGAAAAGCGAATGGTTGGGCGAAAATAAGCTATCAAGGAAAAGAAGGTTATGTATCGTTAGAGTTTGTGAAAATTGATGGCAACACAGAAGAGATAAAAAAGCCGGAACAACCGAAAACATCAGATGCAACGATTAGAAATGGAACGCAAGAAGTAGGAACGATTAATGCGACAAGTCTCCGAGTAAGAAGTGCGGCAAATACAAGTAGCTCAGTTCTAGGAAACTTGAAAAATGGTGAAAAAGTAACAGTACTAGGAAAAGCGAATGGTTGGGCAAAAATAAGCTATCAAGGAAAAGAAGGTTATGTATCGTTAGAGTTTGTGAAAATTGATGGCAACACAGAAGAGGTAAAAACGTCGGAACAACCGAAAACATCAGATGCAACGATTAAAAATGGAACGCAAGAAGTAGGAACAATTAACGCGACAAGCTTACGAGTAAGAAGTGCGGCGAATACAAGTAGCTCGGTTCTAGGAAACTTAAAAAATGGTGAAAAAGTAACAGTACTAGGAAAAGCAAACGGCTGGGCGAAAATCAGCTATCAAGGAAAAGAAGGCTATGTGTCGTTAGAGTTTGTGAAGTTAGAAGCAGGAAAACAAGAAGAAAAGCCAGCGGAAGACATTACGAATGGAACGCAAGAAGTAGGAACAATCAATGCGACAAGCCTACGAGTAAGAAGTGCAGCGAATACAAGTAGCTCGATTCTCGGAAACTTAAAAAATGGAGAAAAAGTAACAGTACTAGGAAAAGCGAACGGCTGGGCGAAAATAAGCTACCAAGGAAAAGAAGGTTATGTATCGCTAGAGTTTGTGAAGCTAGAAGCAGGAAAACAAGAAGAAAAACCAGCGGAAAACATTACAAATGGAACGCAAGAAGTAGGAACGATCAATGCGACAAGTCTACGAGTAAGAAGTGCAGCGAATACAAGTAGCTCGATTCTCGGAAACTTAAAAAATGGAGAAAAAGTAACAGTACTAGGAAAAGCAAATGGTTGGGCGAAAATAAGCTACCAAGGAAAAGAAGGTTATGTATCGCTAGAGTTTGTGAAGCTAGAAGCAGGAAAACAAGAAGAAAAACCAGCGGAAAACATTACGAATGGAACGCAAGAAGTAGGAACAATCAATGCGACAAGTCTACGAGTAAGAAGTGCAGCGAATACAAGTAGCTCGATCCTCGGAAACTTAAAAAATGGAGAAAAAGTAACAGTACTAGGAAAAGCAAATGGTTGGGCGAAAATAAGCTACCAAGGAAAAGAAGGTTATGTATCGTTAGAATTTGTGAAGCTGGAAGCAGGGAAACAAGAAGAAAAGCCAGCGGAAAACATTACGAATGGAACGCAAGAAGTAGGAACGATCAATGCGACAAGCTTACGAGTAAGAAGTGCGGCAAATACGAGCAGCACCATTTTAGGAACCCTAAAAAATGGAGAAAAAGTAACAGTACTAGGAAAAGCAAACGGCTGGGCGAAAATAAGCTACCAAGGAAAAGAAGGGTATGTATCGTTAGAATTTGTGAAGCTGGAAGCAGGAAAACAAGAAGAAAAGCCAGCGGAAGACATTACGAATGGAACGCAAGAAGTAGGAACGATTAACGCGACAAGCTTACGAGTAAGAAGTGCGGCAAATACGAGCAGCACCATTTTAGGAACCCTAAAAAATGGAGAAAAAGTAACAGTACTAGGAAAAGCAAACGGCTGGGCGAAAATAAGCTACCAAGGAAAAGAAGGGTATGTATCGTTAGAA
>NZ_QOSC01000032.1:2991-83679 GCF_008368845.1 Bacillus sp. BB51/4
GAAAAGAAGGGTATGTGTCGTTAGAATTTGTGAAGCTGGAAGCAGGAAAACAAGAAGAAAAGCCAGCGGAAGACATTACGAATGGAACGCAAGAAGTAGGAACGATTAACGCGACAAGCTTACGAGTAAGAAGTGCGGCAAATACGAGCAGCACCATTTTAGGAACCCTAAAAAATGGAGAAAAAGTAACAGTACTAGGAAAAGCAAACGGCTGGGCGAAAATCAGCTATCAAGGAAAAGAAGGGTATGTGTCGTTAGAGTTTATAACGATTGGTAAAGATTCCATAGATCCAACAAACCCAACAAACCCAACAAACCCAACAAACCCTGGACAGGTAATAGAAGAACGAGCCGTTGTAAATGCGTCTTTATTAAATGTACGTAAAGGTCCATCAACAGGTGCGGCAGCTGTCGGTCATTTGAAAAATGGAGAGACTGTTACGATCATAGGAAAAGACAATGGCTGGGCAAAAATCCGTTTTAATGGCGGAGAGGGTTATGTTTCGTTACAGTTCTTAAAAGTTAAACAAGGTTCGTCTTCTTATGAAATTGTTACCTCATCACAAAAGGTTCAAAAACCAAATGAAGCGGAAGCAACACAAATTATGCAGAATATGAAAGAAGATGCTTACATTAAAAGTGACGGTAAAGTTGTAAATATGAAGCAAGGTTTCGTTCGTGCAAATGGTGTTATTAATATTTATGATATTACGACGGGTAAAAAGCTCACATATGTAAAGGGTGGAGCTGACCTGAAATTTGTAAAAGCTGTTGATGATCGTATTCATGTCCAAATTGATGGTATGACAGGTTATGTGAATATAAATGATGTTACATTACATCCGACAATGACTGGTGAGAAAACGTCGTATTATGCAACTAAAAATGGCAAGTTATATCATTATGTATACAATCCGGAAAATGGTAAACATGCAACGTATCAAATTGGTAATGCTCCGAAACATTTAAAAGAAGGAGAGCGTTACGAGGCTTTTGATAAGAAGCAAATTGGAGGACAAGATAGTTATCAATACTTTGAGTATATGCCACTTCGTGCAACATCTACTTATACAGGAGATGAAATTGATAATTTCTTACGTAAATCGAATGCAAAGAGTCCACTTATTGGATTAGGAAAATATTTTGTAAGTGCAGCAGAGAAATATAAGATGAATGCCGGTTACTTAGTGTCACATGCAATTTTAGAATCAGGATGGGGAACAAGTCGTATCGCGCAAGATAAGAAAAATTTATTTGGCTTTAGAGCGGTAGATTCCGATCCATACAATGGTGCAACTGGATTCAAAACATGGGAAGAAGGTATTGATTTTTGTGCGGCATATATAGATAAGCATTACTTAAATCCAAGTGGAAATACATATAATGGTGGAAACTTAGGAGATAAGGCACAAGGAATGAACGTCATGTATGCAAGTGATGAAAATTGGGGACAGCAAATTGCCTCGCTTATGTATAGAATTGATGCAATGAATGGAAGTAAAGATTTAAATAAATATCGACTTGGAACGTTAACGGCAGGTTCTCCGATATTCAAAAGTATGGCTGAAGGTCAGACTGGAATGACATCTCGCAACATTATGGTAGCCATTAAGAAAACAGTTAATACACCACAAGGATCGTATTATGAAATTGTCTCGGATAATAAAGAATACAACAGTGTCTACGTAAAAGCTGGATCTGTAAATCTTGTGAACTCTTATTAAAGGAAAACATCATCATTTCAATGCAGAAAAGTGAAGTTCATAATGTTAGAGGAAGTGACAGTGTGAAAAAATATATCGCATTTGATATTGGTGGCACACAGATTAAATATGGGATTATTTCAAAATCTGGGATATTACTAAATCACGAAACTACATTAACAGAGGCCCATTTAGGTGGGGAACAAATCGTTCAAAAGATTATTAGCTTGGCGGTGCAATTAATGAATGAACATGTTGTTTCTGGAATCGGTATTAGTACAGCCGGAATTGTAGATATTCATAGAGGAATCATAACTGGCGGCGTGGATCATATTCCACGCTATGCTGGTATTCCTATTATTGATAGATTACAAGCTGTATTAAAAGTTCCTATATCCATTGAAAATGATGTCAATTGTGCTTTGTTTGGAGAGATGTGGCAAGGTGTTGGAAGAGATGAAAATAATTGCATTATGCTTACCCTTGGAACGGGAATAGGGGGAGCTATTGTTATTAATAAAAAACTGTACAGAGGTCATTCATTTAGTGCTGGTGAATGGGGCAATATGTTGATCGAAGGGAAAAAATTTGAAGAGGTTGCCTCGATTTCAGGGTTAATTTCTCTTGTGCGGAAGTATAAAGGTAGCGGGAATTGGAACGGTGAAAAAATTTTTGAATTATATGATCAGAAGGATAAAGAAGTTATACATGCCGTTCGAATATTCTTTAAACATTTAGCCATTGGAATTAGTAATCTTGCTTATATCTTCAATCCAAAAGTAATTATTATTGGTGGAGGGATTACTAATAGAGGTAATCGATTTTTAGAAGAAGTAAAGGAAGAGGTACGAAAATATTTAAATCCTGAGATTTATAGTAATTGCGAGATTAAAATCGCACAAAATCGTAATCACGCAGGAATGATTGGTTCGATTTACCACTTCTTACATCAATATAAATAAATGATATAGGTGTTTTCATATAATTGAGAATTTATTCTTTTTCTCAATAGATAAATAATGCTACAATATAAGAGAAGAATACAATATTTTCCGATTAGGAAAATGCTTTGTAGAAAGGAAGAAACTTCATGCCTATTATTTTAGAAAAAGGACAAAAGATCGATTTAACGAAAGGACAACCGAGAGTAGCAAAACTACAGGTTGGCTTAGGCTGGGATCCAATTGGGCAATCAGGTGGGTTTCTGTCTTCATTATTTGGAAGTAAACCGAATGTAGATTGTGATGCATCTGTTGTTATGTTAGAAGGGGATCGCTTTTTAAACAAAAACGATTTAGTTTACTTCGGAAACAAGCTTTCTACTTGTGGTAGTATTATTCATTCAGGAGATAATTTAACAGGTGAAGGCGCTGGTGATGACGAAACAATTTTCGTAGAATTACATAAAGTTCCGAGCCGTATTAATCGTTTAGTATTCGTTGTAAATATTTATGACTGTGTAAATCGTCGTCAAGATTTCGGGATGATTCGTAATGCATATATTCGGATTCAAAACCCGCAAACTGGTGAAGAATTAGCACGCTATAATTTATCGGATAATTATGCTGGCAAAACGACTCTAATTGCAGGTGAAATGTATCGCCACGGAAGTGAATGGAAGTTTTCAGCTGTTGGAGAAGGCACACAAGATAAAAACTTAAGTGAGATTGTATCACGTTATCAATAAAATAAACCGAGGAGGAATTGAATATGGCATCAATTTCATTGAAAAAAGGACAAAAGGTAGACTTAACAAAAACAAATCCAGGTCTTTCAAAAGTTCTTGTAGGACTTGGTTGGGATACGAATCGTTATGACGGACAAAACGATTTCGATTTAGATGTTAGTATTTTCTTAGTAGGTGCTAACGGTAAAGTTTCAGGGGCAGAGGATTTCGTCTTCTATAATAACCCAAAGGGTGCGAATGGTGCTGTCGAGCATTTAGGAGATAACCGAACTGGCGAAGGTGAAGGCGATGACGAATCGATTAAAGTAGATTTAAAAAATGTACCTGCACATATCGAACGTATTTGTTTCTCAATCACAATTTACGATGGAGAAGGTCGTAGCCAAAACTTCGGACAAGTTTCTAACTCTTTCGTACGTATTTTAGATGAAGAAAAGAATGCAGAGTTAATTCGTTACGATTTAGGAGAAGATTTCTCTATTGAAACAGCTGTTGTAGTAGGGGAATTATACCGTCATGCAGGTGACTGGAAGTTCAATGCAATCGGAAGTGGATTCCAGGGCGGATTAGCGTCTCTATGTAATAATTTCGGTTTAGATGTAGAGTAATAGATTTTATATATCTATCGGTGAAACAGGTGTTTACTGATGGATATATTTTTTAAGATATAAAATATAGAGGTGAATATAAATGGTTATTCAATTGCAAAAAGGACAGAAGATTGATTTAGGTAAGACAAGCCCTGGCTTAACAAAAGCAGTAATTGGTCTTGGATGGGATATTAAATCTTATGACGGTGGATCAGATTTCGATTTAGATGCATCAGCATTCCTATTAGATGCGAATGGAAAATGCACGAAGGAAACTGACTTTATATTTTATAACAATTTACAGTCTCCTTGTGGATCTGTTCTACATACAGGGGATAACCGTACAGGTGAAGGTGAAGGCGACGATGAGCAACTTGTTGTAGACTTGAAGAAAGTTCCGGCAGATGTGCACAAAATTGCTATTACAGTTACAATTTATGATGGAGAAGGCCGTAATCAAAACTTTGGACAAGTTGGAAACGCATTCGTTCGTTTAGCGAATGAAGAAACGAGTGAAGAAGTTCTTCGTTTTGATTTAGGGGAAGATTTCTCCATTGAAACAGCAGTTGTCTTTTGTGAATTATACCGTCATAATGGACAGTGGAAGTTTAATGCAGTAGGAAGTGGTTTCCAAGGTGGCTTAGGTGCGCTTGTAAGAGCGTATGGCTTGGATGCATAAGAAGGGAAACGATATTCGTTTCCTTTTTTTGACCTTTCTATAAATCTAGCAAAGAATAGGGGATAAAGGTAAGATGAGTATTTTGCAAGGGATCCTTGATACGTATGCTCAGTTTTTCGACTTGGACATGTGGATTAAAGTGTTGCAAGATCCAGTATCTTGGGGATTAATAGGTACACTTGTTGTGCTTGAAGGGTTGTTATCTGCTGATAACGCACTTGTATTAGCGGTAATGGTAAAACACCTTCCGGAAGAAAAGCGTAAAAAAGCATTATTCTATGGACTTATTGGAGCTTATGTATTCCGTTTTATTGCGATTGGAATTGGAATGTTCTTAATTAAATTGGCGTGGGTAAAAGTGTTAGGTGCACTTTACTTAGCTTGGCTTTCAGTTAAATACTTCATTGATAAAAGAAAAGGTAATGCAGAAGAAGAAGAAGCTCATGGTATGAACCAAAACAGTATTCTCTTCAGAATGTTTGGTGTCTTCTGGGGAACAGTTGCGATGGTTGAATTAATGGATATCGCGTTCTCTGTAGATAGCGTACTTGCTGCATTTGGTGTATCAAATCAAGTTTGGATTCTATTATTAGGTGGAATGCTCGGTATTTTAATGATGCGTGGTATCGCTGGCGTATTCTTAAAATTGTTAGAGCGTATTCCAGAACTTGAAACGACAGCATATATTTTAATCTTAATTATTGCAGCAAAAATGTTATTGTCTGTTATTCATATTGAAGTAAGCCATAAGCTATTCTTTATTATTTTAGTTGTAGCATTTGGAGCAACGTTTATACTTCACTACATGAAGAATTCTGGACAAGCTAAAGAAGAAGTTGCAGCTACTAAAAATAATCATAAATAATTGAAATGGGTTTGCTCGTTATGCGAGCGCCCATTTTTTATAACTAAAAATAGTTTATAATAGAAGAGAGACTTTATAAAAAAAGTAAATGTTTTTGGAGGTGAACTGTTGTGTTTTCACGTTTTACACTTCAACCATGTGCATTAAAAGACGAATCAGATTTAAAGCAATTTGAAGCGCTTTTAGAAAAACGCCCACAATATGAACTGACAGAGAATGAGATGAAGTTTAGTTATATAGCAACACGTATTCTTGGTGTTCCTAATGATGTAGATGAATATTTCAATGAGCTATTTGATTATAGCGAAGTGAAAGGGGTCGTGGTTTTGCATGAACAAAATTTAAATAAGGTGATTGATCCCGAAAAACTGCGCCATATTCAAGAGGTTTTTACATTACATCAAGAAGCACCGAATGGCCTTACAGTAAATAGGCTTGTCGCCCATCTGTCTGGAAAACAACTATTACCACAAGTAGACAATCCTGACTTACAGCATTATATACATACGACGTTTATTTCTGTATTAAAATTGTATGAAAAACAACATAACCAATCATTAAAAACAGAAGGATTCCGTCGTTTCTTAATCGATATGATTAAGTTAAGTGACAATTACGCAGCGAAGTGGTTCTCTACGATTAATTATAAGAAACAAATGCCGCGCATTATTTGGTACGGTGATGCACAGGAAAGCCGTATATATTTCTTATACTTTCTTATTATGCTCGGTTGCGATGTACTTTATTATCACCCAGAAGGAAAAGATGGATTTGAGAATGTTGATGAGGAAGGAAGAAGTTTTGTTGTGTCTCATCCAGGTCGGATTTCTCTTGAGCCATTTCCAGATCGCCGCCGTGAGCGAGTTGCGACAGTAGCGTATCAGGCTTCAAAAGAAATTGAACAAGTACTTCACCATGATAACTCACTGCTGTACAAGCCATGGCAATTTCGTTCCTATACGCCTGTAGCTCGTACGCTCAAAACAACGTATGATGAACTCTTTTTAATTACGAAAGAAAAGGCATTTGTGCGTCCAACATTCTTTGTTGAAAATAAACACATTTATATCCCTTCTTTATTTGCGAAAATATCAGGTGTCTCAAAAAATGATAAAGAATATTTTCAGCGATTAAAGGCTATTACATCATTTGATAACAGTTTATTAATTAATACATTTCCGTTTACGAAAGAACAAAAAGCGAATTTCCAATATCATTACCGAGATGCGTTAGACCGCGGGGGGAAATTACACCCTGATTTAATTATGAACAGTCATTGGTGGCCACATAAACGTTTGCCAGAAGGATTGCAACATGGTATTGCAGAGGCAATCATCCATACGTGCGAGAGTGAAATGTGTAAACCCATTGCGAAAGAGACGAAACAAGATGTAGCACTGTATGTTTTCGCACAGCTTTCTCAAATACCGCCGAACATTTTAGAGCAACTTGAGAAATTTGATTACTCGCAAGAAGTACCGAAAATTGTTATATTTAATAATGAGAAGAGCGGAGAATTAAGCCGTTCGGATGCTGTTTTATTATTATTTTTAAATCAAATTGGGGTAGATGTATTCCACTTTAATCCAACGGGGAGAAATGATATTGAACCGTATATTGAAGCAGGAGCATTTGATTCCCATTGGCTTGAAGAAGTTAATTTCGATCTTGAGTTTCATGGCTCATCAGCCTATAAAAATTTATCACAAACAATAAAAGGACTATTTCGTCCATTTTTATAAGGAAAGGGAGAATGCCATATGAATAACCCAGTCATACTAGATTCGAAAACAGAATTAAATGAGCAAACGGCACAAGATGTTCGTTTACAACTTAGACAAGATGCAGAAGTACAACGTATTTATAATGCAGTAGATATTAAAGATCAGTTAGAATTAATCGAGCTTGGAAAAGAACCATCTATGGAAATTTCACGTTTCGCTGATCAAATTTTACATACAATGTCTTTATCAAAAATAGAAGACTCTGGAGAATTATTAAAACAACTTGGTAAAATTATGGACAGATTCGATAGCAAAGACTTTGCGGAAGAGAAAAGCGGTTTCTTCTCACGTATGTTCAAAAAAGCTGATAAAATGATTGAACAGATCTTTAGTAAGTACCAAACAATGGGTCGCGAAATGGATAAAGTATACGTAGAAATTACAAAGTATCAAGATGAAATGAAAAAATCAATCGGTACGTTAGATGGTTTATATGAGCAAAATTTAAAATATTATTTAGACTTAGAAAAGTATGTGGTAGCAGGGGAAATGTTATTAGAGCGTTTAAATACAGAGTTGGTTCCAATGTACGAAGAGCGTGTGCGTAACAATGACCAATTAGCAGGTATTGAATTAGAATCACTGAAAAACTCTGTTGAAATTTTAGAGCAGCGCATTGATGATTTAGAAAAAGCACGTATGGTTGCGCTACTTACAGCACCACAAATTCGTATGGTTCAACGTGGTAATAATAAATTAATTGGTAAAATCAATACAGCATTTATTACAACGATTCCTATCTTTAAAAATGGTATTATTCAAGCGGTAAATGCGAAACGTCAAAAGCTTGTTGCAGATTCTATGGCTGAACTTGATCGCCGCACAAATGAATTACTTAAGAAAAATGCACAAAATATTGCAACGCAAAGTGTGGAAGTAGCGAGATTATCAGGTTCTTCTAGTATTAAGATGGAAACACTTGAGGAAACTTGGAACATTATTTCAAGAGGTATGCAAGAAACACAACAAATTGAAGAGCAAAATAAACGTGAGCGCGAAGAAAGCCGCAAGCGTATGGCTACGTTAACAGAGAACATAAAAAAAGAATTACAAGGATAAAGTGAAACTTTAATCGGCGGGGACATCTCCCACAAATAGTGAAATAAATGAAAAGGCAATGAGGAATAATCCTCATTGCCTTTTAGTTTCTCTTTACTAATTTAATGATTTCATTCACAACAAGTGGAATGATACTTAATAAGAGAACAAATCCCCAATCTCGCATCGTTAATGCATGTACACCGAATATATTTGCAAGAGGTGGGATGGAGATAATACACACTTGCATAAGAACACCGATAAGAAGGGAGAAGACTAAATATTTATTTGTAAAAATCCCAATTGAAAAAATGGATTTCGTTCTTGAACGCAAGTTAAATGAATGAACGAGCTGAGAAAAACTAAGAACGACAAATGCCATCGTTTGAGCGTGTAATAGAGCATCTTCATCAATTTTCTCTGGGAAGAGAGGAAATAAATTTGTATCTCCGGTATAGAATTTTGCCCCGGTGATAAAGGCTGCTAACGTTAAAAGTCCAATGACAGCCCCATTGAAAATAAGAAAAGGAACGCTACCACTAAACAAGCTTTCTTTCGCATGTCGTGGTTTTTCTTTCATCACATCTGGATCTTCAGGATCAACCCCAAGTGATAATGCAGGTAGTGTATCTGTAATCAAATTGACCCACAAAATGTGAATAGGGCGTAGTGGTGTTGCCCAGCCGAGTAAAATCGCTAAAAATAAAGCGATAATTTCTCCAAAGTTACAAGAGAGTAAGAAGAGAATTGATTTTTTTATGTTACGATAAATATTTCTACCTTCCTCAACAGCTTTCACGATAGATGAGAAATTATCATCTGTTAACACGACATCTGCTGCCCCTTTTGCAACGTCTGTTCCTGTAATGCCCATCGCTACGCCAACATCAGCTTGCTTTAAAGATGGAGCATCATTGACACCATCACCAGTCATAGAAACGATATTTCCTTTTGCACGTAATGCTTTTACAATCTTCACTTTATGTTCTGGAGAGACTCTAGCAAAAACATTTAAATGATTAATTTTATTTGCTAATTCTGTATCTGAAATGTTATCTAATTCAGTTCCAATCATAATTTCAGACTTTTCTTCAGCAATGCCAAGTTCTTTGGCAATTGCAAAGGCGGTATCTTTATGATCACCAGTAATCATAACGGTGCGAATACCAGCTTTTTTACATTCTGTAATGGAATCTTTTACTTCAGTTCGCGGTGGATCAATCATACCGACAAGACCAATAAAGATGAGGTTTTCTTCAAGACGATCTATATCCACATTGTTTGAATTGTATTGTTTAAATGCGAATGAAAGTACTCTTAAAGCCTCTTGAGACATTGCCCCGGCAGCTTCTAATATTTGATTTTTATCAGCATCTGTTAGAACCTCGATTTTACCGTTTTTAAATATGTGGGTACATCGAGGTAAGAGTTTATCGATAGCACCTTTCGTCATGCTATAGTAGTTTTCATCGTATGTATGAACGGTTGACATCATTTTACGATCTGAATCGAAAGGCATCTCGTTAACGCGCTCATGTATCTTTTCTAAATGATCCTTTTGCATGTTAAAAGTGCTTCCGGCAACGAGAAGCGCAATTTCAGTCGGGTCTCCGGTTTGTGATTCGTTATTGTAAGACGCATCATTACATAGCACCATATTTTCTAACAATAGACGTTGCGTATCATTATTTACATTTAAATTTTCTAAGTGATCGTATTTGTTATCACTATAAAAGTGAGTAACGGTCATTTTATTTTGTGTTAACGTACCTGTTTTATCTGAACAAATAATTGTGACAGAACCAAGAGCTTCAACAGCTGGTAGTTTCCGAATGATAACATTCTGTTTAATCATACGTTGCACACCAATTGCAAGAACGATGGAAACGATAGCTGGCAAGCCTTCTGGAATAGCTGCAACGGCTAAACTAATAGCAGTCATAAACATTTCTAGTGTATCTCGTCCTTGTAAAAAGCCGATGAGGAACATAACGATACAAATAGCTACAGCGACAAAGCCTAAATACTTTCCGACTTGTGCTAAGCTCTTTTGAAGTGGCGTCATATCATCGTCTGCTTCATGTAAAAGGGTAGCAATCTTACCAATTTGTGAGTTCATTCCAGTTTCAACAGCAACACCGACGCCTCGGCCATATGTTACAAGAGTAGACATAAAGGCCATGTTTTTTTGATCGCCTAATGGTACTTGCTCATCACTTTGCATAGAAGGGTGGTAGATTGCATCTTTATCAACAGGGACAGACTCACCAGTTAGAGCAGATTCTTCAACTTTCAAATTGGCGGTTTCGATAAGTCGTAAATCGCATGGTATATACCGTCCGGCATCAAGCATAACGATATCACCTGGAACGACGTGCTCAGATGGAATTTCTTTTAGTTCACCATTTCGCTTGACGATAGCTTTAGGTGTCGCCATCTTTTTCAATGCCTCTAAAGCTTGTTCTGCTTTCGATTCTTGGACGACGCCAATAACAGCGTTTAAAACTACAACGAGCGCGATAATACTTGCATCAGCCCATTCACCTACAAAGGCTGAAATAAGGGCAGCAATAATAAGGACATATACGAGGACGTCATTAATTTGGGCGAAAATACGCTGCCATAAAGAGCGTTTTTGTTTTGTAGCTAATTCATTAAAACCGTATTGCTTTAAACGCTCATTTACAATTTCATCTGTTAAACCGTGTTGTTCGTTTGTTTCTAGGTCGATTAATGTTTGATCTTTCGTCTTACTGTACCAATTGCTCATAAGTAAGCACCTCCAGTAAAAACAATTAGCAATGGTAGTGTTGCTATTATTTGTGAGTAGTATGTATGGAGAAAAAATCTAAGGTGAGGTTCTACTTCCATTGTACAATATTTTACAGTTGGTTGAGAGAAAGAGAAGAGTTGTCATGAATTTGTTGGAAATAAAAAAGAGCCTCATAAGCGAGGCTTTTTACTTTTTAATTAATGTACCTAATTCTTCTGTAATAGCTTGCATTTCACTAATGCTGAATGTTTCACGTTTCATAACATGCTCATAAATGTCACGTAAGTCTTCGTACATTTCTTCATTAAAGCTAGCAGCTCTCATCGCTCCAGCATTAACCATACGTAATTTTTCTTTAATAGCTTCGACCATATATTCAACGTTTTCTTCTGACTTTACGGATAAATCCACCGAAGTGTCCCCCTTTAAAATAACATAAGGATATCTTAACATTTTTTATCATTTTCGTTAATGAATCTTTTCAATCCTATTAAATTAGTAGGGATTTCCTTTATATTTAATAATTGGTTGTTTATACTATAAGTATATATTAAGAAATGCACCAAGAAAGGAAGAAACAAAAATATGGTTCAAGTATTGTTTGTTTGTCTTGGGAACATTTGCCGTTCGCCGATGGCAGAAGCGATTTTTCGAGATCTTGTCGTAAAAGAGGGACTCGAAGAGAAAATTGTCATTGATTCTGCAGGAACTGGAGATTGGCATGTTGGCCATCCGCCACATAAAGGAACACAAAAAATTTTAACAGAAAATGCAGTCACTTTTGAAGGAATTAAAGCAAGGCAAGTAGAAAAAGAAGACTTAACAAAGTTTGATTATATTATTGCCATGGACAACAAGAATATAGCAGATTTAAAAAGTTTAGGTAAAACTGGAGGCTATATTGGTAGGCTGTCCGATTTTGTTCCAGACGGTGGCTGGACAGACGTTCCCGACCCTTACTATACAGGGAATTTCCAAGAAGTATATGACCTTGTAACAGAAGGGTGTGCAAAGCTATTAGCTTTCATTCGAAATGAACAAGGAATATGAGGAAGCTTAGAAAGAAATACTTTCTAACATAAGAAATGAAAGGGTGAAGGAATATGGCAAAGAAAAATAATATTGCTCGAAACATTGCGATTGGTGTAGCTGCAGGTGTAGCTGTATCTATGTTGAAGAAAGAAAACCGTGAAAAAGTAAAAAATACTGCGGAAAAAGCAAAAACAAAGATGATTGAAATCGGTGAAAATGCGAAAATCAAAGAAAAAGTGCAAACTGTTACAGATAAAGGACGTGAACTCGCTGACTTCAATGTAGTAAAAGCGAAAGTAGCAGAAATTAAAAAGTTGACGCCGTCTGTTGTAGAGACATTAAAAGAAACGAAAGAAATTTTTAGTAAGAAAAAAGTTGAGTCAGCAGAGAAGCCAGAAACGATTGAAATTCAAGCTGTGTCTTCAAAAGTAGATGAGATGAAAGCAGAAGAAGAGCCAGTAGTTGCTGAAGATGGCGGTATGAAAGAAGCGCGGGAACTATTTATGAAAGACTCTAATGTAGAGGAAAAAAAAACTGAAGCGTACATTGAATTGAAGCAAGATAAAGAAGAGAAGAAAAGCGTTTAAACATATATGAGAAAAATTTTAGAAAAGGTGAGAAGAAATCGTACTTATTCGTTTGGTAAAGATTTGTATGACCGGACGATGCGCGATGATGTAGCGGGCTTGGCAGCACAGCTCGCTTATTTCTTCTTGCTTGCGATTTTTCCTGGGCTTGTTTTCTTAATTACGCTTCTTGGATTCATTGACCTTCAAACAGAAAGTGTGCTCAATTTATTAGAACCGTACGTACCAGAAGATGCAATGTCTTTAATTGAAGTAAACGTTGATAAAGTTGTAAATGAGCAAAATGGTGGTTTATTATCATTTGGTTTATTATCAATGCTATGGTTTGCTTCAAACGGGGTAAATGCGGTTATGAATGCTTTTAACCGTGCGTATGATGTAACAGAAACACGTTCTTTTATTAAAACGAGAGCTTTATCAATTGTGTTTACATTAGCGATTATTTTTATGATTGTGTTTGCGCTAATTGTTCCAGTGTTTGGACAAGTCATTGGGGCAGCGGTATTTAAAGCAATTGGTTTATCAGATAGTTTTTCTTACGTGTGGAGTATTACGCGTTTAGTAGCGAGTTTCTTCGTCCTATTTGCATTGTTTAGTTTTTTATATACATTTGCACCAGATCGAAAGTTAAAAAGAAGAGAAGTCATTTCAGGAGCAATATTTGCTACTGTAGGATGGATTGTGGTATCGTACTCATTTGCTTATTATGTAGATAAGTTTGCGAATTACGCCAATACATATGGTGGTCTCGGTGGTATTATTATTCTAATGCTATGGTTTTACTTAACTGGATGGGTAATTTTACTTGGCGGTGAAATTAATGGTTTACTCCATCATTATAGAACGGGTGACAATAATTCCCGTAATGAAAAGTGAGCTCTTGTTCCATAATAAAAGGGAACAGGGGGGATATTTCATGAGTAATAATAAAAAGAATCACAACAATAAAAACAACAATAAACAAAAGAGTAGTTCGCATCCAAAGCATAAAACGAGTAGTAGTGCGAACGGGCATAATAGCTACCACTAGAAAAAAACGGGTCCTCTATGAGGGACCCGTTTTTATTTGTTTCCTTTTAATAATCGTAAGCCATTCAAAATGACAAGAATCGTACTTCCTTCATGTCCAATAACACCGAATGGAAGAGCTAAAGATTGCATGAAATTGGAACAAATCAGCATTGCAATTACAGCTAGTGAAAAGATTACATTTTGCTTTACAATACGGTTCATTCGTTTTGATAAACGGATTGCTTGGGAAAGTCGAGATAATTCGTTCTTCATAAGTACAACGTCTGCAGTTTCTAAAGCAACGTCTGTTCCTTCACCCATTGCCACACCAATGCTAGCAGTAGCGAGTGCAGGAGCATCATTTATGCCATCGCCGACCATTGCTACCGTCCCGTATTTTTCTTTTAGCTTTTTAATTGTTTCAACTTTTGTTTCTGGTAAGCATGATGCGTAATATTCCTTTATATTACTTTCGGAGGCAATTGCTTTTGCTGTTTCTTCATTATCTCCAGTAATCATAATTGCTTCGACACCGATGCTTTGTAATTCGCGAATAGCAGCTATTGTTTCTTGGCGAAGCGTATCTTTTAAAGCGATAAGTCCAAGAATGCCTCTCTCATCACTAATATAAACGACAGTTTTACCTTCTTTTTCAAGTGAGACAGAAATACCATTATGAAATGTCTTTGTTTCTTCACCAATAAAATCAGCTTTACCTATTTTATAAGCTTTGTTTTCGAATATTCCTTTTAGCCCAAAACCAGTTACATCTTCAACATTTTCTGGTTTTTTTAATGTAATGTCATACGCATGTTGTGCATATTTAACGATAGATTCAGCTAAAGGATGTGTAGAGTGACTTTCAATTGCTGCTGTAATAGAAAGTACTTCTTTTTCTGTTATATTTTCTCGAACATATACATCTGTTACGGTAGGTTTACCTTGTGTTAATGTTCCGGTTTTATCAAAGGCGATCGCTTTTACTGAAGCTAGGCGTTCTAAATGTATGCCACCTTTAAAGAGAATTCCATTTCTTGCTCCGTTAGAAATTGCAGATAACGTTGCTGGTGTAATAGCAGCAACGAGTGCACAAGGAGATGCGACTACAAGTAAGATCATAGCGCGATAAAATGTTTCATTCCAGCTCCAGTCAAGTAAGAAATGAGGGACGAACATCATAAGCGCAACAACGAGTAGTACCCCTTTTACATATGTTCCTTCAAATTTTTCGATGAATAGTTGTGATGGTGATTTTTCACTTTGTGCACTTTGGACGAGACGGATAATCTTTTGGAATAATGTTTGATCGCTCGGCTTCGTAATTTTAACTTCGATAGCACCGCGTAAATTTACAGTACCGGCAAATACTTCATCGCCATGTTTTTTTTCATTTGGAATAGGTTCTCCAGTAATTGCTGCTTCATCGATATTTGTTTCACCGTTATGAATCGTACCGTCAGCAGGAACGCGCTCACCTGGCTTAATTAAAATAATGTCGTTAATTTGTAATCGTCCAACAGGAACACGTTCTTCCGTTCCATTTGAAATACGTAATGCTTCTTCAGGTTGTAACTCAAGAAGCGCTGAAATTTCTTTTTGACTTTTACTTAATGTATAAGATTCCATCGCACCGCTTAGTGCGAAGATAAAGATTAAAATTGCACCTTCTGCCCAGTAGCCAATGATTGCAGCACCGATAGCAGCAAAGAGCATGAGCATTTCGACATTTAGCTCTTTCTCTTCAATGGTATCTTCAATACCTTCTTTCGCTTTTGCATATCCACCAACTATATAAGCAAGGATATAGCAAGTAATGCCTACATTCATTGCATCGTTCTTTGTGAATAACCAACCAGCTAAAATAAAAATACCAGATGCGATTGCAAATATAAGTTCATAATGTTTCTTTAATGTATCCCATAAAGAGGGATGAGAAATAGACTTTTGTACTTGTAATGTTTTTACTTCTGAGTTCATTACTACTCGCTCCTTCCAAATTCTTATTGAGAAAAAGAATCAAAATCGAAAGCCCTATAAAACGACGAAAGCTGCCATCCATAATGGATAGCAGCATTTCTGTTGAATCTGATTTTAATAGTTATTATGTTGTAATTATTCTATAGTATAGCATATGTTTTCGTTAGATGATATGTTTTGTTTGCGTATAAACTGAAAACTTGTGTTTTCACACTTCCTTTGGTATATATGAATATTGTTCATAAAAAGATCGGAAAGGAAGACAACAAGTGAAGACAGAGAAATTTTTTACCCATCCGATTGGCGTACTAATTGCTGCAATAGTAGCGACTTTTTTATGGGGGAGCGCATTCCCGTTTATTAAATTAAGTTATGCTGAACTTGGAATTCAGCCACAAGAAGTTGGGGAGCAAATATTATTTGCTGGTTATCGTTTCTTTTTATCTGGAGTTATGCTCTTATTCTTCTTTAAAGTGTTAGGAAAAGATATGAGCTTCAAAAAAGGAACGGGGAAACAGTTAGTACAAATTGGTTTATTTCAAACATTTCTTCAATATATATGTTTTTATATTGGAATGAGTTATAGTTCTGGCATTGAAGGAGCTATCATTTCAGGAACATCATCTTTCTTTCAAATTTTACTTGCGCACTTTTTATATAAAGATGATGCGCTCAATATGAGAAAAATAATAGGGGTCTCTATCGGCTTTTGTGGTGTCATTTTAGTAAATGTACCGAGTGATGGTAGTTTGTCATTCCATTTCGGAATCGGCAGCTTATTACTTCTTAGTGCAGCAATGTTGTATTCATATGGAAACATATTGGCGAAAGAAGGTAGTAAAACATTAGATATTGGCTATATGACGGCATACCAAATGATTTTTGGTTCTATCGGGCTATTATGTATAGGAGCTCTGCAAGTTGGAGTTATGCCATTTACATTTAGTGTACATGCAATACTTATGCTTATCTATTTATCTTTCTTATCAGCAGCAGGATTTTGCATTTGGAATACAATTATGAAGTACAACAAGGTTGGAAAAGTATCAATGTACATGTTCTTTATACCCGTATTTGGTGTGTTGTTATCGAGCATGATTTTAGGAGAAGCAATTCATTCATTTGTATTATTCGGTTTGGCATGTGTAGCCGCGGGAATTATCGTGGTGAATCGGACGACAGCTAAGCAGAAAAGGGCGAACGAAAAACAAGTAGCATAGATAATAGGAAAACGATTACAATGGAAGAACAGTACTGTTCTTCTTTTTTTTATATAGAAAAAGGATAATAGACTAGGTGTAACGAAAAAAGATACAAAAAGCATTTATTGAGGAGAACATGTTATGAATCTACTTTACATGGTGTTAATTGGACAAATCATTCTTTTTTTTATTGGTGCAATGTACGCAATAGGACAGACAAAAAAAACAAGAAATAAGATGCCGTTACCTTTAGCGGTGCGTCTTATTCTTAGTTTTTCTTTAACAGGGAGTGCAATTTGGATATGGTTACAAGATCCATCAGTAGCGTATAGTACGTGGGTTGCACTAGGTATGACGTTATCAACTGTAGGAGATTTATTTATGGCAGGTTTGATTCCAATTGGTCATCGATTAATTGGAGGAATGATTACTTTCGCGCTTGCTCATTGTTTTTATGTAAAAGCATTTTTGCAAACAGGCATCTCATGGAATGGTTTTTGGATTGGTTTACTCGTATACGGACTCTTTCTAATTATAGGATGGTTCTTTTTTATACGAAATGATAAACAAGATAAATTGTTTACGATAGGAGCTCTAATTTACGGATTGTGGGTTGGAGGAATGGCTTGCTTTGCATTCGCCCTATACTATGAGAATACAGGAATATGGTGGATACCGGCTTTTGGTGGTTTACTATTTGTGATTTCTGATTTTATTATAGGCGTGACAGATATTGGAGGGCGCAAATTAAAGTATGAACCACTTTGGATTTGGTTTACATATGTAGCGGCTCAAATGTGTATTGTATATGTGGGAATATAAAAAGATACTCTCAAAATAGTCTATCCACTATT
Organism: Bacillus sp. BB51/4; assembly: GCF_008368845.1. NCBI lineage: Bacteria > Bacillati > Bacillota > Bacilli > Caryophanales > Bacillaceae > Bacillus > Bacillus sp. BB51/4. Next base: position 20,774 of record NZ_QOSC01000032.1, read on the forward strand.
TTTGAGAGTATCTTTTTTGTTACTATGCTACGATGTTTTTTTGTTGTAGAGCAGAAAGGCTATATTCATCAGCTGCTTTATAACCTTGAGCTAATAAATCATTGATGTAAAGCTTGTTGTAAATAAAACAGAAGACTAGGTTAGAGAATCCGAACGTAAACATGCTAGCGATTAAAATAATTAAAAACCATTTCCAATCTCCACGGAATATAGCAGGGAAGAAACCAAAGAAAAATACAGTCCAACTAAAACCAATTTTTGCTTGTTTAATTTGGCCGGTATTTTCATTTTTAAGCATAACTTTCATAGAAAAAGTCCTCCTAAGTAAATAAAAATATAAAATAATAAATGCAAGATATAGTATATCAAAATAATACATTTTTGAATATTATTATTTAAAATTTTGTAATATTACAATTTTGCAATTCAGAATTTTGTGGAAATTTAGCTGTTGAATTCCTTATAATAAAAGTAAAAAGATGATGAGATGGTGGAATGATGCAAAAGAAAAAACGTTTGCGTGAATTCTTTGGAACAATTGCAATTGCATGTTTGTTAGTGTTTTTAGCGAAAATTTTTGTGTTTTTTCCTACGACTGTAAAAGGAGCGTCCATGAAGCCGACGTTACAAGATGGGGATAAGCTGATTGTTAATAAGTTAGCAAAGCAGTTTGAAAGTTATGGGAGAGAAGATATTATTGTTGTGAAGACGGATAATTTTTATGTGAAAAGGGTTATTGGTTTGCCTGGCGATGTAATCGAGGTGAGAAATGATCAATTATATGTGAATCATGAAGTGACACAGGAAGCGTATTTGTATAGTAATAAAAAACAAGCTGAAAAAAAACTTATGAATTTAACAGAGGACTTTGGACCAATTACAGTTCCTAAAAATAAGATTTTTGTTATGGGAGATAATCGCCTAATAAGCAGAGATAGTAGAAATGGTTTGGGACTTATTGATAGAGAAGATGTATTAGGAGAATTAGCGGCAATTTATTATCCAATTGAACATATGAAAATAATGAATTAAAGTAAAAAACCAAGCAAACTGAAATTTGCTTGGTTTTTTATGTTAAATCGTAGGAGACTCATTAAATTCATAGACGTCTTCATTGTTTTTGTTTGTACTTAAAACGAATTTGTGTTGCAATAGTTGCAGTTTAAAGAATGCTAACGGATCGTGATAAGTTTCTGGGTTGCTTCTTAATGTTGCTAATGTTTGCTCGTCTTCCTGTATTTCAAGTTGAGCTGCTTCTACATTTTGTTTCAATATGCTAAGTGGATCTTTAAAGAACATCATGATATCTCGTTCTAATGCGCCTTCAAATACTTCAAATTGAAGGAAGAATTGTTTTGAGATTGTTTGAGCAATTTCCGTATAGTCTTCCGTTTCAATGTATTGTTTATATTTGTTTGCGAGCATAGACTGATTTTTTTGCATGTTACCAAATAGTTTTCCCGCACTTTTTAAGAAAAATTGTGTCGGTGTAAAGCGTAATAAAATATTGATGTTCGTTACTGTAATTCTATTTGTCATGCGTACAACATCTCGATGCCAATCATCTAGTAATTTGAAATCACAAGGAAGTTTCATGCGTTCTTCTTTATATAATTTATTAAACGTTTCACTCATTTCATCTAAATAAGATTGAGCTTGAATAAATTCATTATGAGCTGTTTCAATCCACTCTTGAATAGAACCAGTAAATTTAGGAAGAAGCACTTGTTGTACATGTTTTTGAACTCGTTCGTTCATCGCAGCATTTAATTCTTCATGAACTAATTTGAAGTCGCTATCTTCTTGAACAAGGTCAGAACAACTCTGTAATAATTCAGGAATTTGAGAATGGATATCTCGTGTGATTTCTTCTTTCGTTAAAAGATAAGATTCTGTAATAGAACGAATTTTATCTTTTTCAAGAGCAGTAAGGTTGTTAATAAATCCATTTAATTTAACTGAGATATGTTTATTCCAGCGTACGGATTTCACTAATGTATTTTCTAACTCCACACGTTCATTTACAAGGTATGCGATTGTCTTTTGAGTAAACCATATTAGTTTTTCTATACGTTCTTGTTCCATGTTACGTTCTGCTAGATTAGAAAGAATAGACTCTGTCACGTCTCCAAGTTGCTGGCTACTCTCTTGTGAAGGAGAGTATGGGAAGAACTGTGCATTTGGGAAATGGACTTTAATCTTACTCATTAGTTTTTCATTATTGGTCGTATTATTTGTGTGTAATACGAAATGAATTTGTAAATTCGGCACTTGTTCACGTAAATAAAGTAATGTATCAAGTTCTTCACCATGTAATGGTGAAGCAGAATTTAATACGTAAATAAGGCTATCTGCTGCTTGTAAGTATTCAAAATATGAGCTGTTTTTATCCACTTGCCCTTGAACAGGTGGCGTAACAAGAAATGCAAATTTATTTTTTCTTAAAAATCTACTTGGTAACTTAATTTCTATACATTTTTTCTCAAGTTCTGATTCGGAAGGTGTAGCCATTCTTTGATGGAATTCATCAAAGCTAGGTATATTGTGTACATCTAACGCTGTGAATTCTGTTATTTCAGTTTGGCTATCATCTTTAAATAGAATAGGAGTTGTTACAGTCTCAGTTAAGATGTTCTCTCCTAGTATTGAATTGATGAATGATGATTTATCCTGGTCACTAGTTCCCGCTATTAGTAATTGTGTAACATTTAAATCACACAGTTCGTGAACGAGTAACGTAAATTGATGACTTAAATCCACATCGTTTTTTTCAGCCCATACAGCAATTATTTCGAATAAATGAGAAACTGTTTCCATATTTACATTTGTTTCAGCTGTTGAATTAGAAAGTAGGGCTCCAGCACTTTTTACGAGTAATGACTCTAAAGTTGTAGGTGAAACTTCATTCCATGCTAACACTGCTGCAGAGACAAATAGGGCATCTTTTGCTTTTGTTAAACTAAACCAATTTGTTAATAAATCTGGTACAAGTCCCTGCATTTCATGCATGAAATGCTCACCAGTAATTAACTCAAAGTACGTATCTTGATAGCGTTCAACAATTTCATGCCAATCGTCATTGTTGTCTGTTTCAATATGTAAGAATAAATGATTTATTGTTTGAATCCAAGGTAGATACAAGTTTTCATTTTGATAGCTGTTCCAAAGCGCAATAACAAGTTCTTTAAATTGGACTTGATCAATTGCATATAAAGCTTTTAAAGATTCATAGAAATATTCTGGTTTGATTTGTTTCGTGAATCCTTGATTCACATAATTGATTAAAGTATCGAACCAGTGTAATGATTTTGTTCGAATTCCTTCTTGAACGGCGAGTTCTATGGCGTTATTCCAATCTTCTTGTTTTTCATAGAATGAGCGAGCAATTGCAGTGATATTAGGATAGTCAGGTTGAAATGCAACAGCCTCACTAATTGTCTTAAATGCTAGACCTAAACGTTCTTGTTCGATGTAAAGAGAAAGAAGTTGTAAGGAAACTTCCATTGTAAGAGTTGTATCTTCCGTTTGAATAGATTGATAAATCTCTTCTGCTTTTGGCAAGAATCCTAGTTCAAAATAAGAATCTGCAATATTTTTGGTTGCCCAAAGTGCAAGTTCGTTATTTACTTTCTCCCATTTAAATATCGCTGCTTCAAAGTCTTTATTTTGGTAATAAAATTCACCTTGAGCAAAGCGGATATTAGAAATGTTGGAGAATTCATTTGTAGATTCATTTATATATGCTTCACCGAGTACTTCTGATACTGGAGTAGAAGTTTCTTCTGTTAAAAATGTTTTATAGTAAACCTTTTGGATAAATTGATTTTCAATGGTCATGTTCGTTCCCCCTGTATAATTTAGAAAAATGATGTTGTATGTAAAGGGTGTATGTTCTTTTAATAGGTAGAAGTTGCATTATATCGACCAAACTATGTTTTTGCTAGATATATCATTTTTCCTGAGAGTTAAACCGTTGCGAAAAGTAACTTTCCTTTATTGTAACAAAAAAACAAGCATATGAATTTTTATTTTTTAATCCCGCTATTTGCGTGTAGTAAGACTAGCACTTCAAAAAGCGGTGAATACAAGGGAAGTAGGAGGGAGTCGTGCACGCAATTGGTGTGTGCTAAAAATTAGTGAGGATGAACAAATCACCACTGATTAATGGTTCACTTTCTTCCTGCTAAAGGAATGGATAGAAGTAGAGTTCATTATAAAAACAATGTATAGTGAATATGTATACCATGTTTGTCTGAAAGATAGAAAGGGCACAATGTGGAATAACGATCGTGCATAGGATGTGTTTTCCGAATGGAACAACATATTGGCGAGTTAATCGCGCATTATGGGTATTTTGGAATTATTATAGCGTTGGCCGGTGGAATTGTTGGATTACCGATACCAGACGAGTTTTTATTGACCTTCGTTGGTTATAACGTTTCTAAAGGAGTTATGTCAGGAACTGCTGCTTTTTTAAGCGGGATGGCTGGTGCGATGTTAGGTATTACATTAAGCTACATATTAGGTTTAAAACTTGGGCTCCCTGTTTTAAAAAAATATGGGCCGAAGATTAGAATTAAAGAACATCACATTGAAAAAACACATATTTTATTTGAAAAATATGGACCATTTCTTTTAATAATTGGTTACTTTATCCCGGGAGTACGTCATTTAACAGCATATTTTGCTGGGATGTCGAATTTAACACTTTGGCGTTTTTGTTTGTACGCTTACGGTGGTGCGCTTATTTGGATAAGTGTTTTTATTGGACTTGGCTGGAAGTTAGGAGAGAAGTGGCGTTTCGTTGAGTATAGCCTACATCATTACGGAGTATGGATTTTATTCATTTCAGTAGTTGTTACATGTATTGTATGGTTTTATATAAAGAAAAAGAAAAACCGCTAATAGCGGTTTTTTTAGCTGAAAGCAATAAATAATACACCAGCTGTAATAAAGACTACACCAACGCCAGTCATAAAGTTTAACTTTTCACCGAGTATAATCATCGCGAGGATGATAGAAAATACGACGCTTAATTTATCGACAGGAGCCACTTGTGAGACTTTCCCTGTTTTGAGGGCAAGAAAATAAAATAGCCATGACGAAGCACCTGCAACCCCACTTAATGTGATAAAGAGCAGTGCTTTTTTATTTAGCAGTACGTCGCCGATATTTTGAAATTTACCTTGGATAATAATAACGCCCACCATAAATAATGCCATAATAATAGAACGAACCGTTGTTGCAACATTGGCATCGATTCCATCTAAACCAATCTTTCCGAAAATAGATACAAGGGCAGCAGCGATTGCTGATAATAGTGCGAATAAGAGCCATGAACTCATAGTAAAATTCCTCCAATCTTACATCATTATACATGAAAACCATTCTCATGTATAAAGTGAAACTTTAATCAGTGGGATTTTACCGCCCCGCAAATAGCGAAATAAATAACGAAATAATCCCCACCTTATATTGCTAATAAGGTGGGGATTATTATACTACTCTGCAATTTCCTCATACAAAAAGTACGTTACATTATAAATATGTTCTACTTCATCGTCTGTCATAAACAATAATTCATCACGCTCAATCCCTTTTTTCTTTTCAATAAACTCAATCATGTTTTTGCGTTCTTCTCTTTTCATCAATTTTATTTCTCCTCTCAATCTGTTTTAATACAGTTTATTTAAGTTACTGCTATTATATAACAGAATCTTTAGAAAGTTCCACCTATTTTATTGTTTTTTTCAGAAGAACTTTTCGACAAAACAAGCCCACCTAAAGGGGGCTTGTTTTATTTTATAGTCGTAAAAACTCGGGCTCCGTCGTACCAGCACCATCGATGTAATAAATTGTGTCGGGATTGATTTTTATTAATACGTAATTAGGGTCTTCAGGACCAAGTAACCAGCGTTTTAAGCTATTATTCCAAAACTTGTTTTTTAATGTGGAGTCTTCCTCGATGGAGGCTAAGCCTTCAACTTCAATATAATCTTCATCTAATTTTTTTCCTTCACGTCCAAGTAGTACATGTACATTTGGATTGTTTTCGATATCTGTTATCTTTTTTGATTTCCGATCTGTTGCAACATATAACACAAAATCTTCGTGGAAAAACATCATAAAGGTACTATGAGGTTTATTTTCACGTACAGTAGATAATACACCAGTTCGTTGACCGCAAATAATAGTTTCAATTTTTTCTTTTAAATGCATGCTTTTAACCCCTGTTCATAATTTATTGTTTTCTCCGTTTAAACAAGATAATTTAAATATCTTTTATACTGTTTTCTTCAATCCGATTTTTTAAACGTAATTGTGATGAAATCGGACAAGTTAGGAGAAGAATAATAATAATATCGAGGAGAAATACATACGATGGAAGGATGAAAAGCATGTTTAATAAAATATTTCTTATAGTAGCGCTAATCGGGGTACCACTTTCTGTACTTGGAAAAATGCTTCATTGGCCTCAAACAATTATGTTCGCTGTGTATTGCATTACTATTATCGCCTTAGCGGGTTTTATGGGGAGAGCGACAGAAAGTTTGGCAATTGTCTCTGGACCTAGAATAGGCGGATTATTAAATGCTACTTTTGGTAATGCTGTTGAACTAATTATTTCGATTTTTGCACTTCAGGCGGGATTAATTGAGGTTGTATTAGCCTCTTTAACAGGTTCTGTACTTGGGAATTTATTATTAGTAGGAGGGCTATCCTTCTTTATAGGAGGGCTTAAATACAAAAGACAAAGTTTTAATGTATATGATGCAAGGCATAATTCAGCTTTATTAATCTTTGCGGTAGTAGTAGCTTTTGTTATTCCAGAGATTTTTTCAATGAAGATGGATGCTGGAAAGACGTATCAATTAAGTATCGGTGTTTCTATCATTATGATTATTATGTACCTTGCTGCACTGCTATTTAAGCTCGTTACGCATCGTGGTGTATATCAACATAAAACGGATGAAGTAGCTCATGAGGAAGAACCAGAGTGGTCGAAAGGTAAAGCGCTACTCATTTTAGCAATAGCGACAATTGCGGTAGCTTATGTGTCAGAGGCGCTTGTGCATACATTTGAGACAGTTGCAAAGTCATTTGGTTGGTCAGAGTTATTTATAGGGGTTATTATCGTTGCAATTGTTGGGAATGCAGCGGAACATGCATCTGCAATTATTATGGCGTATAAAAATAAAGTAAATATTGCAGTTGAAATTGCAGTCGGTTCTACGTTGCAAATTGCCATGTTTGTTGCTCCTGTATTAGTACTGCTTTCTATGTTCTTTGCACAAAGGATGCCTTTAGTATTTACAATACCAGAACTTGTTTCTATGATTACAGCTGTTTTCTTAACGATTGCGATTTCAAATGATGGAGATACAAATTGGTTTGAAGGCGGTACTTTATTAGCGGCGTATGTCATTATGGGAATTGGTTTTTATTTATTATGAAAAATAGGCATAACAATTGTATTGAGAGAAAACAATAAACAAAGTAGTATATATACCTTTACGTAGGAAGGAGCCAGACAGGTGAAACGAGTATACAGCATATGTCTTTCAACTATGGTCTCGTTTATTCTATTATTTCCTAACATGAGTTTTGCAAAGACAACGGTAGAAACAAAAATGCCTTCATCTGTTTTAAATATTTCTAAAGACAATACGTTTCCAAATGATGCGCAAGATTTGCCGCGCTTACAACCGAGTAAGTTTGCTCAAGAACTATTGAAAACAGCAAATATTAAAATTGAAAATCCGGACTTAATTCGAATGTTTAATGAAACGACAATTTCGAATGCGCCGCTTGCGGTAGGGTACCGAGCGAAGATTTATTTAGGTCAATGGGCTTTAAATTATGAATCGGTTGATACATCGATTAATTGGGGATATAAACAAGTAAATCGCAATGTGTACGATAATCGCGGAGGAGATCGCTTATATCCGCTACGCTATAAGCAAGAAACGCAAAAGACGGTTGAAGGTGATTTAACAGCAGATATGAAAAATACTGCGGATGTGAAAAAAATGATGCTTCTCAAAGCACTTGAAAAAGTACAATTGCCACTTTCATTTAAAACGACCATTGGTTATGGTACTGGACATGAGCGTGTGTATAATATTAGTCCGAGTCAACTTGGATATTTATACGCTTATACACCAGCAGTAAATGAAAAAGGAAAAGTAACATTTGGAGAAGTGTACCTTGTGTTAAAAGGAAATCAAAAGAGGCTTGTAGTAAAAAATATTACCTCACAAGGAATCGGAGCTGCTATTCCAATTCACGATCATTTGTATTTTAAATTCATTTCTTCTTCTCACTCGCAATAATATGAAAAAACGTCAGCTTATAAGCTGACGTTTTTATTTATCCCGCTATTTGTGGGCAATTGGTTCAACTAATAATCAGTGGGGAATGAACAAAACCCCCACTGATTAAAGTTGAACTTTAAAATGTTATGTTTGCTGTTTTTGATAAGAAGTCTTCTGTCGGATAGTAGCTATTTTTTACAAGAACATTTGGTCCAAGGCATTTTACTGCAGGACAGTGACAGCTTAATGATTGTGCTGTTTTTGAAGCGCTCCATTTGTCATACGCTTCTTGTAGTGTGTTTGTTTGTACGTTACCTAGAAGAGGAACGTCACCGAAATCAGTTACAATAATATTTCCATCGAAAATGTTGACGTTTAAACGAGAACGACCATCTGGATCGTTACGAACTGTTACATTTTTGCTTTCTTGTAATTTCTTAAATGTGGCGATGTCTCGCTCGTCATCGCTACAAGCGTAGAAAGGTAAAGTTCCAAATAACATCCATACATTTTCATCGCGAATTTCTAGTAAATGCTCAATTGCATCTCGAATTTCAGCTTTTGTTAAGATCTCTAGATTACTCGCGAAGTCACTTGGATACATTGGATGAACTTCATGACGTTTACAGCCCATCTCTTCGACAATTTGACGATGAATATGTTCAATATGCGGTAGAGTCCTTTTGTTTAACATCGTTTCGGCTGATACGAGTACACCTGCATCTGATAGAGCTTTACTATTTGTAATCATTCGTTCAAATAATTTTGCACGTTGTTCATAAGTAGGTTTACGTTCCATCATTGCAAATCCACCTTCAACGAAGTCATCAATTGTTCCCCAGTTATGAGATATATGCAATACGTCTAAATAAGGAATAATTTGTTCGTAACGTGCTAAATCTATAGTTAAGTTTGAGTTGATTTGAGTGCGAACGCCTCGTTCATGAGCGTATTTTAAGAGTGGTGTTACATAGTTGTCGACGGATTTCTTTGAAAGCATTGGTTCTCCGCCAGTAATACTTAAAGAACGTAAATGAGGAATCTCATCTAATCGTTTTAATAAAAGTTCCATAGGAAGCGGATTTGGATCTTTCGGCTGTAATGTGTAACCAACAGCACAATGCTCGCAACGCATATTGCATAACGTTGTCGTTGTAAACTCAACGTTTGTTAATAGTAGTTTGCCGTACTCTTCAAGGTCCATATACGCTTCCCATGGATCGTAAGAAGGAGTAATCGGCTTCATTTTTTGTGATATCGTCATATGAAATACTCCTTTGACTATTGAAATAACAATTTGTCCATTCTCTATAATAGAAGAATATGTACTTTTTATAAAGTGAAACTTTTTTGTGAAAAAAGAGAGAGGGCTTACATTTGAATGAATGGCTGCGACAAAATTGATGAAATTTCATGCCCATAGCAATCATTTTTGCGGTATAATAAAAGCATCTCGAATTAAAAGGAGAGTGCCTTCATGGGAAAAGCAATTGAAGATAAAGATTCACAACTAGTATATTTAAAAGAACGTTTAAATATGTTCATTGAAGTAATTGATACAATTGAACCTGAAGAAGTAGAGTTAGAAGATGTAGATCGTCTTCTTGCGATGTTAGATGAATTAGAATTAAAATGTGAGCAATTTAAAAAAGACGAATAATATATTAAAAAGGCTGCCAATGCAAAATTGGCAGCCTTTTTCTGTATGGATAATAGAAGGACGGTAGAAAAAAAGGTATAATCAAGTTGTGAAAAATTTCATTTATGCTTTAATAGCGTGAAACAAATAAAAAGCTGAAGAGCATAACGATGGAATTTTCAGCTCATAACGTTTTGGTAGCGTTCACAATTGAGGGGGAAGTAACAATGGAAAAGCTTCAAGAAAGCATGTATCAACTAATTGTTGAAACGTCAACGAACTTACCGAAAGATGTTCGTCGTGCGATTCAACAAGCGAAAGAACGAGAAAATGCAGGGACTCGTTCTGCGATGGCACTTGGCACAATTACGAATAATATTAAAATGGCTGATGATAACATCTCGCCAATTTGCCAAGATACAGGGATGCCAACGTTTAAAATTTATACACCAGTTGGTGTGAATCAATTACATTTGAAGGAAGCTATCTATAATGCGCTTGAGCGGGCGACAAAAGATGGTAAACTTCGTCCCAATTCTGTTGATTCTCTTTTTGGAGATAATAGTGGAAATAATTTAGGACCAGGTACACCGGTTATTAAGTTCGAACAATGGGAAAAAGATTATATTGATGCACGCTTAATCCTAAAGGGTGGTGGCTGTGAGAATAAAAATATTCAGTATAGCTTACCGTGTGAATTAGAAGGACTTGGACGCGCTGGCCGTGATTTAGAAGGGATTCGTAAATGCCTTCTTCATGCTGTATACCAAGCGCAAGGTCAAGGCTGTAGTGCAGGTGTAATTGGTGTTGGTATCGGGGGAGACCGCACATCAGGTTACGAATTAGCAAAAAATCAATTATTCCGTACATTAGATGATGTCAATCCAGTACCAGAGTTACAAAAACTTGAAGAGTACGTATTAGAAAATGCGAATAAGCTTGGCATTGGTACGATGGGATTTGGCGGAGAAACAACTTTACTTGGTTGTAAAATTGGCGTGTATAATCGTCTGCCAGCTAGTTTCTACGTATCTGTTGCGTATAATTGCTGGGCATATCGCCGCCTTGGCGCAACAATCCATCCTGTAACAGGTGAAATTATGGATTGGCTATATCAAGAAGGTGAGGATACACTTCAGCAAGAAGCGCAAGAAAAAACAGAGCAACGTGAGATTGTATTACAAGCACCAATTACAGAAGAGCAAATTCGTGAACTTCGCGTTGGTGATGTTGTAACAATTAATGGCATGATGTATACAGGTCGTGACGCAATCCATAAGCATTTAATGGATAACGATTGTCCAGTAGATTTAAAAGGACAAGTTATTTATCACTGTGGTCCAGTTGTCGTGAAAGATGAAAATGAAAACTGGCAAATTAAAGCGGCAGGTCCAACGACAAGTATTCGTGAAGAACCGTACCAAGGCGATATTATGAAGAAATTCGGTATTCGCGCTGTCATTGGAAAAGGTGGTATGGGTGCAAAAACATTAGCGGCTTTAGAAGAGCATGGTGGTGTATATTTAAATGCAATTGGCGGTGCAGCGCAATATTATGCCGAATGTATTAAAGAAGTAAAAGATGTTGATTTCTTACAATTTGGTATTCCAGAGGCAATGTGGCATTTACGTATCGAAGGATTTAAAGCAGTTGTAACGATGGATTCTCATGGTAATAGCTTACATGCAGATGTTGATAAAACATCACTTGAAAAATTAGCTAGCTTTAAAGAGCCAGTATTTAAGTAAACAAAAATGCATCTCGAATGATTCGAGATGCATTTTTTTGGTATATATAGAAAAACATGTTCAGCATGAAAGAATGCACGGCAACAGAAACTACAAGTATGATTATATATGGAAAGGAGACTATTTATGAAATATAAATGGTTATATATCGGTCTCATTTTTTCAATTATGATGGCACTTGTTCCAGTTTCAGCATTAGCTTATACAAATACTCCACATAACTGGGGAATCCCGCGTCCTAAAAATGAAACAGTACCAGATGCAGGAAAGTTATACACAGATTTACTACAAAAAAATGGTGGGTTTTATTTAGGGGATACAAAGAAAAAAGATATTTATTTAACATTCGATAATGGGTACGAGAATGGATACACAGGGAAAATCTTAGATGTATTAAAAGAGAAAAAAGTACCGGCAACTTTCTTTGTAACGGGTCATTATATTAAAACACAAAAAGATTTGTTATTAAGAATGAAGAATGAAGGACATATTATTGGAAATCATTCGTGGAGTCATCCTGATTTTACAACGGTAAATGATGCGAAACTTCGTGAAGAATTAACGAGTGTAACGGAAGAGATTAAAAAAGTAACTGGGCAAAAAGAAGTAAAATATGTACGTCCGCCGCGCGGCGTATTTAGTGAAAGAACGTTGGCTCTTACGAAAGAAATGGGCTATTATAATGTATTTTGGTCACTTGCATTTTTGGATTGGAAAGTGGACGAGCAAAGAGGATGGCAATATGCACATAATAATGTAATGACGATGATTCATCCAGGATCTGTTTTATTACTTCATGCAATATCAAAAGATAATGCAGAAGCACTTGCGAAAATCATTGATGATTTGCGCGAGAAAGGGTATCATTTTAAAAGTCTAGATGACTTAGTAAAAAGCAATCAACCGTAAGCATGTATGCTTGCGGTTTTCTCATGCTATAATGATGTGTAAAAAGGATGGGGAAACGTATGTGGAGCGAACATGTTACGTTAGAGTATCCGTATCATTTTGAAGAGGTATTGAAACGTTTATCTTTTGATCCTCTTAACGTCATTCAATTAGATGAGAAAGTCATTTATGTCCCGCTTTGTATAGACGAGGAACAGATTGTTGTTCGCTTACAAGGGATTGGTACTGTTCAAAATCCACAGTTTTGGATCTCTAGTCAGGCAGGAGATCAAGAGAAAGTCATGAAACGAATGAGGGCCATTTTTCATTGGAATGAACCGTTTCAAGATATACAAAATCATTTTTTAAACACATCATTACGTCCACTATTTGAAACATATGCTTATACTCCAATTATTTTAGAGTTTGATTATTTTGCTTGTCTTCTTCGCTGTATCATTCATCAACAAATAAATTTGAAATTTGCTACTGTGTTAACAGAACAGTTTGTGAAACGATATGGAACAGAGAAGAACGGTGTATTCTTTTTCCCCACTCCAGAAATAGTAGCAAATATTTCAATAGAAGAATTGAGGGAGCAGAAGTTTAGTCAGCGAAAGGCTGAATATATAGTAGGGTTAGGTCGAAGTATTGTCAGCGGTACATTAAATTTAGCGAGTATAGAAACCAGGGCGGATGAAGAGGTTTCCGCACAATTGTTACCAATTAGGGGGATTGGTACATGGACAGTGCAAAATTTTTTAATGTTCGGGCTTGGACGGAAAAATATGTTTCCGAAAGCGGACATTGGGATTCAGCGTGCAGTGCAAGGTGTGTTTCAATTAGATGATAAACCTGATGATGCATTTTTAGAAAAAGTGAAACAAGAGTGTGAACCATACTGCAGTTATGCAGCGTTATATTTATGGAAAAGTATAGAGTAGAGGTGTAATAATGATACAAAAGCAACATGAGAGTAAGTTGGAAGTTGGTCAAACGTTTCCTGTGACAATTAAACGTCTTGGGATTAACGGAGAAGGCGTTGGTTATTTTAAGAGACAAGTTGTTTTCATTCCAGGGGCATTACCAGGAGAAGAAGTTGTTGCTGAAACAACGAAAATTCAGCGTGGCTTCGCTGAAGCGAAAGTGAAAAAAGTTCGTAAAGCTTCACCACATCGTGTGAAAGCACCATGTCCGGTATATGAAGAGTGTGGCGGTTGTCAGCTGCAACATTTAGATTATAAAGAACAATTAAATCAAAAGCGTGATATCGTCGTACAAGCATTCGAGAAGTATATGAACAACAGTTTGGAAGAAAAAATTCGTCCAACGCTTGGTATGGAAAACCCATGGCATTATCGTAATAAGAGTCAATTACAAGTGGGACGTAAAGACGAAAAGGTTATTACAGGGCTGTATAAGCAAAATTCACATCAGTTAATTGATATTGCTCACTGTATGATTCAACATAAAGCAACGAATGAAGCGACAAAAGTTGTAAGACGTATATTAGAAAAATTAAATGTTTCTATTTACAATGAGAAAAAACAAAAAGGTTTAGTACGCACAATTGTGACACGTACTGCAGTTCAAACAGGGGAAGTACAAGTTACACTTATTACAACAAAAGAAGAATTACCAAATAAAGATCAATTTATCGCAGAAGTACAAAAACAGATGCCAGCTGTTAAATCAATTATGCAAAACGTAAACTGGCGTAAAACATCTGTTATTTTCGGTGATAAAACATTTAAATTAGCTGGAAAAGAAGTAATTCAAGAAACACTAGGTGATTTATCATTTGAATTATCAGCACGTGCATTCTTCCAGTTAAATCCAGAACAAACAGTTGTTTTATACGATGAAGCGAAAAAAGCAGCTGCTTTAACAGGCGATGAGAAAATTGTAGATGCTTATTGTGGTGTTGGTACAATCGGTCTTTGGCTTGCAAATGATGCAGCGGAAGTACGTGGTATGGATGTAATTCCAGAAGCGATTGAAGATGCAAGAAAAAATGCGAAGCGTCACGGATTTACAAATACGAAATATGAAGCAGGTAAAGCTGAACAATGGTTACCGAAATGGGTAAAAGAAGGATGGCGTCCAGATGTAATTGTTGTCGATCCACCTCGTACAGGTTGCGATGATAAATTACTGGAAACAATTTTAAAAGTGAAACCAAAACAAGTTGTTTACGTATCGTGTAATCCTTCTTCATTAGCACGTGATGTACAAGCATTAATGAAGAGTTATGAAGTGGAATATGTACAACCAGTTGATATGTTCCCACATACAGCCCATGTAGAAAATGTAGTGAAGCTTGTTAGAAAGTAAAGTTTATTCATATTCCCTCACGATATGAGGGAATATTTTCTATGAAGGAGAGTAAAATGAATAATTATAAATTAACGATTCAGTACGATGGTGCACGTTTTAAAGGATGGCAACGTCTCGGTAATAACGATAATACAATTCAAGGAAAAATCGAGAGTGTCATATCTGAAATGATCGGAAAAGAAATTGAAATTATCGGTTGTAGTAGAACAGATGCGGGTGTACATGCTTTGAATCAAGTTGCTAACTTTCAAAGTGATGAGAAGTTAGTGGAACATAAAGTGAAAAAATATTTAAATCAATATTTACCCAACGATATTAGCATTACGAATGTAGAAGAAGTACAAGAACGCTTCCATGCTCGTTACAATTCTAAAGCAAAAACATATCTTTATAAAATTTGGAATGAAGAGCATACAAATCCATTTATGCGTAAATACAGCATGCATGTGAATAAAAAATTAAATGTGAAAAGCATGAAAGAAGCTGCGAAACATTTAGTTGGTTCACATGACTTTACTGCTTTTTCAAATGCGAAATCAAAGAAAAAGTCTATGGTTCGAGAAGTATATACACTTGAAGTGATGGAAGAAGCAGGATTTGTACAAATTAGAGTAAGTGGTAACGGATTCCTTCATAACATGGTACGAAAAATTGTTGGAGCATTAATTGAAGTTGGATTAGGACAATTAGATGCGGACGCAATCCCAAATATTTTAGAGGAAAAACAACGTAATCAAATTAATTGTCTTGCTGAGGCGAGTGGTTTGTATTTGGAGAATGTTGAGTTTTAATAAACAATAAAAAAATCGAGCTGTGTAAGCTCGATTTTTTATTGTTTTGGCATTAAGAAGATTTTTCTTTCTTCATACGTATCTTCAAATTCCAAAAAGCAGCAAGCATAATAGCTGCAAAGGAGCCGCTAATTGTTGCTAATAGTTTTGCATAAGGATAAGCATTCATATCAACTAGTAACATCATACATACAAGGGTAGGGAAGAAGGCTAAGTATTGTAATAACTTTAATTTGTTATCATTACTCATATATATCGTTCCTTTCTAGTATGTTATATGTTTATTGTAGCATATTTTCCCAATTTTTATTTACACTTGGAAGCGGCTTCATCCTACATTTGATTAAAGTTTCATTTCATATGTGTAAATGCAATTTTTTAATTCGATATTGTAAGTTTTGCCTACTTAATCCTAAAAACTTTGCAGCCTGTGAGATATTACCGTGATACTCTGTCAGAATTTGATTGATGTAGTTCTTCTCCATTGTCTCTATTGTGTGCTTTAACGTTTTAGGTGCATCATCCTCGTTATTAGTTAGGGAAGGTTGCATATTGAATTCTTTTTTTATTTGTTCACGAAAGCGAGTGGGAAGATGAAACGCTGTAATGATATTTTCATCTTCAACTAAATTCATTGAACCTTCAATGATATGTTCCAATTCTCGTACGTTTCCAGGCCAATCATATGCATACAAGAATTCTCTTACATGTACATCTAGATCCGTTACGCCAAGTCCAAATTGAATGTTGTACTTTTCGATAAAGTGCTGCACAAGATCAGGAATATCTTCTTTTCGTTCACGTAAAGGCGGGAGACATAAAGTAACGACGCTTAATCGGTAATATAAGTCTTCCCGTAATCGATTATGTGTAATAGCTTCAAGAGGATCTTCATTAATAGTTGCTATAATACGAACATCAATTTCTTTTTCTTGTGTGCCCCCGATTCTTCGTATTGTTTTTTCTTGTATAGCTCGCAGTAACTTCGCTTGAAGTGCTGGACTTAATGAGTTGATCTCATCTAATAACAAAGTTCCTCCGTTTGCTTCTTCAAATAAACCAGCTTTATCGATAGCTCCTGTAAATGCACCTCGGTTCGTACCAAATAATAAGCTTTCCATTAGCGTATCAGGTATAGCAGCACAGTTTTGTGAAATGAACGGTTTTGTTGAACGTTGACTTTCATTATGGATACTTTGTGCAAATAGTTCTTTTCCAGTTCCTGTTTCTCCTACGAGAAGTATGGAGGAGGATGTACGAATTACCCTTTTTCCTTCCCCAATGGTTGATTGAATGGCTTCAGAATCACCAATTATGTGATCAAAGGTAAATTTAGTGTTTTGTTTTCGAGAAGAGTCCATTTTTATTGTTTGCTTTAAGTGATTCATCTCTTTTGAAATTTCAATAGCGCCTTTAATTTTTCCATTTTCTATTATAGGGAAAGTATCGTTAATCGTCGTAATTTCTTGCCCTTTATTGTTAAAATACGTTTGTTTTATATTTTTGTTTGTTTTTCCTAATTTTAATGCTTCTATAAGAGTACTATTTTTATTTTCTTCAAATGCGAATACTTCTAAAGGACTTTTATATAGCACATCTGAGCGCTCCATTGATTCAATTTCCATCATTTTGCGGTTATAGATAATCGTTTTACTTTCCTCATTAATAATATGAATCCCGATATCGAGTTCATTGAGTAAAGTTTCATATAGCATGTTCATTTCAATGATCTGTTTAAAATTAATGTCTTCTGTACGCATAGATTATCTTCTCCTCATTTCACCCTATGAAGACTGACTTTTTATAATTTTATTAAAATTCTTATAAAATCGCAAAATTTTTTTGCTATTTTCCCTTTAAAACTTCTTGAATGATAGAAAAATTTTGCGGTTATGAAGATTTTTTCGTGAGGAATCCTCATTTTAAATAGGAATTGGAGATTGGTATGCTTTTTGCATAAATAATAATTGAAATCTTTAAAGGAGGGATATGCAACGTTTCGGTACCAATTAATAAGAAGGAGGAGTTTATAAAGTGAAGACGGTTATAGAAGGCGTGTATAGTCCTTGTTACGGGAAAGTAGAGAAGTTATTTGTTGCGGAAAGTTCTTACGTATACGAGTGGGAGAAATTAGCGTTAATTGAAACGATAGATAAACAGAAAGTAGAAATTAAGGTAGGGATCAGTGGGTATATCGAATCATTAGAAGTAGTAGAAGGACAAGCCATCGCTGATCAAAAGTTATTAATAACAGTGAGGGATGATCTTTTAATAACAGGTAGTGATTAATACTATGTATTTTGCTCTTTTCAATAATTATTCTTATTATGGACAATTTTAAAAACGCTTACATGAAATGGGTTTCCAAAGGGAAGAGGGGGAATTATATGATGGACCAAAACCAAGGGTTAAAAAGGGAATTGAAAAGCAGGCACATATTTATGATTGCACTTGGAGGAGTTATTGGTACCGGTCTTTTTTTAGGATCTGGGTATACAATCCATGAGGCTGGGCCTGGAGGAGCGATTGTAGCGTATCTTGTTGGAGGATTTGTTATGTATTTAACGATGCTCTGTCTTGGAGAGTTAGCTGTTGCGATGCCTGACGCAGGATCTTATCAAACTTATGCTACAAAGCACATTTCCCCTGCAGCGGGTTATGTAGTCGGCTGGATGTCATGGCTAAACTGGTCTGCTACGATAGGTATTGAACTGATTGCAGTTAGTATTTTAATGAAACGATGGTTTCCTGATGTACCGTCATGGATTTGGTGTGTAGCGTTTGCGGTGCTTCTCTTTGCTATCAATGCGTTATCTTCAAGAAGTTTTGCAGAAGTTGAATTTTGGTTTGCAAGTATTAAAGTAATTACAATCATTGCATTTATTATTTTAGGCGGGGCAGCAATGTTTGGTTTTCTAGATATGAAAGGAAATGAACCAGCACCGATGTTCTCTAGCTTTACTGATTATGGTGGGTTGTTTCCAAATGGATTATCAGCCATTTTAATTACGATGATTGCAGTTAATTTTTCCTTCCAAGGAACGGAACTAGTTGGTATTGCAGCTGGAGAGAGTGAAAATCCAGAGAAAACGATTCCGAAGGCAATTAATAATACAGTTTGGCGTATACTTGTGTTCTTTGTATTATCTATTTTCATTCTTGCAGGCTTATTCCCTTGGCAGCAAGCAGGAGTGATAGAAAGTCCATTCGTAGTTGTATTTGATAAAATTGGTATTCCTTATGCAGCCGATATTATAAATTTCGTTATTATTACAGCGGTTCTATCCGTTGCGAATTCAGGATTATATGCAACTTCTCGTATGCTATGGTCTATGTCTAATCAAGGAATGATTAGTCCAATTTTCGGTAAGTTATCTAAAAATGGTGTTCCTATTTATGCATTGATTGTAAGTACAATTGTAGGTTGCCTTTCATTACTATCAGGTATTTATGCGGAAGATACAGTTTATTTATGGCTACTTTCTATTGCCGGGTTCGGGGCAATATTAGTTTGGGCATCTATCGCTCTATCTAACTTATTGGCTAGAAGGTCATACATTAAGCAGGGCGGGGATGTAAAGGACTTGAAATTTAAAACACCGCTGTATCCATTCGTACCACTGCTTGCGTTAGTATTAAATGTAACAGTAATTGTTGGTATGGCTTTTATTCCAGAACAAAGAATGGCATTATATTGTGGTATTCCATTTATGATTGTTTGTTTACTGTTTTACCGTGCGACAAGAAATAAGGCACGTAAGGTAGAACATATTGAAAAAACGAATACAACAGAGGCAGAAAGTTTGTAAATATATTAGAAACTTATGCTAAAAAAAGAGACTGTAAAATTGTAAACAGTCTCTTTTTTTGTGACAATAAAGCTGGAAACATACTATGTATGCAAAGGGGAATTAGCGATGAATCAAGAAGTTTCACAGCTATTAGAACAGATTGATTTACGAAAAGATGAGTTACTAGAGCTTACAAAGACTTTAATTCGTTTTGAAACACCAGCACCGCCGGCGAGAAACACAAATGAGGCGCAAGAATTTGTTGCAGGTTTTCTAAGAAAACGAAATTTTAGTGTTGATAAATGGGATGTATATCCGAATGACCCGAACGTTGTTGGGGTAAGAAAAGGGCTAGAAAGTGACACACATAAAAGTCTTATTATTAATGGACATGTGGATGTAGCTGAAGTATCAGCAGATGAAGCGTGGGAAACCAATCCGTTTGAGCCATTTATAAAAGATGGTTGGTTAGTTGGACGTGGTGCGGCGGATATGAAAGGAGGACTGGCTGGAGCACTATTTGCTATTCAACTTTTACAAGAAGCTGGCATTGAATTACCTGGAGATTTAATCTTTCAATCAGTAATTGGGGAAGAAGTTGGAGAAGCAGGTACACTTCAATGCTGCAAAAGAGGTTATGATGCTGATTTTGCAGTCGTAGTGGATACAAGTGATTTACATATGCAAGGACAGGGCGGCGTAATTACTGGATGGATTACTGTGAAAAGCCCCCAGACGTTTCATGATGCAACACGCAGGCAAATGATTCATGCTGGAGGACGTTTATTCGGAGCGAGTGCGATTGAAAAAATGATGAAAATTGTGCAAAGTTTACAAGAATTAGAGCGTCATTGGGCAGTTATGAAAACATATGAAGGTTATCCATCTGGAACAACAACAATTAACCCAGCTGTTATTGAAGGCGGACGGCATGCAGCGTTTATTGCGGATGAGTGCCGGTTATGGATAACGGTGCACTTCTATCCGAATGAAACACATGAACAAATAATAAAAGAAATTGAAGAGTATATTGAGAAAGTAGCGGCTGCTGATCCATGGTTAAGTGAAAATCCACCACAATTTAAGTGGGGCGGAGAATCAATGATTGTGGATCGTGGCGAAATTTTCCCTTCTTTAGAAGTAGATAGTGAACATGCAGCAGTAAAAACTCTTAGCTCAGTACACGAATCAATTCTATCTAAAAATGCAATTTTAGATATGTCTGCAACGGTAACGGATGGTGGTTGGTTTAGTGAATTTCATATTCCAGCTGTTATTTACGGACCAGGTACATTAGAAGAAGCTCATTCAATAAATGAGAAAGTTGAAGTAGAACAGTTAATTGAATTTACAAAAGTAATAACAGCATTTATATATGAATGGTGTCACACGAAAAAATAGATTAGTGTGTTGAAATCGTACAGGTATGTATACTTGTACGACTTTTTAGTGAACTATTTCAGAGTTGAACAGAAACAACTGAAATAGTTCTTTATTTTTCTATGTTTTTCGTTTTAGTTCGATTAATTTTTCTTTCGCTAATTCAACAGCAATTGCATCATCTAAATAGCCAATTGGAAAGAGATAGTCGGGAATAATATCTGTCGATAAAATGAAATACAGTAATGCGCCTCCAAGAACTGCACGCTCTTCTTTTGAGATAGTTTCATTGCAAAATTGTTGATACATATCGGTTAATTGTTCAATAAAAGGACCAGCGCTATCAATTTGTTCTAATTTACTCGCGAAACTTTCATGAATACGTTTTTCACCTTCTGTTGTCTGAGCATAGCGTTCATAGTTTTCAAGTTCTTGTTTTACGCGAGTTGTTGTATAGTCGAAATCGAATAAGTTAGAGGATTGTAGCGTTTGCTGAATTGTATCAAGAGATGTGTACATATCCGTCTTTTCTTTATTAATGTGAGGAGAATCAGGATACATTTCATCAAATAACAATTGGGGTGGAACTTGCAAACACTCTGCAAATTTTTGTAGATGTTTTTGTTTTGGCGGTTGTTTACCATTCATAATTCTTGAGATTGTTGCGGGATCAATATTTGTATGCATTCCTAATTGACGCATGGATAAGGCACGTTCTTTTAAAAGTTTTTTTATTAATGTACTAAGCCGCTCATTTGGGTTTTCTTTAGGCATAGTGAAGGCACTCCTTTTTTATTGTTGAAAAAATGTTGAGCATTTCTTACATGTATATGAAACAGACAGGCACAGTTGCTCAACATTTTCATAATATGCATTGAAAAGTGAGAAAAAGGGGTGGCTATTTATGAGTACGGCAGGTCTATTTTCAATTTTTTTAATCGGTATTGCTTCTAATTTAGATAATGCAGGTGTTGGGATTGCATATGGCATTCGTAAAATTCGAATTTCGTGGCTTAACAATTTTATCATCGCATTTTTTGGTTTTTTATTTACTTTATTAGCTGGCTTTTTTGGGAACTGGATAGCGTTATTTATTTCAGAGTTTACTGCAAACCTAATTGGAGCAATCGTTTTAGGTATAATCGGTGTGTTTATTTTGTGCCAGCCTTTCTTGGGGCAAAGAAATACTGTAGGTTCTAAAGATGGTAATGTACTTATGGGAATTTTACGTGATCCAGAAAAAGCAGATTTTGATGGTTCTAAAACAATTAGTTTTTCAGAAGCAATTGTTTTAGGGGTTGCGTTGTCTATTAATAATATTGCAGGTGGATTTGACGCGGGGGTAACAAACTTGAATCTGTGGCTTACAGCAACTATTTCTGGGGTGTTTAGTTTTATTTGTATTAGTGGTTTTGCTTATGTAGGAAAACGATTTTTAGCAGAATACTTAGGGAAATGGGCTACTGTTATTGCGGGCGTGCTATTAATTCTTATTGGGATCGATCAGTTGTTGTAAGGAGAACAGAAAACAATGTTCGAGTATTTCCTTGGAAATACGGCAAAGGATTGCATATGTCGACGTACTTTTCCCCATACTAATACGGATTTCTTTTAAAGAAAGGGGGATCCGTATGGGACGCGGAAAAGCATTTGATCATAAGAAAAAAGGGCATGACCATCAACCGCCTAAAGGTGCGTTCATTCATAAAGATGTAAATGAACATACTTTAGAAGAGGAAGAACTACCAGTAAATATTGAAACGTATAAAAATAGTTTGAAAAAACATTAAAAGCACCTACATAGGTGCTTTTTCAACGTATATCTTCAATTAGTTGTTCCGATTCTTCATGCATACTGTATTCACTTAACACTTGAATGCAAAGCCACTTTAATTCTTCGATAGTATGTTCAAGTTCTTCAGGAAGCACATGATGAATGTCTTCAAGTCCCATTCCGAAATGAATAAGTTCAAGTACTTGATCATCGATGTTCCGATCCATTAGTAGTTCAAGTACTTCTAAATTGAATATGTATCGGTGAGCTTCATCGAGTGAAACCACTTTTAACTTCAAGCTTTCTACAATACTCAATATAAAAAGAAGAATCG
Organism: Bacillus sp. BB51/4; assembly: GCF_008368845.1. Classification (NCBI taxonomy): domain Bacteria; kingdom Bacillati; phylum Bacillota; class Bacilli; order Caryophanales; family Bacillaceae; genus Bacillus; species Bacillus sp. BB51/4. Next base: position 43,771 of record NZ_QOSC01000032.1, read on the forward strand.
TTTTTTCAAGAACAGGCTGTTTTTCCATTTGAAATATTAGTTTCATCTTTCACACCTCCACATATAGCGCTAGGTTGTACTATATTATTCAGGAGGGGGGAGCAAATATGCATGATATAGAGAAACTTTTAGTACTGTTTTGTAAGGGGATGGATAGCGGATAAAGTTGAGGTTTTTATGAAATGAAAAAATCCTGCTAGTATAGCAGGATAACTCTGAATTAAAAAATGCTCCAACCTTCTTGAGCAGAAAGAAGTTCAAGAATTTTAAAACCAGCGATACTATTTCCGTTTGCATCTAAAGCCGGTCCGAAAATGCCAATTCCCATTTCTCCTTTTACGCAGCCGAAAATACCACCAGCTACACCACTTTTGGCTGGAATACCAACACGAATCGCAAATTCACCAGACTCGTTATACATACCGCATGTAACCATGAATGTTTTACAGATTTTTGTAATATGTTTAGGGATAATTTGCTTTTTCTTATATGGATCATAGCCATCCATCGCAAAAATTAAGCCAATACGTGCTAAATCGATACAGTTTACTTCAACTGCACATTGACGAGTGTATAAATCCATAAGTTCTTCGATGTCACAATCGATAATTCCGTTTTGTTTCATGTAGTAACAAAGTGAACGGTTTAAGTAAGCTGTCTCTAATTCTGAATTGGCAACTTTAGAAGAATAATTAATGGTAGGATTATCTGTTATTTCACGTACAAAATGAAGGATGCGCTCCATTTTTTTTTCATTATCTTTTCCTGTTAACATGCTTGTAATAGCTAGTGCCCCCGCATTAATCATTGGATTAAGTGGTTTGGATGGGCTTGTTGTTTCTAACTTAATAATAGAGTTGAATGGATCACCAGTTGGTTCCATTCCAACTTTAGAAAATACATATTCTTCACCACGATCTAAAAGGGCAAGTGCAAGTGTAATTACTTTTGAAATACTTTGAAGAGTAAATAGTGTTTGTGAGTTGCCAGCATGGATATATTCTGTTTCTTTATGGAAAATGGCAATCCCTAAATCGTCTGGATTTGCATTTCCTAGTTCGGGGATATAAGTAGCAAGCTTTCCTTTTTTCGTATATGGTTTTACTTGTTCTAACAACTGTTGTAAGTTGTTTGTTTCAATGCACTGCATAGTACCAACGCTCCTATTTCGAATTAACTACGTTTACTTTTCCCGATATGCTCGGAAATAAATAATAACATGAAAAGGTGGAATGATAAAACGAAAGTTACATGTTCTATAGTGGGTCTTTCATTTTGATAATTCTATATTGAAAAAGGAGAATTTTCCTTTTATATAACAGTTTGGAAATAGGAGGTTTATCCATAAAAAATTCAAAAATAAAAACTACACATCTATACAACTATATGTTATTATGGTTATGTAAATAGAAAGCGTTTTCTAAGGCGTACTTATAATGATAACGATTTCATAAATTTGATAGGGGGAATTAAAATGTTGCAGTTTCTACAACGTATTGGTAAAGCATTAATGCTTCCAATCGCCGTACTACCAGCAGCAGGATTATTGCTTCGTTTAGGACAAGAAGACGTATTTAACATTCCTGTTATGGCACAGGCCGGTGCAGCAATTTTTGATAATTTAGCACTTATTTTTGCAATTGGTGTTGCAATCGGTTTGTCTATTGATGGTAGTGGAGCAGCTGGACTTGCCGGAGCAATCGGATATCTTGTTTTACAAAATACAACGAATGCTCTAAGTAAGACATATTCAGCAGCAGAGTTAAATGATAAATTAAAAAGTGTTCAAGATTTAGTAGGTTCAGTAGATCCAACTAAATTAGCAGATACAATGACAAAGGTTTCAAAAGCAGCGGCGTTAACGCCGAAAATTAATATGGCCATACTCGGTGGTATTATTGCAGGGGTTGTTGCGGGATTACTATACAACAAATTCCATAAGATTAAACTACCAGAATGGTTAGGATTCTTTGCAGGAAAACGTTTCGTACCAATCATTACTTCAATCGTAATGCTTCTTTTAGGATTAGTATTCGGTCAAATTTGGCCAACGATTCAAAGTGGTATTGATTCAGTAGCACATGGCATCGTGAACTTAGGTTCAATTGGTGCTGGTTTATTCGGATTATTAAACCGTTTATTAATTCCAATCGGTTTACACCACGTAATGAACACATACTTCTGGTTCGTACTTGGTGACTTTACAAATGCAGCTGGCGATATCGTTCATGGTGATATTGCACGCTTCTTTGCAAAAGATCCATCAGCAGGTATGTTTATGACTGGTTTCTTCCCAATCATGATGTTCGGTTTACCAGCAGCATGTTTCGCAATGATTGCAGCTGCTAAACCAGAAAAACGTAAAATGGTTACAGGTATGTTAGGTGGTCTAGCATTAACTTCATTCTTAACTGGTATTACAGAACCAATTGAATTCTCATTCATGTTCCTATCACCAGTATTATATGGAATTCATGCTGTATTAACAGGTCTGTCTCTATTCATTACAACAACACTCGGCATTCACGATGGTTTCTCATTTAGTGCCGGAGCAATCGATTACTTCTTAAACTTCGGTATTGCAACAAAACCATTGTTACTAGCAGGAATCGGTTTAATTTACGCAGCAATTTACTTTGTAGTATTCTACTTCTTAATTAAGAAGTTCGACCTAAAAACTCCTGGTCGTGAAGACGAAGAGGAACTAGCTGAAGGTGAAGAAGCTCCAGTGGCAGGTTCAATTGGTGAAACTTACGTAGCAGCTTTAGGTGGAAAAGAAAACTTAACAGTTATTGATAACTGTGCAACACGTCTACGCTTACAAGTGAAAGATGCTGGTCAAGTAAACGAAGCAGCATTAAAACGTGCTGGTGCAAAAGGTGTTATGAAATTAAGTAACACGAGTGTCCAAGTTATCGTAGGTACAAATGTTGAATCTGTTGCCGATGATATGAAAAAACACGTATAAATAATGAGATAAGAGGATATCCCAAAAGATTGATAACATCAATTTTTTTAGAGGATATCCTCTTTTTATGTTAACAATTTAACGGGAATCTTACTTTTGTAAATTTTCTTTTTCTTTTTTATACATATAGGTTGGTAATATGTGCAGTGCGTGATAAAGTAGTGATGTTATAGAATAGATTATCCATAATATAGGGAAAAGATTTAAAGTAAATTATCGGTAAATAAGGGGAAAAGGGCAATCATGGATCAAGAAAAAAATAATGTTAATGGGAAATCACGTCGGCCGATTGTATACATAAAAAGAACAATCATTCTTGTTCTACTATTTTCGCTTGTATATTTCATGTATACAAAAATTGTTACGCATAATAAGAAAGAGGAAACTTTAAAAGCGGCAGCAGAAATGAAAAAACAAGAAGAGCTAAAAAAGAAAGAAGAAGAAAAAAAGAAGCAAGAAGCACAAAAACAAAAAGAGCAGGAAGAACAAGTAAAGCAAGTACAAGCTGTGGAAAAGCCTGCTGAGGGACCACCTCAAGAAATTAATGAAAACGCTCAATTAGATCAATATTTACAAAACGCAGGATTTAGCGGGACAGCTGTTATTGTGAAGAACGGAAAAGTTCTTTTGAATAAAGGATACGGTATGGCGAACAAAGAGAAACAAGTACCGAATAATTCAGAGACAACTTTTTATATTGGTTCTATTTCAAAGGCATTTGTAGCGACTGCTATTATGCAATTAAAGGATCAAAATAAATTAAACGTAGAGGATACGGTTGCAAAGTATATTCCTGATTTCCCTCAAGGTAATGGTATTCAGTTAAAACATTTACTAACACATACTTCAGGAATTCCAGAGTATGAGCAGGGAACAGAGGATATTTCTCATGAAGAATTGATAAAAAGAATAGGAAAGCAAAAGCGTGTTGGGGGTCCAGGAGAGAAATGGAAATATTCCGATTCGAACTATTCGATACTCGCCTACATCGCTGAGAAGGTAAGTGGACAACCGTTAGAAGAATATATTAAACAACATATTTTTGCTACTGCGGGTATGAAGCAGTCTGGTTTCGGCAAAGGGCTAGAGCAAACAAGGTTTCCATCGACAGGTTATAAAATAGTAAATAACAATATGACAACACCTAATATTCCAAGTATGTCACAACTATATGGTTGTGGTGATATATATACAAGTGCACATGATTTATATTTATTTAATGAAGCACTCTTCTCTGGAAAGCTGATTTCAAAAGAGAGTTATGATCAAATGTTTACGGCTGTGAAAAAGGATTACGGATTTGGTTGGTATGTAGACCCGGGAAGTTATTCGAATCACGGTGTAATGCCAGGATGGAATTGTTTAAATGGATTTAGCAAAAACGGAAGTGTGTATGTCGTTTTATTATCTAACATTCAAAATAATATTAAATCGTTTGGTAAAGTGAATAACGACATTTATACGATGTTGCGAAATATTGAAGTATAAGAGGCTATCCTATTGGATAGTCTTTTTTTATTGAGGAAGTGTAGGGGCAATGGGATAATGAAATAAAGTGAAACTTTAATCAGTGGGGATCTTACTGCCCGGCGAATAGCGGGATAAATGGAAAAGGGGGAGGGATATGAGTATACATAAGCATCACGCACGTAATGCAAAACGCATATTTTTTGCATCTGTCATTGTATGGATTATCGTCGCAATTGTATTAGTGATGGAATATAAAAAAGGGATGCTATTCACTTCGGAGAAAGAAAATTTGAAATTAATAAGTGTTGTACTACCAGCATTTGGATTATTAATATATAGTTTTATGGAAAAACGAAGGTCAAAAATGCTTAAACAGGAAAATAATCATATAGAGACTTCTGAATTATTTGAGCAAAAAAAATTTGTTGTTCGCAAAGAGGTAGGGGTATTTCAAGTAATAACGTACTTTGGATTAGATGGCAGTGCAGTAGGATTTTTAAAAGAAGAGTATGATTTGGTTATTCAACGTGTATGGCAAGCTGTACTTTCTTTTCTTTTTAAGGGACTACATAAGCAACAATTTTATTTATATAATCACTCGGGAGAAAGGTTGTTGCGTGTTCAAAAGGAGAAGGGAGTACGCAATTTCTATACTTTTTCTAATATAGATGGAAAGAAAATTGGAAAGTTGAAACAAGTACTAAGTTTAACAAAGTGGGAATGGATCTTTTTAGGGGTGGATGGTAAAGAATTTGGTAAAGTGACTGGGGACCTTTCAGCAACAATGCAGAAAATAGATTGGCGAGATGGAACGCATATTGATGTAAAAGAAGATGGTATTCCTTTAGAAGCTGTTAAGTATTTCTCGGCAAGTGGTGGTTCACTTGTTACAGCTTCTATAAGTGAACAGGCTGAATTACCACGAGCGGTTTATTATAGTGCAGCTGCCATTGTTACAATTAAAAATTAAAATATATATAAAGATAGATGGGATACCATCTATCTTTTTTATGTGATTAAAAAAGATTGTTTCTTTGAAAAATGTATGTCTTACCTATCACAAAAAAGTCTGCTTTGTATACATTAAGATGTATAGATGTATTTTTTATACTTTAAAAATACTAGGAGGAGAAGTGTATGTGTTTGTTCGGTAAATATTGGAAAAAGCTATCGAGATTGTTTAATAGACAATTAGATTATTTTTTAGATAATAAGTTATTGCCTGCTGTGGAGAGACTTTTATTTTCACAAAACTTCGCGAGATTTATTCAAAGAAACTCTAAGCAAGCTACGGAAGAAGTTATTGAATCAAGTAGATTCCAATCTATTATTTGTAACATTTTAAAAGAATGTAATACATCACCTTTTAAAGAAATTGCAGAGCAATATTTGGGTAAAAACGTAGAAATTACTGTGACAGTTGGACAGTTAACTGGTGTGATTGTAGCAGTTGGTGATGATTTCTTAACATTGCAAGAAGGAATAGGAACAGAAGTTTTATTACCATTTACAAGTATTATATCAATTAAAGAAGTGTAAGAAAGGAGAGTTATATATGTTATTTACTGATGAATTACGTAACCATGTTGGTGAACTAGTGCAAGTTGTGACAGCTGTAGAAATCATTGCAGGAGTTCTTTTATCTGTGACAGATGGGGCAGTAATTGTACGTACTTCTCCTTCTTATGGACCACCAGAAGATGTAGTTGTACGTATTCCTATTATTGCTTATGTTCGCTTGGAAGGGTAAGAGTGATACAAGTATGAGAGTGTCAGTTGTTATTCCAGTGCATAATGAAGCAAGTACTTTATCAAAAGTTTTAGTAGAAGTGAGAAAGTTGGAACCATATGAAATTATCATAGTAGATAATGGATCGACAGATGGTACGAAAGAAATAGCATTACAGCATAATTGCCGTGTGATTTATTATAGATATTCCCTTGGTAATGATGTGGGACGGGCAATTGGTGCTAGAGAAGCAAAAGGTGAAATTGTTTTATTTTTAGATGGTGATATCGTTATGAAAAGTGAAGAATTATACAATTTTATTAAAGGAATACAGCAAGGACATGAGATTGTTTTAAATAATTTAACATGGTCCGTTTATTTGAAGATGAGACCGCATTATACGACGGTTGGAAAATATATGTTAAATCGTTATTTGAACAAGAAAGAGTTTGTTGTAGGATCTTTAATTGCAATACCACATGCGATAAGTCGTGAAGTGATTGAAAAACTGGGGTGGTGGAATTTAGCAGATCCAGCATTATTTCAAGCAATGGCGATGTCTAGAGGAGTAAATATTTCTGATATGGCTTCAGTTGATGTCATTTACACAAATAAAGTTCGTCCTGTTCATACGGGCACATCACCGGGTTCACCTTATCCGAAAGCGACTAGCCGTATTATGGGCGATCATTTACGTGCTTTACAATACGTAATCGAAACATATGGTAAACGCGGTAGTTTTTCGGAGGGGAACAGAGATAGAGAGTTTATAGGGAAATATAAACCAGTTGTATTAAAGAAGGAAAAAGCGAAATATAGTGCGATTATACCAGTGTCAGAAGAAAAAATGACTATAAGATCTGTTATACAAGAAGTAAAAAAAGCAGGGGTAGACGAAATTATTGTTGTTGTGAATGGAGCAGATATTGAGACTGTTAAACAAGTAAAGCTAGAGAATGTTATTGTTGTTGAATTTACGAAGGCGCTTGGACACAATGTAGCACGAGCGATAGGTGCCATGCATGCTACAGCAGATATTTGTTTATTCGTTGATGGAGATTTTGTTATTCCGGCAAAAAAACTAGTTCAATTTTTGTGTGCTATTGAAGGTGGAAGTGATGTGGCATTAAATGATTTGCAGTGTTTATTAGATATATTTCATCCAGCAGATCCAATTAGTATGGGAAAATACTTTTTGAATTTGGTAGCGAAACGACCAGATTTATGGAATAACTCACTAACAGCAGTACCACATGCCATTCATAAGAAGGTAATAGAGAAAATTGGTTATGATTCTCTTGTGATTCCTCCATTAGCTCAGGTGAAAGCTATTTTAGAAGGATTCTCTATTACAGCAGTAGAGTTAGAAGATGTTATAAAAACAAATCGAGTACGTCCAGAGCAACACGAATTTGTAAATGGGCGTATTTCAGCATTTGATCGTATTTTCGGTGATCAAATTGAGGCGATTGCGTATTTATTACAATGTACAGACGAACGCGGTGGCTTTACGGATGGAGATAGAGATAGAGATATCATTCAACAATTGAGAAGGGAAGAAGAGAATACAAATGAATAGTAGTAAAGTAGCTATTATTGGCTTAGGGTATGTTGGCCTTCCTTTAGCAGTCCATTTTGCAGAGAGAGGGCATACAGTACTTGGGTTAGATAAAGATATTAGAAAAATAGAATCAATTATAAAAGGAGAAAGCTATATTCCGGATGTTTCTTCTAAAGAGTTACAAAGTTTATTGGTGAAAAAAAAATTAATAGTGAACACACCGGATCAAGGCATTGCTGATTTTCAAAATAGTGATTATGTTATTGTTACTGTCCCGACTCCGATTAATGAACAAAGAGAACCAGACTTAAGTGCCCTCATTTCAGCCTCACATTATATACAACAAAATCTTCAAAAAGGACAAACCTTCATTTTTGAAAGCTCCACATATCCAGGTACACTCGAGGAAGTTATCATTCCTATTATTTCTCAAACAGGTAAAAAGGTAGGAGAAGATTTCTATATCGGATATTCCCCTGAGAGAATTGATCCGGCTAATAGTCACTATTCTGTTCAAACGATTCCAAAAGTTATTAGTGGACAAACAGAAAAGTGTAAACAAAAAGTTCAGGAGTTGTATAGCACTACATTTGATGTAGTTGTTCCAGTTAGTTCTCCGAAAGTAGCGGAAATGTGTAAGTTATTTGAAAATATTCAGCGCCTAGTCAATATTTCCTTAGTAAATGAGTTAAACACACTATGTGAAAGTTTAGGAATTGATTTTTATGAGGCGCTTGAAGCTGCATCTACAAAACCGTTTGGATTTACCCCATATTGGCCAGGACCAGGAATAGGAGGACATTGTATTCCAGTAGATCCTTTATATTTCCAATGGAGGATAAAAAAGAATGGGACAATTAGTCAATTAATTGAAGCAGCACATGTGATTAATGAAGAAATGCCAGAGAAAATAGTTAAGAAAGTAAAAGGCATGGTGCAATCGCCTGCATCAGTTTTAATTGTAGGAATTGCGTATAAGAAAGATGTAAATGACTTAAGAGAATCACCAGCGTTGCCAATTATCGAATTGTTAATAAAAGAAGGATATGAGATAGAATATCACGATCCATATATTTCTTCTGCAAAATTTGGAGATAAGGTGTACCAATCTGTTTCTTTGGATGAACAAGTCGTTAAACAAGCGGGTTGTATTTTAATTTTAACTGATCACTCTAATATCGATTGGAAGCTTTTTAAAGGAATGAAGCGAGTAATAGATACGCGTGGAATTATAAAGAAGGTGAGTGTATGAGTAAGAAATGTTTAATTACAGGTGGAGCAGGATTTATTGGATCACATTTAGCTGAAGAGCTGGTGAAAAGAGGCTATGGGGTTACGATTGTTGATAACTTCTATAAAGGGAAAAATAAATATCATGATGAGTTAATGAAAGAAATTCGGGTTATTCCAATAAGTGTTTTAGATAAAAATTCTATTTATGAATTAGTAAATCAACATGATGTAGTTTTTCATTTAGCGGCAATTTTAGGTGTGAAAACGACAATGGAAAAGAGTATAGAGCTTATTGAAACGAATTTTGATGGAACGAGAAACATTTTACAAGCAGCGCTAAAAGAAAAGAAGAAAGTAGTCTTTGCTTCTACTTCAGAAGTATATGGTAAGGCAAAGCCACCCTTCTCTGAAGAGGGGGATCGATTATACGGGGCAACTTCAAAAATACGTTGGAGTTATGCAATTTGTAAAACATTAGAAGAAACATTATGTTTAGGCTACGCATTAGAAGGTTTACCTGTCACGATTGTTCGTTATTTTAATATTTATGGTCCAAGAGCGAAAGATGGTCCGTATGCAGGGGTAATCCCACGATTTATCCGTGCAGCTTTGCAAGGAGAAGACATTCTCGTATATGGAGATGGAAAGCAGACACGTTGCTTCACGTATGTAAGTGATGCGGTAGAGGCAACGATTCGAGCAATGGATGAGAAGGTAAATGGTGAAATTATTAATATAGGTTCTGACAATGAAAAGAGTATAAAAGAAGTAGCAGAAGTAATTAAAAAGCTAACGAAATCTTCTTCAAAGATTGTCCAAGTTCCTTTTGAAGAGGTGTACCCACATGGTTTTGAAGAAATTCCAAATAGAAGACCAGATGTTGCGAAATTAAGAGAACTTGTTCAGTTTCAAGCAGAAGTAACATGGGAAGAAGGATTGAAAGAAACTATTAAGTGGTTCCGTGAAGAAAATAATGGCTAAGTCACTATCGGTCATTATACCTGTATGTAATGAAGCTGAAACGATTTTAGATGTTATCCAATCGGCAAAAGGATTAAATCCAATAGAGATTATTGTAGTAGCAAACGGTTGTAACGATGGTACAGAAGAGGTTGCTGATCGTTTAGGGTGTAAAGTAATCAAGCATACAGAGCTACTAGGGAACGATGTTGGCCGCGCGATTGGCGCAAAACACGCGATAGGTGACGTATTACTATTTATAGATGGAGATTTTGCTATTCAAACTTCAAAATTACAATTATTCCTTAATCCGATTTTACATGATCAGGCCGACATCGTTTTAAATAATTTGGACGCATTATTTTTAAAGAAACAAAAACCGCACGCCGTGACAGTATGGCGCCAAATATTAAATGCAATATTAGAGCGCGAAGAATTAAAGATTGATTCTTTATTAGCTGTACCGCATGCATTGACGAAAGAAGTAGTTCAAAGCATTGGATATGAATGTTTCGTTAATCCTATTGTCGCTCATTTACGCCTAGTACAAAGCAAATGGAGAATTAGTCGTCATTGTGCAATTGACGTTATTACACCGAATAAATTTCGGCCGGCCGAGCATGCTGCGTATGGCACGGGTCTTTCTCAATCTGAAAAACGGATGATAGGTGATCATATAGAAGCTGTAGCAGAGCGAATAGTAGGCAGTGATGAGCGCGGAGGGTATTATGATGGAAATAGGAAAAGAGAGTGTGTCTATCATACTTTAAGTTTCGAAGATTTTTATCAAGGATGGGGCGTTACATCTAAGTTGTATAAAGGAAAACAATTATCGGTCATTATTCCTGTACAAGATGAAGAGAAAACAATTGGAAATGTTATAGAAGAGCTTCGCAAAATTGAACCTTTTGAAATTATCGTTGTTGTAAATGGTTCGTCTGATAAAACAGCAACGATTGCAAAAGACAAGAGAGCAACAACAATTGTATATAAAGAAGCACTTGGCAACGATGTGGGGCGTTCACTTGGAACTTATTTCGCCAAAGGAGAAATTGTATTATTTATAGACGGTGATTTTGTTATTCCAGCTAGTGAGCTATATCCATTTGCAAAAGCTATTGCAGATGGAATGGATGTCGCATTAAATGATCTAAATCATTATTTAGATTTAAGAGTACCACTTCATCTTGTAACTGCATTTAAATATGCATTAAATTTAGCTTGTGATAGAAAAGATTTAGGAGTAGGATCTCTTATCGCTGTACCTAATGCGTTTAGCCAAAAGTGTTTGAAATCAATTGGGTATAGGTCTTTATTGTCACCTTGCGTAGCGCAAGTGAAAGCTATTCTTTCAGGATTCGAAATTGCGTGTGTAAGTCGTGTAGAGGTCGATAAGATGAACCGCATTCGTCCCAGTGAACATTTTGCAAAAATAGGTCATCCTCCAGCTGTCTTGCGAATTATAGGTGATCATATAGAAGGATTAGAGCAATTAATTGTATTAGAAGGTAGCCGTGGTGGATTCTATGATGGGAATAGAAAAAGAGATGTTTTAGAGTAGTAACAAAAAAAGTGTACAACATATGTACACTTTTTTTGTTCTGTTATAAAAACTATAACAGATTAGGAGATAAGAGTATTACAGCTCTACAATGGGTATTGTTCTTATATTACAAAATAGGACTCGTATATAAGGATACCAAAAAAATACAATTAAGGAAAGGGTTAATTATAAAGAGTTTTAAGTGAAGTTAACACTATGTATATAGTAGTTTGCTCAACATTTCACAAACATGTCACAACTATTTCGTTCACTTTAGCAAAAAAGTAGTATTCTAAGTGTGTAAGCTGTTATATAAAAAATCTTAGTCCTGTACTAATCAAAAATGGAGGAGATTAGGATGACTCAAGTATTAGAAAATGTTAAAAACGCATGGGAAAACTTTAAAGGTGAAAAATGGAAAGCAGAGATTGATGTTCGCGATTTCATTTTAAATAATGTAAACGTTTTCGAAGGGGACGAATCTTTCTTAGCAGGAGCAACTGAAGCAACGAAACAACTTTGGGATCAAGTAATGGATTTAACAACGAAAGAACGTGAAAACGGTGGCGTTCTTGATATGGATACAAAAATTGTTTCTTCTATTACATCACATGAACCAGGATATTTAAATAAAGATATTGAAAAAGTAGTCGGTTTCCAAACTGAAAAACCATTTAAACGTTCTTTACAACCATATGGTGGTATTCGTATGGCGGAACAAGCTTGTGAATCTTATGGATACGAAATGGATAAAGAACTTAGTCGTATTTTCAGAGACTGGAGAAAAACGCATAATCAAGGTGTATTTGATGCATACACACCAGAAATGAAAGCGGCTCGTAAATCAGGTGTAATTACTGGCCTTCCAGATGCATACGGACGTGGACGTATTATCGGTGACTACCGACGCGTAGCATTATATGGTATTGATCATTTAATTGAAGTGAAAAAAGCTGATTTGAATTTAACTGGCGGTGTAATGAGTGAAGATACAATGCGTTTACGCGAAGAGTTATCTGAGCAAATGCGTGCACTTCAAGAGTTAAAACAAATGGCTGCTTCTCATGGCTTTGATATTTCTAAGCCTGCAACAAATACACAAGAAGCATTCCAATGGTTATACTTCGCATATCTAGCAGCGATTAAAGAGCAAAATGGAGCTGCAATGAGTCTTGGACGTACTTCTACATTCTTAGATATTTATATTGAAAGAGATTTAGCAAATGGTACTTTAACAGAAGAAGAAGTACAAGAAATTGTGGATCACTTCATTATGAAATTACGTCTTGTGAAATTTGCAAGAACACCTGATTATAATGAATTATTCTCTGGTGACCCAACTTGGGTAACTGAGTCTATCGGTGGTATTGCATTAGATGGTCGTCCATTAGTAACAAAGAACTCATTCCGTTTCTTGCATACATTAGATAATTTAGGACCAGCTCCAGAACCAAACTTAACAGTTCTTTGGTCTAAACAATTACCGCAGAACTTTAAAAACTACTGTGCGAAAATGTCTATTAAAACATCAGCAATTCAATATGAAAATGATGACATTATGCGTGCTGACTACGGCGATGACTACGGAATTGCTTGTTGTGTATCTGCAATGAGAATTGGTAAACAAATGCAGTTCTTCGGCGCACGTGCAAACTTAGCAAAAGCATTACTATATGCGATTAACGGTGGTAAAGATGAAAAATCTAAAGCACAAGTTGGTCCTGAGTACGCACCGATTACTTCTGAAGTATTAGATTATGAAGAAGTTATGCGTAAGTTTGATATGACAATGGAATGGTTAGCAGGTCTATATTTAAACACATTAAATGTTATTCATTACATGCATGATAAATATAGCTACGAACGTATTGAAATGGCACTTCATGATACAAATGTTCTTCGTACAATGGCAACAGGTATCGCGGGTCTATCTGTAGTAGCAGACTCTTTAAGTGCAATTAAACACGCAAAAGTAAAACCAATTCGTGATGAAAACGGAATTGCAGTTGACTTTGAAATCGAAGGAGATTTCCCTAAATACGGTAACAATGATGACCGTGTAGATGAAATTGCTGTAAATCTTGTAAAAACATTTATGAATAAACTTCGTAAACATAAAACATACAGAAATTCTGTTCATACAATGTCGATCTTAACAATCACATCTAACGTTGTATACGGTAAGAAAACTGGTAACACTCCAGATGGTCGCCGTACTGGAGAACCATTTGCACCAGGTGCGAACCCAATGCATGGTCGTGATACAAAAGGTGCATTAGCTTCATTATTATCTGTAGCTAAATTACCATATGAAGATGCACAAGATGGTATTTCTAATACATTCTCTATTATTCCAAAAGCACTTGGTAAAGAAGATGATGTACAAGTACGTAACTTAGTATCAATGCTTGATGGTTATGCAGTAAAAGAAGGCCATCACTTAAATATTAACGTATTTAATCGTGAAACATTAATGGATGCGATGGAACATCCTGAGAAATATCCACAATTAACAATTCGCGTATCTGGTTACGCTGTAAACTTTATTAAATTAACTCGTGAACAACAAATCGATGTAATTAATCGTACAATGCATGAAAGTATGTAAGTGAAAAAGTGTCCCTCTGCTTTTTATAAATAGCAGAGGGGGGCTGCTTCAATAAAGGAGGAAGTAACATGATAAAAGGAAGAATTCATTCTGTAGAGTCTTGTGGTACTGTTGATGGCCCAGGAATTCGTTATGTCATATTTACACAAGGGTGTTTATTGCGTTGTCAATACTGTCATAATGCTGATACGTGGGAGATCGGTAAAGGAAAAGAAATAACAGTTGAAGAAGTAATGCAGGATGTGACATGTTACCTTCCTTTTATTGAAGCTTCTGGAGGCGGTATAACAGTTAGTGGTGGTGAACCATTATTACAGCTAGATTTCTTAATTGAATTATTTAAGAAATGTAAGGAAGTTGGAATTCATACAACAATTGATTCTTCGGGTGGTTGTTATTCTGAAGAACCAGAATTCCAAAATAAGCTAGATATTTTAATGGATTACACAGATTTAGTTTTATTGGATTTGAAACATATTGATTCAAAGAAACACCGTAAATTAACAGGGAAACCAAATGAACATATTTTACAATTTGCTCGTTATTTATCGGATAAAAATAAACCAATTTGGGTAAGACACGTATTAGTTCCTGGTGTTACGGATAATGAAGAGGATCTACAAAAATTATCTAGCTTTATTCAAAGCCTGTCTAATGTTCAGAAGGTTGAAGTGCTACCATATCATAAGCTTGGTGTATATAAATGGGAGGCACTTGGGCATAAGTATCCACTCGCGAATGTAGAACCACCTACTGAAAAAAATGTAGAGCAAGCAAGACATATTTTACAAGTAGTCTAATCCAAATATTGGATTAGGCTTTTTGCTTTCTTTACAATAAAACCTAGAGTATGTATATAGAAAAGAGTATACTAAAAATAGAATATCCATATTTTTGTAAGGATTAAGTGGAGAAATTTACATAATTGTAAAGGGAAATCAAAATAGTAAAAAGAATTAAGAAGTAAAAGAGTGAGTATCATGGAATAGAGAACATTTGTAAGTTATTGCGAAAGCTCTTATAGGAAAGTATAATGTAAAGATATGAGCACAGATAGGATTAAGGGGTCAATCTTATATGCTTTGCATATCCACGACAGGTACATAGCTGAAAGAGAAGTATTAGAATCTGTTTATGTAATTTTTAAGGAAAATGTTTTTCCTATTGTCGTATATGCAATATGGAGAAACAATAAGCTAGGAGTGGATTTGTTTGATAAAAAACCCCAAGGTTTTAATATTAACTGCACATTACGGTAATGGTCATGTGCAAGTAGCGAAAACATTAGAACAAACATTTCGCCAAAAAGGAATTAAAGATGTAATTGTATGCGATTTGTTCGGAGAATCACATCCAGTTATAACCGATATTACAAAATATTTATATTTAAAAAGTTATACAATAGGAAAAGAATTATACCGTTTGTTTTATTATGGCGTAGAAAAAATTTATGATAAAAAAATAGCATCTTGGTATGCGAACTTTGGAAGAAAACGTTTGAAATTACTTTTACAAGCAGAGAAACCGGATATTGTTATTAATACTTTTCCGATCATAGCTGTACCAGAGTTAAAAAAGCAAACAGGTATTTCAATTCCTGTTTATAACGTATTAACGGATTTTTGTGTGCACAAAATATGGATTCATCGGGAAGTAGATCGTTATTTTGTAGCAACGGATCACGTGAAAAAAATTATGGTTGATATTGGTGTGCCCTCGGAGCAAATTGTTGAAACTGGAATTCCGATTCGTAGTAGTTTTGAGCTGAAGATCAATCCAGACATTATATATAATAAATATCAGTTATGTAAGAATAAAAAGATTTTACTAATTGTAGCAGGTGCTCATGGGGTATTAGGAAGTGTAAAAGAACTATGCCAATCATTTATGTCATTACCTGATTTACAAGTAGTTGTCGTTTGTGGAAAGAATGAAGCGTTAAAACAGGATTTATTAGGAGTACAGGAAAAAAATCCTGATGCATTAAAAGTATTTGGTTATGTTGAAAATATTGATGAATTATTCCGTGTTACTTCTTGTATGATTACGAAGCCAGGCGGTATTACGTTAAGTGAAGCGGCAGCATTGCAAGTACCTGTCATTTTATATAAACCTGTTCCAGGGCAAGAAAATGAAAATGCGATGTACTTTGAAAGAAAAGGAGCTGCAGTTGTCATTCGTGATGATAGTGAGGTTTTTGCAAAGACAGAGGCGTTATTACAAGATGATATGAAGCTTCTTCAAATGAAAGAAGCGATGAAAAGCATTTATCGTCCGGAGCCAGCTGGTCATATTGTGGATACAATTTTGACAGAAAATCATGTAGAACCGAATCATATACCTATTAAATCACCTGCTCTTGCACAATTATTTACTTAATATGAAACCCTCTTTTATATGTTTAAAGAGGGTTCTTTATTGTTTTATAAGATAAAGTAGTAACTTATCCACATGAAGCTTACGCTTTCATTAAACAGTAAAGTCGAAATATTAACAACTATATCCACATTGTCCACAATTTTTAGAAAAATATCCACAATTCTAACATTTACTATGCGTTACAACATATAAAATTGTGAAGGATTTGTTGAATTTATTCACAATTCTATAAATTGTGTGGATAACGTTATCCACACAAAAAAGGTTCCTTATTTATAAGGAACCTTTTTGTCTATTCTATCACGTAGAAAAAATATGTAATGAGAATGAATAATTAGGGGGGAAAACTTCTAATTATTCATTCTCACTTTAAATACTTTTCGAGCGATAACCCGCTGCGCGATCTGCTTTGCGAAATTCTCGTTGGTAAAGAACTTCTTGTGTACTAGATAATGTGTTTTTTGTTTTGTCACGTTTCTTTTTATCCATTACAAATCACCTCGTGTCCTAAAGTCACTATCTATCGTTCCCAAAGACATAGGGTGATATACGTATATGGCAAAATGTTAATGATTAATTAATTTTTCTAAAAATTTAGATTATGCTTCTTTTAATTGGTGAGCATCTTGGAACGTTGTATCTCGCATTGTAGCAAGTGTATATTGATCTTTTGGGATTTCATATAAGTTATATACTTCTTCATTTGCGTTAATTTCATCATAAACGGCTTTTCTTGTTTCGTTTGCTAGATTTACATATTGTAGTTTTTCGGCAGCTTTAATAGAACGAATATTTATTTTACGAATACGCATAAAGATTGTTTCAATATCTAATTCATAGAAAAGTTCACTAAAAAATGAATCTTTCGCCAATTTATTATAGCCTTTTCCATGATAGGGTTTGCCAAGCCATGTTCCGAGAAATCCGGCTTTTTCTTGCACATCAAATAAAGTAATTGTTCCGATAGGGTTACCCCATTCATCTAAAATTGTGCGTGAAATTAATTCCCCACGCTCTTCAGCTTCAATCGTTTGTTTCGTTAAAAATAAATACTCTTCATAAGAATAAGCCTTTTGACGCACAAAAGGGAAGACAGCTGGGTCCACCATTAACTCGTATAGAACGTGGCTGTCGTGTAAGTCGCGTTTTTTCAACATACTAACTCCTCCTCACACGAGGGTAGCATGACGAAAAAACACCCCACCCTCGAAATTTTTATATCAATCTTTAAAAAATTTCGGGGTGGGAATCGAACCCACTAGAACCAGTTTCTAACGCTGGTGGCGCACCATTTGCCTTCCCCATTCATCAATTTGAAAATGATAATCACGACACAAATTGATTATGGTTTCATTCAGTTTATAATCGTATAATACTTTATCTAGTCAAAAAAATAAACTAGTTTTTTTTATTTTTTTTGTAAATTATTTTTCCATCAATCATGGTTAGTACAGGCTTGGCTAAATAATGGAAAGGATGATGAGTCCATAACACAAGATCAGCGTCTTTTCCAACCTCAATGCTTCCAATTCTATCCTCTAAACGTAAATTTCGTGCTGGAAATATGGTGATTCCTTCTAGTGCAGTTTTTTCGTCTAATCCTTCTCTTACTGCGACAGCAGCACAAATATTTAAATATTGAATTGGTGTATAAGGGTGATCTGTTGTTATAGAAACTTCTACACCATTTTTCGATAATATATGGTAAGTATCCCATGTTTTGTTTTTAAGTTCGATTTTAGAACGGCGTGTAAGAGTGGGGCCAACTGAAACCTTCAAATTGTGTTTCGAAAGTTCTTCAACAATAAAGTGTCCTTCTGTACAATGTTCAATACGTAAATCGAGATTGAACTCTGTTGCAAAGCGTAGAGCAGAACTAATATCATCTGCTCGGTGAGCGTGGATACGTACGGGTATTTCGCGGCGTAATGCTTTTAAGATAGGAAGCATTCGAAAATCAGCTTCATGCCCGTAGTGCTGTGCTTCATAGAATGATTCCCGAAGTAATCCCATAATTCCCATACGTGTTATGGATTCTTTTGTTCCATTACTATGGACCTTTTTAGGATTTTCTCCAAAGGCAATCTTTAAGCCGGCAGGTTCTTGAATAATCATATGATCAATACAAGTTCCAGCTGTTTTTATTACACAAGTCGTACCACCGATAATGTTTTGACTTCCTGGCATAACGTGAACAGTTGTGATTCCGTTTTGTACAGCATCTTGAAATGCAATATCAAAAGGGTGGATTCCGTCCAAAGAACGGATATGTGGTGTTGAAACTTCAGATGTTTCATTTGCATCATTGCCAGCCCAACCAGTACCTTCATCATAGAGACCAAGATGAGTATGGACATCAATAAATCCAGGTAAAAGATGAAGAGCACGAGCGTCTATAACTGTCATATCTTGAGTAGGCTGAATGGAAGGCTTGACCTCGGCAATTCTTTCTCCTATAACGAGTACATCCCCTTGAAATTTTTGGGATGTAATAGGATAGACAATGGCTTGTTTGAGCAATATTTTCATAGGTACCTCATTTCTGTTACTTTACAATATTAATGGAATTTAAGGGAAAGTAACTGAAAGGTTATTTGTGTAATAATGCTCCGGATTCTAGAAAATGAAAGTTTTGAAAGGGACCTTGTAAAACTGTGTTTTAGAAGTACTACATTGTATGCGAAAGTATATTTTGTAATGCATGGTCTATTGCCGGAAATGTGTATTGATACCCATGTTCAATTGCTTTACTAGGTAATACATGTTGTCCTTCGAGTACAAGTATACTCATCTCACCTAATAAAGTGTGAAGCATAAATGAAGGGACAGGTAACCAATGAGGTTTTTTCATTATAGTTGCAATGGTTTCTCCAAATTCCTTCATTCTTATAGGTAGGGGAGCTGTGATGTTAAAAGGGCCATCAATTTCTTCTTTGTGTATGATGAAATCAATTAGGCGAACGACATCGTCTATATGAATCCATGATAACCATTGGTTTCCAGATCCAATTGTACCTCCAATATAGAATTGATAGGGGAGTAGCATTTTGGGAAGAGCTCCTCCGTCTGCGCCTAATACAACTCCAAGTCTTGCGTAGATTGTTCGCATTCCAAGAGAACGTGCTTTAGATGCTTCTTGTTCCCATGAATATACTGTATTTGCTAAAAAGTCATTTCCAGGAATCTCATGCTGTTCTGTAAAAGACTCAGTTTCAGACGTTCCGTAGTATCCAATAGCACTTGCGTTAATAAATGTATTTGGCTTTGTACCAAGTGTTTGCAATTGTTTAATGAGTCCTTTTGTTGTTTGAATTCGACTGTTTAAAATGGATTCCTTTTGTTTCTTTGTCCATCTACTATTAATAGACTCTCCAGCTAGATTAATAACTACATCGATAGAAGCGAGGGGGAAGGTTTGTAAATCTGGTGTCCATTGTACATACTGAAGGTTAGGGTGGGAAGTTTCAGTAGTTTTGTTTCGAGTAAGAATGTAAACATTATATCCTTTTTGAATAAAAAAAGTAGAAAGGTATTTACCGATAAAGCCGGTACCACCAGAAATTGCGATTCTCACAATTATTTCCTCCTCATTATATATATTCTTGAAAAGCAAAAACGTTCCTTGACTATGTTAAAATAATAGAGAGGTGAGAGTATGGCTGTCATTACAAAAATAGAAGTGCAAAAACGATCGAAAGAACGATTTAATATTTATATTGATAAAGGTCAAGGTGAAGAATACGGATTTAGTGTGGATCAAGTAATCTTAATGAAACATGGATTACAAAAAGGATTAGAAATTGATGAAATAGCGTTAGGGAATATTTTATACAATGAAGAGGTACAAAAAGCATATTTACAAGCAATTTCCTATCTATCCTATCAAATGAGAACAAAAAAAGAAGTAGAAGACTATTTACGAAAAAAAGAAGTGGGACAGGCCGTCATCTCTGAAGTCGTTTCGAAATTATTACATGATCGATATATTAATGATAAAGAGTACGCTGTTTTATATACACGAACGCAAAGTAATGTGAATCGAAAGGGTCCAACTGTTATTAAAAGAGAATTATTAAATAAAGGTGTTCAGGATCTAATTATTACACATAGTTTACAAGAATATCCGAAGGAAAAGCAAATTGAGAATGCTTTACTTCTTATAGAAAAGAAGAAAAGGTCTTATCAAAAGCATTCCTTTTTACAAATGAAGCTTAAGTTAGACGAAATGCTTGTTCGTAAAGGATATTCTAGAGATGTGATTCAAATTTGTTTGGAAGAATTGAAAGACGAAAAAGATGACGAACAGCAACAAGAAGCGTTACACTATCATGGGAATAAATATTATGAGAAATATAAGAAGTATGATGGATGGACATTCGAAAATAAGATGAAACAAGCGTTATATCGCAAAGGATTCTCTATTGATGAGATAGAGATATTTTTGCAGATGAAACGTGAAGAGGGATGAGGGGAATAAGATGAATATGCCAAAGCGCTACAGTGAAATGACACCACATGAGCTAAGGGAAGAAATTGGGGTTTTGAAAGAGCAAGCAATAAAGGCAGAGCAACTTGGTATTGTAAATGAGTTCGATGTATTAATGCGAAAGATGGCAATGGCTCGTGCTTATATGACTGATATAAACAAATTTCATATTGGTGAGACATATGAATTAGTAGAAGAACCTGGTATATTATTTGAAATTACGTATTTCAACGGGGTATTTGCTTGGGGACATAAGCAAAATGATAATGAAGAGATTGGAATACCGATTTCTTTATTGCAAGAAAAATGAAAACCAGAGAGCGAATATCTCTCTGGTTTTCATCTTTGGTAGGCGTTACAGGAGATAGGAGATTCTAAAATTGGCGTTTTTTACATTCATTCGCCAGTATAATGAGAGACTGGGTTTGTTGCGTCTGTCCGTTAACTTGCGCTTTTGCATGTTTCGGACGAGTCCACGTATGGTTAAATAATTCAGAACGACTATCTAAGCGATCACGGTAGCTCATCTTTATCACCTCGTGTAGGAAGTTAATTTTTTAGGTTGTACCTGAACTATTCTTCCTGCTGATTTGCAGCACGCATACGTTCTTGTGGGTGCGTGTTAATTGTGCCGTTAGGTCGTTTCGAAGCGAAGCGTGATTTCGCTTTCGGCTGACCATCGATTTTGCTGTTGTTTTTTGACTCAGACCAAAATTCGGCTTGTTTACCCATTGCGAACGCCCTCCTCATCATCAGTTGATACCTCTTTAAGAAGTATCACTTATAGAATGTGCAAAATAGAGGAAACTATCCTTTAGAAATTAAGGGAATAAATAGGTAAAAGGAGAATAGAACATGAATGATATTCACGAAACATTAACAAAAGAATTATTAGACAAAAATGACAAACTTTCTTACGCACAAGCTCGTGCGTGGGTTGAATTATTGTGGGAAGACTTTCAAACAACTTATGCTAAATCAGGTCGTTATCAAGGTGATGAAATGACTGAACAAGTGGTACGAACATGGATTAATAATCATGGAGGTCGCCTTCATGAAATGCGTACAAATAATCCGAAATATAGCCATTTAATCAATCAAGAAGATCATTTGAAACATTAAAAAAAGCGACTTAAGTCGCTTTTTTTAATGTGGAAGTAATTCCAGTTTTTTTCGAAGTTTTTCTTCACTAAAAATCCATCCTGTATAGGAACTAATAATATTTAAATTGTGGTCGAGTTGAACGATTGCAACGAATGGATAATAATCTTTACTGCGATAGCGCAAATCAATGAAGCGAACTTCGTAATAATGATCATAATCGAAAATGTCCCAGCGATACACAGGGGAGAAAGATAGAAATGCTGAGATGTTTTCATCTTGTTTAGCTGCGCGCATAATAGCATTATCTGGGAACGGTACCCGGTCGAACTTATCATATATCATGATGTTACCACGATGCCATCTAGCAACGTAGTAATAATCAGTTGTAACGATTGCTAAATGATAATGATAAAATCTGTAAGAAGGGGAAATGATTATTTTCTCCACATGATTGAAACGTTTATATACGATGCTACGTATGTTTCTATGCATCATAATCCGTCCGATATAGTAAATAATCATCAATATATACGCTGCTAAGGCAGTATACCCTTTATGGGAACCTACAAGCATACAAGCAATCGCGAGTAGGTTGATAAAGAAAATGACGGTATCAAATGTATTAATGATGCCGAGCGCTACCCATTTTTTTGTGAAGGGCCGTAATGCCTGGGTACCGTAGGCGTTGAAAATATCTACAAAGACATGAAGAAAGACGGCAATAAATGACCAAAGTAGTAGATGCAAATATGGAGCGTCTGAAAAGAAGGCGAAAGAGATGCCACTTATAAGGAATGACCAAAGAATCACAGCAGGAATGGAATGAGTAATCCCGCGATGATTTCTTATATATTTAGCGTTATTACGCAATTTTAAAACTGTATCGATGTCAGGAATATTGGAACCGGCAATTGTAGCAAGCATAACTGCTTGTGGCCCAATATCACTTTGTGCTATGGCTGGATCTAACGTTGCCAAACTGCCTAGAGTAACGCCCATAACAAGGTGAGTGGCTGTGTCCATAGAAATCCACCTCCGTTTTTTATTAATGTAACTCTTTTTATTCGATACCTCAAGTCCTTTGCCTTCTATTTCCTATGTCATCTTACTTAAATTTTTTCCTAAAATCTTTATAATAGTACTTATATGCAAAAAAATGAGGGGGATCAAGTTTGACACTTGAAATATTAAATAATTTTAACATAGAGCAGTTTCAAAATGATTTAATTGGTTGGTTTGAAAAAGAGCAACGCGACTTACCGTGGCGTAAAAATAAAGATCCATACCGCGTCTGGGTTTCGGAAATTATGTTGCAGCAAACGAGGGTAGAAGCTGTAAAACCATATTACGCGAATTTTATGGGGAAGTTTCCTACTCTAGAAGCTTTGGCAAATGCTGGTGATGAAGAAGTGTTAAAAGCATGGGAAGGTTTAGGATATTATTCTAGAGCACGAAATTTACATGCGGCTGTAAAAGAAGTGAAAGAAGTATACGGCGGGATAGTACCAAGTGATGTAAAGAAAATTGAAAAATTAAAAGGAGTTGGCCCCTATACAAAAGGTGCTATTTTAAGTATCGCATATGGTATACCAGAGCCGGCAGTTGACGGAAATGTTATGCGTGTATTATCTCGCATTTTATCAGTATGGGATGACATTGCAAAACCGAAAACTAGAAAAGTGTTTGAAGAGATTGTACGTGAAATTATTTCGGCTGAAAATCCATCTTATTTTAATCAAGGTTTGATGGAATTAGGTGCACTAATTTGTATTCCAAAAAATCCATCTTGCTTACTTTGTCCTGTACGTGAACATTGTCGAGGATATGCTGAAGGTGTTCAAAAGGAGTTACCAGTAAAAAGTAAAGCGAAGGCTCCTACAATGGTACCGATTGTTGCAGGGGTACTTCAAACAGAAGATGGTCGTTACGTCATTAATAAACGTCCAAGTACCGGGTTATTAGCTAACATGTGGGAGTTTCCAAATGCTGAACTTGGGGAAGGGATTCGGAATCAGAAAGAGCAGCTTACAGATTATATGAAAGAAAAATTTGAGCTCTCGATTTCTATTGAAGAATACGCAGTGAATGTACAACATACATTTACACATCGCACTTGGGATATATTCGTATTTTACGGAAAAGTAACTGGTGATATTGTTGAAACAGATACATTGAAATTTGTATCGAAAGAAGCATTTGAGCAGTTACCATTCTCGAAATCGCATCGTACGATTTATGAGAATTGCGTTGAGAAAATTACAATGCAATAAAGTGAAACTTTAATCATTGGGGGTTTTCTTCATCCCCCACTGATTATTAGTTGAACTAATCGGACTTTTATGGGCAGTTGATCCCCCACCTAAATTCTTTGCTTTCGCTGCATTTTGAGGTGGGGGTCTTACTGCCCATTAAAGCGGGATAAATTAAAAAAGTGTTCCCTAGATTGGGAACACTTTTTTAATCGTAAGAAATTTTTGTCCCATGAGTCCAATTAGCTTCACCTTGTTGTAAGCCACCTCTTGATTCAATTTCTACTACAATTTCTTTATAGATACTTTGACCTTCTGCATTTAAATACGGCAAAATCTGTTGTAATGAGTGATGAAAATAAGCTAATTCATCTTCTTTCCATTCATTTTTTGAAATCATCGTTAGTTCAGTCATATCGCGTCCTATATACATACTCCCACCTCCATTTCCTATAGTTTGAATGAGTAATAAGAGATATATGCGAAATTTTTTAAAAAGAAAATTACGGATAGCTTCTAAGTAAATTGGTTACATTATTGGTTGTGGAGGTGAGAAAGATGAGTAAAAAACAACAAGGTTATAACAAGGCAACTTCTGGTGCTAGCATTCAAAGTACAAATGCTAGTTATGGTACAGAGTTCGCAACTGAAACAAATGCACAAGCAGTAAAACAAGCAAACGCACAATCAGAAGCAAAGAAAGCACAAGCTTCCGGTGCACAAAGTGCAAACGCTAGTTATGGTACAGAATTCGCAACTGAAACAGATGTGCACGCTGTGAAAAAACAAAATGCACAATCAGCTGCAAAACAATCACAATCTTCTAGTTCAAATCAGTAATGAAAGAAAAACACTTCTCTAATTCGGGAGAAGTGTTTTCTTTGTGCCTGGGTCATGTAATGAAAATAAAGTGAACGACATAACTTCTAATAAGTCAACAAATGTAGTCAAAGGAGAAGGAAGGTAAAGATGAGAAATATGTAATGAGGAATAATAACTGATAAATAAGTCCAAAAGGGGGTAAGTAATGAACGATTTTGATAAGTTGGTAGGAGAGCAATTGGAAACGATGGATGAGTTGTTAAAGTTACAAGCTCATCTAGAGAAGTATCAGCAAATTGAAATGAACGAAAAGGATACGTGCGATAAAAAGGAATTACATTTTATCCGCCAAGAAATATATAGAACAGAATTAGCATTAAAACTGTTACATGAGAAATTTGAAGAGCAAACAAATAGTGTGATTCAATCTTTTGAAACTGAAAAAATGATTTCGAGTTTAGGATAAGGCATATTGTTACCTTCCGGTGAAAGGTCCTTCTTTAGATAGAAATAAGGAAGGGCTTTTTCTATTTCCATTTCCTCGTTTGTAAATCATTTAGCGAAGGCCCCGTCTCCTAAGAAGATTAGGGATATGGTATTCAGTGTGAAAAATAGAGTCTTGTCGCTTTAGTTTTAAAATTTCGACAAAAAAGTTATAATAGAAAAAAAGTGAATGCAGCTCAAAGGGCATTTGCAGTTGAAAGAAGGGAGCATATATGGGATTTCCCAAAGAAGGAGAAAAAGTACAAATACATAGTTATAAACATAATGGCTCCATTCATAGAATGTGGGAAGAGACAACAATTTTAAAAGGGACACAGAGCCTTGTGATCGGAGCAAATGATCGTACAGTAGTGACAGAATCAGATGGCCGAACATGGATTACTCGTGAACCAGCAATTTGTTATTTTCATGCAAACTATTGGTTTAATGTGATTGGGATGCTAAGGGAAGAGGGAGTATATTATTATTGTAATTTAGGCTCACCTTTTGCATATGATTCTGAAGCATTAAAGTACATTGATTATGATTTAGATATTAAAGTATATCCAGATATGACATATACGCTTTTAGATGAAGATGAGTATGAAAAGCATAGTCAAATTATGCAGTATCCACCTGTTATTGATACTATTTTAAAACGAAATGTAGCACAATTAACACAATGGATTCATCAAAGAAAAGGGCCATTCGCGCCAGATTTCGTAGATATGTGGTATGAAAGATATTTAATGTACAGAAATTAAAACAAACCTGCAGGGGATTTCCCGGCAGGTTTGTCCTATTAGAGGGGGGATTATGTGCAAGGTATAAAAAGATATTTGCAATTTGTTAAACCGTATCGATGGCTTATTGCTATTACAATTATGATTGGTCTAGTTAAATTCGGCATCCCGCTTATTATGCCGTGGTTATTAAAATATATTATCGATGATGTAATTCAAGGCGGAGGGTCACTTCAAGATAAAACATCCCAATTAGTAACAGCCGTTGGGATTGCTTTTTTTATTTTTGCAGTAGTAAGACCGCCAATTGAATATTATCGTCAATATTTCGCGCAGCGTATCGCAAATACAATACTATATGATTTACGAAAAAATATTTTTGGTCATTTACAAAAGTTGAGTTTACGCTATTATTCGAATACAAAAACAGGGGAGCTTATTTCACGTGTAATCCATGATGTAGAACAAACAAAGGATTTTGTAATTACTGGTTTGATGAATGTTTGGCTAGATACGGCAACGATTGCTATTGCTATTATTGTTATGTTTTCTATGAATATAAAATTAACATTTGTTGCGTTATTAATTTTACCTATTTATGTAGTGGCAGTGAAATATTTTTTCGGGCGTCTTCGAAAATTAACGAAAGAGCGTTCGCAAGCTTTAGCAACGATGCAAGGGTATTTACATGAACGTATTCAAGGGATGCAAGTGACACGTAGCTTTGCATTAGAAGAGTATGAGGGTAAGCAATTTGAAAAAAGAAATAATGAATTTTTGACGAAAGCATTAACGCATACGAGTTGGACTGCAAGGACATTTTCGGTAGTGAATACGTTAACCGATTTAGGCCCGTTACTGGTGATCGGTTTTGCAGCATATGAAGTAATTCAGGGACAGTTAACATTAGGGACTATGGTTGCCTTTGTTGGATATATGGATAGTTTGTATAGTCCGCTTCGCCGCCTTGTCAATTCCTCTACAACATTAACACAGTCTTTCGCATCGATGGATCGAGTGTTTGAATTGTTAGATGAAAAATACGATATTGTCAATGTGCCAAGTGCGGTACAAACGACAAAATTAAATGGTGAAGTGATATTTGATAATGTATCTTTTCGTTACAATTCGGATGAAAAAGAGATATTACATAACCTTTCGTTAACTATGTTGCCAGGAGAGAAGGTAGCACTTGTAGGAGCAAGTGGGGGAGGGAAGTCATCTCTTGCTAGCTTAATCCCACGTTTCTATGATGTTTCTTCAGGTGCAGTTTATGTAGATGGGATAGATGTTAGAAAGTATGATATGAGAAATTTACGTAGTCATATTGGAATTGTACTGCAAGATAATTTGTTATTTAGTGATACAATCGGGGCAAATATTTTATATGGAAACCCGAAAGCTACAGAGGAAGAAGTGATTGCAGCTGCTAAAGCTGCGCAAATCCATGATTTTATTATAGAGTTACCTGATGGCTATGATACTGTCGTTGGGGAACGCGGTGTGAAGTTATCTGGTGGGCAAAGGCAACGTGTAGCGATTGCAAGAGTGTTTCTAAAGAATCCATCGTTGCTTATATTAGATGAGGCGACTTCCGCTTTAGATTTAGAAAATGAACGGTATATTCAGCAGGCGCTTCAGACGTTAGCTGCTGATCGGACGACGATCGTAATCGCACATCGATTGGCGACGATTACACATGTGGATACGATTATTTACATTGAAGATGGTGAAATTAAAGAAACAGGTTCTCATGAAGAGTTAATGAAAAAAAGAGGGTTTTATTACAATTTATATCAACTTCAACATATAACAGAAACAGCTCCTTTAGCGTAAAAGGAGCTGTTTTCTTTATTCGTCTTCTTTTTTATCTTCGATTTGGAGTTCTGCTTCTGGTTTATGGTATGTGTAGAAGCTATCCACAAGTAAATCTAAATGCTCTACTTCTTCACTATAGTTAATAATGGCAGAAATAAGAGGGAAAAGGTGTAGCCATGTTTTATACGCTTCCTCATCGTCCTTGTTTTGATAATCCATAAAGATATCAATTAATTCTTGTTTACCTGTTTCAACTTCATCAAGCATTTCAACGGATTGTTGTTTTTTTGCTTTACCAATAAATTTTAATAAAACTTGTTCATGGTAATGGGTTAATGAGTCAAGTTCGTTTTGGATAGATTCCTGAAATTCTTCTGGCATATAGCGCAGTTCATTTTCAGTACGATGTAATGATTTTAACGTACTTAAAGCACGGCTTGTCGTCGCTAACATTTGTCTGAATAAAACGAGCTTACGAATTTTTGCGAACTTTACTTTTTTCGTGTAGCTTCTTTCTTCTTTATACAGCAAATAGTAATGGTTTAGTTTGATCATCTTTTCTTTCATACGATCAATATCAGTTTTTAGCGTTGTAAAATCAGAAGCTTGCCTGCTATTCATTCGAATCCATTTTACAATTTCTTCTGTATTATCAACGATACGATGATATAGTTTTGTTTCGTATTTTGGCGGCATAAACACTAAATTTACAAGTGAAGCCGCAATAATTCCAATCATAATCGTCGCAAAGCGAAGTAAGGCAAAACTAAAGAAATCGTCGCCCTGATACTCCATAATGGCGATAACTGTTACTAAAGCAATTGATATTGTGTTTTCTAATCGTAATTGTAACGTAAGCGCAATTACTAATATACATGTTAATCCAATAATAAAAGGATTATGTCCAAAAGCAGTAGCAAATACGATAGCGAATACCGCACCAATGACGTTTGCTTGAATTTGCTCAAGAGCTGTTAAATACGAGCGGTATACAGACGGTTGAACAGCGAATATAGCTGAGATTCCCGCAAATACTGGACTCGGTAATTGAAGTAAAATACAAGCAAATAAAGCTAATGTGATGGCAATACCCGTTTTTAAAATGCGAGCACCAAGTTTCATACCCTTAATAAGATCCTTTCTCTTGTCATAATGAATGTACAACATGATACTATACATTCATTACAATATGTTAGCAAGTGATATTTTAGTGACGTTAATAAGAAAATAAGATTCATTTTATACTTTTTCCTAATTCTTTTTAAACATCAATTTTTAGTGAAAAAACCTGCTGAATTTCAGCAGGTTTCAAATTGTTACTATAGATTACTATGAGAAGTGTACTTCGTCAATTTTTTCTTGAAAATGAAAAGTTGGTAGATCACTCTGTTGAGATAGATGGATCAGCCTGCTCTTTTTTCGGGATAATTTCAAAAAACTGTTGCTGCATATCATCGAGTAACGGTGTTAATAAAGCAACTTCCTCGTATTGCTCATGTTCATTTAATACACGAATGTAATCTACCAATAACTCAGTCACATCTTGCACGCCGTTTTTACTAATTGGTTGTAATGTAACATTTGCCCCTTTTGCGATTCTTCTTTTTAAGGCGTGTTCTGTTAAACCCGAGCTTGAATCATGACGTAAATAAACAACACCACCAGTCATACCAGCACAAATCCATGGACCAGGATCCCCTAAAACAAGCGCTCGCCCATTTGTCATATATTCAAAAGCGAAACCTTTAATATTAGAGTATACACCTATATTCCCTTGCTCTTTTTCACGGAGTGGCTTTGTCATTCGCCCTCCAATTATCATGTCTGCTCCAGAGAGGCGAATGCCAGCGCGAGCATCAGCGTTACCTTGAACGTATAGCGATCCTTTTTGTGCACCGTACCCAAAACCTTTTCCGACAGAACCGTTATAATATATGCCGTCTTTTCCTTTTGCTTTCGTTATATAAATACCACCACCAAAGGAGGTTTTACCAATACCATCTTGTGCACCGCCATTTACGTGTATAAATAAGTTCTCACTATTGTAAGCACCTAATCCATTTCCAGGAATAGAGCCATTCGTATACTTTAATGTAAGTGGTTCAAGCTTGGTGTCTTCATATAATTTACTACGAACGCGATAGCAAGATTCTAGACCCCCCATAACGCGTTGCTCTACGCCAACGCCTATTAATTCTTTTGAATGAGGGGAATGAACTGTTTCAAATTGTTTTTCCGGTACGTATTCTATTTTTGTAACAGATGGGTTTTCTATCGTTTGTAGTAAATTACATAAGTCTAATAAATTTTCGCCTCGAACTTGTTCTAATAAATCGGAATGTCCGACAATTTCTTGTAAATTTGTATAACCAAGATTTCCTGTTAATCGTTTTAGTTCTACGCCAAAAGCGGTGAATAAATGTAATAATCCAGCAACGGCGCTTTCTAATTCGCGCGGGACGAAGCGGCGTAATCCGTGTTCTTTCGCCTGAGCTTCAGAATCAATTTGTGTTGCAATTCCAACGTGACAAGTATCTAGATGACATCCGCGGCAAGTTGTACAGCCGATTGCAATCATGGATAATGTACCAAATCCAATACGGTTTGCCCCAAGGAGCATGATTTTCAAGGCATCATTAACACTTCGAATACCACCGTCAGCCCAAATTTCTACCTTTTGTCTCATATTTGCTTCTAATAAAGCATTGTGAGCGGCTTTCACACCAATTTCTGCAGGAAGGCCTACATGTTGCAATGCGTGAATACGTGCGGCACCTGTACCACCATCAAATCCGCTAATGTTAATAAAGTCAGCACCAGCCTTTGCGATACCGACAGCAATTGTTCCAATGTTAGGGACGACAGGGACCTTTACAGCTACTTTCGCAAGTTGATTAGCCGTTTTAATTTCTGTAATCATTTGAGCTAAATCTTCAATGGAATAAATATCATGGTTGTTAGAAGGTGAAATTAAATCAGAGCCAATTGTAGCATTACGCGCTTCAGCGATTTTTGCTGTTACTTTTGAACCAGGCAAATGTCCGCCTTCACCAGGCTTTGCGCCTTGCCCAATTTTTATTTCAATTAAGTTTGATGAATTTAGTAGTTCGGCGTTTACACCAAATCGCCCAGATGCAACTTGTTGTCCACGTGTATGTGGATATTTTCCAATCATATCTTTAATTTCGCCGCCTTCACCGTTCAAGCTAATCATATTTAGCTGATCGGCCGCTTCTGCATATGCACGAAAGGCAATTTCATTTTGAGAACCGAATGACATGGAACTGATAATAAATGGTAAATCATGATTTTGAATGCTGATGGATACTTCTTCGGCCGGAACGACATGTCTTGTTTCTTTCGTTTGAACAAGATGTCTAATCGCGATTGGATTATTTTCTTCTAACTCACTTAATTTGTCACGGTAATCATCATAAGAATTTCCTTTTGCGACATCGCCGATTGCTTTCCAAATTCGCGGGAATATATGAAAAGATTTTCGCATTCTAACTTTAGGATTGTTATAATCATCCGCTCGCAATTGTGCATCTTCAGCAAGTGATTTAAGCGAAAAAGCTAAATCATTTGAACCGAAGAAATTCGTAATTTGTAATATATTTGCGATTTCCTCATGTAATCCGATAGAAGAATAGAGGCGACCGTAACCACGTAATTCATGAATTCCAATTGTTGAAATGACTTTTTCTAGTCCTTTATTAAGAGCATTATACAAATTCGTAATTGGCGTTTTTGTTCCATCATTTACGGTTGCAAATAATAAATATGGATTCATACCATCTGCTCCTAATCCATACAGTGTGACGATATCATGTAAAGAGCGAAGAGCACCAGAACGTATAACGAGAGAGCAGTTTCGGCGTAATTTATTTTCGCTTAATACTTGATGTACTTTAGCGGTAACTAAATGCGGATCAATCCATAACTGTTCATTTAGATGAGCGTTGGTATCGTCTATTAATAGTAGGGAAGCTCCATCGTTCACGGCCTTTATCGCTTCAGAACTAATTCGATTTAAGGCGCATTGTAAAGTTTCTGGCGGACTGAATGTAGCAGAGATTGTAGCGATAGAGCTATGAGTATTGAATAGCTGTATAAGTTGTTCGTACGTAATTGTGTGTAATTCCTCTGTAATAGATTGTGCTACACTTCCTTCTAAAATAATGGGGGAAAGCATCTCAACTACAAATGGCCGTTTAGCTCCGCTTAATAAACTTGGGCGCTCTCCAAGTATTGTTCGTGTGGAGAAGTGCTCGACCTCTCGATCACGATCGATTGCTGGATTTGTAACAACGGCTACACTTTCCTTAATGAAATCAGCGATATTTCGTCTATCAGTATCGAGTGCTGCAAGTGGTGAGTCATGCCCAAGTGAGCGAATTGGCTCAACGCCTTTTGTTGCCATCTGTTCAAGAAGCTGAATATGTTCTCGGTCCCATCCAAAAGCAACGTATTGTTTCGTTTCGACTTGTATAGAATCACATAATCCTGGGATTTCTTTCGTTTCAGGGATAGATAAGTTTAAATGATAATCTTTAGTATCAACTCGCTTTTTAAAACGGTTATATACTTGAGTTTGGTAGTCATCGTATTCGTAGAGTACAAGTTCATCTTGTTCATTCCACTTTAGACCGACTTTTTCTCCAGGAGCGAGTGGTTTTGGTTCTGCTACATATTCAGTTGGTGATACAACTCCAGGTTCAGAAGAGAAAACATAAGAACTCGCTGTCTCTACTTTCCATACTGGTCGTAGTCCAAGGGAATCAACGCTGAAAACAGCCTCATCTTTATAACGTGAAATAATACCAGCTGGACCTTGCGCAAAATGGCCCCAAGCTTCACGTATATACGTATATAAATCTTGTAAATGCGGTTCATAAAGTTTCATTTCATTAATAATTGGTGGGAATAGTATATCCATTGCTTCAAATAAACTGTAGTCGTATTGAACAAGTAGAGTTTCTAAGGTGCGGTTTAAATCTTGGGAGTCACTGCCCCCAGCAGTAAGTGGAACATGAATCATGTCAGCTTGATCACGTAATTTTGCAATTGTGTTAATTTCACCATTATGTCCGAGAATGCTAAATGGTTGTACACGAAAAAAATTAGATAATGTATTAGTAGAATAGCGGTTATGTCCTAGTGTCATAGTTGAAGCGATAAGTGGATGTTGTAAATCATTGTAATAGGCAACAAGTGTATCCCCAGCGCCTAGAACTTTATATACAACATGGTCACGACTTAATGAAGCAACATGAATCGCTTCGTTTTCCTCTATTTTTATCGTTACTGAAAATAATGTTTGCTCAACATTTTCAACTTTATTTTCTGCGATAAGAGCAACTTGCCAAAATAAAGGTTCTTCCTGTTTACCAAGTGGACCGAGTGCATCGGAATTTATTACATCATCACTTTCAAAAATAATAGTAAAACTTTCGTTATTTAATTGCGTACGAATATGATTTTTTAAATTAACGATATTTGCGTTTTTGTTTAGAAAAAAATGTCCAACGATAAAGTGGGGATGATCCACAATCGTTGGATTGTATCCGTTATTTTTCAGCTTTTCATTCCAAAGTGCTTTTGGGACATCAATGTGAATTCCGATACCATCTCCTTCACCATTAATGAAACCAGCTCGATGATTCATTTTGACAAGTGATTGTATGCAAAGATCAATGTTTTCTTTCGTGGCAACTTTTCGTTTCTCCATAACGGAAACGATTCCACACGCATCATGTTCTGCATTTTTATAATCTCGAAATAAAGACGGTGTCCATGTATTTGTTTTATTGAGCATCCGTCAATCCCCCCTCTTATTGAAGTTTGAATAATCTTACTATTTAAGGCGTGAGCAGCCTTGTATACAAAGGTAGTAAGGATATAAAAGAAAATTAAACAGATAATTATGAATAATTATACTATTAATGAGGGATTTATGAAATAGAAAAAAGGAAAAAAGAAAGATGTGCTTTCTTTTTTCCTTTTAATGGCGGGATTATTTATTATCCGCTAAAGCAGCGAATGCTCTGCCTACAGCTTCAATTGTATATTCAATATCTTCTTTTGTATGTTCTGTCGTTAAGAACCATGCCTCGTATTTAGAAGGTGCTAAGTTAACTCCTTCTTGAAGCATAAGCTTGAAGAATTTACCGAACATTTCACCGTCTGTATCTTGTGCTGCATCGTAATCTTCAATTGTATTTGTTGTGAAGTATACAGTTAAAGCACCTTTTAGTCGGTTTAATGTAATATCAATATTATGTTTCGTAGCTTGCTCTAAAATTCCTTTTTCAAGCATTGCACCAAGTTCATCTAATTTCTCATAAAGACCTTCTTGTTGAAGAACTTCTAGACAAGCGATACCGGATGCCATAGAAGCAGGATTTCCTGCCATTGTACCAGCTTGATATGCAGGTCCGAGCGGGGCAACTTGTTCCATAATTTCTTTCTTACCACCATAAGCACCGATCGGAAGTCCGCCGCCAATAACTTTACCAAGCGCTGTTAAGTCTGGTGTTACGCCAAGTAAGTCTTGAGCACCACCGTACATGAAGCGGAAAGCAGTAATAACTTCATCATAAATTACTAGTGCACCAGCTTCGTGAACAAGTTCATTCACTTTCTCAAGGAAGCCAGGTTTTGGCTCTACAATACCGAAGTTTCCAACAATCGGTTCTACAAGGATAGCTGCTACTTCGTGTCCCCATTTATCTAAAGCTTCTTTTAAGGTTTCTACATTATTAAATGGAACGGTAATAACTTCTTGAGCGATACTTTGTGGTACACCGGCTGAGTCAGGAGTTCCTAGCGTAGAAGGGCCAGATCCAGCTGCTACAAGTACTAAATCAGAATGACCGTGGTAACAACCAGAAAATTTCATAATTTTTGTGCGGCCTGTGTAAGCACGAGCGACACGAATTGTTGTCATTACTGATTCAGTACCAGAGTTTACGAAGCGGACTTTATCTAATGCAGGCATTGCTTCTTTTAACATTTTTGCAAATTTTACTTCTAGTGCTGTTGGTGTTCCGTAAAGTACACCATTTTCAGCAGCTGTTGTAATTGCTTTTGTAATGTGCGGGTGAGCATGTCCAGTAATAATAGGACCGTATGCTGCTAAATAATCGATATATTTATTTCCGTCTACATCCCAGAAATAAGCACCTTTTCCACGTTCCATAGCAACAGGAGCGCCGCCGCCAACTGCTTTAAAAGAACGAGAAGGACTATTAACGCCGCCAACGATATGTTCTAAAGCTTCTTTATGTAATGCTTCTGATTTTGTGAATTTCACTACAATTCATCTCCTTACAAAAATCTATGTATTATTCTAACATGTTTTTCGAAAAGACGTATTGTTTGTGATAGAGAAGGCAGTTGGGTAAACTATTCGTTGTGACATTTAGGAAGGGGGTCCGATTATGAAATCGGTAATTGAGGTACAAGGGTTACGTAAAGAGTTTACAGCCTATTCAAGTCGTCCGGGATTAAAGGGTGCTTTTCGCGATTTATTAAATCGTAATTATAAAATAGTACCAGCAGTAAATGATGTATCTTTTAATGTGAAACAAGGTGAAATGGTTGGATATATCGGTGAGAACGGTGCTGGTAAATCAACAACTATTAAAATGCTTACGGGGATTTTGACTCCGACATCAGGAGAAATTTTAGTAAATGGGATGAACCCCCATAAGCAGAGAGAAGAATTCGTAAGAACAATTGGTGTTGTTTTCGGTCAACGCTCACAACTTTGGTGGGATATTGCTGTACAAGAATCTTTTCGTTTATTAAAAAAAGTGTACGGTGTATCAGATGCTCAGTATAAAGAGCATATGGAACACGTGATTGAAACGTTAGATATTGGTCCTTTATTAGATAAGCCAGTTCGAAAGTTATCTCTAGGTCAAAGGATGCGTTGTGAATTAGCGGCAGCATTAATTCATAATCCACCGTTATTATTTTTAGATGAACCAACAATTGGATTGGATGTTCTTGTGAAATTAAAAATACGTGAATTTTTAAAAGAAATGAATGAACGTTACAAAACAACAATTTTATTAACAACCCATGATATTACTGATATTGAAGCTTTATGTGAGCGCGTTATCATGCTGGATGAAGGAAATATTATGTATGACGGTTCTTTAAATAATCTTCGTACGCAGTGGGGAGCAGAGAAGGAAATACATTTTCAATTTATTGCACCAGTTTCCTATCAGGCTTTATCAATGGTTATGCCAGATAGTCATGTCGTTTGGTCGAAAGCGAAAGAGGAAAACGCGTGGGTTGCAAAAATACCGAATGAAGAAGTTATCATTTCAATGCTTATTTCTAAAGTAGTACAAGCCTTTCAAATTAAAGATTTAAAAATTAACGAAGTGTCTACAGAGGAAATTATTCGTAACATTTATGAGGAAGGTATTAAACATGGGTAAGTACATTGAAATGATTCGGATTCGCTTTTTAATGATGCTTGCGTATCGTACAAACTATTATAGCGGGATTTTAATTTATACAATTAATATCGGTGCGTATTATTTTTTATGGCAAGCAATTTATAGTGGAAAAGAGAATATTGAAAGTTTATCTATTTCGCAAATGACTACTTATATCGCAATTGCGTGGATGGCACGTGCCTTTTATTTTAATAATATAGACAGGGAAATTGCGATGGAGATTCAAGAAGGACGTGTAGCAGTAGAACTCATTCGTCCATATAACTATTTAGGCATGAAAGTGATGCAAGGTCTTGGTGAAGGAATATTTCGTTTTGCTTTCTTTTCAATTCCAGGTATGGTTATCGTTACCTTATTATTTTCATTGCAAATTACAACGAATTTTCAAACGTGGTTATATTTCTTCTTATCTTTAATATTTAGTTTTATTATTAATACACAAATTAATTTAATGACTGGAATGCTCACGTTCTTCCTATTTAATAATAGTGGAATTATGTATGCAAAACGTGTTGTTATTGATTTATTTTCAGGTCTATTATTACCAATTAGTTTTTATCCGTTATGGGCCCAAAAAGCAATGGTATTTTTACCGTTTCAGGCTATTAGTTATATTCCGAGTATGATTTTTTCAGAAGGTATACAAGGAAGTAAATTGTATGAGGCATTATTATTCCAAGTAATTTGGGCAATTGTACTTATTATTCCAATTGTACTCATGTGGAGAACGGCGAGAAAACGTCTAATTGTACAAGGGGGATGATGAGATGATATATATAAACCTATTTTTGCAATATGCAAGCCAATATATAAAAACAAAATTGGAGTATCGGGGCGATTTTATCGTTGGATTACTTTCTGATTTAGCACTACAGGCTGTTAATTTAATCTTTATTCTCGTTGTGTTTGGGCATACACAAGCATTAAAGGGCTGGAGTAGAGAAGAAGTAATCTTTATTTATGGTTTCTTTTTAGTACCGTTTGCCATATTCTCAGCTTTCTTTAACATATGGGACTTTAATGATCGTTACATTATTAAAGGAGAAATGGATCGTATATTAACGAGACCGATTCATAGTTTATTTCAAATTATATTAGAAAGAATGGAACTTGAATCTTTAATTGGAGCGATTACAGGAATAATTGTAATGGGATATGCAGCAGTGGAGCTGCAATTATCTTTTTACTGGTACGATTTCTTCTTATTCTTACTGATGGTAGGAGGAGGAGCACTTGTATACGGAGGGATATTTGTTACGCTTGCGAGTCTTGGTTTTTGGTCGGATGCGAAAAGTTCAATTATGCCGCTAATGTATAACATAGGTAACTATGGTCGCTATCCTGTTAACATTTATAACCGTGTGATTCGCTTCATTTTAACGTTTGTTTTACCATTTGCGTTTGTCGGAGTGTATCCAGCAGCATACTTTTTAAGAAAAACAGAGTGGAATAGCTATGCATTTGCAACACCATTCGTTGGTGTTATCTGTTTTACGATTGCAATTACTCTTTGGAATCAAGGGGTAAAAAGGTACCGTGGTGCTGGGAATTAATTATAGAAGCTTGTTTGTTTCTAAGGGATAAATCCAATGGCTGTCTCATACATATAAAATGAGGTGGAGGACATGTTATGGGGATTTATTCTATTAATTGCAGCAATTGCTATTTTGAGAAGTGTCCAATTGTTATGGAGTTCATATTCAGATTCTAGGCGTTTCTTTTCGCTTTATAATTTAGCCTCCTTATTTTTAATTTATACAACGGTATTGATTGCGTTTGGGTTAAGTTATGTTGTATTAGAAGAAATGGGCTTTGCAGTTTTGAAAGAAGATGGAGAAAGCTTGCATGCCCAATCTTTTCAACTTGTAGAAATTTGCTTATATTTTAGCGCGGTTACTTTATTGTCCGTTGGGTACGGTGATATAGCTCCGATTGGAATAGGGAGATGGATTGCGATTGCAGAAGCGCTAATTGGATATACATTACCGTTTGCTTTTGTAATGAGGTCTGTAATAGACAATGAAAAATAAGATAGCATTTGATATAGTAAAAGAAAAGAGTAGGAGTGATAACAATGATCACAGTAGGAGAAATGGCTCCAGAATTTACATTAGAGGGAAGTAACGGGGAACAAGTTCGCTTAACTGATTTTCGTGGTAAAAACGTAGTGCTATATTTTTATCCGAAAGATATGACTCCAGGGTGTACAACTGAAGCATGTGATTTTCGCGATGCGTATGGATTATTTCAAGAGAAAGATACAGTTATTCTAGGTGTAAGTCCGGATTCAGCGAACAGACATCTGAAATTCATTGAGAAGCATGATCTTCCATTTGTACTTTTAGTAGATGAAGATCATAAGGTAGCGGAATTATACGACGTTTGGAAATTGAAAAAGAACTTTGGAAAAGAGTATATGGGAATCGAGCGTTCTACATTCCTTATTAATAAAGACGGTGAGCTTGTAAAAGAGTGGCGTAAAGTGAAAGTGAAAGGACATACTGAAGATGTTCTTTCTTATATAAAGTAAATCCATTGTGGAGATAAAATATATAGAAGTAAGGCGAGTGTCTATACATATTTTATCGTCTTACATAAAGTGAAGTGTAGGGCATACCTCCTCAGATGATAGTATTCCAAGTGCGATTATGTCGCACTTTTTTTCTATGTAAATGTATAGAAAATGGGGAAAGATATATAAGAATAAGGCTATATATAAAAATAAACCACATACTTATAGTAGAAATATTGACGATTTATAAGAAAAGGAGTACACTCTTTATAAGAATTATAAAATAATAATCCGTATAGAATCGGGGTGCATGACGGTGGTCAAAGAAGAATTAAAAGAAGCGCTAGAAATGCTGAAAAATACGGGTGTACGCATTACTCCACAGCGTCATGCTATTTTAGAGTACCTTGTGGAATCTATGACGCACCCAACAGCGGATGACATTTATAAAGCATTAGAAGGTAAGTTTCCAAATATGAGTGTTGCAACTGTCTATAATAACTTACGTGTATTTAAAGAGGTTGGACTTGTAAAGGAATTAACTTATGGAGACGCTTCAAGTAGATTTGATTATGTTACAAGTCAACATTATCATGTGATTTGCGAAAAATGTGGTAAGATTGTTGATTTTCCTTATGGAGGCTTGGAAAAGCTTGAAGAGGAAGCTGCGAAAACGACAGGCTTCGTTATTAATAGTCATCGCTTAGAAATTTATGGCGTTTGTCCAGAGTGTCATAAGGCGTAATATATAATAAAGAAAGAGG
>NZ_QOSC01000033.1:0-686 GCF_008368845.1 Bacillus sp. BB51/4
ATGGTGACATGTGGAGCTGACGAATACTAATAGATCGAGGACTTAACCATATAATATGAAGCAATATGTTATCTAGTTTTGAAGGAATATGCCTTCATAGTTTGGTGATGATGGCAGAGAGGTCACACCCGTTCCCATACCGAACACGGAAGTTAAGCTCTCTAGCGCCGATGGTAGTTGGGACCTTGTCCCTGTGAGAGTAGGACGTCGCCAAGCAATATTATTCCGCAGTAGCTCAGCGGTAGAGCTATCGGCTGTTAACCGATCGGTCGTAGGTTCGATTCCTACCTGCGGAGCCATTGGAGAGCTGTCCGAGTTGGCCGAAGGAGCACGATTGGAAATCGTGTATACGTCACAAGCGTATCAAGGGTTCGAATCCCTTGCTCTCCGCCATAGGATTTATAATATTGGCCCGTTGGTCAAGTGGTTAAGACACCGCCCTTTCACGGCGGTAACACGGGTTCGAATCCCGTACGGGTCACCACTTTGGAGGATTAGCTCAGCTGGGAGAGCACCTGCCTTACAAGCAGGGGGTCGGCGGTTCGATCCCGTCATCCTCCACCATATAAATTATATAAATAGTATTGTCGCGGGGTGGAGCAAGCTCGTCGGGCTCATAACCCGAAGGGCGCAGGTTCAAATCCTGTCCCCGCAACCAAATGGTCCCGTGGTGTAGTGGTTAACAT
>NZ_QOSC01000033.1:751-27107 GCF_008368845.1 Bacillus sp. BB51/4
CTGCCGGTCACGCAGGAGATCGCCGGGTCGCCCCCGGGCGGGACCGCCATTTTAATAAGGCTCGGTAGCTCAGTCGGTAGAGCAGAGGACTGAAAATCCTCGTGTCGGCGGTTCGATTCCGTCCCGAGCCACCATTTATCTTAATAATATACGCCGGCTTAGCTCAATTGGTAGAGCAACTGACTTGTAATCAGTAGGTTGGGGGTTCAAGTCCTCTAGCCGGCACCATGTAAGTTTCGGAGGGGTAGCGAAGTGGCTAAACGCGGCGGACTGTAAATCCGCTCCTTCGGGTTCGGCAGTTCGAATCTGCCCCCCTCCACCATTTACATAGGGGCATAGTTTAAAGGTAGAACTGAGGTCTCCAAAACCTCCAGTGTGGGTTCGATTCCTACTGCCCCTGCCAAATATATTTACACAACATGGCGGTTGTGGCGAAGTGGTTAACGCACCGGATTGTGGCTCCGGCATTCGTGGGTTCGATTCCCATCAGTCGCCCCATTTTTATTTTTAAAATTACAAATAATCTAATTGATACTTACATATAATTAAGTAAGAATTCGATGGGCTATAGCCAAGCGGTAAGGCAACGGACTTTGACTCCGTCATGCGCTGGTTCGAATCCAGCTAGCCCAGCCATTTTTGCGGAAGTAGTTCAGTGGTAGAATACAACCTTGCCAAGGTTGGGGTCGCGGGTTCGAATCCCGTCTTCCGCTCCAATAAAATTTAACATGGCGGCATAGCCAAGTGGTAAGGCAGAGGTCTGCAAAACCTTTACCACCGGTTCAAATCCGGTTGCCGCCTTTCTTTTGTGCCGATGTGGCGGAATTGGCAGACGCGCACGACTCAAAATCGTGTTCCTTCGGGAGTGTCGGTTCGACCCCGACCATCGGTATCGTTAAATGGTTATCGTGAATTACAGAAGAATTAAGTAATAGCAACGTTTAAAACGTCTTTCTACAGTTTTGTAGGAAGGCGTTTTTTTTGTTTTCAGGGGTAATTTTGCTTGAAAAATCCACTTTTAAAATCGTATTCATTGGTCGTGTTCACAGGTAAAGAAAGGTGGTTAACTTTTGGCTAGAAGAAAAAACACTTTAGATGAAAATGAATTAGCTGTTATTAAAAAACAAAGTAAATCTTATGTTGAAACGTTTGATGAAGCTATCACTTTGTTTGTGAAGGACTGTGAATTAAGAAATCTTAGACCGTTTACCATTAAATATTATTTAAATGAGTTACAAGCGTTTCTTAATTTATTAAGAGAACAGGATATAGACGTTTCTATTTAGTATATCATAGAATCAGGTTATAAAGAAAAGTGGATTGGAAATGAGGAGTAATTTTGATAAACATTGAGATTCCTAAGTGTTCTTTGAGTATCCCCGTATCAGAAATTCATAAAGTTAGTTCAGATTCAGGAATTTATTTTATGAGAGATTCAAATGGGGAAATTGTTTATATTGGAGAGTCTTTGAATTTAAAGAAGAGGCTTACTAAACATATGGCTGGTAAAAGTAGTACTACAAAGAGATTTTATCATATGTTTCATTCTACTGATGTTCTTTATTGTGATAGAAAAGACAGAAAGATTTATGAACTATATGCTATTAACTTATTCAATCCAATTGGAAATGTTGACGGTAATGAATCAGCTAGTAAAGTGGAGTTGAAAAAAAGACGTGAGGATTGGTTAAGGAATTTATAAAATAAAAGTTAGGATTATAGAAAAAAATAATATGGAAATGCTTATTTGATTAGGAATAATTTGAGATAATATAGAAGGTTCATTCAACCATTAACCGTTTAGAATTATAAAGGGATTTTAATTTATATCGAAAACGCTGTATAAATAGGTGGTGGTTGTATATGTTTAAATTCTTCTACAAGAAGGATTCAGATACAACGGAAATGTATTTTCATGTTGATTTTGATGTTATCATTTCTGGTGTGGCAATTGAATTTATCAGACAACTGTTAATGAACATATAGCAACTTGAAAAGGGAATGTAGAGATAATCTACATTCTTTTTTTATTTTTAAAGTAATTTAAAGAAGATTAGTAGTGCAGCTATACATAAAACAAAAGTTAATCGCCTAGAAATGCCAATCTCAGTGATTAATTTTATGGAAAAAGCAACCTGACAGAAGGGTAAACAGGAAACCTGTCTATGCCTAGTGTAAAATGCAAAATAATTCTAAAATATACCTGTAAAAGTACCCTATTTCACACACATTAATATAGGGGAACTTATTAGACCGCATACTTCATGTATGTGGTTTTTTGTTTTCTCCTAAACTCATTCTCCTTTAAGTTGTGCTTTTGGTAAGTAGCCCTTATGTCATTTGATGTATGGGTTATTTTTTTTAGCAGCAGAAGGAGAAAAGGAATTAATACAACTAATGAATACAAGGGGGATTTAATAATGATTGGAAACGAATATAAAAACTTACCTTATAAACCTGAAATCAAACCACAAATGCTACGCTATATCCGTTTGAGTAGGAACATTACCCAAACTACTGCTGCTGCAAAGTTAGGTGTCAGTCAAAAGATGATTAGTGACTATGAAAACGGAAAATATGAGGACTTCAGCCCCAACGTTTACGCCCGTGTACGTGAACTGGTGAGGGCATATCGTATAGACCGCTATGAAATAGAATCTTATAAAAAACTTATGGAAATTAAGGCTAGACGTGGTTACAAGGTATGACAAAGAAAGTGGAAAGATTATGTGCAGCTATTTTAAGTAAGGGTTATAACGCTAAAGAGTTGGACAGCAAAGCAAATGCCCTGTTAGATAAGTTATTTAATTTACGAACTATTGAAAAGGAAACAGCCATTAGCATAAAAGAAACGAAAGTAGCTATACAAGCTGTAATGCTTGCTAAGAAACAGCAGGTACAA
Organism: Bacillus sp. BB51/4; assembly: GCF_008368845.1. Lineage (NCBI taxonomy): Bacteria > Bacillati > Bacillota > Bacilli > Caryophanales > Bacillaceae > Bacillus > Bacillus sp. BB51/4. Next base: position 3,654 of record NZ_QOSC01000033.1, read on the forward strand.
ACGAAAGGGGAAAATACAAATGCTATTTAAAATTAATCGTGAAGAATTGGACAAAGTAATTGCAGGTTATAAGCCGCATCGTCATACAAAGAAAGCTGTTCAAGCATTTCAGAAAGATATGGAAGAAATTGAAAAGTATGCTGCTAGTATTGAGAAGGAGAAGGCAGAAAAACAGTTACAATTAACAAAAGTACTTGTTGATATGGAAGCAACTTTTGAAATTGGTGAACGTATTTATCTTCAAAATGAACAGGAACATTTATCAAAAGAACTGCAAGCACTAGATTTCTTTTTAGAAGAAACTAAGGAACGTACAACACAGGTAAGATTAAAGCACGCCCCAGCAGTTGCACAAGCTATTGATAAAGACAGAAGTGAGTTACTAGCTACTTTTAATGAGGAAATGAATAGGGCTGTACGGGTGGCATTGTCTGACGTAATGGACTGTGTAGCGGACGTTAGTAAAATGCTTGAATCAGAACAAAAAGAATTTGAACATGACGTATACGATTGTTTAGCTGGTGATAGTTCGGTCACTGAAGTTTACAACTTCCAGAATAAAACAAATAAGACGTCAACACCATTAGAAATTGGATATCTTCAGATTATGCCTTCCCACTTCTTAGAAGCTACGAAAGGTAATAACACTGTTAAGAGTAACAGCTTTATTATTCGTGACTATGGACAAGAAGGGGGCGAATAGTAATGAAATACAGCCAAGAAGTGCTAGATAAAATAAGAAGCGGTGATACTTCCCTTTTGCAAAACTTGTCCCCCATTGCTTCCATTTCATTAGGATTGCAATTACAGCAAGAAGCAAAAGACAAAGCTGAAGGTAAAACAAAATAAATAACATGAGATAGTGAAGGCAGCCGTTTTTGCAGTTAGCCTTCTTTTTTTTATTAATCACATACATGCGTGTCCTTATTTTGTCCTTATTCGGTACTACCTTTTTGTAACCTTTTTTTGCAAGGTTACAAACAAAAGGAGGAACTAATATGACGACAATTCAAGGAACGAAGAAACTAGCAAAGGAACACATTAAGGAAAACTTCGAACGCTTCCCAGCCGATATTATGAATTACGTACAACTGGAATTGATTACGCACACAGACGTTTATCTTTATATGACACTGGTACGCTACCATAGCGAGAAGTACGGCTATGCTTATCCATCTAATAAGCAACTAGAAGTGGAAATGGGTGTTAGTTCTAAGACGGTGACTATATCCATATAAATTCTGATAAATAATGGCTGTATAGAGTAAATAAAATATAGTTACAAAGAATATTCCTATGATATAGAACCAAAATTGTAGTTTGGCTTGATTAGACCTATCCCTAAATTGCTTATCCAGTGAATTAGTTGTCATTATGTATATAAATTGGTTGCTGGTATACATGAAAACCCCTGTAATAATCCCCATTATAGCAACAATAACAGGTGAAAACTTGCTTATTATTTCAATAGATATTCCATCAAACATACTTTGTATTCAGTCCTTTCAAAGTTAAAGTTAGATAAAAAAGAACGCACTTTTAAGGGTGACGTTCTTTTTCTTTCATTAAATTGTTTTATTGTTTTTAAACTAAGTCAGGTTTTTGTGGTATTGGTGGTCGTCCGTGGTCATAAGCAGGTGAACCAGTGTTACCATCAGCTATACCCCATGGTTCTCCGTGTGTGTAAGATGGAGACCAACCTTCTCCATGTGTATATTCAGGAGAACCACCAGTATGACCGTGACTATACGCTAAGCCAGGCTTTTGTGGTGCAGGTGTGTCACCCTCAGCCATTGCTAAGAAACTAAATGCCGTAACCGATAAAAGTAGTGCTGTTTTAAGTTTTTTCATTACACTAACGCCCCTTTTTCTTCATATTTCTTTCTTGCTTCATTATTCATGTAAAAATACTTGCTTGCTTTCTTCTCGTTCTCTTCCTTATAAAACATAGTTGCTAATAGTTCCGTATATTCTTGTACGCAACGTGTTAAATTTTCTGCTTCGAAGTAAGAAATTCCTTCTAAAATAATACTTTCCAACGTTAGAGAATCAGAACCATTATTCATTTCCTTCAGGATATTAAAACGGTGCACGTATTCCTTATTTTCTATCTTAGTACAAGCTGCAAGTCCTTTTTCAATTAGTGTATTAACCTTGTTGTGTTCGCCCAATTTATAATATTCCCTAGCCTGTAAGAATATAGCTTTATAATGGTTTGGAAGATGTTCTGTAACTTCTGATAAATGACGAATAGCTAAATCTGAAAGGTTTTGATTTGCGTATAACCAACCTAAATTATTTCTAATACGTAACAGTAGTTCATTGTTATTAATCTCTTTAACAATGTCAATCGCTTTATTTAAATGTTCTTCTGCTTGTTCAAATTGTCTTATCTGAATACACGTTAATCCTAGAACGTTTTCGCATAAAGCAATGTTAATGTTATAACAGTTAGTTTTGCTGAAAAAGTCTTTTGCTTTGTTAGCATATGAAATAGATGGTAGGGGTTTATAAGTTTGGTAATAGAAAGATGCCAACCTATAATTAAATTCTGCTTCTTCTACTTCGGCAGGCACATACATTAAAAGTTTTTCTGCTTTTTCAAAATGTTTCCCACCTTCATTGTAGTCTGCAAGAATTGTGCTGTGAATAGCTTTGAAGAAGTGATAATAATAAGTTAGAAAGCTATTTTCAGGTATATCAAAGGAGTTAATTTCATTAAAGCTGTCTTTTGTAATGTTAAGTCCATCGGTTAGCACTTTATATCTAAAGTTTAATAATGAATAGTATAATAATAAATTTTTATCTTCTTTTATATTGGAAAGCTTATCTTCAACTTCTTGTTTTAAGTTTGTTGCTTGAATATTTTGATGTTGTAGTATAGCTTGATACCAGTCATTAAATAACTTTGAAATCTGTTCATTCCCCTTCACTGGAACATGCATATAATCCCTTCCTTTTCTGAATAGTCTTACATTAAATGATAACAAGAATAGAATATAATGGAAATTAAATTTCGGTATTTCTCAACATTTGTTTGACAATTTTATTTTAAAAGAAGAAATTCATTAATTCATTGTGTTTAGTAAATTCAAACACTTGATACAGTGGGGTAATTTAACATGGTATAATTTTCTTATAAAATACTGTATAAAGAAGGAAGGGCAATTCATGAGTTTAAATATGTATTTGGGAGAAGTACAAAGTCAAACTCAAAGCATGAATGCTGTATGTAACGCTACCATTCAAGGTATGGAACAAGTCATTCAGTCGATTGACACCTTTGCAATTGATACTGTTCTACAAGGACAAACTTATAGCAGTGCAAAATCATTTTTTGTACAAACCTTTCGTCCTTTAGCACACGGAATCATTTATCTGTGTGAAGAGTTAATTCGTCAGAATGATGCTTTTCCAAGTCAATTTCAATCACAAGTCGCTTCCACAGATGTAATCGAACAAGAAATATTAGAACAAATTCGAGAAATTGACCGAATGAAAGTAAGTATGGAAGCCATCAGTCAAGCTATGCCAATCCCAGGTATGGACGCTATGGCGAATCTTTTTACTGTCATGAGGAAAAAACTGCAAGAAAAATTAGAACATCTATATGAATTTAATTCTACTTCTAGTAGTAATTATGATACGGCACTCCAACTAGCTGTTAGCATTGCGACAGGTTTGGCGGAAGTTCAAAGTGGAAAAGGTTTTAGTCCTGCAAGTGGTACATTTAGTACGCAAGGGTTGAATATGGAGTGGACAACTTCTATTCAAGCTATTGGAGAAGAGAGGGCAAGCCAAGCTAGCAATCTTCTAAATGACAATTTATCAGATGATAATATCAAAGAAGAGGAAATGTATGATGATACCTCCCCTGAAAAATCTATGCTTAGAAAAGTTTGGGACGGTATATACGTTGGTTCTGGGCAAGTTATCGGAGAGATTGTAGAAGGATTCAATTCACTAGACGATACAGTAACAAAAGAAAATATCAAGTATGCTATAGGTCACCCTCTAGAGACGGCATATACTATGTGTAATACTTTTTCGGATTCATTTATGAATGATGTTTGGCATGGTGATTTAGAAAGTGGTACAAAGTGGGGAACAAGTATTTTTATGGAATTTGGGTTAGGATGGATTGGGGATAAAGGGATAAGCACAGTAGGGAAAGTAACTACACTCGGTGAAGGTGTAAATCTAGCAAAGTTTTCTACAGGAATCTCTTCTGTTGCGAATAAATTACCATTGACAGAACGCTTTGCATTCGCAGGTGCTAGTGGCTTTGGAAGTGCACAGAGAAAAGCTTCTGAAATGTTACAAGAAGCCCGTGATACATTTATGTTTTCCAAAACTGGTGGAAGAAGTAGGGTCAAAGATGTTCAAGAAGTAATAAAGGATTATGCAGATAAAGTTCTTGATAGGGTAGATGTCAAAAATGATTATCCCGATTCGTATACAGCATCTCAAAAATTACGTGCAGAACTTAAAGAAGCAGGAATTGAACCACCGCCATATCCTAATGCGGCACATCACATAGGACCTTGGAATGATAAAAGGGCGGCACAGGTACAAGAACTATTAGAAGAGTTTGGAATACATCATGATTCTGCTGCTAATGGGGTATTTTTACCATATAAAGTGAACGATTATGTAACTACTGAAGCATTACATATAGGTAATCATAGTCCAGAGTATATAAGAGAAGTATACAGAGTATTAAGCGAAGTTAAACGCTTTGGGGGTAATCAAGCAGATGCAGTTGCAGCTTTGCAGAATATAAGAGAAAGGTTATTGGACGGTAGTTTAAAACTAAATCAACCTAAATAATCTTAATTGTTTTACTAATTGAATTATAAAGGAGTAAAAGGTATGAAAATTTGGCAATTAAAAAGCTTATTTGATAACTATAAATCTTTTCAACTATTAAATTTGAAAGAAGACCGTAAAAAATATTTCGATGAAAAAATTGATTTGGCAATAAAGCTATCTGATTCATGGGGAGAAATTCTTGTTGAATGTGTAGAAGGAGATAACCATAGTGATTGTCCTATGTTCTGGGGGGAACTTGGCACGCCAATGGTTAGTAGAAAAGCAAAAGAGGTATTAGAACCTCTAATTTGTAATAATGTTGAGTTCCTTCCGCTAACCCATGATGTTACAGGTGAAGTTTATTACCTAATAAACGTTCTAAATACAATTGATGCAATTGACTACAATAAAGCAGTTTTTGAAAAACTAAGTACAGGATTAATAATAGGTTTCGAAAAATACGCATTTTTACCTAATATAGTTGAGGGGCAGATAATATTTAAAACCTATTTAAATCAAAGATTACACTCCTCTACTGTTTTAGTGTCTGACGAATTTAGAAATGTAGTTTTAGAGAGTGATTTAGAAGGTTTTGAATTTGTAGAGGTATGGGATTCAGAGGCAAATATGTAAAAGAAAGTCCTAAAATAACTGATAGAAGTTGAAGCAATGGTTTACATTAACTAGACACTTACAAGATGGAGATAGTGCAGAAATAATTTGGTCTATACCCAATATAATACCCATCCTAAAGGAGAATAAATACACTTAGAAAGAGGTTTTTATATGTGGGAAAATATGATTTTGGAAATTGGAGATATACTGAAAAGTGTTAATTATAGGCTGAATACACCCGCAACGGATACTGAAGTTCAGAGATTAAGAGAACAGGCAAAGGAGAAATTTAATGTTGATTTAACGAGTGAATACGAAGAGTTTCTTAAAACTGTAAATGGTTTAGACTTTGATGGACTGGTACTTTACGGAGTTGACTCTTATTTGTTAGATACAGAAAGGGACGAATCAATTTGCGGGCTTATAGAAACCAATGAGATTTGGTATGAAAATGAATTTCAAAAAGAGTATCTTTTCCTTGGAGATTCAAATATAGCATGGTTCTGTAAAAACTTATCTGATGGTACTTATTTAGAACTTGATAAACCATCAGGTACGGTAATGAACACATATAATGATTTTAATACAATGCTTGAGGAAGCGTTAAAAATAACCCTTCTTTAATAGGGGATAGTAAAAATTATGTTTAATTTTTTGAAAGAATATGTTGTAGCAGCCAGAAGTGTCCGTTCTAAACAAAAACCTATTTTCTATCCTTTACCAAAAGAAGAGATAGCAGAAGCAGAAGATTTGTTGAAAATGCAATTCCCAAAAGAATTAAAACGTTTCTATGAGGAAATTGGCTATGGATTTTTAAAGACTAATAAGACTCTTATTAACAGGTTCATGGACCCATTTTCTGTTGCAGATTTTCGTTTAAGACAAGATATTTATGAATATAATCCTAATTTCGACGATGTCGATGATGAAGAATCACTAGTATTTTTTGAAGTATCAGAGATTAGCTTTTTAACAATTAAATTTAAGCAGGAAAATGAATTAGGTCAATGTCCTATATATTATGGGTCAACGAAAATAGAGGATTCTTTAGAAGAGTTTTTAATAAAAATGGAAGAAAATCCTGATTATTATATTTAATAGATATCAATTCTATTTTTTTAGAGTAGTGCATTATTGGTTCATCATTTTAAGAATTGTTTTCTAGCTTATGTGATTGCGAAGACAAATAATAATTAATTATGAGTAACAAAAGTAAGACTTATGTGAATTACGCATAAGTCTTTTTAATATTATCCCACAGTTAAGAAGAAGTTTTTATTGTTTTTATAGTAATTAATATGTACTATATGAAGTGTAAGGCACCATTAGTATGAGTGTTAAATGATAGAACAAGGGAAGAGGCTAACATTGGCATTATTCAAACGCACTAACTTAGATAAAACAGAACTATTGTTACTATATATTATGAAAGAATTAGAAGCGGATAAAGCACCCGTGAAGTTATCGTATAACCAGTTGCAGGATTATTTACGTGCTAATCGTAATACAACATCAAAGGCAATAAAAGGACTGAAAGAACAGGGTATACTGTCTGTTACAGTTGGACAGGGGAAAGCCTCTAATACTTACCAACTTACATTAGAAACAGGTGTATAGAGATAATAATGATTATATAAAAGAAAAGTAGAAAAACTTATTGAAAATCTAGTCTGCTAGAATTATACTGTAAAGTATATAGTAGTCGTGTGAACAGGCTAACTGTAACACCCTACAATTAACTGTAGAATTACTTAATATGACTGTAAAAAAATGATAATAACTAATGATATAACGGAAAAAACCGACTCAAAATCGTGTTCCTTCGGGAGTGTCGGTTCGACCCCGACCATCGGTATCATGAACGGCGTAATAAAAATCTCTATACTAATTGTATAGAGATTTTTTGTGTTTTCATTACACGAAAAAATAAGCACAAAAAGTGTGCGGTGAGTAAACTGCGAAACAATAAGAGGATAAAAATAAACATTCATTTTTATTCTCTTAATTACATTATCCTATAAAATATCAGCAGAATATTGTATATACAATATTCTCTTTAAGCACTCTAAAGAGAACTTCTCCACCCCGGTGACATGAAGTTAAATCCGATAGCACCAGTAGATATTAGTACATTATCAACGGTTAAGTTTGTAATTTCTAAAAACCTCTTTTCAAACTCTTCTTTGTTGTACTTGTACATAGTTGAGTGGCACGCCCACATGTGCGTTGAAGTACTCAACCAATCTCCTAATTCCTTTAATTCAGGAAACGACTCAAATTGAATTGGTTCATCTAATTTCATGAATCTCACTTGATAGATAGTTGGGTTTAACTTCTCTCCTATTCCTTTCAGACCATGTGCTTTTTTCTCATGTGAATGTGTCATAATTCTCCCTCTATCTTTCTTCAAATTTTTTCCTGTTTTTATTATATAACAATAGAAAGTAGTTATAGGAATATTATAGAAATGTGTATCGGCGATATAAAAAGACTCTAACATTTCTGTTAGAGTCTTTTTTGTTAAATTATACTATGTGCTTCTAAAATTCGTAATAAATGTAGAAATTCATGTATAATATAACTTGTCGAAAGAACAAAATGATAGTAATTTATATTATGTCTGTAATATGAATCAAAAATGAACTTTTTATATTTCTTTTAAAAATGTGTTGAATACACATTATATTTCATATTAATATTTTTATGTAGATTTAAAACGGGAAAGAGAGTGGAAAGTATGGGTCGTAAATGGAATAATATTAAAGAAAAAAAAGCATCAAAAGATGCAAATACAAGCCGTATATACGCGAAATTTGGACGTGAGATTTATGTGGCAGCAAAACAAGGCGAGCCAGATCCAGAATCAAACCAAGCGCTTAGAGTTGTATTAGAACGTGCGAAAACATACAACGTACCAAGAACAATTATTGATCGTGCAGTTGAAAAGGCAAAAGGCGGTTCAGAAGAAAATTATGACGAGCTTCGTTATGAAGGATTCGGACCAAACGGATCTATGGTAATTGTAGATACACTTACAAATAACGTAAACCGTACTGCAGCAGATGTACGAGCTGCATTTAGCAAAAACAGTGGTAACATGGGTGTAAACGGTTCTGTAGCTTACATGTTTGATGCGACAGCTGTTATCGGTCTTGAAGGTAAAACATCAGATGAAGTTCTTGAAATTTTAATGGAAGCAGATGTTGATGCACGTGACATTCTAGAAGAAGAAGATTCTGTTATCGTGTATGCTGAACCTGATCAATTCCATTCCGTACAATCTGCACTTAAAGATGCTGGTGTTGAAGAATTCACAGTTGCAGAATTAACAATGCTTGCACAAAGTGATGTAGAACTTCCTGAAGATGCTCAAGTACAATTTGAAAAAATGGTTGATGCATTAGAAGATCTAGAAGATGTGCAACAAGTTTACCACAACGTAGACTTAGGAGAATAATACGATAGAAGCCCCTATTCATTTAACGGATAGGGGCTTTTTTTCATGAAGTTAATTAAGAGGATGAATTAGTAAAGGTATTTTGTTTTAGACAGGGAATATGCTTATAGGGATATATGAAATAATCATTATTTCTAGGAGGTTTAATATGGAACATAAAACACCAAAGCATATCGTTGCTGTAGCAGGTTATTTAACAAATGAAAAAGACGAAGTGTTATTAGCTAAAGTACATTGGCGATCGGATACGTGAGAGTTGCCAGGAGGACAGGTGGAAGAAGGAGAAGCGCTCGATCAAGCTGTTTGTAGGGAAATAAAAGAGGAAACAGGATTAACGGTGAAGCCTATCGGTATTACAGGAGTTTATTATAATGCTTCCATGCACATTCTAGGTGTTGTTTTTAAAGTGGCATACGTGAGCGGTGAAATACAAATTCAGCCTGAAGAAATACAAGAGGCTAAATTTGTTGCTTTAAATGAAGAGAATATAGATGAGTATATAACGCGTCCTCATATGAAATCCAGAACGCTTGATGCGATGAGAGCAACACATTGTATTCCGTACGAAACGTGGGAAGTGCAGCCATATAATTTAATAGGTAGATTGTAAAGAAAAGAGTAGCCGGTTTGAGATACAATCAAATCACTACTCTTTTTTGTATACTGTTTAAGAAAAAGGTCAAAATAATAATAGTGCTAGTATTGATTTCAGGAACGTTTGTTCTGTATAATGTATGATATATTGTATACATTTAGATTACTAGATACTTACAAATATATATTTTGTAGATGATATAATGAAAATAGGATGTTTTAATAGGGAAGTATAGGCTTAAGGTATACTCTGTTATTGGTTTAGCATAATCTATATTCAATATTTCAGATGAATAGTAGATAAAAAAGGACTGTGATACAATACTTTTTTATCCAACTATTTGCCGGGCAGCCCGATTGGTGAGGGCTGATTAAAGTTTCACTTTATACCTTACAATGATGTAAGGTACGTGTAAGAGAAATCGATGGGATATTTTTTTACAACAAGGTATTCTTAAAGTAAGAGTTATACGCTGTGTGGAAAAGAGGTGTTTAAGATGAAAGAACGAGTATTATCTAGGGTGAACTATCATCAAAAAGTTGCATTAAATCCAATGACTAAATTCTTTTATAAAGCCATTATTTTATTATTATTGTTAAGTTTTACGTTATTATTCATTGGAAATGTAATGATCGAGCAAAGTGATATTAGTAAATTACATGTACCGGCTAAGTTAGAGGTGCCAGAATCATTAACACATGCATTTATTGCGACAGAGGATAAAAGGTTTTATCATCATAACGGTTTAGATTATATAGCGATTGTCAGAGCGTCTGTTGAGAATATAAAAGCTGGTGGTGTTGTGCAAGGCGGAAGCACAATTACACAACAGTTATCCAAAAATGCTTTTTTAACGAATGAACGTACATTTTCTCGTAAGTGGAAAGAAATTTTTTATACGAAAAAAATTGAACGTACATTTACGAAGGATGAAATTTTAAAATTGTATGTAAGTAATATTTATTATGGAGAAGGAGCATGGGGAATTGAAAAAGCAGCAAACCTTTACTTCGGTAAAAAGGTGAGCCAATTAACGTTGGCTGAAAGTGCAATGATGGCTGCTGTAGTAAAGGCACCCGCTTATTACTCACCTGCACAAAATTATGATAAGGCCGTAGAGAGACGAAATGTCGTTTTGAGATTAATGGAGAAAGAAGGCTATATCAATCATAATGAGTATGTGCAAGCAGTTAGTGAGAAGTTAGTAATTCGTCATGATATAAAAACAGAGCAGTCGATGTTAAATAGTGCTCGTGAAAAAGCAGTAAGCTAAAGGAAGTTCCTACATAGGAGCTTCCTTTTTTGAATAAATTGTGACAAATTGTGACACAATATCGTCACAATTATTGTGTTTTTGTAATTTATGTGAGCGTGTTCATTGCGTGACATATATAAGTGTTGATATTATGTGTATTGTGTACAATGCTGTATACAGAATATGAATTTAAAGAGGAATGTATATGAAATCAAATAAACTCATGGCTCTTGGTGTAGTTTTTTCTATCGCAGTATTGATTGTAATCGGAACAATTGCGTATAGCATCATAAATGACAAAAAAGATAAAGGGAATGAGATGTTTGCTTATTCCACACAACAATCTTTAGGGAAAGATGATGCCCCAGTTAAGGTAGTTGAATTTGGAGACTTCAAATGTCCTGCTTGTCGTACTTGGGATGTAACAGTATTACCACGATTAAAAGAAGAGTATATCGATAAAGGTAAAGTGCAGTTATACTTTATTAACTTCCCATTTATCGGAAAAGACTCTGATTTAGGTGCAGCAGCTGGTGAAGCAATTTATAAACAAGATCAAGATTCATTCTGGATTTTCTATGATGAGATTTATCAAAGTCAAAAGAAAGACACGGAAGAATGGATTACAGAAGAATTACTTCTTAACATTGTGAAAGAAAAGCTTCCGAAAGTTGATGTAGAACAATTTAAGAAGGATTTACACAGTAAAGAAATGAAAGAAAAAGTACGTAAAGATTCAGATCGTGCTCAAAAATTAAAAGTTCAAGGTGCTCCTTCAGTATATATCAACGGAAATCTTGCAAACCCTGATTTCGATAGTATGAAGAAGGCGATTGATAAAGAATTGAAAAAGTGATGAGCTACTCATCACTTTTTCGACTTTTTTCGATAAAATTCTTGCTTCCGTTTTTTTTACATGCTATACTACTTTACATAAGTTATTCTAATATCTTATATTTATTTCATATTTGCGGGTGTAGTTTAGTGGTAAAACAAGAGCCTTCCAAGCTCTGGTCGAGAGTTCGATTCTCTTCACCCGCTCCAAATTTTATTAAATGTTTTTCTATAAATTGTGATCAACGCAGTGTTTCGTTTCTAAGATAAACGAGGCATTGCGTTTTTTAATGTTTGAAAAACATAATTGTATGCGAAAATAGAAGTAAAGAATAGTATTCCAAAAGTGAATTACTAACCAATATAGTCGTTACATATGGGATGGATTCATCTGAGGAGGCGATTAGGAATGGATTTTGAACAATTAAAGCAAGATGTCATTGCGTATAGTAAAACAATTGGTATAGATAAAATAGGCTTTGCTAGTGCTTCACCATTTGAGGAATTAAAACAGCGCTTAATCCAGCAGCAACAATTAAATTATCAATCTGGATTTGAAGAGCCTGATATAGAAAAGAGAACGAACCCACAGCTTCTACTACCTGGTGCAAAATCAATTATTGCGATTGCATTAGCGTATCCTTCAAAATTAAAAAATGCACCATTAAGTAAGCGTGGAGAACGCCGCGGGATTTTTTGTCGTGCCTCTTGGGGACAAGATTATCATCTTGTTTTACGAGATCGTTTGCAAAAATTAGAAGCATATTTAATTGAAAAACTTCCCGATATAGAAGTTAAGTCAATGGTTGATACGGGTGAATTAAGTGATCGAGCTGTTTCGGAGCGTGCCGGTATTGGGTGGAGCGGTAAGAATTGCGCTATTATTACACCTGAATTTGGTTCGTATGTATATTTAGGAGAAATGATTACAAACGTTCCATTCCCACCAGATCAGCCGATAGAAGATCAATGTGGAAGCTGCACGAAATGTATTGATATTTGTCCTACAGGTGCTTTAATACAAGGAGGACAGTTAGACTCCAAGAAATGTATTGCATTTTTAACACAGACGAAAGGATTCCTACCGGAAGAATATCGTGACAAAATAGGAAACCGTATATATGGATGTGATACATGTCAGACTGTTTGTCCGAAAAATAAAGGAATGGATTTTCATAATCACCCTGAGATGGAACCAGATCCTGAGTTAGTTAAGCCGTTATTAACGCCACTTTTAACAATTAGTAATCGTGATTTTAAAGAGAAATATGGGATTATGTCTGGTTCATGGAGAGGTAAAAAGCCGTTGCAACGAAATGCGATTTTGGCACTTGCGCATTTTAAAGAAGCATCAGCAATTCCTGATTTAATAGGTGTTATGAAAGATGATCCAAGACCGGTACTTCGCGGAACGGCAGCATGGGCACTTGGGAAAATTGGTGGAGATGGCGTGGGCGAAGCCATTGAAAAAGCGATGCAATGTGAGAAAGACGAAGAGGTTATTCATGAAATGAATCGCGGACTTGAATTGTTAGCGCAGAAAAAAGAGTAGATAATATCTCCCTTTTTCATATTGTAATATGGGAGGGAGACGAAATGGTTGTAAAAGTAAATATTGAAAAGCAAGTACAACAATTTTTAGGGTATATAACGGAGAAACGAACAAATGTGGATGGTATTGCTGAAGATTTATTACAAATAGCACAGAGAAAGAAACAATTGTTTCAAAAACGTAGTGCACATATAGTGAAAGCAACTGCGGACGTTTCTTTCATGAGACAATTAAATAATAGCAATCATCAAGAAATTGATTATCAAATACATTTTAAATATTTAATTAAGCATAAAGAATTATTTTATATCGAAGAGGAACAACTAAAACGAAGAGTTTGTTTAAATAATAGCCGGGTAATAGGTGATTATGCTATTGAAGTGCCAGAAGCAGTTGGAATGAGTGAGACGTTAGAAAGGGAAGTTACAAAAGAGAAGTACGGTTCTTATCAGTACAACCGTTTAGAGGCAGTTAAATATGCAGAGCGTTGGTGGGATGATCGAAACCCTGTATATCGTAATTTCCCTGATAATTGTACGAATTTTATTTCTCAATGTCTTCATACTGGAGAAGTACCAATGAATGGATATCCTAATATTCGCAAAGGATGGTGGCAAAGGGAGAATCAGTGGAGTTGGAGCTGGGCTGTCGCACACTCTTTTTATTGGTATTTGTCAGGTGCTACAACAGGGCTTCGAGCTGAAGCGGTAGAAAGGCCAGAGGACCTTATTCTTGGTGATGTCATCGCTTATGATTTCGAGGATGATGGTAGGTGGAATCATACGACGATTGTAGTAGCAAAAGACGCAGATGGTATGCCGCTTGTAAATGCACATTCAGCGAATAGCCGTCGGCGTTATTGGAACTATGAAGATTCTAGTAAATATACACCACAAATGAAATATAAATTCTTTCATATTATTAATGGGTAGAGATTTTTCGCTCAAGTGGTATAATACGTAGTAGACAAAAAACAGAGGTGAATATCGCGTGGGAGTACATGTTGTTTTATATCAACCAGAAATTCCAGCAAATACAGGGAATATTGCTCGTACTTGTGCAGCAACTGGAACAGAATTACATTTGATTAGACCGCTTGGATTTTCAACGGATGATAAAATGTTAAAGCGTGCAGGATTAGATTATTGGCAGCACGTGAAAGTTACGTATTATGATTCAATTGAAGAATTTTATGAGAAAAATAAAGACGGTGAATTCTTCTATTTAACAAAGTATGGCGAGAAAGCTCATACAGCATTTGATTATAGCAAACGTGAGAAGGATTACTATTTTGTATTTGGAAGAGAAACAAACGGCTTACCAGCTAATGTAATCGAAGAAAATTTCGATCATTGTTTACGTATTCCAATGACTGATAAAGTGCGCTCATTAAATTTATCTAATACAGCAGCTATTTTAATTTATGAAGCATTCCGTCAACAAAATTATCCGGGATTAGATTTAGAAATTGTTTATTAAAAGTCGCCATATGGCGACTTTTTTTCTAAAAATAAAAATAATATGTAATCATACATTTAAAAAAGGGTACATATTCATATAGAATGGGATATATGAATAAAAATAGATTAGACGGGTTGAGATAAATATGAAGGAACAATATAATAATCAAAATACCTTTTTAAGTATGATAGATATGGATTTAATAAGAAGAGGACTATTACATGTTATTCAAGATTTAGTATTTATTGTGAAAGTTATGGATGAGGAAACCTTTAAATATATTTATGTAAATAAGATAGGTATGGATTACGCGAAGCTAGGCGAAGAATGTTATGGAAAAACGTTTGCGGAAGTATTATCAGAAGATACGGCGGAAATATTGCGAGTGCAATATGCAAAAGTAGCGAGCGAAGCGAAAGCACATACCTTTTGTGATGTAGTTAGTTTACCAAAGGGTGAGTTACATTATGAATCTTCACTTAATCCTGTATTCGACGAAGAAGGAGTATGTCAGTTTATTATTTGTATTACGAGGGATATCACAGCTCAGATTGAGGAAAAGGCAGAGATAGAGGAAAAACAAATGTTGTTTAAGTCGTTATTAGAATATAATAATGACTCCATTATATCTATAGATTCTATAGGTAGAATTACATATGCAAATCCAGCAACGTATGAAATATTTGGATATCGATATGAAGAATTACATAATAAATTTATTTTTGAATTTATTAATAAGGAATATGAAAAAGATTTTCAAATCATATTTAAAGGAGCCCTGCAAGGAAGGGCAAAACAAATTGTTTCAAAGAAATATGTTCATAAAGAAGGGTACGAGCTCTATATTTCTTTGAGAACTATTCCGATTATTGTGAACGCCGAAATTGTTGGGGTATATATTGTTACGAGGGATGTTACAAGACAAGTATTGAATGAAATGCGAACAGAATATTTAGCTTATTATGACCAATTAACAGGATTAATGAATAGAATTTCATGTGCAAATAAGTTAAATGTTTTTTTAAATGATAATACAGAGTTTGCGCTTGTTTTTATAGATTTAGATGAATTTCACCTTATTAATGATACTTTTGGTCATAAAGAAGGAGATAAAGTATTACAAAAAGTTACAGAATGTTTAAGCAGTTTTCAAATAGACGGTATGCACTTATTTAGAGAACACGATGATCAATTTGTTATGTTAATAGAAAATATAACGAAAGAACGTGTAGAGATAGTTGCAAAAAGAATATTAAAAAAGATTAGTGAACATTTTGTAATCGAAGAAGAGGACGTCTATTTAAGTGCGTCAATCGGAATTGTAATGGCTCCAACAGATGGAGAGGATGAAAAAATATTATTCCAAAGAGTTGATGCTGCTTTGGAAAAAGCAAAAGAAAAAGGAAAAGGGCATTATCAGTTTTATTGCAGTGGATTAGATTGTGAGCGTGAACAAAGATTTATAATAGAAAACCAATTGCATCGTGCTATAGAAAAAAATGAATTCTGCTTGTATTATCAGCCACAAATGAATATTGAAACGAAAAAAATAGCGAGTATGGAAGCTTTAATAAGGTGGGAGAATAAAGAATTAGGATTTGTCTATCCCAATCAATTTATTCCGCTAGCAGAAAGAACAGGATTTATTATTAAGCTTGATGAATGGGTAGTAAATGAAGTGTGTCGGCAAATACGTGAATGGTTAAATAAAGGATATGAAGTTGTCCCGATTGCAGTTAATATTTCAGCCAGGCACTTTCGCTCGATTACATTAATAGAGATGATTACACGGGCGTTACATAAGTACAATGTACCAGCTCATCTATTAGCGATAGAGGTTACAGAAGGGGCCCTTATGCATAAAGACATATCGAAAAGGGTATTGCTACAATTAAAAGAACAAAATTTAAAGATTCATTTAGATGATTTTGGGACGGGATATTCATCTTTAAGTTATTTAAAAACGTATCCAATTGATACGTTGAAAATCGATCGTTCTTTTATGGAAGGTATACATGTGGATGAACGTGATACGAATATTACAGCTGCAATTATTCATTTAGCTCATACTTTGGAATTGAATGTAATTGCAGAAGGTGTAGAAAAAGCGGAACAAATACAATTTTTGAAGGAAAAGAATGTGAAGTTTGTGCAAGGTTATTATTATAGCCGACCTTTATCAAAATATGATGTGGAAAATGTGTATTATAAATGATTGATAAAAAAAGTGATGTGCTAAGAAGCACATCACTTTTTATGTGTACCGGGTTTATCATTGTAACCAGATGTGAAAATAGCTGTAAGAAATGTGAGTGATACACCTAAAATTAATAATAATTTCATACTAATATCCCTCCTATTTTTCAGTTTACGAATCTTAAATATGAATCAAAATGTATGTAAGGTTCTTGGAAGAAAAGAATTTATTTAAAATGAATAGAGGTGTAAAAACTTTAATACCTATATTATACAGAATTTTCTTTGAATTTTGGAGAGAATTTTATAGCAATACTGTATATTTCATTTTGATTTAAAGAATGTTTAAGGACATCCTAGCATACCTTTTATAATAATCCGATTGAACAAGGAGATGGGGGAGGAGCTATAATGGATATTCTAAAAAAGATTGAACAGCATCGAGCAGCAGAAGAACGGTTACAATGGGAAGGTACGTTTGCGGAGTATTTAGAGCTTGTGAAGGAAAGACCATGGGTGGCTCAAACAGCACACTCTCGCATTTACAATATGATAAAAGATGCTGGAATCGAAGAAGTAGATGGTAGAAGAAAGTATAACTTCTTTAGTAATCAGCTATTTGGATTAGAGGATGCTTTAGAACGTCTTGTGGAGGAATATTTTCATCCATCTGCAAAACGATTAGATGTTAGAAAACGTATTTTATTATTAATGGGTCCTGTTAGTGGAGGGAAATCAACATTAGTTACGATGTTGAAACGAGGATTAGAAACATATTCACGAACAGATCGAGGAGCAATTTTTGCAATTAAAGGCTGCCCAATGCATGAAGATCCACTTCATTTAATTCCGCATCATTTACGGGATGATTTCTTTGGTGAGTATGGAGTTAGAATTGAAGGGAATTTATCGCCACTAAACGTAATGCGTCTAGAGCAAGAATATGGTTCAAGAATTGAGGATGTAGTTGTAGAGCGTATTTTCTTCTCGGAAGATCGCCGTACAGGGATTGGTACATTTAGCCCGTCTGATCCTAAATCACAAGATATCGCCGATTTAACAGGTAGTCTGGACTTTTCAACAATCGCAGAATATGGTTCAGAATCAGATCCACGAGCGTATCGCTTCGATGGAGAATTGAATAAGGCAAACCGTGGGATGATGGAATTCCAAGAGATGCTAAAATGCGACGAGAAGTTTTTATGGCATTTATTATCGCTTACGCAAGAAGGGAATTTCAAAGCGGGAAGATTTGCGCTTATTTCAGCAGATGAATTAATTGTAGCGCATACGAATGAAACGGAGTATCGTTCCTTCATAGCAAACAAGAAAAATGAAGCGTTGCATTCAAGAATTATTGTAATGCCAGTTCCATACAATTTACGAGTGAGTGAAGAAGAACATATTTATGAAAAAATGATTCGTGAAAGTGATGTATCCAATGTGCATATTGCACCGCACACACTTCGCGTTGCAGCAATGTTTACGATTTTAACTCGTTTAAAAGATCCGAAGCGTCCAGATATTGATTTAATTAAAAAGATGCGTTTATATGATGGAGAAACGGTAGAAGGTTATAATGCGATTGATGTAGAGGAGCTGCAACGTGAATATCAAGATGAAGGTATGAGAGGTATTGACCCTCGTTATGTTATTAACCGAATTTCCTCTACAATTATTCGAAAAGAGGTACCATCTATTAACGCATTAGATGTACTTAGATCGCTCAAAGACGGGTTGGATCAGCATCCGTCAATTAGTAATGAAGATCGAGAGCGTTATATGAATTTCATCTCATTAGCGAGAAAAGAATATGATGAAATTGCGAAGAAAGAAGTACAAAAAGCATTCGTGTATTCATATGAAGAATCAGCGAAGACACTTATGGATAATTATTTAGATAACGTTGAAGCATATTGCAATAAATCGAAATTACGTGATCCATTAACAGGTGAAGAAATGAGTCCAGATGAAAAGCTAATGCGCTCAATTGAGGAGCAAATTGGAATTTCAGAAAATGCTAAGAAAGCATTCCGTGAAGAAATTTTAATTCGCATTTCTGCTTATGCGCGTAAAGGAAAACGCTTTGATTATAATTCACATGAGCGTCTTCGCGAAGCGATTCAGAAAAAACTATTTGCTGATTTAAAAGATATAGTGAAAATTACAACATCAACGAAAACGCCAGACGAAAATCAGCTTAAGAAAATCAATGATGTTGTTGCACGCTTAATTGATGAGCACGGCTATAATTCTTCATCTGCGAATGAATTATTACGCTATGTAGGTAGTCTGCTAAACCGATAGTTTGATAACAAAACGCTGTCTCTTGTATTTTGCGGGACAGCGTTTTATTATCCATTTATATGTGTAAAGTGTCATACCTTGTCCAAATGTAATAAATTAAGATGCAATTTCATGAATTTATTGTCAATTATTTTTACAATATGCATATGATAGAGTAACCAACCATTCATACGAAAAAAGCCAACACAATACAATATGTTGCAAAGTGTAAATGTGTGCAACTATGCATTGTGTTTCTTTCTTATCAACGGCTGAATATTTCTTTCTAGTATGTGAGTGGCAAAATTTTGTTTAGGATGCTCGGAGTATTATATGAAAAACGTTATATATGTTTATGGGATGAATTTCGATGGGCAGTTATCTTTCATTCTAGCTTGCACAGTATAAAACAAAATTTCTAGCTTACTGTTCATAGGGGAAGACAATTACAGTAAGGAGGGAAAGAAATGGGTGAAGAAAACCAACCAAATTATACGATTTCACAGGAAAACTGGTCCCTCCATCGCAAAGGATATGACGACCAACAACGCCATCAAGAAAAAGTACAAGAGGCAATTAAGAATAATTTACCCGATCTTGTAACAGAAGAAAGCATAGTTATGTCTAATGGTAAGGATGTTGTAAAAATACCGATTCGTTCTTTAGATGAATATAAGATTAGGTACAATTATGATAAAAACAAACACGTTGGGCAAGGAAATGGTGACAGCAAAGTTGGTGATGTCGTTGCGAGAGATGGATCAGGTGGTCAAAAGCAAAAAGGACCAGGAAAAGGGCAAGGAGCAGGGGATGCGGCTGGAGAAGATTATTATGAAGCTGAAGTCTCTATTCTAGAATTAGAGCAAGCGTTTTTCAAAGAATTAGAGCTGCCTAATTTAAAGAGAAAAGAAATAGATGAAAACCGGATTGAACATGTTGAATTTAATGACATTAGAAAGACTGGGTTATGGGGAAATATCGATAAGAAACGAACGATGATATCCGCATATAAACGAAATGCGATGCGTGGTAAAGCATCTTTTCATCCGATTCACCAAGAAGATTTAAAGTTCCGTACTTGGAATGAAGTATTAAAGCCAGATTCAAAAGCTGTTGTATTAGCGATGATGGATACGAGTGGATCGATGGGAATATGGGAGAAATATATGGCACGTAGCTTCTTTTTCTGGATGACGCGATTTCTACGAACGAAGTATGAAACAGTAGATATTGAGTTTATTGCCCATCATACGGAGGCAAAAGTAGTTCCAGAGGAAGAGTTTTTCTCAAAAGGAGAAAGTGGCGGAACGATATGTTCTTCTGTATATAAAAAAGCACTCGAGCTAATTGATAATAAATACTCACCAGACCGCTATAATATTTATCCATTCCATTTTTCAGACGGTGATAATTTAACATCAGATAATGCTAGATGTGTAAAGCTTGTCGAAGAGTTAATGAAGAAGTGTAATATGTTTGGATATGGGGAAGTGAACCAGTACAACCGCCATAGTACCCTCATGTCAGCCTATAAAAATATTAAAGATGAGAATTTTAGATATTATATTTTAAAGCAAAAAGCAGACGTATTCCATGCGATGAAGAGCTTTTTTAAAGAAGAATCCGGAGAAAAAATGGCATAACCCCCTTAAAAAGGGGGTATTTTTTTGTTAACTTTTTATTTTTTTAGTTGACAATGATAATGAAAATCATTATCATTTATTCGAGATATGATTACATTTAGATTTATATATTTTGGAGGAGATGTAAAGTTGAAAAAAAATAAAAGAAAACATATAAATGCGATGATTATCGCTGCGGCGTTATCACTTCCATTTGCTACGTATTCAACGCCTGCTTTAGCGGCAGTAGCAATTGAGGCGAATAAAACGGGCCAAGGTTTAGAAGATGGTACATATGACGCTGTTATTAAAGCGTATAAAGATAAAACAAATGAAGAGTCTATGGCGGCTGTTTATATAAAAAATCCGAAATTAACAATTGAGAATGGAAAGAAAATTATTACGGCAACGTTAAGTGATAGTGATTTCTTCAAATACTTGAAAACAGAAGATATTCATACTCCTGGTGTGTTTCATGATGTAAAAGTAATATCAGAAGATAAAAAGAAAAATGGAACGAAAGTGATTCAATTTGAAGTTGGAGAATTAGGGAAAAGATACAATATGCAGATGCACATTTATATTCCGACAATGGCTTATGATAATAAGTATCAAGTGCAGTTTGAAGTAAATACATTAAATTTAGAAAACAATGTTCCAAAAGAACAAAAGGAAAATAAAGAAGAACAAAAGGAAGAAACAAAAAATATAGTAGTGGATACAAAATTACAACAATACATTAATAGAAATACTTTAGGTCGAAAAGATATAAATGCACCAATAACGAAAGCCGATGCACTACAAATTAAAAACTTAGACATATATGGTGGGAAGGGCATCAATAATCTATCCGGTTTAGAGCATATGGTAAATTTAGAAAAGTTTACATTAAATGAGTCTGCAGTAAGTGACATATCACCAATTGCTAACTTGAATAATTTGAAGTCTTTAGATCTTTTTTCTAATCGAATTGAAAACATTGAGCCAATTGCTGGGCTGACTAAAATTCAAACTCTTTCTTTAAGAGATAATAAAATTACTGATTTGACGCCATTAGGTAAATTGAAAAAAGTTAGAGTATTAGATTTAGTCGGTAATAAGATTGAAGATATTAAGCCGCTATTTACAATGGCGTCTCTCGGTAAATTGTATTTAGCTAATAATAATATTAGTGATTTAACAGGAATGGAACAGTTAAATAAAGTAAAGGAATTATGGATTGGAAATAATAATATTACTAATCTTGAATCTATTAGTAGAATGGAGAGCCTTACTAACCTTGCAGTGAGTGATGCAGAAATTACAGATATTACACCGCTAGCTAAAATGAAAAAATTACAATCACTTGATTTAGAAGAAAATTATATTTCGGATGTTTCATCACTTAGTGGGCTAACTAATTTATACGAACTTAATTTAAGTGCAAATGAAATTTCTGATGTAAGACCTATTCAAGAGTTTGGAAAGCGTTTTGTCGTTAAAGTTCACAGACAAAAAATCTTTTTGAATGAAGGCGTAGTAAATGAAGATAGTAAAATTCCTATATACGATTTAAATGGCGAATCTCTTCAAAGTATTAAATGGATTAGCGAGGGGGGAACACAAAATAATGGTTTTGTAAAATGGGACAGCCCTGGAGAAAAATCATATGAGTTTAATTTAGAAACAGGTTCTTCAGAGAATAAATTACGTTTTAATGGAACTGTTATTCAAAAAATAGTTAAAAATCAAGAGGGGACGAATGTTGTTCAAGATAAGGAACTACAACGATATATTAATAAAAATAATTTGAATAGAACTGATTTAGAAGCCCCTATTACGAAAGAAGATTTATTAAAGATTAAAACATTTAAGATAACTAATGGGCAGGGTAACGGTATAAAAGATATTTCTGGCATAGAGTATATGTCGAATTTAGAAAGTCTAGAGTTAGAAAACTTAGAACTGAAAAATATAGCATTTATCTCGGATTTGAGAAGTTTGAAATCTGTAAGTTTAGCACATAATCAAATCGAAAATATTGAACCATTTTCTAAACTAGAGAAGTTGGAGAAGTTAAATATAAGCAATAATAATGTGAAAAATATTGAACCATTATTTAAAGTTAATTCATTGAAAAAATTAACAGCCTCAAATAATAAAATTAATAATGATACTATACAAGGAATACAACAATTAAAAAATCTATCCGTATTAATATTGAACAGTAATGAAATTAGTAGTGTAGAAGCAATTAGTGAAATAAGTATGTTGAATGAACTGGAATTAATAGGAAATCAAGTGGTGGATATTGAACCATTAAGTAAATTGAAAAATTTACAATGGTTAAATTTATCAGATAATCGAATTAAGGATATATCAATCTTTGCTTCGATGTTAGATTTAATTAGTTTAAAACTTCCTGGAAATGAGATTCAGGATATAAGACCAATTATACAACTGTCTCAATGGTCAACAATTGATATTAGAAGGCAAAAAATTTTTTTAGATGACGCACAAGTAAATCAAAAAGTGAAAATCCCTGTATATGATGTGGAGGGGGAACCGCTTGAGAATATTACATTAAAAAGTGAGAGTGGCACATTTAATGAGGACGAGGGTACAATCGTATGGAGTACTCCAGGAGAAAAGAAATACGATTTTGTTTTTGATGGAACGGAGTATTACGGGCTTGGTATATGGTTTAGTGGTGAAGTTATACAGAATATAGTAGAGAAACCGGAAGCGAAAGAAGAAGTAAAAGAGCCAACAAAAGAAGTTGAAGGGCCG
>NZ_QOSC01000034.1:0-10354 GCF_008368845.1 Bacillus sp. BB51/4
GTTGGCCCAGTCGGCCCAGTCGGTCCAGTCGGTCCAGTCGGCCCGGTAGGAAGGGTAAACGGTGGTATTGGTGGTAATGTTGGTCCTACAAGATTAGGGTCAAATGCACTAGCTGATAAAGATTCATCGGGATTTAATCCATCTGAATAATTATTATTTGACATAAATTCACCTCCATAAAGCGTTCATTATATAGTAGATGCAAAACCGGAAGAAAATGACACGGACATTTGAATTATTGAAAAGAAATCTTAAACTGCTTGTGCAAGTTAAAAAAGTGGAAAGTTTATTGTATGTATAACATATGATTGATTTGGAAGAGGGTGATTATGTTGAACAAGCAAGGAATTACAATTAGTTTATGTATGATTGTTCGAGATGAGGAAGATACAATCGGTCGATGTTTAGACGCAGTAGAAAAAATCGTTGATGAAATTATTATAGTTGATACAGGTTCCATTGATCGAACGAAAGAAATTGTAGCTCAATATACCTCTAACATATATGACTTTCCATGGATTAATGATTTTGCGGCAGCTAGAAATTTTTCTTTTTCAAAAGCAACGCAAGAATATATATTATGGCTAGATGCTGATGATGTGTTATTAGAAGATGCTCAAGAGGCATTGAAGCTATTAAAAAAAGAATTAGATTCTAATGTGGATGCTGTTTCGATGCCTTATCATCTTGTAATGGATTCTAATGGGAAACCTTTATACTGTACAAAAAGATATCGGCTTGTAAAGCGTGAAAAAGAATTTCAATGGTTTGGAAAGGTGCATGAGTATTTAGCTATTTTTGGTGAGATTTTTAATAGTAATGTTGCGATTACGCATAAAAAAGAAAAGAAAGTAACGAACCGCAATTTGAAAATTTTTCAGGATGCTGTAGCAGCTGGAGAAGAATTGAGTCCGAGAGATTTGTTTTATTACGCGAATGAATCTATGGATAATCAAAAATATGATGATGCAGTTTTACTTTATAAAACATTTCTTAATCAAGATGAAGGTTGGTATGAAGAGAAAATTTATGCATGTGGTAAATTAGGAGATTGCTATGCAAAGCTTGGAATGTGGGAGAAAGCAGTTGAATCTTGTGTAAAGTCATTTCGGTATGATGTCCCTAGAGGAGAGAATTGTACAAGAATAGGATATATATATATGGATCAACAAAAATACAATGAAGCAATTTTTTGGTTTAAACTTGCAACAGAAGTGACAATGGCAACAGAGAGTCCTTTTCACAGTCCAGCTAGCTACACATGGATTCCCTATTTACAAATGTGTATTTGTTATAGCAAGTTAGGCGAGCAAGATAAAGCTTATTATTACAATGAATTAGCAGCTTCTTATGTTCCGAATAATGCTGCAATTGAATACAATCGCAAATATTTTCGGAGTGTTTTTGATAAACTATATAAATCGTTATAGGTTGCGTTTTTTAGAAATGGCTTATCAAGATTCTAACTCTAATAGATTGGCTATATAGTAAAGTATCGGTAATGTAACCAGTACTGGTTACATCTATAGACTTCATATGAAGTTTATATTTCAAATTCAATTTGCATAAGGAGTGTGTGAAATGAATTCCCCAAAAAATTCTTTATATGAAGAAAAGTCTGGGCATTATTATAATGCAGTGAATCCGAATTTATTAAAGCATATAAAAAAGGAATGGAAAGAAGTTCTTGATATCGGTTGCTCGAGTGGTGCATTGGGAGCGGTCATAAAAGAAAATGGCACACGTGTATCTGGAATTGAGGCATTCCCAGAGGCGGCAGAAAAAGCAAAAGAAAAACTAGATCATGTTATTTTAGGTGATATAGAAACAATGGATATGCCGTATGAGGAGGAGCAATTTGATTGCGTTATATTTGGGGACGTATTAGAGCATTTATTTGATCCGTGGGCTGTAATAGAAAAAGTAAAACCATATATAAAGCAAAATGGTGTAATTTTGGCTAGTATACCGAACATTTCTCACATTTCAGTATTAGCTCCCTTACTCGCTGGAAACTGGACGTATACAGAATATGGTCTATTAGATAAAACACATATTCGTTTCTTTACATTTAATGAAATGCTACGAATGTTTTTAAAAGCAGGTTATTCGATTAGTAAAGTAGATCGTGTATATGTTGATCATAAAATGTATGAACCGCTTATCGAGGAGTTATATGGAATTTGTAAAAAATATCGTCTTGGAAGTGGCTTCATGGCTGAGACGGTTGTATTTCAATATATTATTGAAGCAGAAAAATCACAATTATGAGTACGGCAGATAAAACAATATTATTTGTTACGTGTATAAATGATCGGAAAATGTATGCACAATGTGCGCGACATATATTACAATTGCCAGTTCCTCCAGGATATACGATACAGTTTATGCCGATTCGGAATGCGAAAAGTATGACGAGCGGATATAATCAAGCAATTTCGCATCCAGCAAAATATAAAGTGTATATACATCAAGATGTTTTCATTGTAAATGTAGGATTTTTATATGGATTACTTCAATTGTTTCAGGAACATGAACATCTTGGAATGATCGGTATGGTTGGAGCCCAATATGTTCCTCCAAATGGAACATGGAATGTAGGCAGAGGAGTTGTTGGGAAAGTAATTGGTTATATGAATGATTTATATTATATGGCAAGTCAAGAAAAGCCGTACCATGAGTCAAAAACATTTATGCCTGTAGAATGTATTGATGGATTATTAATGGCAACGCAATACGATATTCCGTGGCGGGAAGACTTGTTTGATGGGTTTGATTTTTATGATGTATCTCAATCATTTGAATTTAGAAAAGCTGGCTATACAGTTGGGGTTCCTGTACAGCGTGATGCGTGGTGCATTCATTATCATATTGATGTGAATATGACCAACTATGAAAAGTACAGAAAGATATTTGTGGAGCACTATATGTCAGATGTAAATCAAGACGAATAGAGGGGCTACAAGATGAAGGATCATACAATATTAGTCGTTGTTTGTATAAATAATGAAGAGCTATTTGAACAATGCGAGAGACAAATACGAAACCTTTTTGTTCCCCCTGGTTATGTCGTACAAATTTTTCCGATACGAGATGCGAAAAGTATGGCAAGTGCATATAACCGAGCACTTTCATATCCCGCGAAGTATAAGGTTTATATACATCAAGATACTTATCTTATTAATCGAGAGATGTTTTATACACTCATTTCTCTTTTTAAAGATAATGAAAAACTTGGTTTAATTGGCGTAGCTGGTGCTCAATTTTTACCGAGCAACGGGATATGGTGGGAAGGAAAAAATTTGGTAGGGAAAGTGATTGAGTACAGGAGACAGAATTATCAATTATTAAATTTGGATCAGCTGTTTTATAAGAATCAATCATTTATGTCAGTTCAGGCAATTGATGGATTATTAATGGCCACACAATATGATATTCCATGGCGAGAAGACTTGTTTCAAGGATTCCACTTTTATGATGTGTCGCAGTCTTTAGAGTTTCAAAAGGCGGGTTATTTAATTGGTATCCCTAATCAAGCAAATTTATGGTGTATACATTACAACGGGGATGAGTTTGATGCGGATACATATGAGAAGTATCGGAAAGTGTTTGTAGAACATTACAAAGATATACTATCTCCATCATAAGGGAGAGATGCAGGATGAAAGGAATTATTTTAGCAGGTGGAACTGGATCTAGATTATATCCAATAACGAAAGTAACAAATAAACATTTGCTTCCTGTTGGACGTTACCCAATGATTTATCATGCGGTATATAAGTTAAAACAATGCGAGATTACAGATATTATGATTATTACAGGTAAAGAGCATATGGGAGATGTTGTTAGTTTTTTAGGAAGCGGTCAAGAGTTTGGCGTGTCCTTTACGTATCGTGTGCAAGATAAGGCTGGGGGAATTGCACAAGCATTAGGGCTTTGTGAGGATTTCGTCGGGAAAGATCGTATGGTAGTTATATTAGGAGATAATATTTTTTCAGATGACATTCGTCCGTACGTTGAAGAGTTTGCAAGTCAAAAAGAGGGTGCGAAAGTACTGCTACAATCTGTAGATGATCCGGAGAGATTTGGTGTAGCAAATATTCAAAACCGAAAAATAATTGAAATTGAAGAAAAGCCGAAAGAGCCGAAAAGTTCTTATGCAGTTACAGGAATTTATTTGTATGATTCGAAAGTTTTTTCTTATATAAAAGAATTAAAACCTTCCGCAAGGGGAGAACTTGAAATTACAGATATTAATAATTGGTATTTAAAACGAGGGGTACTTACTTATAATGAAATGAGCGGTTGGTGGACGGATGCGGGAACTCATGTTTCTCTTCAAAAGGCGAATACGTTAGCGAGGGATATAAACTTTGGGAAACAGTTTAACGGAGAATAGGTGAGAATATGAAAGTTGTAGAAACAAACTTTACCGACGCAAAATTGTTAGAACCGAGGTTATTTGGAGATGAGCGTGGCTTTTTTACAGAAAGTTATAATAAGAAGGTGCTAGAAACATTAGGGGTTACGTATTCGTTTGTACAGGATAACGTATCTTATTCAGCGCAGGCGGGAACGATTCGGGGATTACACTTTCAAAAAAATCCGAAAGCACAAACGAAACTTATTCAAGTTATGCAAGGAGCAATCTATGACGTTATCGTCGATTTACGAAAAGATTCCCCAACGTTTCAACAGTGGAGAGGATATATTTTAAGTGCAGATAATCACCGGCAATTATTAGTGCCAAAAGGATTTGCACATGGTTTTTGTACACTTGTTCCGCATACGATTGTTATGTATAAAGTAGATGAATATTATAGCGCCGAGCATGACTCAGGGTTACTTTGGAGCGATAAAGAATTAGCAATTCCATGGCCGGTAACAAGTCCTATTTTGTCTGATAAAGATCGAATATTACCGTTACTTCAGGAATGCGAAGATAGCTTTTGAGTAGGAGAGTTGTTATATGAATATATTAGTAACAGGTGGGGCCGGATTTATTGGAAGTAACTTTGTTCATTACATGTTACAAAGATATGAAACATATAAAATTATTAATTTCGATGCATTAACATATAGCGGGAATTTAAATAACGTGAAGTCTCTTCAAGGGCATCCTAATTACTCTTTTGTAAAAGGAGAAATTCAAAATGGAGAGCTGCTAGAGCATGTCATAAAAGAGCGAGACGTCCATGTGATTGTAAATTTCGCAGCTGAATCACATGTGGACCGTAGTATTGAAAATCCGATCCCTTTTTATGATACAAATGTAATTGGGACAGTCACATTATTAGAATTAGTAAAAAAATATCCACATATTAAACTCGTGCAAGTATCAACAGATGAGGTGTACGGCTCTTTAGGGAAAACAGGGCGATTTACCGAGGAAACCCCGTTAGCTCCAAATAGTCCATATTCTTCAAGCAAGGCGAGCGCCGACATGATAGCTTTATCTTATTATAAAACATATCAATTACCAGTTATAGTAACGCGTTGCTCCAATAACTATGGGCCGTATCAATATCCTGAAAAGTTAATTCCGTTAATGGTTACGAATGCGCTGGAAGGAAAAAAACTACCGTTATATGGCGATGGATTAAATGTAAGAGATTGGTTACATGTAACGGATCATTGTAGTGCGATTGACGTTGTTCTGCATAAGGGACATATAGGAGAAGTATATAATATAGGTGGAAATAATGAAAAAACCAATGTAGATGTTGTGGAACAAATTATCTCTCTCTTAGGAAGAACGAAAGAAGATATTGCGTATGTTACAGACCGTTTAGGGCATGATCGTCGTTATGCGATTGATGCACAAAAGATGAAGAATGAGCTCAGGTGGGAACCGCAGTATACGTTTGAACAGGGGCTAAAAGAAACGGTGGAATGGTATGAACATCATATAGAATGGTGGAAACCACTAAAAGAAAAATAAGGGGCATATAAATGAAAGAACGGATTATCATAACGGGAGCAAATGGTCAATTGGGAAAGCAACTACAAGAAGAGTTAAATCCTGAAGAATATGACATATATCCATTTGATAAAAAGTTACTAGATATAACAAATATATCCCAAATGCAGCAAGTGGTACAAGAGATAAGGCCACATATAATTATTCATTGTGCAGCGTATACGAAGGTTGATCATGCTGAGAAAGAACAAGACCTTGCTTATGTAATAAATGCAATAGGAGCTCGCAATGTAGCGGTTGCTTCACAATTAGTAGGGGCAAAGTTGGTTTATATTAGTACCGATTATGTATTTCAAGGTGACAGACCAGATGGCTATCATGAGTTTCATAATCCATCACCGATAAATGTATACGGGGCTTCTAAGTATGCAGGAGAGCAGTTTGTCAAAGAGTTACATAATAAATATTTTATCGTTCGCACATCGTGGTTATATGGTAAGCATGGAAATAATTTTGTGAAAACGATGATGCGATTAGGGAAAGACAGGACAGAAGTGTCTGTTGTAGCGGATCAAATCGGCTCTCCTACTTATGTGGCGGATTTAAATGTGATGATTAATAAGCTCATGCATACTTCTTTATATGGTACGTATCATGTATCAAATAGAGGCTCATGTTCTTGGTTTGAATTTGCAAAAAAAATATTTGCGTATGCAAATATGAAAGTGAATGTATTACCTGTTTCAACCGAAGAATTTGGAGCGGCGGCAGCGAGACCAAAATATTCTGTTTTTCAACATAACATGCTACGATTAAATGGTTTTTCACAAATGCCTTCTTGGGAAGAAGGATTAGAGCGGTTTTTTATAGAAACAAAAAGTCATTAACAAAATTTAAGTTAATGACTTTTTTGTTTGCCTTTAAGAGGTTTTATGGTACTATAATTATAGTATCAGGTACTAATAACAAGTATAAGTAATTCTGGGAGGATATATCATGGAACTATTACAAGGGAAAACATTTGTTGTTATGGGCGTTGCGAACCAAAGAAGTATTGCGTGGGGAATTGCTCGCTCTTTGCATAATGCAGGTGCAAAACTAATCTTCACATATGCAGGAGAACGTTTAGAAAGAAACGTTCGTGAATTAGCGGACACATTAGAAGGACAAGAATCACTTGTATTACCTTGTGATGTAACAAATGATGAAGAACTTACAGCTTGCTTTGAAACAATCAAGCAAGAGGTTGGTACAATTCACGGTGTTGCACATTGTATAGCTTTTGCAAATCGTGATGATTTAAAAGGTGAATTTGTAGATACTTCTCGCGATGGATTTTTACTTGCACAAAATATTAGTGCATTCTCTTTAACAGCTGTAGCAAGAGAAGCGAAGAAAGTAATGACAGAAGGCGGAAATATTTTAACGTTAACATACCTTGGCGGCGAGCGCGTTGTGAAAAATTATAACGTAATGGGTGTTGCAAAAGCTTCATTAGAAGCGAGCGTGAAATATTTAGCTAACGATTTAGGTCAACATGGCATTCGCGTTAACGCTATTTCTGCAGGACCAATTCGTACGTTGTCTGCAAAAGGTGTAGGCGACTTTAACTCAATCTTAAGAGAAATTGAGGAGCGCGCACCACTTCGTCGTACAACAACTCCAGAAGAAGTTGGGGATACAGCAGTATTCTTATTCAGTGATTTAGCACGCGGCGTAACAGGAGAAAACATTCACGTTGATTCAGGGTATCATATCCTAGGATAAATATAATAGTAATTTTTAAAGGACAATCTCTAAATGCTGAGATTGTCCTTTTTATTTGTTCTTAGAAAGAATGATTTTTAACGAAAGTTCTTACCACGTTATGAATATAACTATAATAGTACACGATTTATGCAGCTACGTATGGAAGTGGGAGGGACGAGTGTGAAGAATAAAAATAAAAGTTCAACAGTTGGAAAACCGTTGTTATATATTGCGCAAGTAAGTATGGAACTTGCTGCACCGAAAATAAAAAGGATTATCTTAACAAACTTTGAAAATGAGGATCGAAAAGAGCGAAGTAATAGAAACGAAAATGCTGTAAGTAGTGCTGTGGAAGAAGTAATAGAACAACAAGAAGAGCAACAAGAAGAACAAGTAGAAGAAAAAATAGAAGAAGAGGAACAAGTACAAGAACAGCAAGAGCTAGTGAGAACTGTTCCGTATAATAAATCATTTAAGGATATGAATAATGATGAGAAAATTCATTTCTTATTAAACCGTCCTCATTACATTCCGAAAGTAAGGTGCAGAATAAAAACGGCTACAGTTTCTTATATTGGATCAATCATATCGTATCGTAATGGCATTGTATCCATTATGCCGCAAAATAGTATGAGAGATATTAGGTTGTCTATAGATGATATCCAATCGATTAGTATGGCCGGCTTTTAAATATGTAAAGGTGGTAGAAATTTTCTACCACCCCAATAGTTTTTTAGTTTACTTCACTTATTAGATAGAAACGTCGCGTAAGCACTGAATCGCACAGAAGCAGCTTAAATCAACAGTAAGACAAGTGTTAGTCGATACTAATCTTGCATTCGGTACAGCTAAAAACGTACAAATTGGATCATTATCAGGTGGTACAGGAGAAGTATCACCTAATACTACAGTTAATACACGTAATACAGCACAGCTATCATCATCTACACTTTCCACACGGAAAATTGGAGATCGGCAGCTAGAAAGGCTTGCAGTTGGTGCAAATGCTTCAAAAGGTTCTCCAGTTTTTGTGTATAAAATAAAAGGGCGTGTATTTGCTACTGAAGCACTATTGTGTGCTCCTAAAAATGGGATTTCACAACCAGATCCACACGTTGTTGTAGAACAATCTTGTAATTCATTGATGAATTTTACAACGTCAACTACACAATGAGAAGAGCCATGGTGTTTATTTTCGTTACAACTCATTAATGTCACTCCTTATCTTCTTGTTTGTATTTACATTAATAAGATATTGGAGTCGAGGAGATTTGGTCACACTCTCAAGAGCTTTTTTTTTAAATAGGCGAAAGAAGATAAGGGAAGGTGGAATCATGCTGTTTACAAGTTGGCTTTTATTTTTCATTTTCGCGTTAGCTGCTTTTAGGCTCACCCGTTTAATTGTTTATGATAAAATTACAGCTTTTTTGCGAAGACCGTTTATTGATGAATTAGAGATTACAGAGCCGGATGGAAGTGTATCAACTTTTACAAAAGTAAAAGGTAAAGGATTAAGAAAGTGGATTGGAGAATTATTAAGCTGTTATTGGTGTACAGGTGTATGGGTTAGTGCTTTTTTATTAGTTTTATATAATTGGATTCCTATCGTTGCAGAGCCGTTACTTGCATTATTAGCTATTGCAGGAGCAGCAGCAATCATTGAAACGATTACAGGATACTTTATAGGAGAATAATATATTTTCATAATACGAGAAAAAGCGGAGTTTAAAAGAATGAGGGAACGGAAATAAAGAGTTGTTCATATAGTAAATAGACACAATTGACAGTAGAGGAGATGTTTGCTGTGAGTAATAGTCCAAGGCAAAATTCATATGACCTGCAGCAATGGTATCATATACAGCAACAACACCAAGCACAACAACAGGCATACCAAGAACAATTACAACAACAAGGATTTGTGAAGAAAAAGGGATGTAATTGCGGGAAAAAGAAGAACACAATAAAACATTATGAAGAATGAAACACTCATATTACTGTGAGTGTTTTTTATTATAAATATAAAAAGCGGTATTTCTAAGGAAGAAATACCGCTTTTTACTAGCTAATTTGTGCAACTGTTAATGCTGCAGCACGGATGTCTACAGTTCCAACTAACTCAACTGGTACAATTTGAATTAAATCGCCAGGGTTTAAGTTAATCAGAATAACACCACTGGATACGTCTACTTCACCAGTACCAATAACGTTAGAACGAACTGCTGTACCTGATCCAGGAATAATGTTAGCTGGCGTACCTAATGATAAGAAGAAACGACCAGCTTCTGGTGCAACAGGTGCGTTATCAAGACTAATTGTTAATGTATAACTGATTTGATAAATACCAGCTCGTAGAATTCGAATGCCATCGCCGACACTTACTGTATCATTTATTACAGGAACAGTAATATTTGGGTTTGGACTTACGCTAGGTAATAGTAATGGTGTGAATAATGAAGCGAACTGAGGGGCAGAAGCGTTGAAAGCAAAACCGAAGGCAGGTAGTGTACTAGCTGGTTTCGCCTCACAATCGATTTTAGTAAATTCGCAATCAGAAGAGAACATGTTTTTCACTCCTTTATCTGTTTCTACTTTCAGTTAATGAAAAGGACAGGTTCTATGTTCTAGACAAGTTCCCAATTTTATAAAAAATACATAATAATACCTTTTAAGCATGGATTGGGTGGC
>NZ_QOSC01000035.1:0-14700 GCF_008368845.1 Bacillus sp. BB51/4
CATCGCGTTTCAGCGACTTTTACAATTTAACATTTTGCATTAAATTTGTCAACAACTTTTTTCTTTCGTTCCTGACGACGCTTATTAATTTACCATATTAATCATTTGTTCGTCAATACTTTTTAAAAAAATGCCAAAATAATTTTATCTTGGCATGATATAAAGCTTAATAACCACTAATGCAGCAACACCAGGTAGGCCTAATATACTTGTGATTGTTGCGGTTCCCAAGTTAATTGGAATATGAAAATCAAAATATGTTCCTACAACATTTACGATAAAGAGTAATGCTATCCCTAAAGTAACATGAAAGAGCGCTTTTCCTATAAAACGTAACGGCTTAGAAGAAACACCAAAAACAAGAAAGATAAAAACTAAAGTAAGAATACCGACAATAACAACTGTAGAATTCATTTTTTCCTCCTTATGAAAGTGATCTATACATATTTATTTGTATGGGACAAGGCGATAAAAAAGAACATTTCCCCTACGAATCCAGTTGTTTTATCTTGTTAATCTTCATTCGGCAACACTTTCTTCATAAAAACCATTAATCTTTCTTTCCAAACGAAGTAACCACTAAATATTTAATAAATAAAATAAAAGGTTCTGCTTTTTCAGCAGAACCTTTTACCATTGTTCCATTTTTACAGGACGACGTTTTGCTTCTTTTAACAAGAAGAAATATTTCGCCTCTGCTATTTTCAAAGAACAAAGTACATCTTGAGATGGTTCCACACTTTGTTCAACCATTCTCTTCTGACGTAACCATTCATTCTTCACTTTTTCTAATAGTACAATTAGCTTATCATCATACTCTTTACGCAATTTACCCTTTTTTTGAAAGAACATTTTTGTTTCTCCTCTTATACTTCTCTACGACCTTCTAACGCTTTCGACAGTGTCACTTCATCTGCATATTCTAAATCTCCACCAACTGGCAGACCATGTGCAATACGAGTTACTTTAATACCTGTCGGCTTTAAGAGGCGGGATATATACATCGCTGTAGCTTCCCCTTCAATATTAGGGTTTGTTGCTAGTATCACTTCTTGTACCGTTTCATCATGCAGTCGCTTTAAAAGTTGCGGGATATTAATGTCTTCCGGTCCAATTCCCTCCATTGGAGAAATCGCACCACGTAACACATGATATACACCTTGATACTCTTTCATCTTTTCCATTGCGATTACATCTTTCGGTTCCTGCACAACACAAACAATCGACTGATCTCGATGCGAATCATTACAAATATAACAAGGATCGCGGTCAGTAATATGTCCGCATACAGAACAATACGCTAAATCTCGCTTCGCATTCACAAGTGCTTTTGCAAAACCTAACACATCATCTTCTTTCATATCTAATACGAAAAATGCCAAGCGAACCGCTGTTTTCGGTCCGATTCCTGGCAACTTCATAAAACTATCAATTAATTTCGATATCGGTTCTGGATAATGCATATATCAGTATCCTCCTAGAACATTCCACCTGGTAAGTTTAAGCCTTTTGTAAATTTACCCATTGTAGAGTTTGAAAGTTCATCAGCTTTTTTAAGTGCATCATTCGTTGCAGCTAACACTAAGTCTTGTAACATTTCGATATCTTCTGGATCTACAACTTCTTCTTTAACTTTCACTTCAAGAATTTGCTTATGGCCATTTGCAATAACTGTGACCATACCGCCGCCAGCTGTACCTTCAACTGTTTTTTCGCCAAGTTCTTCTTGCGCTTTTGCCATATCTTTTTGCATCTTTTGCATTTGTTTCATCATATTATTCATATTTCCCATTCCGCCACGCATCATAATTAATTCCTCCTAATTATTATTACTCTTTTATTTCAATAAGTTCTTGCCCTACTAATTTTACTGCCTCTTCTATAAGAGGATCTTCTTTTTTCTCTGGGCTTTCTTCAGAATTCTCGCCTTCACGCTGTAAAAAATCTTCACGGATTTTACCCCATTCACTTTTTGGAATGGCAATCATATTTAATCTTTTACTTAACAGTTCAAATAAGGCCTGTTCCACTGTATCCATAGCTTCTCGGTTTTCGCTTGCCATTTTACAGTGAATCTCATATTGAAATGCTAAAACGTAAGTATCATCCGAAGCCGCTACCGGTTCGCTATTTTCTAATAAAACAGCAAACGCTACTTTGTTGTATGATTTGAGTCTTCCTAACAACTCACCCCACACAGCTTTTAATTGTTCTAAATCCTGACGCTTTGCTTGCTTTAACACTTCATTTACGCGTCCAACAGGAATTTTCATACTCCCTGTACGCACTGGCTTTGGTGTTGCACGTGTCTCTCTGACTTCTTGCTGCACACCAGCCGGCACACCATTCTTTTTGACTTGTTCTAACTCTTTCTCCAATTGCTGCATCCTGTTCATAATTGCTTGTAAACGATCTGCACCGTTCGCTTGCATCATAAACTGTTGACACAGTTGTACCATAACAACTTCTAAGAAAATTCGCGGATGATTTGTCCACTTCATTTCCTGTTGTCCCTTACTAAGAGTATGAATGATTTCATAGATTACTTCCGGTTGCATTTCTTCACTTAACATCCGGAATTGCTCATCTACCATTACTCGTTCCAACATATGTTCCAGTTGTGGTGAGGTTTGATATAAAAGCATATCGCGATAATAGTAAATGAAATCCTCCATAAAACGAACTGGATCTTTCCCTTTACCCATCATCTCATCTATGATACGTAATGCTCTTGATACATCATTTTCACGTATACATTCTACTAAGTTACCTAAGTATTGCTGGGAAACAGAACCTGTCACAGCTAATACATCTTCTGTCGTAACTGTCTCATCACTATAAGATATTGCCTGATCAATAAGACTAAGCGCATCACGCATACCACCTTCAGCGGCACGCGCAACAATTTGTAACGCCTCATCTTCTACTTGCGTACCTTCATTCGTCACAACCGTCGATAATCTCTCAACAATATCATTTACTGATATTTTTCGAAATTCAAAACGCTGGCAACGTGAAATGATTGTAGGCGGAATCTTATGTGGTTCTGTTGTCGCCAAAATAAAGATGACGTGTCCCGGCGGCTCTTCTAACGTTTTTAAAAGCGCATTGAAGGCACCCATAGAAAGCATGTGGACTTCATCAATAATGTATACTTTATATTCTACAGCACTTGGAGCATATTTTACTTTATCTCTAATATCTCGAATTTCATCTACACCGTTATTTGAAGCCGCATCAATTTCTAATACATCTGAAATAGATCCTTGTGTAATCCCCAAACAAGAAGGACATTCATTACAAGGTTCAGCTACCGGAGCATGTTCACAGTTGATTGCTTTTGCAAATACTTTTGCAATTGTCGTTTTTCCTGTTCCCCTCGGCCCAGAAAATAAATAAGCATGTGAAACTTTCTCTTGAAGAAGGGCATTTTGCAACGTTTTTGTCACGTGCTTTTGACCAACTACATCTTCAAATTTTTGCGGTCTCCATGTTCGGTATAACGCTTGGTATGACACGAAAATACGGCCTCCCTCAAAGGTTATTATCTTATTTATTATAACCCATTCTGTTTATAGATTCCAAAAGTTATTTTCTATACAAAAAACCCACCTTAGTATTAAGGTGAGTTTTGTATACATATATAACTGCCGTGCACCTTCTGTCGATTACGTACCATAAGCGTTACTCAAGCAGTTAGCTCGGTTCAGGCACTCCTGCGGCACACGAGAAGACCCGCTTATTGCTGCTTCCTTCCGGACCTGACAAGGTTCACGGGGTCCCGTTGCGCAGGACCCAAACGTCAACACCACTTACTTAAGGCAGACCTTACAGCAGCATAACCTCGAGAAGGGATTCGGCCTCGCTAGAGCGGATTGCGAGTATAGGGCACCGCTACCTCCCCGCTTAGCACGGCAAAGTTAAAACCAATATTCGGTTGCCTTCATTAAAAGGCATTATCAGTATAACTTGTTTTTTTACAAAATGCAAATACGTTAATTCTCGTTACTTTTCTCTAATTTTTTTATCGCTTTTCTTTTTTTACGAAGCTCTCTAAAAAAGTTTGTTAACAAAGTACCGCATTCTTCTTCTAATACACCAGCAACTACCTCGCATCGATGATTAAAGCGTTCATCCGTTAAAAGATTCATCAAAGTCCCTGCACATCCACCTTTCGGATCACTTGCACCATATACAACTCGCTTCACTCGTGATAAAACAATTCCACCCGCACACATCGGACAAGGCTCTAATGTTACATATAACGTCGCATCTTCTAAACGCCATGTCCCTAATTTTTTGCACGCCTCATCAATAGCTAATAACTCAGCGTGAGCTATTGATCTTTGTTCAGTTTCTCTTAAATTATGAGCAACACTAATTACTTCACCATCTAACACTATAACTGCACCAATCGGTACTTCTTGTATTGCCTCTGCTTTTTTAGCCTCTTCTATTGCTAACTGCATAAAATAAATATCTTGATCGTGTTCCATACCATAGTCCTTTCCCTCAAATAAAATACACTTATTTCCATTTACTGCACATGGGATAACTTTTACAAATTCAATCCACCCTAATAAAAAAGAGAGGGGATTACATATGAAGAATACTGCCTTACTCATTATCGATATGATTAATGATTTTCAATTTTCTCACGGGCCCACCCTAGCCAAAAAATGCGAAATTATAACAAACCCTATTTTACAATTAAAGAAAACAATGAAATCCTTTGGCTACCCCATAATTTATGTTAATGACCATTATCAACTTTGGAGATCTGATATTGACCAACTAATTACTCATTGTACAAATGAGTATAGTGAAAATATCATTCATAAGATTGCTCCAAATACTGATGATTACATTTTTATTAAACCACATTACTCTGCCTTTTATGAAACACCTTTAAATTCTTTATTAGGCTATTTAAAAATAGAAAATCTAATATTGACAGGAGTCGCCGGGAATATATGTATCCTCTTTACAGCTAACGATGCTCATATGAGAAATTATACACTGTATGTACCACAGGACTGTATTGCCTCTAATCATGATCAGGATAATCTGCATGCTTTAAAAATAATGGAAGCCACATTAAAAGCAAATATAGTACCGTCATCTCAAATAAAAATTAATTAATACATATATTTATTTTCTAACTTTTTATATCAAATTAACCCGCTCGCTTCCCTCCTGTGCTACAATAATTCTGTTTTGTGTTTTTAGTAGTCACGGTAAATCACTGATTGAAAGGAGGAAACAGCGTGACCGGAGTACCATTTATCACGGTTGAAGGACCAATTGGTGTTGGAAAAACCTCACTTGCGAAGGCAATTTCAACTCACATGCAACTCCACTTACTAAAAGAAATTGTTGATGAGAATCCTTTTTTAGGAAAATTCTATGAAGACATCGACGAATGGAGTTTTCAAACAGAGATGTTCTTTCTTTGTAATAGATACAAACAATTAGAAGATATTAACATAAAGTATTTGAATCAAAGGAAACCAGTAGTAGCGGATTATCATATATTTAAAAATTTAATTTTCGCATCCCGTACATTAAAGAATTCTCAATATGACAAGTACATGAAAATCTATCGTATCCTTACACAAGATATGCCTGTACCAAACGTTATCGTTTATTTAACAGCTAGCTTGGAAACATTACAAACACGAATTGCGATGCGCGGAAGAGAATTCGAAAAAAACATGGATCCAAATTACTTACTACAGCTCACAAAAGATTACGAAACAGCAATGGATACTTTTAAAAAGGATCATCCAGATATCCCAGTATTAAAATTTAACGGAGACGATATGGATTTTGTAAAAAATCCTGATGATTTAAACGTCATCCTATCCGCCCTTCAAAATACTCTCTTAAAGGAGTCGGAATAACAATGAATTTAAGGCAAAAATATGATATACCAAATGACGCAGTAATCACTATTGCTGGAACAGTAGGTGTCGGAAAATCAACTATGACAACTGCATTAGCTAACGCTTTAGGTTATCGCACATCATTTGAAAAGGTAGATTCAAACCCGTATTTGGACAAGTTCTATGCTGATTTCACACGCTGGAGCTTCCACTTGCAAGTGTACTTTTTAGCAGAACGATTTAAAGAACAAAAAAGAATTTTTGAATACGGTGGCGGTTTTGTTCAAGATCGCTCTATCTATGAAGACACTGGAATTTTTGCAAAGATGCATCATGAAAAAGGTACAATGACGGAAACTGATTATGAAACATACAAAGGTTTATTTGACGCTATGGTCATGACTCCTTACTTCCCTCATCCTGATTTATTAATTTACTTAGAAGGTTCTTTCGATGATATTGTTGATCGTATCCAAGAACGCGGACGTCCGATGGAACAACAAACACCAATTGAGTATTGGAAAGAGATGCATGGCCGTTACGAAAACTGGATTAATAACTTTAATGCATGCCCTGTTTTACGATTAAACATTAATGAATACGATATTTTAAAAGATGGTGATTCAATTGAACCAATCATTAAAAAAATTGGCCATTTTTTAAAACAAACACGTAAACTTGTAAAATAAAAAACCCGTGCATACGCACGGGTTTTTCTATTAAATTACTTCTTTTTTGTCGGAGCAATAATTTCACTCTCAGGTTTTCCAGCGTTAATACGCTGACGAACAGTACTTGTACTAATATCGTATGTTTCAGCAATCTCTTTAACAGTCATTTCTTTCCCGTTAATCACTGCTGTTAATACTTTACCTGTACGTTTTGGAGCTGCTTCTTTCTTTACAGCTGCTTTTTCAACTTTTTTTGGCGCCTCTACTTTTGTCGCAGTTTGCTTTACATCACAAGTGCAACCACAAA
Organism: Bacillus sp. BB51/4; assembly: GCF_008368845.1. Taxonomy (NCBI): domain Bacteria; kingdom Bacillati; phylum Bacillota; class Bacilli; order Caryophanales; family Bacillaceae; genus Bacillus; species Bacillus sp. BB51/4. The sequence continues at coordinate 6,864 of NZ_QOSC01000035.1, forward strand.
GTTTACGGAATGTATCATCGCTTATAATGCGTGACACATTTGCACCACTGTTTAAAATTCTATTGTTCTTACAGACAGGACATTGTACATAATATAAAGTTTTTCCATCTAAAGGAAACGTTTGTATAATAAGATCCATGTTGACTCCTTTCATATCTATGAAGATAATCATCGGAATATGAGTGTGTAATAAGGACAAAATCGCCTTACACCATACTTTATGATTGGTTTTAAAATAAAAACTCGTTACGTGTTGGTAACGAGTTCTCCAATCTCCACTTATATGCGCTGTTGTCAATTATATCTGGAGGAGGTAGAGGGATTCGAACCCCCGCGCGACTCTCGCCGCCTGTCGGTTTTCAAGACCGATCCCTTCAGCCAGACTTGGGTATACCTCCATATTGACATCAAATATAATATCAAAAGAAAAACAGTTAGTCAACCCTACTAAAATAAATTATGAGGAAAGGAAAATTTTACTTTTCCTCTCCTACATTATAGTACTGACAACGCTCATAATTACCAATCACTCATACCGATGAATGTTTATAAATTTACTTAATAACTGTTTTTCCTCCCATATAAGGGCGAAGAACTTCTGGAATTATAATTGTACCATCTTCTTGTTGGTAGTTCTCTAAAATAGCTGCCACCGTACGTCCAATTGCAAGACCAGATCCATTTAATGTATGAACATGTTCTGGTTTTCCGTTTGGCTCACGACGGAAACGGATATTTGCACGTCTCGCTTGGAAAGCCTCAAAATTACTACAAGAAGAAATCTCACGATATGTGCCATAGCTTGGAATCCATACTTCGATATCGTATTTCTTCGCTGCTGTAAATCCTAAATCGCCTGTGCACATGCTCATAACGCGATATGGCAACTCTAATAATTGTAACACGCGTTCTGCATCATTTGTTAGTTTTTCTAACTCTTCATAAGAATCTTCTGGTTTTACGAACTTTACAAGCTCTACTTTATTGAACTGATGCTGACGAATTAAGCCACGTGTATCACGGCCAGCTGAACCTGCTTCAGAACGGAAACAAGAGCTAAATGCAGCATATCGTATAGGCAGTTGCTCTTTATTTAAGATTTCATCACGGTGCATGTTCGTTACAGGTACTTCAGCTGTTGGAATTAAGAAGTAATCTTCACTTTCAATACGGAATGCATCTTCTTCAAATTTCGGAAGTTGTCCTGTTCCTGTCATACTTGCACGGTTTACCATATACGGAGGTAATACTTCTTCGTATCCATGCTCGTCAGTATGAAGATCAAGCATAAAGCTAATTAAAGCACGCTCTAATCTCGCGCCAGCACCTTTATAGAATACGAAGCGGCTTCCTGTTACCTTCCCAGCACGCTCAAAATCTAAAATTCCTAAATCTGTAGCAAGATCCCAATGTGGTTTTGGTTGATAAGCAAATTCTTTCACTTCTCCCCAAGTACGTGCTACTACATTATCATCTTCTGTTTCACCAACTGGAGCAGATTCATGAGGAATATTTGGAATAGATAACATTAATCTTTCTAAATCTTCTTCAACTGTACGAAGTTCATTATCAAGATCTTTTACTTTTTCTCCAACTTCACGCATTTCTAGAATTAGAGCTTCTGCATCTTTCTTTTCGCGCTTCAATACAGAAATTTGTTGAGATACTTCGTTACGTTTACTTTTTAGTTCCTCTGTTTGAACAAGTAATTCTCTTCTTCTCGTATCCAGCTCTTCAAAGCGACCAAAATCAGTTAAATCTTCGCCTCTATGCTGTAACTTTGCTTTTACTTCTTCAAAATTTGTACGTAAAAATTTAATATCAAGCATTATATACTCCTCCTTTTATTTTATAAAACACAAAAAACTCCCGTCCCTATATAAAGGGACGGGAGTTAACCCGCGTTGCCACCCTAGTTGAAAGCATTACCGCCTTCCTCTCAAGTAGAAATAACGGCTCTTCACCGGGAATGTTTACTAATCATAAAGATATTCCACATTCCATTCCAGGATGGATTCACAAACTGTTTCTATCGATTTCCACCAACCATCGACTCTCTATAAGAAACGGCATTTGTTACTACTTCCTATCAACACGCTTATTTTATAAAATTGTTACCATCAATTTACTATAATCTTATACAAGTTGCAAGTTACTTATACAACTTTTTTCATTTTCGCTTCTTTTACCATTTCTACAAAGTATGCTGTGACACGATGATCATCCGTTAATTCCGGATGGAATGAAGCAGCTAAAAACTGATTTTGTTTTACTGCTACCATTCGGTCACCATGTGTAGAAAGTACTTCAACATCATCAGCTACATTTACAACATACGGAGCACGGATAAATACACCAATAAATTCTTCTCCTACACCTTTAATTGAAAGTGCGACTTCAAAGCTATCTTTTTGGCGTCCGAACGCATTGCGTTCTACTGTAATATCCATAGCACCAATATGTGCTTCTTCATAGCCAATAAGTGTTTTTGCAAGAAGAATCATACCTGCACATGTACCAAACATTGGTTTACCAGACTTCGCGAATGTACGAAGTGGTTCCATGAAAGCATACTTATCAATAAGACGGCGCATTGTTGTACTTTCACCGCCTGGTAAAATAAGACCATCAATCTCTTCAAGTTGCTCTACACGCTTTACAACAACAGCTTCTGCACCACTTGCTTCAACTGATTTTATATGCTCACGAACTGCACCTTGAAGACCTAGTACACCGATTTTCACCATTTTAAAGTTCTCCTTCAATTACCATCCACGCTCTTGCATGCGTTGTTCTGGTAATAACGTTGAAATTTCGATACCTTTCATTGCATTACCTAATCCTTTAGAAAGGCTTGCAATTAGTTCGTAATCCTCATAATGAGTCGTCGCTTCAACGATTGCGCGTGCAAATTTCTCTGGATTTTCTGATTTGAAGATACCAGATCCTACGAATACACCATCCGCACCAAGTTGCATCATTAACGCTGCATCTGCTGGTGTTGCTACACCACCTGCTGCGAAGTTTACAACTGGCAAACGACCAAGGCGTTTAATTTCAAGTAGTACTTCATAAGGAGCACCAGTGTTTTTTGCATATGTCATTAACTCATCTTCACGTAGACTTGCAACTTGACGGATTTCTGCATTGACTTGGCGCATATGACGCACTGCCTCTACAATGTTTCCTGTTCCTGGTTCACCTTTTGTACGAAGCATAGATGCACCTTCTGCAATACGACGCGCAGCTTCTCCGATATCACGGCAACCACATACAAACGGAACTGTGTAATCACGTTTATTTAAATGGTATACTTCATCAGCAGGAGTTAATACTTCACTCTCATCGATATAGTCTACCCCTAATGATTCTAATACACGTGCTTCTACAAGATGACCGATACGGCATTTTGCCATAACCGGAATTGAAACAGCGCCCATAACTTCTTCAACAATTGTTGGGTCTGCCATACGAGAAACGCCACCTGCTGCACGAATATCTGCTGGTACACGCTCTAGTGCCATAACAGCAACTGCGCCTGCCTCTTCTGCAATTTTTGCTTGTTCAGCGTTAATTACGTCCATAATAACGCCGCCTTTTTGCATTTCTGCCATTCCACGTTTTACACGTTCTGTCCCTGTTACATTTGTCATGTTACAAAAACCCCCCTAGGTGAATTGCTTTTCCCCGTTAAAGGCGAAAATTAAGAATACTCTTACATTCTACCACTAACTATCAGATGCTTGTCTACTACTTTTTCATAAAGTCGGTATGAAAAATAGGAATAAGAAAAAGCCCCTACAATGAGGAGCTTTTAAAACCAACCTTTTACTGTATCAACAGCACTATTCCATATACCACTAAAGAAAGAGCCAATTCCGCGCATAGAGCGAGTAAACCAATTCGCTTCCTCTACTGCAGACGTTGTTACAAGATCTATTTGTAATGACTTACCAGATAAAAACCCAGGATCATTCGCATCTTTTGGTGTGATTACCATTTGGCCAAGTGCAGCTCCCTTTTTAATAGGTGCTTCTTGTCCCTTATTTGCTTCTTTTAATTCTGTTTTATAAACATCTTTACTTCCTTTTGGCACTGGAAGTGAAACAGCTTGTTTTGTTTGAACTGCTACATCTTTATCTTTAGCATTTTCTACTCGTACTGTTTCTTGTCCTTTTACTGAAGAATCTTTTTTATACAGTTTCTTCATTTCAAAATTAGCAAATCCATAATCATATAGTTTCTTTGTCTCATCAAAGCGTGCATCACGAGACTTCGTTTTAATAACTACAGAAATAAAACGCATACCATCTTTTTCAATTGTACCAGTGAAGCAATCCCCTGCTTCTGGAGTTGAACCTGTTTTCAGGCCATCTACACCCGCATATACCTTAGATAAACCTGGTAACATCCAGTTCCAGTTAATCATGTCAATTCGATCCGTAGTACCTTCACGGAACGTCTTTTTTGAAATTTTAGCTGTATCTAATGTTTTAGGGAAATCTTGAATAAGGCGTTGTGCTAAAATTGCTACATCTCTCGCAGCCATTTTATTTTCTTCATCCGGAGTTGTTCCTTCAGGATGCTGTCCTTTTAAATCTTTGTTTGTTAAGCCAGTAGAATTTACAAACTTGTAAGTTTTTAATCCAAGCTCTTTCGACTTATCGTTCATCATTTTTACAAAGTCTACTTCTTTTCCAGCAACTGCTTCAGCTAAAGCTATCGTTGCACCATTAGCAGAATAAATTGCCATTGCCTCATATAACTCTTTTACTGTATAAGAATCACCGTTTCGTAGCGGCACATTCGATAATGAACGATCTTGCGAAACTTTATACGCATATTCAGAAACCTTAATTTTTTGATCCCACTTAAGTTTTCCTTTATCCACTGCTTCATGAACTAAATATTCACTCATCATCTTTGTCATACTAGCAATTGATAATAATTCATCTGCATTCTTTTGATATAAAATTTTCCCAGAATTCGCTTCAACTAAAATTGCTGCACCTGCTTCAATGCTTAAAGCAGCTCCTGTTTCTGCTGATGCATTGCTATATGGTAACAACATACTACAAGCTAGTGTAAGCATTGTTACTAAAGCAATGAATCTTTTGCAAAACATACCTTTCACTTTTGCTACCCCCAATATCTATGTACTCACATAACCGTTATTCTAACATAATCAAAAAAAAATAGACAGAGATATCAAATCTCCGTCTATTTGTATATAAGACATTACAATGAGTAGTTTGGAGCCTCTTTTGTAATTTGTACGTGATGAGGGTGGCTTTCACGTAAACCAGCACCTGACATACGAATGAATTGTGCATTCTCACGTAAGAATTCTAAATTCTGCGCTCCGCAATATCCCATACCGGCACGTAATCCACCAACTAATTGATGAACTGTATCTGCTAAAGGTCCTTTATATGGTACTCGACCTTCAATACCTTCTGGAACAAGTTTTTTATTTCCTTCTTGGAAGTAACGGTCTTTACTTCCTTTTTCCATCGCTCCGACAGAACCCATACCACGATATACTTTGAATTGACGACCTTGATAAATTTCAGTTTCTCCAGGGCTTTCAGCAACACCAGCAAACATACTACCTAGCATAACAACGTGTGCTCCTGCTGCTAAAGCTTTTACCATGTCACCAGAGTACTTAACACCACCATCAGCAATAACTGGAATACCGTGTTTACGAGCTTCTGTTGCACAATCATAAACTGCTGTTAATTGTGGTACACCCACGCCAGCTACAACGCGTGTCGTACAAATAGAGCCTGGTCCAATACCAACTTTAACTACGTTTGCACCTGCTTCAATTAATGCTTTCGTTGCTTCAGCAGTAGCAACATTTCCAGCGATAATATTTAGTGATGGATATTTCGCACGAACTTCTTTCACTTTATCAATAACACCTTGAGAATGTCCATGAGCTGTATCAAGTACGATTGCATCTACGCTAGCTTTTACTAATGCGTCGATACGAAGCATTGCATCAGCCGTTACACCAACCGCTGCTCCAACTAATAAGCGTCCTTGCTTATCCTTCGCAGAATTTGGGAATTCAATTACTTTTTCAATATCTTTTATTGTAATAAGCCCTTGTAATACACCGTTGTTATCAACGAGAGGGAGTTTTTCAATTTTGTACTTTTGTAGGATCTTTTCAGCTTCTTCCAGCGTTGTACCAACTGGAGCTGTAATTAGCTTTTCTTTTGTCATTACGTCGGAAATTTTGATTGAGTAGTCTTGGATAAAACGCATATCACGGTTTGTAATAATACCAACTAATTTTCGCTCGTCTAAATTATTTACAACCGGTACACCTGAGATACGGTATTTTCCCATAAGATGCTCTGCATCATACACTTGATGTTCTGGAGTTAAAAAGAAAGGATCTGAAATAACGCCACTTTCAGAACGTTTTACTTTATCAACTTGCTCCGCTTGTTGTTCAATAGACATGTTTTTATGAATAATTCCTAAACCGCCTTGACGAGCCATTGCAATAGCCATATCAGCTTCTGTTACTGTATCCATTCCTGCACTAATTAACGGGATATTTAACTGTAAGCTTTCAGATAAAACTGTTTTAACACTTACTTCTCTTGGTAGTACATCTGACTTTGCTGGTACAAGTAATACGTCATCAAAAGTCAAACCTTCTTTAACAAATTTAGATTCCCACATAATTGTTCCCCCCATGATACCAGAAATTATTATTAGTAGCTTATCAATTGGTTAAAATACTGTCAAGGACGTATATATATGTTAGAATTTTTAGACAATAAAAGGAGCGTAATATATGCATCAAACACATTGTACTTGGCAGCAATTAAGTTTCTTCTTTTCATCTCAAAATGTTCAACGTTATCTTGCCCGTTGCTATGAAAAATCCTCCATACAAGATGCTGAAAAAAAAAGTTTCGAAAATTGTTATCCCTTTATTTATTACTTAGAACACGGGAAAAACTATTATGAATTATATAAGGTGGCCCCCTTTTCGATTCAGCCAATGTTATTGTTTTATGGAATGAGCCAACTTTTTAAAGCCTGCTTACTAACTATTGATCCTAACTATCCAGAATCCACTACTGTTTTAGCTCATGGTGTTACGACTCGTAAACGAAAAAAACAGGGGTATCAATTTTTAGAAGATGAGGTGAAGGTACAAAAAAATGGATTATTTACTCATATTGCAGAACAGCTGTTTCACATGAAACACTTAGAAGCAGAGAAGTTTAACATGCTAGATCTAATGGGAAATATTCCTGAATTACAAAATTTATTTCGCTATAGTCAAAGAGGGGCCACTTTATATAAAATCGATTCAACAAATACAAATGAACTTTTCTTTTCGGCCAACATACTAGATCGACTTCATATGACTACAGAAAGATTTTCACGTTACATTGAATCAACTTGTAAGCATTTATCCATACAACATGTCTCCGGGAAAACGAGCGAATCGAATCTGCTTTTTACAGCTCCTATCCAGTCGTGGAACCCTATATATAGTACGCCTTTATACTACGAATATCTTGCTGATACTTATTACTTACCAATTCCAATTGACCCGAGAAATCCTAAACCAGTATTACCTGAACTTCTTGTTCATTATTTATTGCTCTACAATTTAAGTATGATTTCTAGATACGAAACAGATTGGTGGTATGATTTACTTGGGAGCTATGGCTCTGAAGATTATCCATTTATTTATCAATTTCTTACTATTTCTGCTCAAAAAATCCCTTACTATATTTCGTCTTTTTTACTAACAGAACCGAGCCTATTTCATGGGAAATAAAAAAACACAAGTCAAAAG
>NZ_QOSC01000036.1:0-77202 GCF_008368845.1 Bacillus sp. BB51/4
TCTTGCGCTTTCGGTTCTTCCTTAACTTTTACTTTCTCTGATACTTTCGCCTCTTCTTTAGGCTTTACTATTTCTTGCGCTTTCGGTTCTTCTTTAACTTTTACTTCTTCTTTAGGCTTTACTATTTCTTGTGCTTTCGTTGTTTCTTTCGCTTTTGCTACTTTCTGCGTCTTTACTTCTTTCTTTTCTTTAACTGATTTTTGTACTTTCGCTACTTGCTTTGCTTTCTCTTCAGTTTTCTTTTCAGTTGGTGCTGTACTTGATAGGAAAGAAACATTTGCATAAGCTGTTTTTCCTTTATACTCAAATTGCAGCCATCCGTCTTTTACTTGATGCGTTGATTCAATTACATCATCTTTTTTTAGTCTGCCAAGAATTTCTGAATCTGTGTTTGCTTCAGTACGTACATTTAACAAATTTGCCGTTACATGATACACATCTTTAGTAAACTCCGAACTTACAAATACTTCCTTACCATTTAACTCAATTTTTGACCAGCCATCTTCGGTATTAATGACTTTTAACTCTTGCCCATTCTTTACTTTTTCGACAACTTTTGATTCTGTAGTCGGTTTTTCACGTACGTTAAGTACATCTGCTGTTACGATTGTTTCTGCGGTAGCGGTTGTGGTAAACGCCCCCAATCCAAAAATAGTTGCTGTTGCTGCGCCAATTACTTTTTTCATATTAGCCTCCATTATATTTTTTTGAATTTTATTAAATGTCTCTGTAAAATTGTATAATTTTACATAATATCAAAACATTTGCAACAGTATATTAATACCGCTTAATATACTGTTATTAAAACTCATCACTTCAATACTAACAAATTCTTATTTCTAATTCTATATATTATAAATCTCCTTATCTTTTATAAAAGCTTCATGCCCTTCTTCACACTAAATAGTCGTTGCAATTCCCGCCAAAAATAAACTTACGATTGCTAAAAATTGAGTAGCGACTATAGCCCCTCTTAAATGAAACTTATAATCTTTATATCCCTTCATTCCTTCCGTACTAGGAATCACAACAAACCTTGGAGTAATCCAGCAAAAAATTAGCCAATCAATTATAAGTAAATCTACTAAATTGAAAATCATTAAAATACCAAAAGTGTGTAAATAAGCATCCATATACATTAATTTTTCATGTTTATGTAATATATATGTAGAAACGAAAGGACAACCGAAAAGAATAGCATTATATACAATATTAAAGTAAATGGTTTGCTTTTTTTCATGAATCGATTTTGGAAAAACTACTTTTTGAATATCTTTCGGATAATCAGTTAACGATAGTCGAGGATTATAATATAAGGACCCTAAAATCATTACGGATAGTACAGTAGACATGATGACACCAACGTACATCATTTGCTCAAATTGATTCATATGCTACATTCACCTTTTTCTTTAATTACTATGTTGCTCCTTTACTTAATTACACATTGTATGCTCATAAATAACCAAAAATTAATACCACCTTCAACACCCAATCAAAATTCTTGCAATGCAAAAACAATTTTTATAAAGTGAAAGCCTAATTAGTTAAGTTAGGATTGGTAAAAACTATGAAAATAGATCATATTGCAATTTGGGTAAATGATTTAGAATTAATGCGTTCTTTCTATACGAAGTACTTTAATGGTAAATCGAACTCTTTATATCATAATGAATTGAAACAATTTGAATCTTATTTTATTACGTTCGAATCTGGAGCAAGACTTGAAATTATGCGTAAAAAAGGTATAGAAAACGAGCCTAACCTTAACATAACTGGCTATGCTCATATGGCTTTCTCTGTCGGTAGTGAAGAACGCGTAAATGAATTAACTACAACATTAAAAAATGATGGTTATCCTTTATTAAATGGACCACGTTTCACTGGAGATGGCTATTACGAAAGTGTGATAAGCGATCCTGAAGGTAATCAAATTGAAATTACGATTTAATTTATCTTTTTTCTGAAGAACAAATGAACATTAGTTTGGAGGAGTATTATACAAAAGCTAAATTTGAAGAAACAGATTTTAATTTATCTTTCCAGCTCGTATCCAATAAAGAAGTAATGGCGCCATGAAAATCATCAACTATTCAGCTGTTATAAAGTATATGATTCATTATGGGATTTGAATGTAATACAAAAAATGCTTAGGATTTCTCCGAAGCATTTTTTGTATAGGAATAATAAATTTATTCCTTAGCCGTTTAGTCAATGCTTAAACCTATTTCCTCATCTTTTACAAGTGAGGGCGCCCCTATTAATCTAAATAAGCGTCTCATTTCCAATCTTCCAGCTAAACCATTTCCCATGCCCTTCTGTTTCTCCAACCGTTTCACGATATTCGTTTCCGTTAATATAATAATCAATATGAAGGTCACGATCCCACATGTTGTTATAAAGGTGGAATACATCACGTTTTGCGCCAATTTCTTGTATTTGTTTTTCTAACTTATGTTTTACTTGTTCTGGTATTTGATTTGCGACGTGTGTATGGAAAATACAAATAACAGCTTCTTCACTTATTTGTTCAATAATAGATGATAATAGCTCTACACCGTCTCCTTCTATTAATTGGACAGATTCATTTTTCACTAAAGATGCAGCTTGATCAAACATCTCAAGCCTTTCTTTATGTTCTGGCCAAATTAAAGCACGTAACCATAAATAATCTTCCTCATTATGTAAATCATTCACATGTAAGTCCAGTCCGATTCTTTCTACGACAGATGGGCTTTCTTTTAGAAAATGCGGCACATTCTCCCCTGTTATTTCAGAAGTTACATGCACATTTGAATTTATATTTCCGTACATTTCATCCGTCCCGTACGAATAACTATATTGGTCCCAGAACAGTTGCAACCCAGAACTTGTCCCAATTTCAATTAACGCTAACGGCTTCTTCACTTTGTTAAATATGTAGCAGAAACTTGGGTATAAATATGCGCACCTTCTTACTTCATTCGTTTGAACGAGTTTCGTTTGTAACAAAGTAATGATTTCTTCTCGGTACTCTTTACAGAAATCTTTAAAGTGATCAAAAGCTTTATCTAAATTTGTATCGGCATTTTCAACTAAACTACTATAATACGTTTTTAAATGATGTTCTTTCCCTGCTAACAATAAATAATGTACTGCACCTAATAGTAAGTTTGGGACTGGTTGACCTACCTGAGCATAGGACGATAGTGTAAGTACTTCCTCATCTTCAGCAATTTTCATCGATAAATATTCATATAAATCACTTGACCCTTTACATTCCTTTATTGAAAAGTTTCGAAATAAGTTTGAAATTTGCTCTTTTGTACGCATTAGAGTTCCTCCTTTTTTTCAGAATAATCTTACCATTACAGAAAGAATACTTCCATAAAAAGGTACTCAATTTAGTCACTTAAGGATACGTAAGCTTTTTCGAGATAATTTCAAACTGTAATTTTTTTCTATTTATCACCTTAAAAGAGCTTGTTAAATAAGATTTTTGGCGAATAAAACGTTAAATAGTTTAAAATTATCAGATAACACTAGATATTTTAGTCTATTAATTATTATAATAGAGTATGAGATGGTTATACAATTGAGACAAAAAAGGTAAATACCTAGGTGGGGCCTAGGCGGTGTTTCTCTTTTACGGCTTAGACATAGAAAACACCTACTCTTTTTTGCCAATATAGGGGATGGAGAGATTATCATGAGCAACATGCAGCAAAAAACAGACGTTATCTTAATTGGTGCAGGAATTATGAGTGCAACGTTAGGCTCATTACTAAAAGAATTAGCACCTGAATGGGAAATTAAAGTTTTTGAAAAACTCGCAAGTGCCGGGGAAGAAAGCTCTAATGAATGGAATAATGCAGGTACAGGGCATTCTGCGCTATGCGAACTGAACTATACTTCCGAAAAATCTGACGGATCTATAGATATTAGTAAGGCTGTAAAAGTGAATGAGCAATTCCAGCTTTCAAGACAATTTTGGGCATATCTTGTAAAAAGTAAATTAATTCGTAATCCACAAGATTTCATTATGCCTCTACCTCATATGAGTTTAGTACAAGGTGAAAAAAATGTTGAGTTTCTAAAAAACCGTTTTGAAGCGCTTTCAAAAAATCCACTATTTCAAGGTATGGAATTTTCCGATGCTCCTGAAACATTAAAAAAATGGCTTCCACTCATTATGGAAGGACGTACACCTAACGAACCAATGGCTGCAACGAAGATTGATTCTGGAACAGATGTTAACTTCGGTGCATTAACACGTATGTTGTTTGATTACTTACAAACGAAAAATGTCGAGCTAAACTACAAACATAGTGTCGAAAATATTAAACGCACAAAGAATGGTTTGTGGGAAGTAAAAGTACACGATATGAATAGTGGTAAAATTGAGCATCACACTGCAAAATTCGTCTTTATCGGTGGCGGTGGCGGTAGTCTACCTCTACTACAAAAGACTGGTATCCCTGAATCAAAACATATCGGTGGATTCCCTGTAAGTGGACTATTTATGGTATGTAAAAACCAGAAAGTTGTCGAGCAACATCATGCGAAAGTATATGGTAAAGCTAAAGTTGGCGCTCCGCCAATGTCTGTACCTCACCTTGATACGAGATATATAGACAATAAAAAAGCTTTACTATTTGGACCGTTCGCAGGGTTCTCTCCTAAGTTCTTAAAAACTGGCTCAAACCTTGACTTAATTGGTTCTGTAAAACCAAATAACGTCTTAACGATGTTAGCTGCTGGTGTAAAAGAAATGGGATTAACAAAATACTTAATTCAGCAAGTTATGTTATCTCACGAAAAACGTATGGAAGAATTACGCGAATTCATTCCGAACGCGAAAAGTGAAGATTGGGATATTGTAGTTGCTGGGCAACGTGTGCAAGTAATTAAAGACACTGATGCTGGCGGTAAAGGTACACTTCAATTCGGCACAGAAGTTGTCAGTGCAGCTGACGGCTCAATCGCTGCATTACTAGGTGCCTCACCAGGTGCCTCTACTGCCGTTCACGTCATGCTTGAAGTATTAGAAAAATGCTTCCCAAGCCGCATGGTAGAATGGGAAGGAAAAATAAAAGAAATGATTCCTTCTTACGGCATTTCATTAACAGAAAATCCAAGATTATTCCAAGACCTTCATACTTCTACAGGTCGTACCCTTGGATTAAATGAAAAAGAAACGGTTCATAATTAATGAAGAAATGAAAACGTCCGATATATTCGGACGTTTTTTCGTTACTAGAAATTATATTTATCAATATTATCCTTTGTAAATACAACTCGTTCTGGTAGTACGATAATTCCGTTTCCTTCTGCCTCATAATCATATCCTTGAATAGAGTTTGGCTCTACTTTCACTTTTCCGATTCCTTCTACTTCAAAGCTATCCCCTACTTTTAACTTCTTCCCTTTTACTACTATTTCATTTGCTACATACGTTGCGAGTGCACCTTGTTGTTTTACATCCCATAATCCGAATTGCTGTACTGTTCCTCGTTTTACATAATCACGCATAACATTCGGTGTAGAAAACCCTGTTACAACGACTTTTTTATCCATTTTTAAGTTTTCCGCTGCTTGTGCCATCGCCGGAAGTGCCGTTGCATCTGGACAAATGACTGCATTAATATCTGGATATGTTTTTAAAATGTTCTCTCCTACAGATAACGATTTTTGCGCATTATTTTCGCCGTACTGCGTCGTTACAATTTCCCAGTTCGGATATTTCTTTTTAATAATTTCTTTCGCTTTCGTTACCCATTGGTTTTGATCTGTTACTGTTGGGCTAGAATAAAAGAATGCTACTTTTCCTTTATCTCCAATTTGTTTGGAAGTCATTTCAATTAATAAGTTAGCAAGTTGATCTGGTGTTCCTTGGCTTATATAAAATGAACGGTCTTTCGGATTCACATCAGAATCCCACGTTAAAACAGTCATTCCTTTTTTCTTAGCTCGTTGTAATGATTGTGATAAACCATCTACTGACGTAGAAGAGACCATAAGTGCATCATAGTTTTGATTAATAAAGTTGTTTATATATTTCACTTGCCCTGATACACTTGCTTCAGACGGTCCATCATACTTCACTTGTACACCTAGTTTATCTCCCATCTCTTTTGCTCCTTCACCGCCCGATGTAAAGAAGCCAACTCCAGTTAATTTCGGAATGAATGCAAATTTCACATCATCTGCCCTTTTCTTATCTGCCGTTTGACTAGAGCAAGCGATTAAACCGATTAAACAAATGCATACAATGAATACAATCCCCAGTTTTCTCTTCATGACATTTCCCCCTTATGCAAGTTCTTTCTTTTCCACGGTGTGAATTGATGTAATTTGAAATGTCTCATAATAACTGAAAGAATAAGAATAATACCAATAACTACGTTAGATTGTTCATTTGTTAAACCCGTCATTTGCAAGCCATACTGCATGAGCCCAATAAAAATACTCGCCAGTACAGTACCGATAATACTTCCTTTTCCCCCTGTAATAAGTGTCCCGCCTAATACGACTGCTGTAATGATTGGTAAAATCGTTTCACTTCCCATATCAGCACGGGCGGAACCGAAATATGCAGTTAAGAAAGCGCCCCCTAATCCACCTCCTAACCCGGAAAGTATGTAAGCGATGATGACTACTTTTTTCGTTTTGATCCCAGTGTATTTTGCTGCATTTTCGTTCGCACCTGTTAATTTGACGTGGCGCCCATAAATAGTACGTTGAAACAATACAGTGCATAAAATCGTTAATATAATCAATAACCATAATAAATTCGGTATCCCTATAAAACTACCGTTTGCCAGTTGTACAAATGCGTCAGGCAAACCACTTATCCCTTCATATCCAGAAGCACCTGCCCCTCCTGAAATGACGAGTGCAATTCCGCCGTATAAAAACATCGTTCCGAGTGTAACGACAAGTGGCTCTACATCTGTCATTTTTATAATGATTCCGTTTAAAGCTCCTGCTAAACAACTAATTATAAGAGTTAATATGACAGCTAGCAAAATAGGTATTCCATTCATCCAAAGTACACCAATTATAATCGAAGTTAACCCCATAATAGATCCTACAGAAACGTCAATTCCTCCTGTTACAATAACGAAAGTCATTGGTATCGCTGCGATTGCTATAAATAGAAAATCATTTGTACTAAAAAGGAGATTACTAATATTTAAGAAATCACTACTTATAAAACTAAAGAGAATGAATTCTATAAAAAGTAATACAATTAGAACACCTTCCCATCTGTACAAATACTTCATAGATTCATCCTCCTTTCCGCCTTCCACTTTTTCATAACACTATCTAATATAACGATTACTAATAATAAAAACCCTGAAATAGCATTATTCCAAAACGCAGGTATTTTTAAAAAGACAAGTGAACTACTAATCGCCTCTAAAAATACTGCTCCTAATGCAGCTCCAACTATAGAACCCGTTCCTCCTTTTAAATGAATTCCCCCTAGTACAGCAGCTGCGATAACCTGTAGTTCTATCCCGGTGCCTGTTTGATTTGGAACGAATCCGATATTCATGACAAATATGCAACCAGCGAGCGCAGCGCTTATGCCAGATATAATAAACGCATATATCTTCACTTTATTAACAGGTATACCAATGAGTCTCGCGCCATCTTCATTATCACCTACCGCATAAAAGTATCTTCCGAATGGCACTTTCCTTAAAAAGAAGTATAGTAGTAGTAAAATAATAAGAACAACCCATACAATTATCGGCAAACCAAGTATGACGATCGATGACAGTTTCTTAAAATTGTTTGGTACGTCTTCAATCCACTTTCCGCCTGTGAAAATTAACATCGCACCTCTAATGATCCCTAACATACCTAATGTCATAATAATAGCTGGTACCCGAAACTTCGCAACGCCAATCCCATTTATAAAACCGAGAATAGCGCCAAGTAAAATAGCAGCAAGTATGGACAAAAATGCATGATATCCATCCGTTAACAACATCCCGCAAACAGCTGCGCTTAATCCCATAATTGAACCGACTGATACGTCTATATTTTTCGTAAATAAGACGAACGATTGGCCAATTGCTAGGACAACTAAAATAACGCTTGATTTCATCATTAAAGATAACGAGTTAAGCTGAACGAAACTTGGATTTATCATTCCGACAATGGCAATGTAAATGAGTAATAATAGTATGATAGATGTTTCGTGCATTTTATACATACGTTTCATTCCGTTACACCTCCGTATGCAAGACGTGTAACTTCATCTACAGTCATATTTTGTTTCTCTAAATGAGAAACAAATTGTCCATTTCGCATTACATATACACGATTTACTAATTGAACGATTTCTTCAACATCGGAAGAGATTAATAATATTGCGAGTCCTTCTCTTTTCATTTTTTCTATCGTCTCATATAC
Organism: Bacillus sp. BB51/4; assembly: GCF_008368845.1. NCBI lineage: Bacteria > Bacillati > Bacillota > Bacilli > Caryophanales > Bacillaceae > Bacillus > Bacillus sp. BB51/4. Next base: position 8,407 of record NZ_QOSC01000036.1, read on the forward strand.
TTCAATCCTTGCTTTCGCATCAATTCCGCGAGTCGGTTCATCAAGAATAATAATTTTTGGATTACACGCAAGATATTTTGCAAGCACGACTTTTTGCTGATTACCTCCCGATAAAGATGCTAGAACTTCATCCATGCTTCGTACAACAATTCGAAACTGTTCTATATACGCCTTCAATAAAGCGCTTTCTTTTTCTTGGTTAATGAAAAATCGACTATTCTGATGTAAACTTGCTGCAGTCATATTTTCTTTAACCGATGCAATTGAGAAAATACCATTTCTTGCTCTATCCTCTGGCACATAAACTAATCCCTCGCTAAGTCTTTTATGCAAAGAGCATGAATCAATTGATTTTCCTTCTAATAAAATAGAACCTAATTTTATAGACTTCAATCCAAATATGGCTTCTGCTAATTCCGTTCTGCCTGATCCAACAATGCCAGCAATTCCTACAATCTCTCCAGCATGTACAGTAAATGATATATTTTCGAATGCGTGACTCGTTATATCAATTACTTCTAATATTTTTTTCGTTTCTTTTGTCTCTTGCACTATTTCTCTTTTCTCTTCTTGTTTATACCCTTTCGGCAATAACCCCTCCATTAGCATGTCATATGTATAGTCACATACATCACCTTGGCTTACAATCATTCCATCACGTAATATCGCTACTTTGTTGGCAATTTCAAAGATTTCTGGAAAGCGATGCGTAATATATATCATTCCAATTCCTTTTTCTTGTAAGCTTTTCATCAGCACAAAAAGACTCTTTATTTCGTGAGTTGTTAATGTCGATGTTGGCTCATCTAAAATAAGAATCTCGGCTTCCCGTATTAATCCTCTAACGATTTCTACTAACTGTTGCTGCGCAATGGATAGTGATCCTCCTAATTCTTTAAGGTCAATATCCCATCTTAAACTGTCAATCAATTGCTGAATCTTTACTTTTAATTCCTTTTTCTTCCCTTTTAGTCCGATACATATATTTTCTTCAATGGTCATATGCGGAAAAATGAGTGGTTCTTGTGGTATTAAGTAAATCCCTTCTCGGTGTGCTTTTTCCGGATTTACAAACTGTCTCCTCATTCCTTTTACATACATTTCTCCACTATCATACGAATATAACCCCGTTAATATTTTCATTAATGTTGATTTTCCAGCACCATTTCCTCCAACTAAAGCGTATATATCGCCACGCTCTACTTGTAAGTTCACCTCTTTTAACACATGTTGATTTGAAAACGCCTTACTCATTCTCTTTACATGTAATAAAGGTACGTTCTCCACATGATGTCACCTGCCTTCATCCAGAACATTTTTTGAGAAAATGATTATTTGTTCTACTTGTTTTGTAGCATTGTATATTTCTTTTTTCATATCTAGAACACTTTTTTCATCAGACAATTAATCGTTTCAACTGGAATAAACAAAATATATGGCACATATGTTTAAGCAGTGGTCAATTGTTGAAAGGGATGACGCGTATGACACAGCTGAACTTTGAAGAGAATTTATTAACGAAAGTAGCTTGGTATTATTATAAAGACCAATTAACACAACAGGAAATTGCTTCACTTCTTCACATTTCAAGAAATAAAGTTGTCCGATTATTAGATAAGGCGCGGAGTGAAGGTATCGTTACATTTCACGTAAAAGGGACTGGTTTGCACTGTTTAAGTATTGAGCGTGACCTAATGAAAAAATTCCACTTAAAAGATGCTTTTATTATCCCTACCCCAGTAAACAATTATCACGCTTCTCTCGGAAAAGCTGCTGCACAATATTTAGAAACTCATCTCCAGCAAGGCGATTTACTCGGTATTGGCTGGGGAGAAACAATTAGCAAAATGCTAGAAAACATTCATTTTGAAACTTCTATCAACCTTTCAATTGTAACGCTAACAGGCGGAGTAAATCACTATCTCCCGAGAAAACAAAACTATTTTCACTACATGCAAGGCGATTTTCACATTATCCCTACGCCGTTTCTAGCATCTACAACCGAAATGGCACAAAGTATTCTATCAGAACCGAGTGTAAAAGATATGCTTCATGTCGCTTCACTTGCTCATACAGCAGTTGTTGGTATTGGCGGGCTATCCCAAGACGCAACTATTGTAAAAGAAGAAAAATTAACACTACGTGAGATGACATATATTCGTAGTCAAAACGGTGCTGGCGATATTTTAGGGCAGTTTTATAATACGAATGGTGATTTATTAAAGCTCCCACATCATAATCGACTAATTGGTACGCCGCTCTCGATTCTGCGCAAAATGAAACATGTCGTTGGTGTTGCTGGAGGTATAGAAAAGATAGATGCAATTTATGGTGCCTTAAAAGGAAAGTTCATTCATACATTAATTACCGATGAGGAAACGGCCCTCTCCTTATTACGAAAGGATGGTGATTGTTAATGTCTCATTTATTAGCTTTTGATGCTGGTACAGGAAGCATTCGAGCTGTTCTTTTTGATTTATTAGGTAATCAAATTGCGGTCAGTCAAAAAGAATGGGTTCATAACACGAATCCTCGTTACCCGGGTTCTATGAATTTTGATGTAATAGAAAACTGGAAGCTAGTACAACAGTGCACGAAAGAAGTTTTACAAAGAAGTAATGTCACGCCCTCTTCTATTCTAGCTATTAGCGCTACTAGTATGCGAGAAGGTTTTGTTTTATATGATAAAGGTGGGCAAGAAATATGGGCTTGCGCAAATGTTGATGGACGTGCATCCGCTGAAGTTAGTGAGCTAAAAGAAATACGATCACATCTTGAAGAAGGTTTATATACTAGATCTGGTCAAACTTTTTCATTAGGTGCTTTACCTCGACTACTTTGGATTAAAAAACATGAACCAGACGTCTATAGTAATATTCATTCTTTTACGATGTTAAACGATTGGATATTATATAAACTAAGCGGCGTACTACAAATCGACCCTTCAAACGGATGTACATCCGGTATTTTTGACCTACAAAATAGAGTATGGGATAACGATGTCGCTATCGAGTGCGGTCTAACTTTGCCATTTTCACCAACAGTAAATGAAGCTGGTACAGTAATTGGCAACGTCACAAAAGAGTGTGCAACATTAACTGGATTATGTGAAGGAATTCCTGTCGTCGCCGGGGGCGGAGATGCACAAATGGCCTCACTTGGAACAGGAGTCGTGAAACCTAATCAAACGTTAATATGCGGAGGTAGTTTTTGGCAACAAGAAGTCAATGTTACAGAACCAAAAACAGATCCACATGCTTCCATTCGGGTAAATTGTCACGTCGTACCTAACCTTTGGCAATATGAAACGATTGCCTTTTTCCCAGGCCTTGTTATGCGCTGGTTTCGAGACGCTTTTTGCCATGAGGAAAAGAAACTTGCTGACAAACTCGGTGTAGATGCTTATGCATTATTAGAAGAACAAGCGAAAGACGTACCTGTTGGTTCACATGGCATTATCCCTACCTTTTCAAATGTTATGAACTACATTTCTTGGCGTCATGCCGCACCTTCTTTTTTAAATTTAAGTTTAGATGCTGACAAATGCGGAAAAAAAGAACTGTTCCGTGCTATTGAAGAAAATGCTGCCTTTGTTACACTTGGCAACTTAAAATTAATAGAAAATCTCACAGGGACATTCCCTTCTGAAGTCATTTTTGCTGGCGGTGCTGCTAAAGGAAAACTATGGCCACAAATTTTATCGGACGTCCTTGGTATTCCTGTAAAAGTACCTGTTGTGAAAGAAGCAGCTGCTTTAGGAACTGCGATTGCTGCTGGATTTGGCGCTGGCATATATTCATCTATGGAAGAAACTGCCGAAGAGTTTGTACAGTGGGAGCAAACATTCGAACCAGTTACTGAAAATCACGAACTATATAAAGAGTTCTATGAAACATGGAAAACTGTATATGACAGTCAGCTCGCTTTAGCTGATAAAGGGCTCACCTCACATATGTGGATTGCGCCTGGTGCACTGTAACACATTACATAAAGGAGTGAACTGTATGTTAAAAGCGAATGAAAATGACTTCTCCTATCGATTCGGTGATAACGGGCCCAAATATTTAATACAAGGTCCAAATATTGATCTTGGCCTTGTTGTCATTCAGCCTGGGCAGGAGTTTCAAAACCATTATCATACGACGTGCGAAGAGGTCTTTTATGCATTAGAAGGTGAAATAGATTTCTATGTGAATAACGAAAGAGTTCCAATTAAACAAGGTGATGTCCTGCAAGTTCGTCCTCATGAATCTCACTATCTTATTAACCATTCTGACAAACCTTTTAAAGCAGTTTTTATTAAGTCACCACATTTACCAAGTAAAGATACGGTACAAACGGAAAATCCAACATTAACGAAGGAGTGATTTCGAATGACTTGGGGATTTAAAAATCGATTAAATACAATTTTACCTGATGGCAGAGCGGTTATGTTAGCGATAGATCACGGCTACTTTTTAGGACCAATTCATGGGCTTGAACAGCCACTTGAAACAGTTAAAAACTTACTTCCTTATACGGATTCGCTCTTTTTAACGCGTGGTGTACTTAGCTCCTGCATTCCTGAAAACTGCAGCACACCGATGGTTATGCGTGTATCTGGCGGGGCTACTGTCGTCGGTAAAGACTTAGCGAATGAGACAATTGTTACGCCTGTAAAAGAAGCAGTAAAACAAAACGCAATTGGCGTAGGTGTTTCTGTTTTCGTCGGATCAGACTATGAAACACAAACAGTTTCGAATCTCGCAAATGTAGTTTCAGAAGCTCACGATTATGGCCTGCCAGTACTCGGCATTACCGCAGTTGCCAAAGAACTACAAAAACGTGAAGCTCGCTTTCTAGCACTTGCTTCCCGCGTATGCGTTGAAATGGGTGCTGACATTATTAAAACGTATTACTGCGAAGGGTTCGAAAAAATTACAAGCACATGCCCTGCCCCAGTCGTAATTGCTGGTGGACCAAAACTGGATTCAATTGAAGACGCATTAAACATTACGTACAATGCACTGCAAGAAGGCGCAATCGGCGTAGATATGGGCCGAAACATATGGCAATCTGAACATCCTGCTGCGATGATTCAAGCGATTCATGGCATTGTGAAGAATGGATTGAATGTGAAAGAGGCACTCCAATTATTCGACGATGTAAAAAATTAAAATAAACGACAGACTATTACTCTTAAATATATACAAAATTAATATTTACAATAAAGAAAAACCTCTATGTTAGATTACTAAGTAACCTAACATAGAGGTTTTCTTTTACATTTTTTTGTTCCGGATTTAGTCAGATTTCTACAGATCGCGTACGTTCCAAACAATCTCACCGCGCTCCCCCCATGTACTGTGATGCCGATGAAACCCTATCTTTTCTAATACCCGGAAAGACGCTGTATTCCAAGCGCCTACAGTTGACCAAAGTCTTTGGCGCCCCGTAGCGATCGCGGCCTCAAGCACTGCTGATGCTGCCTCTGTCGCATAACCATTACGATGAACTCTTTGGAACAACTCATATGCAATCTCCGGCTCTTCAAGCGTGGCACGACCAATAATTAAGCCACAGTATCCGATGAAATCCCCTTCTTCTCGCCTACGTATAGTAAGAAGAGAAATACCATTTTCAGTTGCTTTCTTGCGCATTTCGATAAGAGAGCTACGAACAGATTCAATGGTAGGCATGTCCACACCACGTTCACCAATTAATTGTCTCAGCCAGACTGCATCAGATTCCTCCCACATATTCAGATCGAGTCGTTCCGTTTTTAACTGAAACGCCATATCTTTAAAAACAGCTGTCATACCGGTAACCTCCTATTGATTTCACTGTACTACTTATAATAGTTTCGTACTTTATCATATGGGAAACCTGCTTGATTCATACATTAATATTATTTTATGCATAAGCAATTCCTCTGCTAAATAGACCTTGTTATCAAACTTCATTTTAAGTCTACAATATTTGATTTATGAATGAGTTTAAATTTACATTTAAAAATGTATCGCACTTTCTTTTTTGTTAAAATAAAGAAAAGGAGGAATGATTATGAAACGAATGGGTTTTGAACGGCCTAGTGATTATTACGATGACAGGTTATATACTATCGATGAAAAAATTTGTGCCCTATTAAAAGAACGAAAAGAACTTTCAGGTGGTGATCCAGGTTTTCCACATGATGAAGCCATTTATAAATGGGCAAAGCAATACGGATTTTATCCAGACTATCTAAATTCACTGTTCTCTTCTATGATGGACGAAGGTGAATTTAAACCTCGCGTAGAACCAACTACATTCAAAAAACATATACCTGTTTTTAAAACGTATGAACATAAAGGTATTATGTATACCGTAACTTTTATTCGGCAATACGCAAATGCTAGTGTAGTTTATTTATATAGCGATTGGGATTCCACGAATGAAGCTTTTAATGAAGTTAAGCCTCATAGTTTCTTCCAATTATCAATAGATGATACATATGACTGCTGGCCAGAAGGTGGCGGCGGCACTGATGGACATTTGAGTCATCATTTCGTTGTATCTCCTGCTCTTCCTGATAATTTGTCTGGAATAAGCTTACGATTCAAAGAACTCAATATACCGTTTAGGAAAGATCAAGCTGTGCTTGAATTTGAAATTCGCTTGGATTAAAGAGAGCGTAATCTAGTTGAAAATCAGACTAGATTACTCTCTTTTATTTTGTACTTATACGATGTATAAAATTTACATCAATGCTTTTCGATATACCGATAACCCGACAGAAAATATCGATATATTAACAGAATTAGACAAAATCATTTATATAACACCCACTCCATTAACATGATTGCCGATTCAATACGTTCTTTCGTATCCCCTAAAAATAGTTTATGAAGTAATGCCTCCAAATGAATTGGTTTATTAGGCAACACTTGTATATACCTTAAAACAGATCCCGCTGGCGGTGTAGGCTTGTTATTAATAGCCCATATCCCTTCTAACAATGTCCAAGTTGACGTATGAACAATGTATGAAGCTTTTAACTCATCATGTGCTTTCAAAGCAGACTGAATTTTAATGAGCGAACTACGCAACCAATGAGAAATACCTTTCACTTTGTCGCTAGAAACACGATAGTTTTCAAATTCATATGTAGCTATTTCCTTTAACTTTTTCAACTCGCCGCTTTTATCAAATAAAATTTCCCCTTCTAAAAATGAGTATAATTCCATCGGATTGTTTTTGAAGTTTTCTAGTATTTGATTAACGTCTGCATACTTATATTCAACTAAAATTTCTTCTCTCGTTTCAGAATGAAATTTCTTATTTTGCCCGTCTTCTAAAAGAACATAGAAGTCTAAATCCGAATCAGGATATGCATCACCTCTTGCGACAGATCCGATAAGCATACATCCAGTTATCTTATTTATAGATAAGATTTCAGCTACTATGGTTTGCACTAATTTTTTATGTTGTTCATGTTTAATAGATATTTGTGCTTCTAACATTTGTAACCTCCAAACATATTATTATGGAGTTATTCCTCACCTAAATATATTGTACTTTTCTTATAATCTTCTACATACTTATTCAACGATTGTCAGTTCATATATAATTGCGTCTTTACTGCTTTTTGTTTTATCTTGAATTGTAACAATATCTCCAGCTTTTATTTTCGAAGCATTCACTACTTTTACCATCTCTGGCGGAACAACCCCTCCATCGTTCTCTTTATTTAGTGGTAACCACTTAACTGATTTACTAGTTGCTTCTAAAATTTTATATTTAATTGTACCATCATACTTTATTTCACCAACAAGATCTTTTACTAATGTAGGTGTGTATTTGCCCCCTTCTTTTTCCAAAGAGATATGATCACCTATATCTGGGATACCGTTTCTTACAGGTGCCTTCCATTTTGTTGAGTTTAAATCATTTAAACTTACTTTCACACTATCTTCTTTATTTGAACTAGCATCTTTTAGAAATATATCATTATGTTTCTTATCAATAATGATATACTCCTTCTGCTCTACTATTTTTGCACTGCTTTCACGTTTTTCTTCCTCATTCTTAAATACTTCTTCTTTCACATTATTATTACTACACGCTGATAATAATGTCGTTGCTAAAGATGTCATTAGTAATATTCTTTTCACTTCATTTACCTCCATTTACAATTAAACAAATAAACATATATCACATCCATATTTTACTATAAATCAAAAAAGAGGATATTTGTTTATTAATAAACAAATACCCTCTACCTTTACATATATATTACAACTGCTGATAAGCCGCTTTTGATGATTTCACATAATAAACCGCATGATCCACGTTAATGATATGATCTGGTTTTGGTTTACCACGGCTTGCTCTATGACCTGCTAAATGCTCTTCACTTGTTTCCCAGTTTTTCCATGCTTCTTCAGATTCCCAGCGAATCATAACGACTACTTCTTCGTCGCCGCGTCTTACTTTTTTCACAAGAACACTTAAATCAATAAAGCCTTCAAATTTTTCGATAATACCTTCTCCAGTAAAACGTTCTACAACTATATTTGATGTACCTTCTTTTACTGTAAATGTTTTCGTTTCGATAAACATATATCCCACTCCTTCATTGTAATACGAATACTACTATACTTCTATTATAGTTGATTATGATAATTATTTTCAATTATAAAGTTTGGATTTTTCGAATTATGCTGTTTTCTCTTCAACTGCCCCATCTAAAAATTTGAAATATGGGAGTAAGATTCCGATTAAAGAAGTGACACATATAATTGAACCGATAATAAAGTATAGTACTCTTACTCCCCACATTTCACTCAATATTCCCCCTACTAACACACCTAATGGCATAGCGGATCGTATGAAAAATAATCGCACCGAAAATACTTGTCCTATCATATTGTTCGGAACTGATTGTTGGCATATCGTCGTATTATAAACATTGAAAAAGGCAATACAAACACCTGCAACTATTTCAATTATTACCGCTATTACAATACTGTGGTTAAAACCTAGTGAAATGTATGTGAGTCCCCCTATAAACAATCCTCCAAGCATAAGTATGCGCCGGCTTTTATATGTTAGTTTTCCGACTAGTATAGATCCAACTACATAGCCAAGTGGGAATCCGGCCATAAAATAACCAAATTCCGCATATCCCGCTGATAGCTCATCTTTTATATAAGGAAGGTTTGTGACCATTGTTACTCCTACTCCAAATTGAACAAAAGTTAGAAATATACCGAGCCAAACGATGATTGGTTTTGTGAAAAAATATGTAAAACCGTGAAGAAATTGTTCTAGCCACGTTTTCCGAATGGATTGTGACGTTCTATTTTCTTTTATATAAAGTAAGACAGTACCACTAACAAATAAACAAATGCATACGAAGAATAATGCAAGTTTTGTTCCAATCAAATGAATGACTACTCCGCCTAATACTGGCGCAAGAAACATCATAAGGCGAGTCATTCCATCAATGTACGCATTTGCATCTTGAAGTTGTTCTTTCCTTACAATGCTCGGTGTAATTGCTTGACTTGCAGGTGTATAAAGTGGTGTAATAAGCCCCACTACAATTTGAACAACATAAATGTGCCAAACTTCTATACTACCTAAAACTAGCATCACTAAAGGTAATAAAAATACAGACGCTCGTATCCATTGTGAAAATATCATAATCCACTTCCGGCTCCATTTATCAATAAATGGGCCACTTATTAATTGCAATATGAGTGATGGGATGAAATATAATAACCACATACTACTTAAAGCCATTTCCGATCCTGTTAACTCATATACTAGAATTGAATTACACAACGTTCCGAAAGCCCCTCCTAATTCAGAGATTGCACTACCAATCCACATAAAAAAGAACGAACGATTTTTCAATATATTTTTCAATTTCACACACCAACTTTTCTTTTATATTCCTCCCTTTATGTACATTCTCGTTGTTAATTATCTATTCAAAAACATATCTAATTCTTTCGCTAAAGACTGTACTGCTTTCTTTCTCAATACATATTTCCCCTCATGTATATCAACTAACTTCGCCGCACGTAACAATTTCAAATGGTGATGTACTGTCGATTTACCGAGTTGCAGTCTTTCTGTAATTTCCTGCAAAGTCCGTTCTTGTTCGAACAACATTTTTACAATGCGTAGCCTCGCTTCATCCCCAAGTGCCTTATGTTTTTGAACTAAAAAATAATTCGGTTCATATAGATCTTCAGGATGGATGCTTTCGTTTGCAACTGGGTAATGAAATACTTTCGTATCTTCAATATCCGCCTCAATATTCCACGGTCTGTACGTCATTTGCGGAATAAGAAGTACGTGATGAACACTTGGCTCTGGCATATAGTTCACGCCACCAGTGGCCCACTCGACAAACTCTTCTGGTTTCATTTTTTTATTCATTTCATTCTTTGCTTCATAATCTCGTTTTAATATAGAAAGTATTTGTTCTTCCTCTCTTTTAATAACACTGTCGTACCATCCTGTCATAACAGCAATTAAATGGGATTTCAGCACTTGTACATCAACATCACATATAAAACGAATATACGTAGAGAAAAACTGATGATCATGTGTTAATTCCTTTAGTTCATGTATTGCAGTTACATCTCTACTTGCGGCTAAACGTCTTTTTTTCTCATATTTCTCCCCTAAAAACGGTAAACATATATACTTCAAATCTTCTTCTGAAAGTGAATCGATTTTAGCATGAAACTGCGATACATCCTGCATGTCTTCTTCATACAACAACTGAAGTAACGCTTTCCACGTATTATGTTCTTCTACAAACTGTAAGTGCTCTCTCATTTCTTCTGTTAATGATTCCTTAATTTCTTCCCATTCATTTTGACTCTTTTCAAGGGTATCGATTAACCTTTTATGAGTAATTGCCGCAATGCCAAGTGCACATTCGAAAAGTATTGAATACTTGACTTGAACATGGTAAGTTTCCCTCTTTCTACTCGTTATGTGATAGACCTCCATTTTATCCCCTCCTTGTTTACTATATATCAAATTCTATTTTTATCGAATTTTATCTTCTATGTTTTTAGAATTAATAAAATTTTAGTTGAAACACATTCATTCTAAATTAAGAAGAATAGGAGCTTTTTTATATACAAATAATAAGCCTCAAGGAGTTGTTGATATGCATTTTATATTAAATATGTTAGGAATTTTCGTTGTAATATTAATCGTTTTCCTATGTTCGCCTAATAAAAAACAAATAAAATGGAGACCAATCGTTATTCTAATCATATTGGAGCTCTTTATTACATGGTTTATGTTAGGCACGAAGCTCGGCAGTATTATCATTAATAAAATCGCGTCATTTTTCAGTTGGCTACTATCGTGTGCGAATGAAGGTATTCGGTTTGCCTTTCCTTCCGCTATGGACAGTCCACACATTGATTTCTTCTTTAGTGCATTACTTCCTATCATTTTCGTTATCACTTTTTTCGATATTCTTTCGTACTTTGGGATCTTAACTTGGATTATTGATAAAGTAGGTGCAGTTATTTCAAAGATTTCTCGTTTACCAAAGTTAGAAAGTTTCTTTTCGATTCAAATGATGTTTTTAGGAAACACCGAAGCACTTGCGGTTGTTCGTGATCAGTTATCCGTTTTAAAAGAAAATCGTTTGCTGACTTTTGGAATTATGAGTATGAGTAGCGTTAGCGGATCCATTCTTGGCGCCTATTTATCAATGGTTCCAGCAACATATATTTTCAGCGCTATCCCTTTAAACTGTATTAACGCATTAATTTTAGCCAATGTATTAAATCCTGTAGAAGTTACGAAAGAAGAAGATGTCGTATATACACCTTCAAAAGATGAAAAAAAGGATTTCTTTTCTACTATTTCAAACAGTATGTTAGTCGGGATGAATATGGTTATCGTTATTTTAGCTATGGTAATTGGTTATGTGGCATTAACTGCATGTTTAAATGGAATTTTAGGCTTTTTCGTCACAGGTTTAACAATTCAAAAAATCTTCTCCATTATCTTTAGCCCCTTTGCTTTTTTACTCGGTTTATCGGGCAGTGATGCGATGTATGTAGCTGAATTAATGGGGATTAAAATAACAACGAATGAATTTGTTGCCATGATGGATTTAAAATCGAACCTAAAGTCTTTACAACCACATACGATTGCGGTTGCAACAACATTTCTAGCTTCTTTTGCTAACTTTAGTACAGTAGGTATGATTTACGGAACTTACAATTCATTATTTGGCGGAGAAAAATCAGCCATAATCGGTAAAAATGTGTGGAAGCTTCTCGTTAGCGGAATGGCAGTTTCCTTATTAAGCGCTATGCTTGTTGGGCTATTTGTATGGTAAATAAATAAAAAGACACCCAAGCAAATTGAGTGTCTTTTATTATTATTTTCGAATTTGTCCATTTCCACGAATCACGTATTTAGTAGAAGTTAATGCAGGTAGTCCCATTGGTCCCCTTACGTGTAACTTTTGTGTACTGATGCCAATTTCAGCGCCGAATCCGAATTCAGATCCATCAGTAAAACGAGTGGATGCATTATGATACAGTGCAGCCGCATCTACAGCTGTGAAGAATTTGCTGACGTTTTCCTCGTTTTCTGAAATAATCGCTTCGGAATGCATAGAACCATACGTATTTATGTGATGAATCGCTTCTTCTATAGAAGAAACTACTTTCACTGCCAACGTGAGTGATAAAAATTCTGTTTCCCAATCTTCTTCTGAAGCAAGTACAATTGACGAATCGATTGCCAATGCTTTCTGATCACCACGTAGCTCCACGCCTTTTTCCTTCAAAGTTGAAAACAGCTCGCTACCAAATTGCTGCGCCCACTTCTCATGAAGTACAATCGTTTCAATTGCATTACATACAGATGGACGCTGCGTTTTTGCATTTATAATAATATCAATTGTCATTCGCTTATCCGCTGTTTCATCAATGAAAATATGACAATTTCCCGCACCTGTTTCAAGTACTGGAACAGACGCTTCTCTCACTACCGTATCAATTAATTGTTTGCCACCTCTTGGAATAAGAACGTCTAAGTAATCATTCATTGTAAACAACTGCTTTGCGCTATCCCGTGTTGTATCTTGTATAAGCTGTACACTTTCTTCTGGCAAGCTTGTTTGTTTAAGCGCTCGGTGAATAACGGAAACGATGGCTTTGTTAGAATTGATAGCAGAAGAACTACCACGTAATATAACTGCGTTTCCTGTTTTCAAGCAAATTGTAGCAGCATCTACTGTTACATTTGGCCTTGCCTCATAAATCATCCCAACAACACCAAGTGGTACACGCATCTCCTGAATAGATAGTCCATTTGGTCGCTCCCATTCGCTTACACGTTCTCCAACTGGATCACGTAATTCGATTAACTGCTTAATTCCCTCTGCCATATCAACAATTCGTTGTTCAGTTAGCATAAGTCGATCAAGGAGTGAATCAGAAAATCCTTTTGCCTTACCTTCTTCGATATCACGTTTGTTTTCCTCTACAATATAAGCTGTTTCTACTATTAGCCTTTCAGCAATAGCAGCAAGTGCTTCGTTTTTTTGACTTGTAGATTTTAGTACAAGTTCTCTAGCAATTTCTTTCGCCTTTTTTCCCTTTGCCAACACTTCATTCATCTTCATTTCCTCCTTTTTAACATCACTATTCTTAAAGTGACACCCAATAATCTCTATGAATGACTTCATAATTATGCCTTTCGCCTCTTGCTTGAATATGTTGACTTTGCATACCTTTTATCTCTCTTAATTCCTCTGCGCTATATGTGCATTGTCCTTTTCCAATTACGCGCCCTTGTTGCGTCATTACTTCTACGACATCGCCAACTTGGAAAAATCCTGAAACATTTGTAACGCCAGCAGGAAGAAGACTCTTACCATGCTGAATGATAGCAGTAGCTGCTCCAGCGTCTACTTCAATTTGTCCGCTAACAAGCGAATGCAACGCGATCCATTGCTTGTTCATCTTCATCTCTTTTTGAGGGGCATTTCCGACATACGTACCATCACCTTTGCCCTTCAAAACATCTACAAATTTCTCTTGTCCACGTCCTGTTCCGATAAATACACTCACGCCAAGAGAAAGTGCTGTCTTCGCAGCATCAATTTTTGATTTCATACCGCCAGTCCCAAGTTTGGACCCAGCATCTCCTGCAAGAGAAGCAATCTCTTCCGTAACTTCAGGAAGGAAATAATATTTTTTCGCATCCGCATTTTTCTGTGGATTTTTGTCATATAAACCGTTCACATCCGTAAAAATCATAAGCATATCTGCCGAAACAAGTCCGCTTACTAAAGCTGACAGCATATCGTTATCACCGAACGTTAGCTCCTCTAAAGAGATGGAATCATTTTCATTAATGATTGGAAGAGCAGAACGGTTTAGTAACTCTCCTAAAGTAGCGTAAGCGTTACTATATTGTTCTTTTCTAGAAAAATCACTTCTCGTCAGTAATAGTTGCGCAGTAACGATGCCATATTTACGAAATTCCTCCGTATACGCCTGCATTAACAAACTTTGTCCGACAGCCGCAGCAGCCTGTTTTCCTTTAATTGTCACAGGTCTGCTAGGATATCCTAGAGCAGAAAAACCTGCAGCGACAGCCCCAGATGTAATTAACAAAACTTCATGCCCTTCCTCTTTCAATCGAGCCAATGCGGCAACATGATCTGAAAGTTGTTCTTTAGAAATGCCTCCGTGACTATCTGCTAGAGAACTGCTCCCAATCTTTACAACAATTCGTTGTTTTTTCACTTTTGTATCCCCCAAGTCTAAAATCAAAGTTTTTTATACATTACACTTTTATTCATTCGGCTTGCAGCGACTTCTATTCTCACCAATGCTGCATCTAGCCTATTAAAGAGCAAAATAAAAATGACCGCTTCGCCCTTAATAAAATAAAAAGGACGAAACGGTCATTGTTCCGCGGTACCACCTTAATTGATATACATAGATATCCACTTGGCGCCTATAACGCAGGCGAACGCCTAAACTTTCATTTAAGACTCAGGGATAGGTTCGATATATTCTATACGAGGAATCTTTCAGCCGGTGAATTCCACTCTCTTTCGCAAGAAGACATATGTACTATTTCCCTTCAACGATTTTCGGTTTAATTTTTTATATTATGCGATATAATTTGATTTGGTGTCAAGAAGTATTTTTAAAAATAAATAGAGCGGTAAGTTACTTGTATGAAATTATTACCGTACTGAATGAAAATACAAATCGATATAAGTTTAACTCATATTCATCAACATAAAACCTAAAATTAAAGTGTATATATTTACATAATGTCGAATATAATTGATTTTTATCTTTTGGTGTTGCAAAAAGGAATATATTCTCTTAGAATGTTTCTTTATATTACTTAAAGATGTCATTGTTATTTTAAGATAGCAATTTCAAAATGATATAATTTATTATAAAAGGAGCAAGATTGAGTTATTATGGATAAACAAATTGGATTTATCGGTTGCGGAAATATGGGAATGGCTATGATTGGTGGGATGCTACACAAAAAGATAGTGTCTGCAAATAATATTATTTGTTCGGATTTAAACACTACGAATTTAAAAAATGCTAGTGAAAAATATGGGCTAACTACAACTACTGACAACAATGAAGTAGCTAAAAATGCTGATATTTTAATTTTATCAATTAAACCAGACCTATACACATCAATCATTAACGAAATAAAAGAAGTAATCAAAAACGATGTTATCATCGTAACGATTGCTGCCGGGAAAAGCATTAAAAGTACTGAAGAAGCTTTTGCTAAAAAATTAAAGGTTATAAGAGTAATGCCTAACACCCCTGCTCTTGTTGGAGAAGGAATGTCTGCATTATGCCCTAATGAAATGGTGACAGAAAAAGATTTAGAAGATGTGCTAAACATTTTCAATAGCTTTGGTCAAACAGAGATCGTAAGCGAAAAATTAATGAACGTTGTAACATCTGTAAGCGGTTCTTCACCAGCATACGTATATATGATTATAGAAGCGATGGCAGACGCCGCTGTACTTGATGGTATGCCACGCAATCAAGCATATAAATTCGCTGCTCAAGCTGTGTTAGGCTCTGCAAAAATGGTACTAGAAACAGGCATACATCCAGGTGAATTGAAAGATATGGTTTGTTCTCCTGGCGGAACAACGATAGAAGCTGTAGCAACATTAGAGGAAAAAGGATTACGAACTGCAATTATTTCAGCAATGCAGCGCTGTACACAAAAGTCTGTTGAACTATCTGGGCAAACGAAAAAGTAAAACTATAAAAGAGATCACGTTAGCTTTGAATTTAGTTAGAAAACGGTGGATTACATACTCTCTCGCTTGCACTAAATGATAAACGGACAAACTCATAGATACTTGAGTTTGTCCGTTCTTTTGATTATACTACAATAATTTTATTTGTATCTTCTTTTGAAATTTTAGTTTTATCCCTTCCTTATTCCCTACTATGATTGTGTAATTTTATTAGAAACTAATAATTTTTCAATGCATTTCGGTAACATATCTAATAGCGTTTCAAATGCGTAATTTACATCTAAACGTTCTGTCCATTGATGTGCATCTTTTCCTACCGGCCCCATATTTAATACCGGAACGTCAAACTCTTCTAGATCCTGAAGTGGAATCGAATAACCTTTATCCCATAATGGCATATTGTCTACAAGTGAACTCATTGAATCTAGTGGATTCTGTAAGCCCACATAGCTCAAATCTGAAATTCCCCCAAAATAGTTTTGTTTTTCAAATGTAATGTTATGATTGTAGTGAGCATACTTTTCCATTTCTGCAACTACATCTTTAATTAACGGATTGTTGCGTGAACTTACAGCTGGATAATATGGTGGAGCAAAGAAAAGTACAATCATCGGCGCCTTTTCTTTACATAAAATAGATAGTTTATCTACTAAATCAATTGTTACCGCACGATCATCTTTATCTTCTCTATTTTTTATTATACTAGATTGAATATCATCTATTTTCTCTTGCCCATGTTGTTCAATTGCATAAGCGATAAGCTCTTCATACGTTAATACATTTACTTTCATATTAGGCGGTATAAACGGATTATATTTAGAAAAACGATATGCTTGCTTCTCGTATGATTCTTCTATTTTCTCTGCTACTTTCGTTACTTTTTGACGTAACATTGAAACGACATCTGTCATCGTTTTTTCCAGTAAAAACAAATTGAATAATGTGACTGCACGATGCGGAATTTGTACAGAATAATCCTCCTTTAAATCACGTTGAAGTAAGTTAGTTGGGGGAGGACTCGCTTCTCCTTCTACAACATCACAAAGGTCCGTATTCAATTCTAATTCAGCCGTTAATAAAGCAGCCATATAACTCCCATTTAAACCTGCAAATGGCTCACCTACATGTGTCTCTTTTCCGTAGCAAAGGAATCCAGGTAACACTTTACCAATAGAACCAGTGTAAATATACTTATTTTGGTCACCAGGATGTCGTGAAAACATAGGCTCTGAATTTAATACCGTTTTATAATCCAAGTTATGTTCTCTTGCTAACTCTAGTAGTCTTGGAACAGCAGCTCTCATTCCCACAGAGTTTACTTCTTCATCTGGTACAGCCAATAAAAGAACATTTCCATCAAATCTTCCTTCACAAGCTTGCTCAATCATTGCCATTTGTAACGTGAGGCCGCATTTCATATCCATTGTTCCTCTACCAAACAGCCAATCTCCATGTTCTATATCTTCACGTACATGGTCTGGTAATTCATCTTTATGAGAATAAAACATAGATGTTAACTTTTTAGGACTAAATGCATCTTCTTTCCAAACTCCGTAATCTTGCACATCTACAACATCAAAGTGACTAACTAGAATTACGGTATTTTTTGTACTATCGCTTTTCTTCACTAGGGCTGTAACAAAATATCGTCCGTCCCCCGTCGGATTTTTTTGCAAATGATGCGGGTTTTCTTTGAAGTACTGTAAATCAGATAATTGTTCCACAACAAAGTCTGGCAATATCACTTCAGCTTCTGTACCTGTAATACTAGGAATTTCAACAAGACTGCTTAATAATTGAATCAATTGTTCTTTTGATTGCCACTTTGACATATAAATCCCCCTATTTTTCCGCATTATGAAAATGAATTCCATTATATGAATAAAAAATGACGACAGTTATCAAAATTATAGTTCTGATGTACTGCCGATTTTTATTGATATTTCATGAGCTGCTTGTTTTACCTTACTAATAAGAAAAGATAGTCGATCATCATTTATGCGATGACTAATTAGCCCAACACTTAATGCTCCTACTACTTTATGATTAAATCCGATAATAGGTGCAGCTACTGAAGCTGTCCCTTCTGTTTTTTCACCATAACTTACCGCATATCCTTCAGTTTTTATTTGCTTTATTTGATCTAAAAGAATGTGCTTTTGTTCTGGTAATGAAGAAAGTAAATGTTCTACAATATGTTCCATTTCATTCGTTTTCATATTGGCAAGCATCGTTTTATTTGCGGCACCAATTGAAAGTGGAATTTGTTCCCCTAAGTTATCAATAACTCGAATTTTTAAAGGGCTATCCATTCTTTCAATGATAATAGAATGTGTTCCATTTGGAATGTTCAAATAAACACTTTCTTCCACTTCAGAGGCTAACCGCTTCATCACTTCTCTTGCAACTGATCTGTAGTCTACTTTCTCCAATTGACGTAATCCTATTTCCATCCACATTGGCCCAATTTTGTACTGTTTCGTTTCTGAAATTTGCGTAACTAACCCATGCTCGATTAAAGAGTTAAGTAATCTATGTACTGTACTAACTGGGAGATGTGTTCTGTCCGCTATATCAGAAATAGCCCAATACTCTTTTTCATTAGTAGAATTTAACAACTTTATAATACTTATCGCTCTATCAATGGACTGCACCATAATAACTCACCTCAGCTTGACTTGTAATATGCTAGTTCGCTCAATTACCTATCAATTTAACAAAAATTTAAAATGAAATCAATCTATTTATTCAATTTTCTAAAAATAAAAATATGCCACTGATAACAATTTGTAAGCGCGAACAAAAAAATATTGACTTTTCTTTTTAATTATCTGAAAATTATAACAAGATTTCACATCACGGAATACATTCCACAATACGGAAAAACATCAAACTTCATTCTATCAACTATGAAAGTGAGGAAAACAATGACGCAAGTAAGTAATACAAACAATGAATTAAAACGTACGATGAAAAGTAGACACTTATTCATGATTGCACTCGGTGGTGTGATTGGAACGGGGTTATTTAACGGATCTGGTTTTATTATAAGTCAAGCTGGACCTGGTGGATCCGTACTTGCCTTTATGGCCGGTGGATTATTAATGTATTTCGTTATGCTTTGTCTTGGTGAACTTGCTGTAGCCATGCCTGTTTCAGGTTCTTTTCAGGAATATGCAACTAAGTTCATCAATCCTGCAACTGGATTTACAATCGGATGGTTGTATTGGCTAAGCTGGGCGAATACAACCGGCCTTGAATTTACAACTGCCGGCATTACAATGCAGCGCTGGTTTCCTGATATTCCTGTTTGGGTTTGGTGTTTAATATTTGGCGTTACAATCTTCACGATTAACGCATTATCTGCTCGTAGTTATGCAGAAACAGAATTTTGGTTTTCAAGTATAAAAGTATCTGCCATTATAGCTTTTATTATCCTTGGCGGTGCCGCTATGTTCGGTTTTATTGACTTAAAAGGCGACGAACCAGCCCCGTTATTATCAAATTTCGTAAATCATGGCGGTTTATTCCCAAATGGACTTGCAGCTATTCTATTAACAATGGTTACAGTCAATTATTCCTTCCAAGGTACAGAACTTGTCGGAATCGCAGCAGGTGAAAGTGAAGATCCAGCAAAAACTTTACCTCGTTCTATTAGAAATATTATATGGCGCACGATGTTTTTCTTCGTCTTAGCAATCTTTGTTCTTGTTGCTTTAATTCCTTGGAAAGAAGCAGGATTAACAAAGAGCCCATTCGTTGCTGTATTTGATAATATTGGTATTCCATATGCAGCTGATATTATGAATTTTGTTATTCTTACTGCTGTTCTTTCTGTCGCAAACTCTGGACTGTACGCTGCAACTCGCATGCTTTGGTCATTATCAAAAAATGAAATGGCTCCGGCTTTTTTAAAAAAATTATCTTCACGAGGAATACCTTTAAACGCTTTAATTTTGACAATTTCTATTTCTGCTTTTTCTCTGTTAACAAGCGTCGTAGCTGCTGAAACAGTTTACTTATGGTTAATTTCCATTTCTGGCGTCATTACAATCATTGTTTGGATGTCAATTTGTGTCTCTCAATTCTTTTTCCGTAAACATTATTTAGCAGAAGGTGGAAAATTAGAAGACTTAAAATTTAAAACTCCACTTTATCCACTTGTACCAATTCTTGGTTTTGGATTGTATGGCATTATATTAATCAGTCTTATTTTTATCCCAGAACAACGACTTGGAATCTATTGCACTGTACCGTTTATCATTTTTTGTTATACTTACTATCACTTTAAAGTTAAGAAAAGAATTTCTACTAACACTCATAGTGAAAGTGAAATTAGCGAGACTATGTAATACTATACTTATATATAAAAGACCGCACATGGCTTTCATTTCATATGCGGTCTTTTATCATTGGCATTTGTTCTATTCCCTTTTCATTCATTACCTCATACGAGTCAGTATTACTATATACCTTTACTTGGGTTGTAAGTTCTTTGAAAAGTGATACCGATTTCCATAATGCGGTAAATACTACAATACTAGTAATTGGATTTTTTCACTTTTAATACGTTATTGATTTTCCTTACTGTTACTGTTTTGATATATTGAATATATATTGCTTAAAAATTTAAAAAAAGACAGGAGTTATCTACAATGATAAAAGGGTTCGGGGGAATATTTTGGAGAACTAACAATCTTGATGTTATAAAAAAATGGTACAGTGAAGTGTTGAAAATTGAAATCGAAGATTGGAATGGGACTGTGATTAAACCCCAATTAGGAAATGAGACTATTTTTTCTTTCTTTACCGAAAATGATAATTATTTTCCAATAGAACAGCAAGTGATGTTAAATTTTGAAGTACATAATTTAAATGAGACTATTCAGCATCTTGAACATATTGGTGTACCTCTTGAAAAGAAAGAAGAAATTAGTGAGTTCGGAAAGTTTATTTGGATTAAAGATCCTGAAGGTCGTCTAATTGAGCTTTGGGAGAAATAGACGGTTATAATCCGTTGCTATTAAGCTAACGGTTGCTTTCATCCAACAAAATAAATAAAAAAGTCGATTTCTTAACTCCACAGGAAATCGACTTTTTCTATCCCATCGCAATAAAATGAAACTACTTCCCTTGATTAGATTGTTTCCAAACAAAAAATACGAAAAATAGTTTTTTCTGGCTGCTTATTTATCCCTTCTAATTCGCTTTAAAATTATATAATGGCTTAATATTGTGCTTTATATCTATCGTTTCTTTTGTATTTGTTATAATTTCATCCATTGGCTTGTATACCATTGGTGCCTCATCAATTGTGCTCTCTACTACCGATGTAGTCCAAACCTCTTTCATCGTATTTTGGAAGTCCTCTAGACTCAATAATTCTTTAGCCTTCTTACGACTCATGATACGTCCTGCCCCGTGCGGACCAGAAAAGTTCCAGTCTGGATTACCTTTACCAAATATTTTATCTTGTATTGTCATCGTTGTCCCAATCGTGCAACCTGCTCCTGCATGTGTATCTGGCATAATACGAATTTGACTATCCTTTACGAATTCTTGGTTACAAAGATCAATAATCTGCCCAGTTGCAGTCTCATCAATGTTATTCGTAAATACTTTTGCTTCATTGTATTTCCCTTGTAATTTCAACATCTTTCATGTCCCCTTCCTTTTGAAAGAATTATTTTATTACGTTGTATGTGTTCTTATAATTACTATCATCCACCTTCTGCTTTCCATTATATATGTACTATATCCTTCACTATAATAAAAAATTATAATGAAGGATTTTGTTTACATAACATAATTACTGTCTCTTTATATTTATACCTACACATAAGCATTCCCCCCTCCTCAATATCGGTCATATAATAATTAAACAAAAACTCCCCTTAAATCGAAAATGATTAAGGAGAGTTTTTTATATACGATGAAATTATAGTTCAGATTTCACTCGAACAGAGACATTGTTTTTAATTATTTTTTTGAATTCTTTAAAGGTAACAAAATTGTTACTTTTCTCATCCCAAAGACGAAAACGGAGTGATCGTAAGCTTGTAGCAAGTGTAATCGTTGGTACATTTTTTAACGGAAGCGTATTATTGTGTGCCTCTTCTAGTTTATAGTTAGGTACTCTTGGACTTAAATGGTGAACATGATGGAATCCAATATTACCAGTTAGAAATTGCAAGATTTTTGGAAGTTTATAAAATGAACTTCCTTCCACTGCCGCTTTCACATATTCCCAATCTTTATCCTCTTCAAAATAAGAATCTTCGAATGTGTGCTGTACGTAAAACAGCCAAATTCCTACTGAACCTGCTATTAAGAATATAGTGCCATGCACTAACAGAAACGATTGCCACCCAATTGCCCAGCAAAGTATAGCTATTAAAGCAACGATTATAATATTCGTCAAATACGTATTCATACGTTCTTTCTGTCTAGCACCTTTTCGGTTAAATCTATTTTTAAGTAAGAAAACATAAATCGGACCTAATCCAAACATAACGAATGGATTGCGATATAAGCGATATGCTAAACGCAGTCTAAATGGAGCAGCTACATATTCATCCACTGTAAGCGTCCAAATATCTCCTGTACCTCTCTTATCCAAATTACCACTTGTAGCGTGATGAATAGAATGCTCATGTCCCCATTGATCAAACGGGAATAAAGTTAACACACCCATACATGTCCCTACGATTCTATTTGCAGGTCGACTTTTAAAGAATGAATAATGGGTACAATCATGAAAAATAATGAAAATCCGTGTCATAAAACCAGCGGCTAACAGAGATGGAACTAACGATAACCAATAAGAAACGGACAAACTTTTATAAGCAAGGTACCATAAAATAATGAACGGCACAATTGTGTTAATAAGTTGCCACACACTTTTTTTAATCGTTGATTTTTCATACGGAGCAACTTGTTTTTTTAAATTTTTAGTATTTTCTAATGTCATTGGTCTAATTCCTTTCCTTTATGTTGCTAATTCACATTATAGCATACTATTAGTATCAGGTGTTAAAAGTAGCTGTAATAAATATTATATAATATAAAAATCTCTTTTTTCTTACTCATTACTTACAAATTACTTACGGTCAAAAAACCTTATATAATCGGACTGATGGAGCATTTCAATTATAAAAGAAACATCTATTTTTTCCAATAAATATATATAAAAGCAGAGGACTTTTTCACTTCTGTACATCTTTTCATTTTTTAAAATGGTAATTTTTTTCGATTTGTATTTATGTAACAGTTTTTTCTCACAAGAAGAAAAGAGCTGCCATAAGTCAGGTTTCACCGACTTATGGCAGCTCCTTTTCATTTTATTTTAGCGATGGATCCAAACTGCACCTGCAGACTTGTCTTCAGCTTGACCTACTACTTCAAACTTCAATCCAAGTTTCGGCAACTTACGTCCGGCATCTGGAATAACACTGTTGATGTACTGCTTAGAATCATCAAATTTCGCAACGCCTGGCAATCCTTTATAATCAAAGATACCGCGGGTTGGCGAATTTACTTTCCATGCTGGCGTTTGATCAAATGAGAATGCCGCATCGGCAATTTGATAACGCGTACTGCTCTTCACAGTTGGTTGTCCATTTAATGTTCCTACGATTGCCTCTGGATGAGAATCTACTACCCCAAGGAATCCTTCGCCTGGATGAACGCCTACCCAGTTATCTGTAAAGCTTTGATCCGCATACCATACAATCATTCCTGTATTAAATACTGGACCACGTGCATGTTGTAGCGCCGTGTCAGACCCAGCGTAATTTCGCCACTCGATATAGTAGTTATGTTTTTTCTGTTCAAATCCGTTAGACACAGTAAATCCTTTTAGCGTCATTGCTGGCTGTCCTTCTGCATCATCAGAGAAAACAACTTTTCCATCTACAGTTAATGCTGCATTGTCTAACGCAAATCCTTTATAAGCTACTGCAATATCTGTTACATACTCAAATTGCAGTTTTACTTTCTTTCCTTTAAATTGGCTTAAATCGTATGATTTATCAACCCACTTACCATCTGTTGTATCTACGCCGCCTTTTACATCTTTTTCGCCCATTCTATCAATACGTGTCTTCGTTCCATCTTCTGCAATCGCATTTACGTCAAGGAAATCATACTTCGCTTCCAATTCATAAAATGCCTTATAATCAAACTTAGCATCCGTTGCAGTCGTTAAGTCAAATACTGGTGTCTCAAGTGTTGTATGAATGTCATTTCCTTTTGTGCTGTAATAAAACTTCTTACCAAATGCTGATTCGATATTTTTTATATCTTTGTCTGGCAAGTTAACACGAACGATTCCTGGTCGTTTTGATTTTGTAACACTTTGATCTAAAAATGTTGCAGTACCGATTCCTGTGCGCAGTTTATCATAATCTACCTCAACGATATTCGCCCAGTTACCCTTCATATTCTTTTGGAAAAACTCTTTATTTTGTGGCGAGAAACTTGTTGGCTCTGTTCCCGCAATTTTTCCAGCCCAGCTACCGCCGCTCATAAGGGACCATGATTCAACAGGTTCACCTTGCCCTGAATACTTTGTATCATATTCATCTGGTAAGCCTAAATCATGACCGTACTCATGTGCAAACACACCAACTGCTCCGTCTTCAGGCTCAATTGTATAATCATATGCAGCCATCTTTCCGCCCCAATTTGAAACTGAAGATTTTGTACCATCAATTGCATATGGCTTTGAGCCTAGTTTTGAACGATGAGACCAAATCGCATCATCTTTCAATTTACCGCCGCCAGCTTCTTGACCTACGCCCGCATGTACAACCATTAAATGATCAATAATTCCATCTGGCTCGTTTTTATTTCCATCACCATCTTGATCGTATTGATCAAATTGATCATAATCAGCTAAATTAATGCCTTTTGCTACCGCTGCTTTTAATGCTTCTTTCACAAAATCTTTTGGTCCTAAAGGCCCCTTGTTATCATGACCAGTACCCGCATCCGCACCATAATCTGACGCTTTTCCTGGAACAGTAAGCCATTCTGTTACAGTTCCATCAACTGTGTAGCTTCCGCCAGATTGTTCTTCATAATATTGTTTAAATGTATTAATCTTCGATCCATCAAATAACGTAAATGGCTCATCACCAAATAACATTTTTTGATAATGTTCACGATTAAAGTCCTTAGAATACATATAACCCGGTTCTTGATCAATATTATTATGCTTAAAATCGCTAAATTCTACGAGTAAAACAAGCACTTTATCTTTTCGAACAGCTCCATTGTACTCAGCTTGCTTCGCTGGTGTAGTAGGTACTTTTCCATTTAATTTTCTAGAATTCAATCCTGCATCTTGTCCAGCAACTGGTCCTACTTCTGGTTGCTGCGCCTGTTCATTCTCCTTCATTTTTGCATCTTTTACTTTTTTCATAAAATCTGTAGCTTCTTGCGTAAGGTTATCTCCTGTCAAGATTTCTTTTCCAGGGTTTTCCCCTTTCTTTTTCTCAACATATTTTTCGACAGCCTTTGATGTCTCGGCTTGTGATGCAGATTGATCAATTACTCCCCGTTGTTTCAGCGCTTCTGCCAAACGTTCCTCTGGTATTAAGTGCTCATCTATTGGTAGAGATGATGTTGGTGTCTCAGCATACGCTGCATGACCTCCAAAAGCAAACGTACCACTTAGTACTGCTGCTGTTGTTAATACCGCTAATGGTTTTAATTTCTTTTTCAATGTATTTCCTCCCCAGTGTCTGCAAATTATCGTTTTTTGCCGATAACAACATAATATTCTTTATAATACGAATATTCAATCTTTTTTCAACAAAGAGAATGTTGAGAAATATTTTTTTAGGCAGGGCGAAAAATATATGATAGCAATAGGTCTAATATTGCAAAATCCTCATTCACAATAACTTATAAACGTAGAGAATATTTTTGTAGAAACAGCGATTCTCTTTACTCTTGTTTTCGAATGAAATTTCATCTACACAAAAAATGCCAATTCCTAAGTACTTGCTAAGGAATTGGCATTTTTTAACGAGAATGCTTTATGAATAAGCGGATTGCTTCTTCTGGTATATAGAACTTGCCATTGCTTTCTACAACGACACTACCTAATTCATATTCTTTATTCTTAATACGAATTATATTTTTATTTACAAACAATTGAGCTTTTACATTATTACGTTTTACTATGAGCACCGGATTTTCTGCATCAGTATTATCTATTGTTACTGTTGCACCTTTTCGTTTAAAGGCTAATTCACTCTCTACAAATAATTTGTTTGTTACTTCTTCTAAGTTAAAGCCCATTGCTTTCGCCATCGTCTTCGCAATGTCTATGTTTTGGATCAAACCGTTTGGCTTTTGAGGACCGTAAGAATATAAAAACACATCCTCACCTGTATGGCCTCCTGTTGTGAAGCCTATGTTCGCATGATTGGCCAATAATGTAGTAAGTATTGGACCTACATCCGATTTCTTTTTTGCTGCTTTTACTCTTTCTTTTTCCTCATAAGTTAAATTGTCCAAACCGTATAATTTAGCTACATCTTCTACATTTGATAAATCAGATTTCAGTTTATTTGTAGCACCTTCAAGTGTCATTTTCGATTTTTTTAATGGATTAATGTATGCAGAGACCGGCGTAATATTATAGCCTTTTGTCGTATTCGTATTCCCAATAGAAATACCGCTGTTACCATGATCAGTTACAGCTATTAACATCGTATTACTATCTTTTTTTGCAAATTCCAATGCTTCTGCAACTGCGTTATCAAATGCTAATACATCACTAATTATCCCTATTGGGTCGTTCACATGAGCTGCCCAGTCTGGCTTACTTCCCTCTACAAATAAAAAGAAACCATCTTTATCTTTTGATAGTGTTTGAATTGCTTTTTCCGTCATTTGAGAAAGTGTTGGTTGCTCCGGATTTGTTGCTTCACGATCCATATCAAACGCAAGAGCATTATGTGAGAAAGAGCCCCAAATTTTCTTAGATTTAGAGTTCAATAATGCATCTTTCGTTTCAACAAAGTCGTATCCTTTGTCTTGAATCACCTTTACTAAATCTTCACCATCTTTTCTTTTTATAGGTAGCAGTGCCTCTTTTCCCCCACCTAATACGACATCTATATTTTGATACACTTGCTGCTCCGCAATTACGTCAAAACGCTTACGGTTAATATGGTGAGCAGAAAATCCAGCGGGAGTAGCATGCTGAATTTCAGCTGTAGCAACTATTCCAGTTGCGCGACCAGTGCGTTTGGCACCTTCTAAAACATTGGCAACTGGACGTAACTTGTCCTCTTCTTTTATTGATTTTAATCCAGGTGAACTTACAATAGAAGGTAATATACCTACATATCCTGAATTCGATTTATTCCCCGTCGCTAAAGCTGTAGCTGCTGGAGCTGAGTCTGTTATAGCTGATTCCGCCGAATAGGTACGAACTCCTCCTGTTACAATTTCATCTAGTGCAAGTGGTTTCCCTTTATACAAGCGAGCTAATGTCGTTGCTGAAGAACTCGTTCCGTCCATAACCATTATGATTACATTTTTCGGTTGCCGTTCTACTTGTTTCACCTTAGCTTCCACCGTATGATAATTCATCATGCTTTCCGTACATAACATACTTAGTGTGATTGTTCCTACTAACAGTAACTTCTTCATCAATAAACCCAAATTCGACATTGTTGTTCCTCCGTATGTTTCACATTCATTTATATACAAAAAGATTTCCACAACCTATATATGTTTTATTAGTCCCCAATTTTCATGAAGCTAACAATCATTACCTTTACTTTCTTTTATTAGTAAAGCAACGAACGGTACATATCATAGCTTTTTATGTTCAAATAACTAGAGACCACACCTTTTTTATAAAAACGTCTTATCATTCTCTTCACTAAAATTTGTTTCTCAATAAAAATCCGATTGAAATAAATAAGAATTTATTGTTAAACGATAAAATTTATGTTAAATTAATATGATAATTTAAAAATGAGGTGCTTTATATGAAACAAGGATCAACACTCTTTTTAAAGACAGCAATTATCCTTATCGGTATTCCTGTTTTTGCTTTGTGTATATTTTTAATTCCTAATATCGGGAATTACGCAGCGGACTTATACCCGGATATTGCATATATAAAATATCTTGTTTTAATCAATCTATATGCAACGGTGATACCTTTTTATTTTGCTCTATATCAATCCTTTAAACTTGTAAGCTACATTGATAAGGGGAACGCCTTCTCGAAATTATCTGTTAGAGCTTTAAAAAAGATAAAACAATGTGCTATTACAATTAGTGTATTATATGTAGTAGGTATGCCGCTTTTCTATCTTGTAGCAGAGAGAGATGATGCACCAGGTATTATAATAATTGGCATGATCCTTATCTTTGCTTCAATAGTTATCGCAGTCTTTGCTGCCGTTCTCCAAAGACTTTTAAAAGATGCGATAGATATAAAATCAGAAAATGATTTAACGGTCTGAGGTGAATAACATGGCAATAATAATTAATATTGATGTAATGTTAGCGAAAAGAAAAATGAGTGTAACTGAACTTTCAGAGAAGGTTGGAATTACAATGGCTAACCTTTCTATATTAAAAAATGGAAAAGCAAAAGCAATTAGAATTACAACTTTAGATGCTATTTGTAAAGCGTTAGAATGCCAACCAGGGGATATTTTAGAATATCAACCGGAAGATACCGAATAAAAAGAGTCCTTCATACGAGAAGGACTCTTTTTATTACATATTACGGCGCAAAACTAATTTGACCAGTAAACAATAAAATAATTGCGATGATCCAAAATATAAAAAATGATGAGGACAGTATTAATGAAAGAATAGCAATCCCCTTCTTCTCTGCTTTTTTCGCCATCGTAATGATAGAAAGTATAATTCCTGCAACTGTGAGGGCAACTGTAATATAATCTCCCACTATATTACCTGCATTCGCTATCCTTGTTGGCGTTATAAAAACGAATAGAAAACATAAAATGCCGATGAGTAAAGATATGTAGCTTATTATGCTGTACTTCTTTTTAGGAACTATTTCAGTTTTCATACTCACACCCCTTCTCTATAGCTATGAGTTCATATTAGCACAAATATCCATAATTTAGTTAACACAAAAAAAACAGATACAGCGAGAACTTCCACTGTATCTGTTTTTAGTTAATATATAAACCTGCTATTTCTTCTTTATTATTATAAGTTATAATGAATGTCCGTTGTTCTTTACTATATTTCGCTACAAGAATAACAGTATATGAACCATCTTTTTCTTCAATCGATTTTTTCTCAATTTTTTCGAACGTACCGGCTTTCTCAATTACAGGTGTAAGATCTTTCATTTTTTCTTCTGGCAATCCAACTTTCATTTTACTATCAAATTTTTCGTGTACGTCTTTATACTTCGCCTCATTTAGTAATGATACAATTTCTTCCGCCTTTGGAATAAACTTTTTTGACGTACTTTCATCTACTTTATTACCGGTACATGCTGCAAGCGCGAACGCCGCGATAGCACTTATAATAATAAGTAACATTCTTCTCATTTTCATACACCCTTTCTTTTTAAAGTGAAACTATAACTAAAAACGAGTAAAGCACAAATTGCTATTGAAACTTCTGACATTATGATCCCGCTTTTCCCTGGTACATATAGCGATATAATGCCAGCTAATGCATTTGCAGTTCCATGGATGAGAATTGCATAGACAACATAACGAAATTTCTTTTGGACGACAGCTTGTAATATAATGAAGGACAGTCCAATATGCAATACCATCGCGAAGATGCGCTCAATACCGCCGAAATAATAACTGTCACCATTTTGAATGACTGTTTGTGACAATAATAGGGATATTACCGGGATACCAACTATCAACACCGCTTCAATACCACCATGCCCTGCTCCAAATAAAAAACCAGACTGCCAATCTCGTTGCTTCATAAAATAACGCATTGCGATAAAACGAGCTATCTCTTCAAAAATTCCAGCTGATAAACTAAGCAAAAGTACAAATAATACAGGCTGCATTATTGAAAACATTTGAAAATCTGTGCTAGTTCCATTTACATAATTCAGTATTGGTATGCGGATCAATATTTGCGATACAACAAAAGCCAATACACCTAACATATATGGAATATAGCGTTTCTTCCAAACAGCATATAAAAGTGCTACAAGCGGTAAACCAAAGCAAATCATTGTTGTAAAAATAAGTCCATTCATCTCGCTTCACCTCTTACTTGAAGTATATAAAAACGAGTGAAGAAAGTATGTAGTTCTTTCCTATTCGGTTTCATTTTCATCATAGATGGTCATTTTATCTCTTTTAATATGAATGTTTGCGTGAAATAAGGACGTACATAAGTTGTTTCTAACGTCGCATTATTTGTTTTATTCATAATACGTTTTAATGAGAATAACCCGTATCCTCTAGCCCCCTCTTTACTTGAATTGTTTTTCTCATAAATTTTTCGCAGATCAAGCTCTTCACTCTTTGAACTATTACGCACGATAAAATATTGTCGTGAATCCATTTCAAAGAAGGCGATTTGCAATATCTTTTCCTCACTATGTACTGCTTCTTCAATTGCATTGTCTACTAAAACTGAAATGATACGAATAAATGAAATAATCGTCATCGAAACACTTTCGATGTTTTCCGGTATATCAAGCATTACTTTTATTTGTTGGTGCTGAGCAGTGCTAACTTTCGCCCTTAATACACTTCTTACTTCAGGAATATATATGCGAGATAATTTCGCAATATCAAGTTCATGATCATTTATTGTTTTTAACGTAGGAGCTATAACCTCATAATACACTTGCTCAATTTCTTTCACATTTTTCGTACGTATTCCCTCTTCTAACGATAATAATACATTCATATAATCATGACGGAAACTAGCAAGCTCGTCATGCATATCCTCTAATTTCTCCACATAATCTAATAACTCTTTATCTAAGCGTTTTTCATGCTCTTCTCGTAACTTTGCTTTCGATAAATGTGAACTTATAAGTACTATAATGACTAATAATAAAAATACAATAATCGCTGAAATATAACTTAATTCACTGTATTGTCGATTTAATTGTGCTAAAAACGCAGTAGATGGCTGAGTTAAGATTAATTCAATAATAAATCCGGCAATTAATAATATATAAGTTACATAGTATAGCCGACTACCTACTATATATTGAGCAATTTTTCGGATTCTTTTCCGAGCTACAAAAATACCGATAAAAGTAAGGGTTGATACGATAAGATGAATCATGCTACCCGTCCATAAATATAAATTGAATGGCGTTAACATAAAGGTTTTCATTCCTAAATCGAAAAGCAACATTTTCACTAACGTTATAATTACCATACTCACTAGTGCAAAATATACATTATGCTTAAATTTCAATTCATTATGCATTAATCCTAAACTTATTAAAAATAACACAATAGTACTATTCAACTCTGGGTATCTCGTTACTGTTACGACAATAGCAAGTAAAATAATGAATACTGCACTTAAAGCTATTAACATTCTAACTGACAATCTGTTGTACCGGATTAATTGAATGTATAAAAACGTATGGCTTATACTAGTAAGCAGTATTGCAAATAAATCATAAATATACATTACATCTCACCCTTTAATATGTTACGTACTTTACTCACTAAGCGCCGTGATACTGGAATACGTTTCCCGCTTTTTAAAACTATCATTTTTTGCTTCGCATCGTAAGAAGACAGTTGCTTCGTATTCACGATATATGATTGATGACAACGAAATAAACGTTCATCTACTAATTCAATTTCTTTTAAAGTCCCATAAAAATAAACAATTCGATCTAACGTCACTAATGCTAAACGGTGCGGTTCATCGGTCATAACATATTCAACTTCATGAAACGGAACCCGCACAGTTGCATTACTATTTTCAACGATAAAGTCATCGGACGGAATAATATGCTTATTACGCGCTTCATATTGGAGTAAACATTGTTCAAAAACGTTACGCCTCTCCTCGTATGGCAACCCTTTATCAATAAAAGTTAAAGCTGATACCATGTATTGATACGAAATAGGTGCATATTCAGAATGCGTCGTTACAAACACAATAATTCCTTGCGTGTCATACTTCCGTATCTCTTGTGCCACTTGTAACCCTTTACGTTCTTCTCTTTTTATCTCTATATCTAAAAAATAGATTGGGACATACCTCGCCTTAGGAATGTTCGTAATAATGTTCTCACTTTTACTAGTTACCTCTATAAAATCAAAAGGCAACATATACTCCTCACAAACCTCTTCAACTAACCGCTTCATTTGCCGTGCTTGTATGACATCATCTTCTAAAATAAAAATACTCATGGGATCACTCGCTTTATTGAAATCTTTTTATCTATAGATTTATCTATAACTATATAATTCAAATTGTTATACTAATCTCCTTCTATGTACTAGATAGTATTAATTTTTATAAAGCATAGAAAATAACCTCTACTTTCAAAAAAAAAGTAAAGGTTTTATTTGAATTATTTATAAAATAACCTCTCTATCAATCACTACCTTAAAAAATTCCGAGTAATGCGATAAAGAATAATTCGCTACATCACAATTCCCTTGAAACATACATGTTGAAATACCTAATTCTTTTGCAGGTAATAAATCTAATTCTCTATCACCAATAGCTAAATCAATACTGTGCTTTTTATGCAAATAATCATAAGATAAAGCGTTCGGTTTTCGGGGGAAACCATCGTCAATTGTAACCATGTCTACGAAGTATTTGTTCCAGCCGTAATGATTTAATATTGATAATACTCCTGCTCTATCTTTGTGAGTCATAATTACATTTTTATCAGCAAACTTTAAAACCTCTTCCACTTTTTCAAATGGCTTAATATCTTCTATCATAATGCGACTTTCTAATACATCAATTTCACTTAATTGTTTTGTTGATATTTCATAATAATCAATTGCGTGTGAAAATGAAACCTTTAACTTTGTATAGATCTCTTCTTCGCTTATTTCCTTCCCTAAAACTTGAGAAAGAATTTTTGTATAAACTGGATACGTATCAAATAACGTCCCATCAAAATCCCATAAAATATTCATTATATTCACCTTCTATTTTCAAATCATTGGATGACTACATCCGCCCTATCCTTCGGCGATTCCGTTTCTAAGTAATAATCCTCTGCCTTCCAATACCTATTCTCAAACTTTGAAAGGTTTTTCTGCGTTTCCACACTCTCGCGTAGAAACCTTGTCTCTCTTGCACAATCCAAATACACCATATAATGAAAGAAATCTCTCCATTCTTTTCGCTGAAGAAATACTCCTTCAATTACAATTACACCTACAATAGGGATCTGTACTTTTTTCATTTCACATATATCTGTTTCTTCATGATAGAAAGGTAATTTCAATTTCGTTTCATGTTGTAGCTTTTGAAAAAATTCCTGCCGGAGCCATTCAATGTCCCATTGTAAATGGTAATACTCATGCCATTCTTCATGGTTTGTATGATAGCGTCTATTACGCTCCACTATATGATCATCAATATGAAAAATATGAAACGGAATACTTTCTTGTTTCATATTTTCCTTTAAGTTTGTTGCGAATGTCGTTTTTCCGGAACGACTTAAACCATCTATACCTAAAATGAATCTGTTTTCTTTATGTTTTTTCATAACATTTATAATTTCAGCCGTGTGCATTACTTCTTCCACTCTTCTTTTAATAACGAGTATAAAATGGTATCATGAGCGACTCCATTTTGAATCATATGTTTTCGAAGTAATCCTTCTTCTTGAAAACCTGCTTTTTTTAACAACTTTTGAGAAGCTTTATTTTCTACATATACAACAGCAGCAATTCTAATTAGTTGCAATGTTTCAAACCCGTAAACTAAAATCGCCTGTAACGCTTCAGATGCATATCCTTGTCCCCAATATGTATCGTCTAATTCATAACCAATTTCAGCACGTTTATGATGATTGTTAATTAAATGAAATCCGCACGTTCCAATTAATTGCCCTGTCCCTTTTTTCTCTATTCCCCAGCGAAATACACTTCCCTCTTCATAACGATTTTTAAACGTTTGAATAGTCGTTTTCGCTTGCTCAATATTTTCGAAAGAATCCATTCCGAAATAACGTATAACAGATTCTTTTGAAAAATAATGAAACATCATTTCTGCATCTAACAATGTAAGTTCTCTTAATTGTAAACGTTCTGTTTCTAGTTTCGGAAACCCCATCTCTTTTTCTCCTTCTATTCTAATGAACTGCAAATTTCAATATAATTCCCATCTGGATCAGCAATGTAGGCAATTGTTTGTCCCCACGGTTTCACAATTGGCTCCACTAAAACTTTAATACCTTGCTCTCTAAATTGTTCGATTGTTTCTTGTACATGATCAACAACGAATCCCAATTCAAAATGAGAAGATTGTAACTCGCCTTCTGTAAGTGGTAGTCCTGTTAATTCTTTCACATCTTGCCTCGTGTTCATCGCTAAAATTGTAGAACCAGTATTAAACTCAATATATGTACCATGCTCTGCTTTTATAGGTAACTGTAAAATATCTTTATAAAATCTTAAACATTCTTCAAACTTTTCTACATATAAAATGATGTACTTCATTTTTAAATTCATTTTACATCCTCCTTTATATCCATCCCTAAAATTTCGACAAATGTCTCATAAAAACCTTGTTTCGTATAGCAACGAGCAAAAAAAAATGAGGCCGATTTCTCGGCCCCCCAGCTTATTGGCATAAAACAGGAGATTTGGTTTGGACATAACCAGTTCGTACTTTTATTATATTTTATTTTTTCTGAATTTTAAATACTTTAGACACCCATTTATATTGAGAAAGTTTTTTTGCTTGCATAAAATTAATGAGTTTAAGAAATGCTACAAATGGAGGTGTATACATATGGAACCAATGCTATGTCCAAGCTGTAAAACGAACCGTACTCGCTTTAATATTCTTGAGCAACAAGTAAAACCAGTCAAGTTAAATCCACAAACTGGTCAAGTAGAAGAAGAATACACAAACGAAACGATGAATGCTTTTCATATGTCCTATCAAGGACCAACATACAGAGTCCAATGCGCTGTATGCGGACTTGTTGAAAACCCGGAGCAATTTATTAAACCTGCGCAAAATCAATCTTTTTCTTAAATAATTTTATTACCCCCTACCAATTTTTTGTAGGGGGTTTATCGATTTAATATGTTAATCAAAAAATGTTTTTCTTCCTTATTATAAGTTACACCCAAACCTCTTTAGTCATCTTTTATTTTTTTGATCTTCGATATGAATCATTTTTTCTTCATTTATTATTTTTGGGTTGGGTTCTTCGTAACTGTTAATTTTGTGCCTTTATATAGATTTTTATTATATAAAAAAGAGTGAACAAAAATACGATTATATAGAAACAAAAGAAGTTGATTCCGATATTCTTCTCTCTTTACAAAATCAACTTCTTTTTAACTCTACTTTTTATTATAATATTTCACTTTTTAATTTCTTAATTTTCCAAGAGAGTCTTATAAAGAAGTATATCCACATACAACCTGTAAGACCTGTCATAACTTTCGCCCAAATTGGCACTCTTGATTCCATCGGGCTTAAAAATAAGTTATACATTGATGGTAATATACTTGCTGATATAATAACAAGGAATAGCAATAACTCATTTAGCTTTTGTACCCTCGTCTCCTTTTCTGAGTATATATCAGGTAATTCATTTACCTCTTCTACCTCTTTACAAAAATAATTCCATCTTGTGAAACTTGTTACACGTTCCCAACCTGACATTTCATATATTTCGAAATACTCTTGTTGTTGTTCTTTCGAATCTCTATAAACTAATCTAAAATCAGCTTTGTATATTACATCTTTTGGCTCAGTTTTCTTAAACGTATACATTAAATTATATTTTTGTAATGCCCAACCTTGCTGATGCATCTTTCGTAAAAAAGCTTCTTCTTTTTCTAAATTCCATGCCGTAAAAAACTTAAATACCCTTTTAGTCTCCATCTTCCATTCACTCCCCTAAAATACTATTCCCATTCCTTACAGATCTCTGCAACCTGTTATACTCTAGCTCTAATACTTCTTTACCAAGTGGCGTTAACTCATAGCACTTCTTTCTATCTGTAGAGGCCACTTCAACTATTAACTTCTCTTTTAGTAACTTCGTCGTATTCCCATATAAAGTACCTGGACCGAGCTTTACTTCTCCATTTGTCATCTCTTCTACCATTTGCATAATTCCGTAACCATGCATTGGTTTCACTAGTGATAACAATATGTAATATGTCGCCTCTGTTAACGGAATATATTTTTTCGCTTTCGCATTCATTATAACCACCTCCGATACATCGCTTACTGATATATCGACTAACGATACATCGTATATCGATATTGTATAACTACATTCCAAAATATGCAAGTATAATTTAATAACTGGATATTCATTTCTTTGAATTAAAAAATCATATCAATTTTCTGAATAATTTGTTAAAATATAGAAATATCCGCTTATATTTTGAAAGGAATGATACATATGATAAATAAATTGAAAGAAAACATAGGATCGGTTTTTGTCGGTAAAGAAAATGTTATAGATTTATTACTCGTTTCATTGCTTGCTGATGGACATGTACTGCTTGAGGATGTGCCTGGTACGGGGAAAACGTTACTTGCGAAAACACTTTCTAAAAGTATTGGTGGTAATTTTTCTCGCGTCCAATTTACACCGGATGTACTACCGAGTGATGTAACAGGTATTGAATATTTCAATCCAAAAACGAGTGAATTCGAGTTAAGACTTGGGCCAGTCATGACCAATATTTTGCTTGCCGATGAAATTAACCGCGCTATGCCTAGAACACAGTCTAGTTTATTAGAATCGATGGAAGAACGACAAGTAACGCTTGAAAAGCAATCTACTCCTCTTCCGAAACCGTTCTTTGTTATTGCGACGCAAAATCCAATTGAATCACAAGGAACTTTCCCTCTTCCAGATGCACAGCTTGATCGCTTTTTAATGACGATTTCAATTGGTTATCCGTCTCCAGAGGATGAACTACAAATGATGCGACGTTTTCGTAGCGATGTACCACTAGAAAGTGTCACATCTGTTATTTCTTTAGATGATATTTTAGAAGCACAGAAACGAGTAAAAGAAATTTTCGTATCAGAACCGTTAGAACATTACATTATTAAACTTGCTCACGCTACAAGAAATCATGATTACATCGCTAACGGTGTAAGCCCGCGTGCCACATTAGCTTTAGTACGCGCAGTTCAAGCACTAGCCTTTTTACGCGACAGAGAATATTGCACGCCAGAAGATATACAATTTTTAGTTCCTTCTGTTTGGAATCACCGTATCGTCTTATCAATGGAAGGTGCATTACGTACGACAAAAAATGAAATTATGCAAAGGATTTTAAAAGAGGTTGACGTACCAGTGGAGATTGAACAAACATGAATGGACAGCGCGTTGTAACTGTACCTTTATTTTTCCAACTCCATATTATTCAACTAACTGTCCCAGGCGCTATACTATTTACATTTTTTATGCCACAACGAATCATTATGTTTCTCTTTTTCTTCTATTATTTATTTGCGATTTTCATTTATAAATATGTCGCTTACATAGAGAAAACATTTGAAGTCGTAAATGAGAAACAAACTACTCGGCTTTTTCCTAATGAATCTGGGCAGTTTTTTATTCATTTAAAAAATGGAGCAAATATACCGCTCGTTAACGGTGTTTGTTATTTTCATTTAAATCCGTCACTACTACCACAAAAAGATCAAGGAATTGAACAAATATCAAAAACACTATTCTCTTTCCCGTTTTCACAATCTGCTCATTCGGCGCAAAAGTGGGATTTAACATTAACCGCAACGAAACGTGGTGTGTTTCAAATTGAACAGTTCGAATGTGTCTTGAAAGATCCTTTTCATCTTTTAACTGTACATTTGCCCATTTTTGATAAATTGAGGACTGAAATTATTGTGTACCCTTCTCCTAAAGAAGTAGCAGGCTTACAAGAACTACAGCAACTTTTAACTGGATCTTATCGAACGAATTTTTCTTTTTACAATGATGAAACATCTATTATCGGTGTTAAACGATATGAACGTGAGTCTTTCCGTTCTATTCATTGGAAAGCATCTGCTAAAATGCAAGAATTACAGGCGAAGCAATATGAACCTGTAAAAAATTATAGTTGGACGATTTGTCTTTCATTAGCTGCTGATCGCGGGTTTGGTTGGAAAGATAATATAGAAGACCTTATTTCATTTGCAACATACATTTGTCAATACGCAACGAAGCATCAAATACCGTTTGAACTATTTATTAGTGTATTAGCTGAAGGTGGTCCTCTGCACTTACCATTAAACGAAGGGCAAACACATTACGGAATATCTTTAGAGGAATTAGCGCGTATTTCAGATGATAGTACGTTACTTCCGAAACAAGGATTTCTTCATTATGTAACGAGAAAAAGAGAACGATCGTCTACAATGATATACATTGGTTTACAGAGAAATGAACTCCCTCTTCTCTCTCAGCCTACGTTTCTCATTAATAACGAAGGGATGGTGGAAAAGCTTGAAAACTTGGCTTTATCACGTTAATGACTTTATTCTGCTGCTCCTCCTTTCGTTATTAACGGAAAGAGATGAACTCATCGGCATTGCTATATTTTTAGCAACAGGCTATATTGGAGTATTTCTTATCCATAAACTAATGAAGAAAAAAACAACAGGTTTTGTCATACTGTTAATTACTCAAATAATCGGTTGTTCTCTCTTTCTCTCTTTCTCTCTATTTGGCACAATAATGTTACCGCTTTTCTTCTTTATCGTACATGTAATCGGACCAGGATATCCAGTTCAAAAATCATTAGGCGGTATTGTTTGGTTTAGTATTTCAGCCGTATTTTATGCGCCCTTTCCACCTTTGTGGAAACTGTTACTGTTAGTTATACACATAATGATTACATTTTGGTTAACCGGGGCAAATCGTAATCAGCAGTTATTACGTTTCGCGTCTCTTATTACGATTGGAATAATTAGTGCTTTCCTCATTCCTATTTTCCCATACATTCGGCTTCTTTTTTCTTATACCGTACAAGTAGTTGCTTTAGGATTTGGATACGCCATTAATCCGTTATTTTCGGCAGCTGAATCAAAAGAAACAGACGATTTTTGGTCGAATAAAGGAAATTTAAAAGATCCTCAAATTAAGGATGAATTTGGACATCGTTCTTTTGATCCAACCCTTATAAATAGTATTACAATATTAGTTTGTACAGTCATCGCTTTTTACGTCGTTTGGAAAATAATAAAAAAACGAAAACAATTAAGTTTACCAAATATCTCTGCCTTCGAATCTACTATTATCACTGATAAAGAAGGAATGAGTTTAAAACATTTTAAACGAAACAAACCGCCACATAATGAAATTCGAAAAGAAATTTTTAAACTGGAGAGTAAATTAACTCCTCCTTTAAATAGAAAAAGAGGAGAAACTGTTGAAGCATGGTTAGAAAGAATAAATAGTGAAGAAGATGTAAATATTCAGAGTCATATTATTGTAAATGCTTATAATACAGTACGTTATTCAAATAGTGAGGATATGATGCTACTTCAGGAATTTAAGGAAGAGATTCATAAGCTTTATTTGTATCAGAAGAATTTGAAGAAAAGAAAGAAATAACATAACAAAAAAAGACTCCTATTTTCATAGGAGTCTTTTTATACTTCTACGTTACTTTTTAAATTGAAGCATTTTTCCCTGCTTCAATTTCTAACGACTCTTCATGCCACCAAAGTGTTTCTTCAGGGTCTTCTTTTGCAATCTGGTGTGCTTCTTTTTTCGATTCTACTGTAGGATATGAACCTTTTAGTGCACGTCCTGAAGTTGTAACGAATAATACACTAAATACGACTAATCCAATAATACTTACACCTGCTAAATAAAATGCCGGTGCAAGCGGGTTACCGGTTGCATGAACTAAGTATGAACATACGAGCGGTGTTGTTCCACCGAATATCGATACAGAAATATTAAATGAGATCGAAAGCGCTCGATAACGTACATCGGTGAAAAATAGTGATGGTAATAATGAAGGTAATGTTCCTTCATATACACTTAGGAAGAATCCTAATACGAAAATACCTGCAAATATAGCTGCAATATGTCCGTTACCTATTAGTAAAAATGCTGGAATTGCAAATACTGTTAAACCAAGTAAACCAATTTGCACGACGCGTTTATTACCAATTTTATCACTTAATTTACCGAAATAAAGTGCTAGCGGAATCATAAGTGCCATCGTAATAGAAATAATTAATAAGCCAGTTGTTTCTTTGACTTTAAGTACTTGAGTTAGATAAGAAGGAATATACGAAAGAATCATGTAATTCGTAATATTAAAGAAGGCGACAATTATTGTGCTTAATAAGAAGTCTTTTTTGTGATATTTTAATATATCCATAAATGAAAATTGTTCGTTGTCTTCAGATTCCTCTTGTGCTTTTTCCATCTCTTCAAAGATGGGAGATTCATCTAAATGACGGCGTAAATATAAACCGACCAAACCAATTGGTGCAGCTATTAAGAAAGGAATACGCCAGCCCCAGCTGAGCATTTGCTCATCTGTTAACAATAACGTCAAAATGGTAACAATTACCGATGCAGCAATGTAACCTGAGAGTGTTCCAATTTCAAGACCACTACCGAGTATACCACGCTTTTTATCTGGAGAAGATTCTGCGATATAAACCATTGCTCCTGAATATTCGCCGCCTGTAGAGAAGCCTTGAATCATTCGGGCAACTAAAAGTAGTATTGGTGCCCATACACCAATTTGTTCATAGGTTGGTAGTAATGCGATGAATAATGTAGAAAGTGCCATTAAAATAATAGTAGTACTTAACACGATTTTTCGGCCGTACTTATCTCCTATTCTACCAAAGAATACACCTCCGATTGGTCGAACGAGAAAGGCCACTGCAAAAGTAGCAAATGTAAGTACAAGTTGCAATCCACTATTATCAACACCTGAGAAGAATAATTGACTTAAGATAACCGCTAAATACGCGTATAATCCGAAGTCAAACCACTCCATTGCATTCCCTATACCAGTAGCAACTACTGCTTTCCTGGCTTGTTTAGGATTGACAATATTAACGTCTTGAGGTTCAAAATTTAAATCATTATTTTGTTGCATATAATAAATCAGCTCCTTTTTTAATTTAACTTCTTTAAGCACACCTTCTCTTATTGAATAAAATTAATTCGAAGCACTTAAGGAAAATCAACGTCTCCTTGTCTGTTATTATTATTTCACATAATTAATTATTTGTCCAATTAAATGCTCTTTTTGTATAAATTTACACCCTATTTAACTTTTTATAAAATGAAGTTTAGGCTATATAATATATACCTTTACACTACAAATGAACCTTTCATTTATTTATATTTATAACGTTTCTATAATTGCTTCCTATAACTTAGAAACCAGTAACTTTTACTAAAGATTTGCATATATTTAAAAAGTGAACTCATTAGCTCGAATTCTGTTTTATTACATTCAACTATAATATTATTATAGTTTTAAAGGAGGCTATTTTATGTTGGAAATAATACTTTCACTTACTACTGTTTCTTTTCTCTTAATTATTTCTGGATTTTTCATTACCTTAAAACAATATAAAGAAATTAAAAATATAAAGACTATATTAACTACAAAAGAAGAAAATGAGAAAACTCCATCCGAAAACTCCATCCCTCTGCAATTAGACCTTAGCGTTCTCAATAATTTACTCGCTTCTGGAATAAATAAAGGTTCTAATACAAGTAAAGAAAATTATGAGTCTAATAAAACTAAATGATTGTTATGCTTATAACAAAAAGAAAATGTATCTCCTCTTTTATCTAATCTTATTAACAACTACCTCTGATTAAAAAGGAGACTGCTTATGTGTAAAAATCCAATTTCTATTATTATCCCCATACAACATAAAATAAAAAATTTACCTAAAATTTTGAAAGCATGTGAACAACTACAACCTTTTGAAATTATCCTTACTATTATTAGT
Organism: Bacillus sp. BB51/4; assembly: GCF_008368845.1. Classification (NCBI taxonomy): domain Bacteria; kingdom Bacillati; phylum Bacillota; class Bacilli; order Caryophanales; family Bacillaceae; genus Bacillus; species Bacillus sp. BB51/4. Next base: position 50,858 of record NZ_QOSC01000036.1, read on the forward strand.
AGTGTCGATGATTCTATTGATATTGCGCGATCTTACAATTGTGAAATTATTACACTAAAAGAGCCGATAGAATCTACTAATTGTTATGTAATTGGTGCAAAAAAAGCAAAGGGAGAGTACCTCTTATTTTTAGATGAAAATTACATTATTCACGCCTCCTCACTTATACAATTTCTTCAACCGTTACTAAATGGATTTGCTGACGTCGTATTAAATAATTTAGATGATTTTTTTTATCAAAAACAACAGCCAAATTTAGCAATGATTTGGCAGCAAGTTACGAATCATTTTTTTCATCGTCCAGATTTAAATGTTAACTCCTTATTATTTCCTCCCTATGCAATGACAAAAGAAGTACTTGAGGTAATTACTTCAGATAGTTTATCAAATCCAATATTGGCACAAATGAAAATTATTGAACATAAATTTCGGATTTGCGATCAATTAAAAATTTCTATCCCTCAAGTTCCCTCTTTTCCTTCAACTCAACTCATTCATTATCATCTTGCAGCCATTGCAAATTGGATCAATCTAGTGCGAGATCAAAGAGGAAACTATACCGATTGTAATCGAAATCGTGATATTATTTTAGGGCTTCAAAACGGTGAACCAAAATACATCCCAAAAATAATTACAGGTAAAGAGTTTTATTCAAATACTTATGGAGATAAGCAATTATCAGTTATTATCCCTGTTCAAAATGAAGAAAAAACGATAGAATCTGTCATTTTTGAGGTACAGAAATTAAAACCTTTTGAAATTATCGTTATTGTTAATGGATCAACAGATAAAACAGAGGCATTGGCGAAGGGTTGCGGTGCAACAGTTATAAGTTACGAAGAAGCACTTGGAAATGATACGGGACGTGCTGTCGGTGCCTTTTTTGCAAAAGGTGAAATACTATTATTTGTAGATGGAGATTTCTTAATTTCTAGTTATGATTTATTACCATTTGTACAATCTATTCAAAATGGCACGGACTTAGCTTTAAATAAACTAGAGTACTACTATATGTATCGTCTACCGTATTCTATCGTCACCGCATGTAAATATGCTATCAACTTAGCATGTAATCGGAAAGATTTAGGTATGGGATCCACAATTGCTGTCCCTCATGCTTTTAGTCGAAAATGCATTCATACAATTGGGTTTGATTCACTTCTTTCACCAACCTTAAGTCAAGTTAAAACAATTTTAGCAGGCTTTCATGTACAAAATGTCCATTCTGTCGACGTTGATAAATTGAATCGTGTTCGACCTGAAAAACACTTCTCTGAGGAAAGTTCCCTTTCATTAGCAACACAACAAATCATTGGCGATCATATAGAAGCAATTTCTTACCTCATCGAACAAAAAAGAGGTAAAGAGTGCTTTTAATTATACATCCTACCTACTAAATAATATATTATCTCATTTTTAATATATGACAGAATAAAAAAGATGGGTTGTAACCATCTTTTTTATTTTTACATTAGATCAAAAGAAAAGTAGCAGGCAGGCTTTTCATTTCTGTATCTTTCTTAAGAAGTTTGAAAAGAGAGGCTTGTTAATGCAGAGTCAACACTTAAATCATCTTTTAGTGCAATTGAGAAACATGCAACTAATGGTAAAGTAATAACAATTGATCCACTAGGACTAATTACAATTGTAGGACTTGTCCCACATGTGCCCCCACAATCCACTTCTGCATCAATTCCACTACCAGGGGTAATTGTAATTTTAAGACACACATCTAAACAAACATTATTCGTAGTACATGCCATAACTCTCCCTCCTTTCTCTTAACAATATATGCAGTTTATCGAATTTAGACACGACTCTCCTACTAAATTTTATAAATCAGCTGCTATTTTCTTATCAGTTTTATATATGTTTAATTTATTATTAAACTAGATAAATTAATTAATAAATTCAGATCATCTTTTACTGAAATAGAAATACATGCGGTAAATGGTATGACATTAAAATTAGATGAAAATTCATAATTGCACCTTAGAGATATTTCTGCCCCAACATTTGGATAGACCTTAATTTCTAAATACATATTAAAACACCTTTTATTGATGTAAGAAAAGGTATTCCCTCCTTACTTGCATCTGATATTAAGTTATATAGAACTTATCGTTACTTCTTTATTTATTTTTTACTTGATATACTTAAAATAAGTTAAAATAAAAAAATAAAAACCTCTTCATGTATTTTAAGAAGTTTTTACTTTTCACTTACACCTGAACCAAAATGGTAACTTTTTTAAATTTTGTTTTCATTCCAATACTCAACTTATACTCTATCCGTTGCTATTCCACGCCTATTAATAATAGTAGCTTCCAAATTAAAATAAATCTTTAAAATCCCTATTCTTAAGTAAATAAGAAAGCCCTTCTACATGATCGCCGGTAATTCTCAATACAGCTGGTGGATGTCCTACTGTTGCAAAGTGCTCATTTGGACGAATACGATTTGGTTTCATTACATCTACAAAATGGACACATTCGACTTTATACCCTTCTAATATTGCCTTTACTTGCGCAACACACGCTGTGTGAAGAGTGTCCCAGCCAATTCCCTCTAAACATTTTCTACTAATAGCATGGGGAACAGCAATTGTAGATCCCACTCCTAAATCTTTACGGTTACAAGCAATATTCAACATATATTTATATAAATTTACAATATATAGGGGAAATCTAAGATTTAAATTTAAATCGTTTAAAGCTATATCAACACCATCCGTAACAGCCTGTGTTAACGGATGAAGATCTTTTGCTGGAATAGCAAAATCAGCATCAATAAAGAGAAGTATATCCCCTGTGGCTTCTTGTGCACCAATTGCCCGTCCTACATCATGCCCTAATGCTTCTTGATAAACAATTACGGTTGCCCCTAATTGCTTAGCAATTACTTCTGTCCGATCTGTTGACCCATTAATGACAACAATTATTTCTTTCGGTTCAACTTTTCTTGCCTCAAGAATAACTTCTTTAATCGTCGCTTCTTCATTTTGTGCTGGTATAATAATTGATAACTGTTTCCCATTATAAATCGATGAATTCATACCCCATCCTTTATGAAAACTTGAATAATTCTTTTGTTTTTTTAGTTGCTCTATAATTTCTCTTTTTCTTCCTCCATCTGTATAGTTACCTCTAGCATTTTTTCGTTGTAACCAACTTTCCAAAGCTTTTATGTTCTCTTTAATCTCACATACTTGTAATTTAGTTAATTGATTTTTATAGAAAGAGGTTTTGTTTGCGGTTATATTATTCAAAGAGGTGTTAGTGATGGCTGACGAGGATTGTAGTCGCCACCCTTTCTCAATAAGGGTGATTTGGGAAAGAACTGGATTTTGCAAGGTGTCATATTCAATGTCTTCAATTGCTTTTTTAGTCATAGCATATGGCATAGATAACATCGAATCATATTTTAAATCCATACGCCCCAATACATCATTTACTATTTTTCTATACACCATAGCAATACTTGGCCATTCTACTCTCACCTTTTCAAAACATACGGAGTCTATGTTATTCAAGATTACATCCTGTTCCTTTTTCAGTAGTGGTTCTATAAATCGTTCTAATTCTACCGAAAAAATAACATCTTCTCCATTTAAAAATAAAATTACATCTCCATTAGCGATTTTCGCCCCATGAACTGGTACTTTCCATTTATTTTTCTCTTCAATAACAACAACGTTACTCTCAACAAATGTAGGTATGGATTGTATCGCACTCATTCTATCATCAGCTACAATGATAATTTCTAATGGTTTTATATGGTGCAATTTGTTTAAAATTTGATTCAATTTCGATTTTTCTTCTCCTAAAACTATAACGACTGACAGTGCCACTTCTTTTTGTTCTTTTTTTACAGTCTGATTAGGCTTTACTTTTTTTATATATTCAATTGTTTCACTCTTACCTACAGCTGCATGCCCTGCTTTTTTATCGAAATATAAGTCTATTACAATTTGATTTACTTCTGTATCTTTATCCAGTTGTTCTAATTCAAAAATGAATGGTATTAAATGATTTTGCACATCAAATTCACACGCGAAATTTTGCAAAAAATAAATATTCGGTACATATTTAATGTGATTAAAAAATTTCACAACATTAATTCTTTCGCCAAATTTCTCCTCAACTTCTTCTCTTGATAAACCTGGATAAGACAAATCGAAAACTAGATTTATTGGTACAGGTATCCATTTTAATAAATTTGTTTGAGGATTATTAATTAAAACTGTGGAGCCCTTAACGAATCCAGCTAAAATTAAAGACATAAACCCTCCCCCGGAACTGCCATAAAACAACACATTTTTCGAATCAATATTTAACTTTGTAAATAATATTTCTAAAATATTTGCTATATCTTGTAAGTAAAATCTATCTAACTCCCCTTGTCCCCAACCTAAAGATAATTTTCCAAGATATAATGTAGGATCATTATAATATATAACAGTATCTTCAAACTCTTCCATCCAAGAATGTCTATGAAAAATAGGTGGACCAATTGGCTGTTCTTGAAATCCACCTGCTCCGGATCCAAAAACAATAGTGTTAGAAGCACCCGGCTTAATACGAATTAAAAATTCATACGTTACTTTACCCCAATCAACCTTGAGTATAAATGGTTCTGTAGTTTGAAAATCCATTTGCCATAATTCTTCATATGAAATGTTAATTTTTTTGTATTGGTCTAACAGTTTAATCACCCTTTCCATCTATTTCAAGGTGTTCTATTAAGTAAGAGAGAGCTTCAACGTGATCACCAATTATTCTTAATACCGCTGGAGGATGTCCATTATGACTTACATTCTCCATTAAACGAATTCTATTCGGTTTTACAACATCAACGTAATGTACACATTCTACTCTATACCCTTGTAATATAGCTTTTACTTGTGCAAGACTAGGGCATAGTAAACTTTCCCAGCCTATTGCATCTAAACATGATCTACTCATAGCATGTGGAATCGCTACTAATGAGCCATTACTTAATTCTGGACGATTATATGCTAAATTAAGCATATACTTTACGACGTCTACAACATAAAACGGAGGATTTAACATCGGATTCAAATCATTTAATGCTATGTCTACACCAGCTGAAACTGCTTTTGTAAAGTGATGCAAATTACTTCCTGAAACACTAAAATCACCATCAATAAATAAAAGAATATCTCCTGTAGCTTCAAGCGCTCCAATAGCACGTCCAACATTATGACCAAGTCGTTCGTTATATTCAATAATAGTAGCACCAAGTCTTTTAGCAATATTGGCCGTTTGATCTGTTGAACCATTTACAACGACAATTATTTCTAGCGGTTCTATTTTTCTTGCCTCAAGTATTACTTGTTCTATAGTCTCTTCTTCATTTTGCACTGGTATAATGACAGATAGTTGTTTCCCGTCATAAATTGAAGAATGCATTCCCCAACCTCGATGATACGAAGGATACTGCTTGCTTTCACCTAATCTTTGAATAATATCTCTTCTTTTTCCTGCATCAGTAAACCCTACTCTTCTTCCCTTTTTCTCTATCCATTTAGAAATACCGATTAAATATTTTTCCACTTTCCCTTTTTCATTTTCTGATAATTCTTTTTTAAATAAATACCCTTCTTCTTCTAACATTTCATCTTCAGATAACGTTTTTATTGCATATTGATCGTTAATCCGCCAGCCTTGATTCACTATGTTCATATGAGCTAGAACGATATCTTTTATATAATCAAAGCCGATATTTACCACTACTTCTTTCGTAAGTGCATATGGTAATGAAAATATTGAATTGCTTTTTAAATCTGGTCGACATAAAATTTCATTTAACATTTTTCTCCAAACAATATCCATATTTGGACATTTACCAACTTCTATAAATTTATCTATTTTGTTTAATACTACATCAGCCTGATTTGTAATGACTGGCTCAATAAAATTCTTCATTTCATTTGAAGATAATAAAGAATTACTATCTACAAATAACAATACATCTCCTTTTGCTGCCTTTACAGAAGCTTCATACCCATCATAATACGTACTATATTTATCCATCAAAACAATATGGCATTTATGTTTCTTTGCTATTTCATACAAATTACTTCTATCGTTAGGAACTAAAATTATAATTTCAAGAGGATTTAGCTTCCATATAGATTGAATTGATTCTTCTAATATTTGCGCTCTTTCACTATACAAAATAATAACCGTTAACGATTTCACTACACTCCCCCTTTGCACATCATGTGACATAAAATATTAATACCATTTCCTATGAATTTGCTACTTTATTAACATATTCAAGAATGAATTATACTGTGTAAAAACAACCGTCTATTTTTGAAAATATAAGTTCTACACTCGCTTCCTTCCTCTTATCATTGTGTGTTACAACAATCCCCATTTAAAAACAAAAAAAGCCCTAATTTCTTTAGGACTCTTTTAAACTAATTTATCAATATTATTAATTTTACATACTACCTTTTTCCATGTTATACCGCGATCTTTTGTATTAAATATTTCTTTTTTATTACACGCCCAACCTTTACGCCGATTAAAAAAATGCAAACAAAATACATTTTTTAACAATGGATTACTTGATACTTTGATCCATTTTGATTCTTTTTTTATTATTTGATACACACTTCCATTTTCACTATTTATAACCCAGCCATAATAGGAACTAAAAAACGAAACAGCCACTTTACTAGTATTTATTGTTTTATTTGAAATATGCCACGAATTCCCCTTATCAAATGAGTAATTCATTAAAAATTTGTCATCATTCATTTTAGTTGGTATTACTAATAGGTTATTTTTATAGATTGCTTTATAAGCCATAGCAGTCCCAGTATTAATTCCTTCAAGACTTGGAATATCTTTTATAGCTTGCCAACTTTCCCCACCATTTATTGTTTTAAATACCGTTGATGTTTCATATTGTTTTTGTAATGAAATAAATCCGACTAAATCGTTTATAAATGTTATCCCTGAAATACTATCACTAATACTTATATTTTTTATTACTTTCCAAGCTTTCCCTTTCATTTTCAAATAGTATAAATTATGTTCAAATTTATTTGATGCAAGCTTTCTAGATAATACAATCCATATACTATCCATATTCGTAGCATGCAATTGCACTTGAACATCAGTCGATTTCTCCCAATCTTCTTCAACCGGTAAAATAAACTCACTCCATCTTTCCCCTCTATTAACTGTATAAAATATAGCTGGTAATAAATTGTCATTCGTTTTTGTTAAACCATATGCCCAAGAGCTTCGAGCATTTATTGGATATACAAATAATACAATTGAATTTAGAGGATTAACAACATCCCATTCTACTCCTCCGTTTCGAGTATATAAAATGGCTTGCTTTTTATTTGCATATTGAATACCAGCCCAACCATATTTATCCGTTCTCATTTGTAAAGAAGTAAATTGAATATCATTATTTTCCAATATATCACCTCATTCTTATTTTATATATATTCGTATGCTATTATTTTCAAAACGTTCTATCACTCGTTGTTAGTACCACTCGTTTTATCTACTATCTTTATATTTACTTTCTCTTTTCTTCAACAGTAAAATATCATTCAATCATGTATCAAATATAATGAAATTCCTTCTATTTTTTTCGTTATCATTTACCAACAACTGTATTTTACAAAATTCAACTATAAAAAATGCACCCCAATTGTAAAACTATTTTTAACAATTAGAGTGCGCTTTATATAAAATTTAGCTTTTAACTTTTAAGCACTTACTACAGCAGCAACTTTATCCATACAAGAAATAAATTGAGTAATAAATGCATCAATTTCTTCTTTTTTAATTATATATGGAGGAAGTAAACGGATGATGTTCCCTTGTGTAACATCAACTAACATCCCTTTCTCCATTAGCTCTACCTGTAATTTCTTTACATTTTCATTCGTATCATTCAAACTAATTCCAAACATCATACCAGCATGGCGTACTTCCTGAATATAATAAGAATTTTCTTTCTGAATTTCTTGCAATTTATCATTTAGATAGTGTGACGTTTCATACGCTTCTTGCATTAAACCATCGTCAATCAATGTGTTTAATACCGTTAACCCTAAAGCCGTTCCCATTGAAGAATGAGCAAACGTTGTGCCGTGATCTCCTGGTGCAAATACATCACATAACTTTTCACCTACAATAATTCCGCCAAGCGGTATCCCGCCTCCTGCTCCCTTACCAATTTGAATAATATCCGGAGTAATATTGAAATTTTGATAAGCAAATAGTTTACCAGTTCTCCCCATACCACTTTGAACTTCATCAACGATAAGAATGACATTATATTTTTCACATAAGTTTTGAACACCATGTAAATATTCACTTGATAAAGGATATATCCCCCCGCTTCCTAACACTGGCTCTAGCATAATCGCAATTGGATTTTCTTTAACGATTGTTTCTTCTAATTGCTCTATATTCTCGCGCTCTACTTCATATACAGGAATCGATGTTTTAGGGAAATTTTGATATACACTTTCTTGTCTCGTGAAATGAAGTGCCCCTAACGTCCGCCCGTGGAAACTATTCTTCAGCACTACGATTCCTTCACGTTCTTCATGCGTATTAGCTCTATATTTATCAATTAATTTCAACGTTGTTTCTGTCGCTTCCGTACCAGAGTTTGTAAAAAAGACTTTTCCGTTTTTTAAAGAACAATCAACTAATTTCTTTGCATATTCAATCGCAACTGGATTTAAAAAATGAAATGGAAGATGCAATGATTTCGTAACTTGTTCCATTGTCGTTTGCACGATTTTCGGATGGTTATACCCTAATACGTTCACTCCGACACCAGAAAATAAGTCTACATACTCTTTACCATCCACATCATAAAGCTTGCACCCTTCTCCTCTTTCTATCGCAACCTTCGTACGACAGTAAGTAGGCATCATATATTCTTTATCTAATTGAAACCAATCCGACATTTTAAATTCCTCCTAGTTATTTTCCCTGTTTATTTCTGTTCATTCTCTATAAAGTCATGTATAAATTCATTTTTAAGATTGAAATTTTAATTGTTATTTTCTTCCCGATATTCATTTTTCCATAATTTCTTCTATTTCAACAGGTCCACTACATACACGTTTTTTTCATCTAGCGGTCTGTTACTAGTTTGGACTTTGCGTGTCATACATAATCAAGGCTATGAAATCATATTTAGTAACAATGGACAAAAAAGATTTGGAGGCTATATAGATGGATGAAAACTATGATAAACAGGGGCAATCTTTACTAGGGAATGACTTTAATGAAAATAGAGAACGTACTGAACAAGCTATACTTCACTCACAAACAGTTGGTTCACGTGGACCTGTTCTAAAGCAAGATAGTGTACTTCACGAGACGCTACAAGAATTTATTCACGAAAAAATTTTAGAAAGACCTGTTCATGTAAAAGGATTTGGTGCGTTCGGTTATTTTCAAACGATCTATCCAATGTCTGAACATACTAAACTACGTTTTTTACAACATTCTAATGCGAGAGTTCCTGTTATGGTGCGATTTTCATTAGCCGTTAGTACGAAAGGAACACCTGACACTTCTAGAAATGTACGCGGTTTTTCTACAAAGTTTTATACAGAAGAAGGCATTTTCGATCTTTTATGTAATCACATCCCTGTCTTTTCCGTTCGTGATCCGATGCGTTTCCCTGAAACGATTCAAGCGTTGTTACCTTCACCTATAAATAACTTAATAGACCCGAATAGATTTTGGAGCTTTGTCGCTAGAGCGCCTGAATCCATTCATTTCGTTGTCCATTTATATTCTGATGCTGGTACGGCCAAAAGTCTTCGCCACATCCCAGGACATAGTGTTAATACATATGTATGGAGAAATGCAGAAGGTAATCGAAAGTATGTAAAGTATCATTGGTACCCCTTTGAAGGTGTACAATACATTACTAGTGAGGAAGCGAATAAACTAGCTGCTGAAAACCCTGATTATAGCGGGAAAGATTTATATGATGCAATTGCAAATGGTAAACCAGTAGAATACGGTTTATATGTCCAGCTCATGGATCCGAAAGATGAAGCACATCTTTCTTATGACCCTTTAGATGATACAAAAGTATGGGATGAAAAGAAGTATCCTCTTATACCAGTAGGCAAAATGGTATTAAATAAAAATCCTGAAAATTATATGGAGCAAGTAGAAAAAGTCGCCTTCTCCCCTTCTAATTTACTAGACGGTGCAGAACTATCAGATGATAAAATGCTGCAAGGGCGTGCTAACATTTACAGTGATTCTCAAAGAAGAAGAATTGGTTCCGAATTTCGCAAATTGGCGATTAACAAACAGCAAAATTGGACACCTGCTAATCAAATAACGAGCGGTGACGGAAGATACGTTGAAGGTAAACTTGAAAGAACTTCTATTACGAAACAGGATGACTTTACGCAGCCTACTGAATTTTATACGAAGTTAAAACCTATAGAAAAAGAACATCTTGCTAAAAACTTAGCTAGTGATTTGAAAGTTATCTCTGATGATATTAGAAAGGTCGTTTTAGGATATTTTCATAAAGTGTCTGCCGAGTTGGTAAAGAGGATTGAAAGTGCGCTGCAAAAGCTTTAAGTATATAAAAAAACGTCATTTTAAAAATAAATAATGACGTTTTTTTATGGCGAAATTACTAGTAATTTCTACCGCTTCATTTACAATTATTAATGAATTTTTTCGCACCCAAAATTAAGTTATTTCATTTTACATTATGGTACTCATTTCTCTTTTTCAAATAATCTTTTTCACATTTTAACGGCTTGAATTTCACTTTTTTCCCTTTCTTCTTTTTCGTTTCTATAACGATCCATTCCCCTTTTTCAACATCTAGGTTTAAGTGTTTCATTACATTGATATTATCTTTTTCTTTATAAAGTAAAAATGCTTCTTGCGCACTCACAAATAAACTAGGCTGCTCACTAAATCCACCACTATCATAAATTTTAGTTAGCGAATTATAATAAGAGTCATTTTCCTTTCCACCATACATCAAATGGGCAGCCTCCAGATCTCTTTTACTTACTTCCCAAAAACTATGTTCATCAATATTTAAATTAAATGTGGATTTAATGTCACTTATTATATTTTTCACATGCTTGTCATCTCGAATTTTCCTTTTTTCAAGACAATCAGAAGATAGCTCTGGTGCATCTGTTTGAGAATGTACAACTTGTTGAATAGATACACATAATATAAATACACTTAAAATATACAATATTTTTTTCATACTTACGTTTCACCTCAAGTAATTTAGATACTATATTATTTGAGGCTCACAATATTCTTATGCTAACAATGTGAAAGGCCCTATAAATTGGACTTTTATAGGGCCTTTCATATTAACATTGCTTTATCAAATTCACTGGTGAAGCAATTACCTTACTACTTTTTACGTCATATAGTCCTATAGGTGTTACCCGTATAAAAGGCAGGTGCGTCGCAGAAAAGAATAAAATGGTAAATGCCGGATCGTCATACGCGTAACCACGCTCTTTTAGTAATTTCACCAACTGTTTCTCTTCCTGTATTAATTTATTCATTTTTAAATTAGACATAATCCCGAGCAATGGTAATGCGATTTCGTGTAATACTTCATTCTTTTCAGCTATTACCATTCCCCCGCCAAGCTCTTTTACTCTATGAAAAGCTGTAAGCATATCTTCTTTATTCTTCCCAATAAGAATGATGTCACCGGTACCAGAATAAGAGCTAGCAAGACCACCTAGTTCTTTCGCAAACCCCTTTACAACTGTATTCACTCGCCAAGTACCATCACGAGCAATCATCATAAGAAAACACTCATCATGATCTAAAGAAAGTTCATCACGGTTTAAATCAATTTCAGTCGTGTATGGTTTAGTTATAACGTTATTTAATAATTGTATACCCACTTTTTGAGAAAAAATCATATCCTCTTTTTCTATAGACCAGTTTAATAATAATGGAGTTACTTTGAATTTACTCCAGTCTATTTGTAATGATTCATTTTTGTTTATTCCGTCAAGCTTCACCCATTTCCCTTTTGCAATTACGCTTATTGGAACTGGGTTTTCTTTACTTTCCAAAATATTAATATTAGCAATTCTACCTGTCACAATTGAACCATGTATATGTTCCATATTGTAATAACGAGCGATATTATAGCTTGCCATATGATAAGCATCTATTATTGGCACTCCTTGTTTTATCGCGGTAGCTATCATTACGTTTGTCATTCCATTTTCATAAAACGAAGGATGTGAGCCGTCTGTAGTAAGAATAAATCTATCAAACTGCTTTACTCCTAGTTCCAGCAATTCTTTCAGTAAAACTTCTAAATCTGGTCGTATGGAAGAATTTCTTAGAGAAACAGTGTAACCTTGCATAAGACGAGCGAAAGCTTCCTGCCCTGTCATCGCTTCATGATCACAATCTGTACCTAGCAGTTTTAATTTCGCTAAAGTTGTTTCAGATGCTCCTGGAAAATGTCCTTCTACTTTTTTATGTAATCGTTTCGTTTCCTGCACCCAATGTAACATTTCATCATCGCCATGTAATAACTTTGGCCACGCTGTTAGCTCGCCGCCTTGAAGAACTGCTTTATGCTTAAGCCACTCTATTATTTCTTCACGATTAAATAAAGATTCCCCGTTTTGCAATTCAGTTTGTCCATCAAAACGACACCACCAATACATACTTGCTGGAATCTTTTCAAATTCATCTAATAAACGAAATGCTTCTTCACGTTGTAATGTGAAAAATAAAGTTAAATTATCATTAATGAAAGTCGTTGTCCCAAATTGCATCGCATGATTCGCTAAAGTCTCTGGATTATATAATTGATATGGATGTGCATGCGGTTCTATGTAACTAGGAACTACATACTTTCCATCACAATCAATGACTTCACATTCATGTAGTTGCGCTGGTAGTTTTTCTCCTACATATACAATGCGGTCATCATAGATCCAAATATTTGCTTGCACCCACTCGCGCATATAGGAATTTAAGTATGTTGCATTCTTTAATAAAATGTGCGGACTTCTTGTGCCGTCTATTACTTCAACATGTTCTCGTAATTGTGTGTTACTCCATCTAAACTGATTTTCTCCCAATGTATTTCACTCCAAATCAATTTACTTTTATTTATTAAAATAAAAACAATTAACAAACTAAAGTATTTTCCATTCATAACTCCCCTGTATAACCCCTATACCCTTCATTATATGGAACGATTGCAAAAATAACAATTTTCAAAATTCAAAACATACTTCTTTGATTCTCAATAAAAAAGGATGTCATGTAACCGACATCCTTTTTTATACTAAACTATACGATTGAAATACACTTGATGTCATACTAGGAATGCTAATACTGTCCTTTACAGCAGGAGCCTATTCGCATTCTATTCATCTATTTCTTAAATTCAATTTGCATCATTTTATTAAACTGTGTACCAATATCAATCACACCTAAAGAATTAGTACTGACAGCCAATGTATGTTTGCCACCCATTACTCCACCAGCAAAAGTAGTAAATCCAGGAATTCCTCCTGTATGCCCCCAAACTGAAGCACCGTTTGGAAGTTTAGTTTCATAGATTCCAAGACCATATCCATGACCAATGTCTTCTCTTTCTGTAGGAACTGTTGTCATCATTTCTTTTAGCTGAGTTTCCTTTAGTAACTTGCCACCAAGTAAAGATGAAAAGAACTTATTTAAATCGTCCGCATCTGAAATCATATCTCCCGCTGAATTAGCTAAACTCGGATTATAATACGTCATGTCTTTCAATTCACTTGTTTCGTCAATTTTCATATACCCTCGAGCATGATTCTTTCCTGGGATGACGGGTGAATTACCTGGTAAAAACGTATTTGATAGGTCCAAAGGCTCAATAATGCGCTTTTCGATTTCTTCTGCGTAACTATTACCAGTTATTTTTTCAATAAGCATTCCTAGTATTACGTATCCTGTGTTTGAATACGACCAACCTTTACCTGGCGAAAAATCTGGTGGTAGAACAAGTCCTATTTTCACTATTTCTTCTGCTGTATACGTTTTTTTCGAATTCATAATGTTAGCGTCTTTTGACTTTAAATATTCAGCTATACCACTCGTATGGTTCAAAAGTTGACGTATCGTAATTTGATTCCCATCATACCCATTTCCTTGAATGAGACCCGGTAGCCACTTTTCAATTGGATCGTCAAGTTGCACACGATTTTCTCCTACTAATTGAAGAACAGTCGTAGCAGTAAAAGTTTTCGTCACACTACCAATCCGAAAACGATAATCCGATTTCATCGATTTCTTTGTACTTAAATCCGCCACGCCAGCAGTGTAGCTACTAGTTTTTCCGTTTTTAAAAGCCTTAGCTAATATACCTGGTGTTCCAAGCTGTACCGTTTCCTGCATTACTTGTTTCCAACCATTCCGATTCTTTTGATGATTTGCTTCTGACGAATTAGAAATATTTTGAGTAGACTCTGCTTTCACAGTAAAACCTGGTGTGAATAGAGTAGTACTCGCTATTAACACTGCCAAACTTCCTAACTTTATTGAAGTACATTTTTTCATAAGGTTCTCTCCTCTTTTAAAATCGTATTGATTCAAGTTATACCTTAATCCTAAATGATAAAACTTTCTTTTTTCTTATCCATTCCTTACGAAATACTTACTTTCAAAATTAGACGACCAAATGGGAAAAAGTAATGTGTGAAAATAAAAAAGAACGTGTTTTCAATTTACGAAAACACGTTCTCTTACATACTTAAAACCCTATATCAACTTTTTAGTTTATTCACTTTTACCATCCTGCACTAGCATTCATGCCATTTCCGATAATAGAAAGTAATAGTGGCCATAATACTGGTCCTAACGTAAGCAGTACATTTAGAAGTATAAGTATTCTATATACACCGGTGAAATTATGATTTTTACGATTAACAAATACGAGACTGACTAACGATATTATGGTTGTTAAAAATAATACTAACATTACCAACCAATACCACACCATTAAACTGAGACTCCATGGTGTTAATAGCTCGTGTATGATACAAAATGAGATTCCTAATACAGCAAAACTAAAGCTAGTCACCGCTGTTTTTATAAGCCACTTACTTATTTTTTTATCGTATGTATTTTTACAATATAAATCTATTAAAGTGAATAAAGATAAATATGCCATTAATACGCCTATCCAAGACAATAACCAGTCTCCGTCCCCTTTGAATAATAAGAACAGTAACCAACACATACCTACTGCTGAAAAAACAAAGGAAATAAGTATGCTTTTTAATACCGATTTCATTACACATTCACACCCTTAAAAAACTTAAAAATTAATTATAATTTATAAAAATTAAGTATAGGTTAACATGTAATGAAGTATAAGTAAATAAAGTTAATTTTGTTTTCCTATTTGAAGACGGTTTCATATAAGAAAATAATTCATGTTAATCAAATTTACGTATAAAAAAAAGAAAAGGTGGATATTTATATATCCACCTTCCCATCTCCCTCTACCCACTTCATTATTTTTTCCACATCTAAATCCGTATACGTCTTTTCACCATAACGAACAGACTCATATAACGAAGTAATATTTCTCGTTCTACTAATTCTTTTTAACCACTGTTGCATCGTTTCATAGGACCTTCTCTGTTCATGAAATGGTAATGTTCTTTCCCATTCAACTAACGTTTTTCTTATCGTATCTGTCGGTAACGACTGTTCTAACTGATGAATGACTTTCTTGTTATTTTCGGTTCTTACCGTATTTTCTTTTGTTACCGATTTTTTCTCCTGTTCTATTTCTGGTTTCGTTAACTTTTTCCTAACGGATTTATAAAGAAAATATATAATTACCCCTGCAATAACTACATAAAAAACTATACTAATCCATGAATTTGAAAGCACAGAAAGCACATCACTCCATGAATTCTCCCGTTTGAAAAGCGGGATTTTCCTATCTATTTTCATTCTTGTATCTACAACTCCTGTTTCTTCATCTATAATTCTTTCAGGCTCATCAAACTGTTCGTTTATACTAGTAAAATCATAATTTCTTTCCAACATTGTCTCCGTCTTATTAAAAAAACGTTCTTTTACTATGTCTTGCACATGCACAACACCTTGTGATAACGTTATCGCACTAACCATAAAGAAAAGTAGCATTAAAACTCTAACACTCCACAACTTCACTTTCATATGCCGCGCTTTATTAACCATGACATAAGCCCCTTCTTATTCTTTAATTACAATCCATTTATTCGTTCTACTGTATTTCTTTGGTGAAGTACCAAGAATTAAAGGAACTGCATCCAGTTCCTTACGACGAAAACCTGCTGTGTAAAAATAAGAAGAAGATACAGGCGTATCCTGGTCCGATATTGAGGCAAGTACCTTTAATACATTTTGCAA
The DNA here is from genome assembly GCF_008368845.1 of Bacillus sp. BB51/4. NCBI lineage: Bacteria > Bacillati > Bacillota > Bacilli > Caryophanales > Bacillaceae > Bacillus > Bacillus sp. BB51/4. Next base: position 67,321 of record NZ_QOSC01000036.1, read on the forward strand.
ATGTTTCCGATTATCCCCATTTTTTATATGTAGCAAACCGTTATCTTTTACACTATTGATCCATACTTCAAATGAACAGTTTTGCATGAGCAGTTGTTTACATATGCCTGCCGTTAATTCAATTAATTCTTCTGTATCATTTCGCAAAGAAACACCACTTTTATTTTGCAAGTTGAGATAAATCGCATATTTATCTGATTGTGTTCGCTCGTACTTTTTCGCAGTTATCGTCCCTGTTTTCGCTGTTGCACTCCAGTGGATGGAACGAAAATCTTCATTTTCATAAGACTTCACTCCCATTACTTTCGTTTCATCATATAGCGGTGAAGACATCGCTTTTCGAAATCCCCGTGACCATTCTTGTAATTCAGGAACTTGCATTTTCGGAACAGCTGGTAAGACTAAATAGGAGGGCGTATCAACTTGTTTATATGTTATATGGTTCGTTATGAATCCAAAGAGATCAGTAATAACAATTTCAACTTCTTCCCATTTCGCAATTCCTCTTTTTAACGCTACAGCTTGTAAATCAAATGAAACTGACTCTCTTCCTTTTAAATTAAAATTCATATAATAATTTGAACCTGTACTATAATTTTTATTTATTTCATCATGATTCCAAGTTAGCTTGTTTTCACATTTAAATCGAAATACGATATTAAGAATAGGAAATATCGACTTGTTTGAAATTTTAATTTTACACGTATTCGTTTCACCTATAAAAACGTTTGAATTCCCCTGACTGTATTCCCATTCAACACGAGATACTTTACGCATGTATACATGCATCGCACCTATTAAAATTACATACAAAAATACGAGAGATAAAAACAATAGATTACTTGAAAATACACTTAAAATAACGGCTACAACTGACATAACTCCCATTACGAAAGGCTCCGCTAAAGGTGTATACACAAGCTGTTGATTCATCGTACATTCTCCACTGGCACACTAATCGTATGAAGAATTTCTTTCATGATTTGTTCTTTCGTCGTTTTCATCTCTCCCTCAATCGTTAACGTTAAACGATGAGCGCAAACGGATGCAGCTAGTAGTTTTATATCATCTGGCGTACAATAATCTCTTTCATTTAATATTGCCCGTGCTTGAATCGCTCTCATAAATGCCAACGTCCCCCGCGGACTTACTCCAATTTCAATTAGCTCATGCTTACGAGTTGCTTCAATGATTTCAAGGAGATAATCTTGCACATCATTTGTTACTAGCACATCCCTTGCGCGTTTTTGCATCATAATAATTTCTTCACCTGAAATAATAGAATGTAACGTATCTAGCGGATCATTCTTTTGAAAACGATTCATCATTTCCTTTTCTGCTTCCCTCGTAGGATAACCTTGTCGAATCGTAAGTAAAAATCGGTCTAATTGAGCATCAGGTAAAGGAAATGTACCTGCTGATTCGAGTGGATTTTGCGTTGCAATAACTAAAAAAGGTTCTGGTAATGAATGTGTCTGTTTCGCAATCGTAACAGTACGTTCTTCCATAACTTCAAGTAACGAAGATTGTGTTCTCGGTACAGCTCGATTAATTTCATCGACTAATACTATATTTGCAAAAATAGGTCCTAATCTCGTTTTAAAATCCGATTCCTTTACATTAAAATATTCAAGACCAATAACATCTCCAGGCAAAGTATCCGCTGTAAATTGTATTCTTTGAAATTTAGCGTCCACACTTTTCGCTAAACTTTTCGCTAATGTTGTTTTTCCCGTCCCAGGTACATCTTCTAATAAAATATGCCCTTTTGCTATAAGGGCTATAGCTGCAAGTTCAATAGATTCATCTTTTCCTATAATAACCTTCGAGATATTGTTAGTAATTTTCTTTAATGTACTCATACAGTATCTACCACCTTTTTAATATCAGAAAATTAAGAATATACTTTTTTCCAAATTATAACATGTAATTCAAATATGAAATAGAGCAAAAGGGAAACTTATATTTTTTCTTCACTGCATGTAAAAAAAGCACCTATTGTCTTCCGTTGACAATGAAGTGCTTAACTCACGTAATTTTCATATTGGGCATTTGACACCTTATATACATTCACTATCTTTCCTCTCTGCACAAATGAATATAATGACCAAAATCAGGAAACACATCCCAGTGATTTTCAAGATTATCATCACCCTCTCGTTCCTCAACTAATCCTCTATTCACATCCACCTTTTCCATTACTGTATAACCATTTTCGCGGAAATTGAAAATCATGCTAGTTTTTTCTTTTTCATTCGTATCATTATATTCCCAATACATAGCTGTTCTTAAGAAAATTCTATTATCATTTATAACTTCAAAATCATAATTTAAATACTTACGAACTAAGTCATCATAAAACCCGACTAAAACCCAATCTTTTGTAACATTAATAACATACTTAATCCTTTCACCTTCAGTTAACACGGCCGTATATGGTTCGTGATTTTGATGACACAAGTATGCTTTACATGCATCAATTATATTCCAAGGTTTCTTTCTAATATCTGACCATTCGTCACAATAATAAATTTTCAAAGTTAATAATCCCTACCTTCTATACCTCTTAAAAACATACCTATTTTCTAGTTTTTTCATCTGGTTGTTGCATTCACACAAAGTAATAATGTTTTGAGCATATAAATCACTTATGTATAATAATTTACAGTATCGTATTACTTACTACTTTCAATTGTGGGTTTTACTATACACATTACTTATTTCACTTTTAAAATCATCATACATTAAAAATGCCTCTTTTAATATTTCCTCTAACTCCATATAGTTTCGATATACTGGTGTTTTTATTCTTTCACTTGCATTCATCAATAACCTTGAATAAACACTCCAAGGACTACCTAGTCTTACTTCATTATTATGATAGACAACCCATACAAACACTGTCATTCCATGTTCTAAAATTATATGAAACCATACCATATAATGTGGAGAATAATCTAGAACACCTACCTTAAAAAATTTCTCCTTCTTATCAAAAGTTGCTACATATCCCAACCTTATAAATATTTCATTTACCTTTTCCATATCATAATCCTCAAGTCTATCATTTAAATCATTAAGATTTGATCTAAAGTTTCCAGACAATTTTTTATATCTATCTATAAATTTAATTTTTTTCAGAACTTCTTTAATTTCAGGTTTCATTTCAACATTCATTTTCTAACCCTCCATGAAACTTTTCCATTATATTCACTTCATTTCTTTTCTATTTCACTCCAAATATCAACATCACATTCATTTAAAATCGCTTTAATTTTGTCCTTCTCAAATACTACTAAATACTCATACGGTAAAGCTAGCACTTGAATAATTGCAGGTTTCATTTTTAATAATTCGTAGGCGTATATGATTTCCAATTCTCCTGATACTTCTTCATTGATAGGACCTATATACCAACCTGAATCACCTTCATCACAACCACTAGATCTTTGTAAATACACCTCTTCTTGTTGCAACACATTTTTCGCTATCACAATCTTATCGTTAAATTTTATTAATTCTCCCTCTATATTTAATCGACGTAAGCAATGCGATTGCTCTAGTTGTATCCATAATGCAATCGTTAAATCTTCCGTCGTATCTATAAAAGGGTTTCTAGTATAATCCCGGGTGATAATTTGATAATAATCTTCATACTTATATAAACTATAAACAGACCATCCAATTTGTATTGAAAATCTATCTGCTAATTTATCTTTTACATTAGATAATAAATTAAATAAAGTTTCTACATGAAGACTTAATGGTTCTTCTACTTTAGCTTTTATATTTTTATTACCTATATTTTTGATTATTGTTTTCAAATCAATATTCTCCACTTCTATTGAATTTCCTCACTCAACCTGCATTCCTCAACTTGCCTTATATAGACTTTCGTTATTAACACCAATAAAATTTCTAATATTAAAACTCTTCTCCCCATACTTCTTTTGCATCTATTAACCTTTGTGATAAAAATTCATAAAAGTTCTTTGCTGTACTATAGTCATCAAGTCCGCCTTGTCTATTCCAGGCAATTATTGGACACTCATTATTTTCCATATGACTCATATCTAAACAATACGCATATTCTCCAGCATCTTCAATAACTACTAAATTGTCACTCATTTCTAAACCTCTATAGTCCTCCGTTACAATAACAACTGAAGCTATATTTGACTTACCAATCCCTAATATATCAACACCAAATAACCCGCCGGAACCATATGTATTTAAAAACCACTTATAGCTATCTGGTAATTCTACACTCAGCCTGTATTGAACAGCATAAATTTGACTTTCATTTACTCCGCCCGTAAAGTCGTCTATTTCCTCATGTTCTTTAATAAAATTTGTTAATTCCTCTTTATTCATTAACTACTACTCCTTATTTTGCAGCTTCTATTTATATTCTCATTATAAAAATGCTTTTCCTTAGCTTCACGTAATCATTTCACTGCACACAAAAACTCATAACAATATATGTATACCTTTTCAAATATCGTTTTTCTTTTATATCACATCAAAGTTTATCTATAACCTTCTCTCCTTCATCATAAGCATCTCCAAGTGGTTTAAAATTTCTTTTTAGCCAATACCAATATTGCCCTTGATTGTTAATGAGGTTTATAAGTAAATCAGTAAAAGAATTTGCGATAATTTGCGCCTCTCCAACTATACCGTGCCAATCGAAGAAACTATCATAACATCTACCTAATCTCTCTTCACTTAAATCCATCGTTACATACCCATCCATACAATCTTTACCTATAATATACCAATTTGATGAAATATCATCCGCACATAACTCTCCTATAATTATAGGATTAGCTAAAACAAATTCCTCTGGCGCCACAATATGAATAGCGTATTCCTCATTTTCAAATAAAACAAGTCCTCCACAAAGACTATAAAACTCTTTCAGATCACTTGGAAGCACATGCTTATCCTTATCAAATTTAGGTAATCTTGTAGGCCCATGAACCCGACAATTTGGTAATGTTTTTATTATTTCAATTAACTGTTTCATATTATATTTATACCTTCCTTCCATTTATTTCTTTATTTAATCATTTCAAAATTAATTCACACATATTCTTCTGCTACCCTCCAGTTCTTAAAACAGTAGTATGTAGGTCACAATTTTTAAAAAAGGTTTTTACTTTCTTCTCATTAATTCTATTCCACGATTTCTTTTGTAGATTAGACCACTTATCGTAATAATAAATTCCCATTATGTTATACACCTTTCCTTTAATATCACGAATAATACACCCTTGTTCATTAGCCTCGTCAATATTTTTTTGAGGAACTATTTTTGTATACAGGTATTTCAAAATTTAATTCTCTCTTTAGCTGATTACCTTTTAAAGCCAATATTTCTTCTCTATTGTAATCAACCATTGCCAAGAAATACTCTTCAAAATTCTCAAATCTGTCTATTTCCTCTCCTGCAAACCAAATTATCTCACCTGGTTTACGTGAATTTGATAAACATAAAACAAATAAGTCCTTATCAAATTCAGCGACCGCTATTGGTAATAGCTCCTGTCTTAAAACATCACTTTCTTTTAAAACATCGTCATCAATAACTGTTAATAACATTTGAGCGTGATCCATTATAGCTGATTTCTTCAGCTGTTCAATGCTAAATAAGTCCACAGTTTGATAAATACCTTTCCAACCATTGGCATGTTGTAGAAAATCTCGATATATTAAATCCAGTTTATAACCCAATTCTTGTTCAAGAGCATACACATACTCTTCACTTGCTCCTACTTCAGGAAAGTGATGTGGCCATATTTTCTCTACATCTTGTTTCATTAAATCTTGCTTCACTAAAGCTAAAGTTGTTATCTTTTCTTTCCAATTAATCACCTAGTAGTCCTCCTCTACATATTTAAGTTCATTAGGTTATAACCCATTATTTATCTATTAACCTGTCCATAAAGATTTAACCAACTATGATGATTCAGTTTTCCCATCTAAGTTGTATTAAAGACAAGACTATTATGCTCTTTATATGATTTTTCGTTTTCCGAAAAATTTTCAACACTCTACTTAAATCACATAGCCGTATGTAAATACAAAAATAGTGACAGTCGGATTCCCAAAACTACCACTATTTATAACCTCTTTTATTTATTGAATTCTATATGTTTTTGATGTACTGGTTATTGAATTTCTTCTACTTCGACAACCTCTATCTTCACTTCATACATATTTGGGATATTTATTTCTTTCGGTACCCATGCATAATAATTTTGATCATTCTCTAATATAAATTGAATTAACTTTATTTCTGATCCATTCCAGAAATTTTTAAGATTATCAATGTAGTCCTCTAAATCCTCTTTATAGTCCAGTTGTAATATATAATCTCTTACTGTAAGGGCAAACACAATTAAACTTCCTAATAGATCCTTTTGCTCATTTTCTTCTTCATATTCTTGTGGTAAGAACCACACTTGACCTATTCCTATTGTTTTTTTGTATTTTTCATAAAAACTACTATCGTCCATATTCTCATAATCATGTATTAATTCATCGACCAATGAATGCCATTTTGGCGGAATAATATTTTCCAATGCAGGATTATGTTCAATTCCTTCTACTATTTCCTCTATTTCTTCTGTCTCATCTTCATAGTGATATTCACTTAAGTCTATATGCTTAAATTTTATTTCATTTTTATAATGTGCCAAATCATATGGATAATGATTATTATCTTTTAAATTTGTATCATCAAGTTCCAAAATTTTCACAAGCGCTGCCGTTTCAAAGCTCCAATATCCTACATATCCAGGTTCTTTATGCGCGTTTTTCCACTCATAATCATAATGGTCTCTAAACCATTCTTTCTCCATATACGTTTGTAATCTTTTAGACGCTTCTTTTTTATCTGTTTGTGCAAGTTCTATAATCTCTCTCGTTTTTGCATATGGATTGTCTTTATAATATCTATTCGTCATTTTTGTGTATCCGATATCACTAGCACATAAGAGAAAATCAATTACTGCGTCGTTCATATTTTTTTTATCAACTATCTTTTTTAATCTTTCTATATTCTTTTTATCCGTTTCTAATAGAATTCCTAAGGAAATCATCCATAGCATATATATATATCCAACATTGTTAGTACCTGTTTGCTCTAAATCATCCAATGCATTATAAAAATATGCTTCCATTGTACTTATGTCTTCTCCTAAAGAATACATGGCCCTAATATCGTTCATCTCATGTATAAAATTCGACAAATAATTTTCTAATATAATACTTTTGTTATCATTAGGATATCTTTGAATACCATTTTTTTCATCTTCTTCTAAACTTTTAATCTCTTCTCTATTTTCTTCAATAAACTCTTTATGATACTCTATTCCCCTTTTACATTTTTCTTCTATACATAATTGATTTCTCATTCTATTTGATTCCTCCTAGCTTCTAAATTATGGCCATTCTCCAATAATATTTCCCTTTACATCTATCCTAAATGTTTTCACATTTCCACTACTATCAGGTTTATTATCTTGCAGTACAGTTTAACATTTACTCTCCAATTTCCAATTTATACAAAAATAATAACATATCTATAGATTTCGAATAAAGGAAATATTTATTTGAGAGCAATAAAAAAACCTTAAGGTAATTACCTTGAGGCTCAAAAATCACGAGTTCATTAGTTTCATGTTTATATTCAAAAGAGTTACCTCTCCTCTTTGCACAAATATAAGTATTGGCCAAACTCGGGGAATATATCCCAATTTCTAGATACATCATCTTTTATCTCTCGTTCTTCTACTTCACCAGTTTTAGAATCTTTTTGCTCCATAGCAATATGACCATTTTCTTGATACCCCAAAATCATACTTTTTAACTGTGTATCCCCGTCATATTCCCAATACATTATTGTCCTTAGGAATATTCTATTATCTTCTTTAACAATAAAATCGTAGTGTAAATATTTACGAAGAAAATCATCCAAAAAACTTACCGATACCCATTTATCAGTGACATTTACTAAATACTTTGGCTGCTCTCCATCATTGAGAACAGCAGTATAAGAATGACGTTTTTCATGAAGTGTCTTCGCTACATTCTCATCAATTATGTTCCAAGGCTTCTTTTTTATATTAAACCACTTATCGCAATAATAAATTTCCATTAATTATACACCTTCCCATTAATATCGCGAATAATAATCCCTTTCTCATTCGCCTCTTCAATATTTTTTTGTGGAACTAGCTTTGTTTGTACAGGGACTTCCAAAATTAATTCTCCATCTATTCGACCACCTTTTTTATTACTTCCGCCAATTTGATCAATCTCCTCGAAACAATACCCTCACCTGGAATATAAGAATCTATAATATAGTTCTTCTCATTGTTTTTTCACAAAATCAGCATTGATTTCTTATTAGATATCCTAAGTACACTCATACTCTCATCTGTCTCTTAGTATTGTAACCAATTTCGTACCACTGATGAACACCCTTTACAGGTGTTAAAAACATAGAAAAACCTTGAAAAGCATATATGCCAATCAAGGTAACAGTTTAAATACCAACTATTATTTACACATTTCTCTTTTCCATACTCTTTTTCCGTCAGTTAAAAACACTGAACTAGGTGGATCATCAAAGAGAGAAATTTCAACTAACGAGCCTTTCTTTTGTATTAACCAATTATATAAACTATTTTCTTCCCTAGTAGGATGCGCTAAAATATCATTCACTTGAAATGTAACGGCATAGTATTCGGTATAATTCACATCATCGTCATCTAACCCATTGTCTGTTTCAAAAAGTGTGTCTGGTTCACCAATAATTTTTAATCCACTTTCCCACTCTATTATCAAGTCTCTATCTTTATACTCTTTTAACGTTTTTATTAAAGGATCATATTTCATGTATATCCCCCTCTTATTACTTCTTTAGTGGTTCTGAAGGTACTATATGTGCTCCGTCTTTTCCATAATGAATCATTCCTCTAGTAGTTTCAAGGTATTCACCAGTATCACGATCATAGTATTTTCCAATTGTTTTACCAAAGTCTACTCTTTCTTTTTTACCGTTTGGTAGTAGTTGACCTTTCCCGGCGAACTTATCAAGCAATTCTTGTGCTATTTTATTATCGCCATAGAAAATGCTCTTATTTTTTCCATTTGCTAATTCTTGTTTATAGTTCGGTGTATCGGGAATATGCTTCTCTTGAGCTCCTGCTTTCACTTTTATTGGATAACCATTTACTTCACGGTATGGACCTTTAGGTACTGAATCTTTTCCATAAGAAGGTATTCGATTACTCGCACCCTTACCTCCACCAGAAGACTGGATTTTTTGAATAGTATCCTTAGTATTTTGAATCGATTTATCCCATACAAATCCACCATGTGCAAAAAGACTAGCCCCAGCAGCTGTTGCTGCTATATCTAATGGAATAACAATTGGTGATGCTAACCCACCAGTTCCTACTTCTGCCACGATAGTTAAGAAATTAGATCCGCCTATGAGCGAAATACCTTCAAACATTTCTACAATGGACCCGGCTATTGATATAACATTTCCAGCCAACCTTCCAGCTTGGTAAGTTGTCTTACTTTCTAATTTATCATTCTCATGTGGTTGTAGTCCAACAAAGTTTTCTAGGGCTGCATCACCAGCACCTTGAAAAAATTCGATAACTCCATGCAAAAATGATTGCGTATAAAGGGCTGTTTTTTCATGCCATGATCTATCGTCTTCCTGCTCTTGTAAGTTAAATTGTTGTTTTTGCAAAGTAATTTGTTTCATCTCGGTTTGACGAGCTTGTTCTTCTATAATCCCCTAAGTTCTTCTCATTTTTTTTCACAAAATCGGCATTGAGATTTCTTATTAGATATCCT
>NZ_QOSC01000037.1:0-15479 GCF_008368845.1 Bacillus sp. BB51/4
CTTATGTTAACATCTTCGTTAGTTAATGTCAACCAAGTTTTTTATTTCGTTTGCCGCGCTTTGCGTTATTGCATCGGCGACTTGTTCTATATTACACCTCTAAACCTTAATCGTCAACATGTTTTTCTAAAAAAATATAAAAAGGCTTATCCCCTTTAAAATAAGCCTTTTTATCATATACCATTCTATTCGTTTATTATTTTTCTATAATTGGTAACGAGACGATAAACTGAATAATACCATCCTCATATTCAGCTCGAATACTACCACCTTGCAACTCAACAATACTTTTCGCAATCGCTAATCCAAGTCCCGATCCTTCTGTTACTCTACTTCTAGATTGATCTTTCTTATAAAAGCGTTCAAATAAACTCCCTAACTCTTCTCTCGTAAACTCTTCACTATGATTCGCAATTACAATTTGTATATCCCGGCGCTGCCTTTGAAGAGAAACCTTTATCTCCCCATCATCTTTACTATACTTAATCGCGTTCATTAATAGATTATCAAACACACGGACCATCTTTTCCGAATCAATCGCTGCATAGGTACGTTCCTCAGGAAACTTCTTAACAAACGTAAGTCCATGCTCTTCTGCCTGCGGTACTAACTCTTCTATTAATTGCTCCAATAACTCATTTATACAAACCTCTTGTTTTTCCAATACAACTTGCTCATTTGTTAACTTCGTATACTCAAATAAATCTTCTATTAAGTTCTTTAACTGCTCCGACTTCGCAAAAGCAATTCTCGTATACTCATCATGTTGTTCTTTATTTTCATATTTAGAATCTCTAAGTAATCGCAAGTAACCCATAATAGAAGTCAGCGGTGTACGTAAATCGTGAGATACATTCGTAATAAGCTCATTCTTTTGCTTCTCTAATTTACGTTCCTTTTCTATATTATCCATAAGCTCTTCCGCCATATTATTAATATTCTCAGTTAAAGACGCAATCTCATCTTCACCTTTCTTCTCAATACGGTACGCTAAGTTTCCTTTTTCTATTTCCTTTACACCTTGTGCCATCGCTTCAATTTGCTTCATCTTTCTCTTTGTTATATAGAAGAAAGAGAAAATGAACACGAGTACACCAATTAAAAATGGGAATGGTCCTTCTTGCGTATCATACATTACTACACCATCTGGTATTCCACTAACGAACATATACAAATTCTTATCTTCTATTGTAATAGGTGAAAAAGCTATAAATTCTTTTCTCGTATTTTCAAATACATCTCGACCATTTGAATAGTTAATCGCAAATGATGCTGCATTACGAATCGTATTATGCAAATCGATTTGCTCTTCTTGCGCCTGCTTCGTTTTATATAAAACTTTACCACTCTCATCAGTAACCAATATTTTTAAAGCTCTAGATCCTCGCTCTAAATTTTGATTCTCCATTTCGATCATATTGGATATAGCTTCTAATTTATTTTCATGAACCGAACTATTTGCTGCTCCTTGAGCTTGGTGATTAATTCGTTCCATACCAGCCCGATAATCGATAGTCGCTTGACGATTCGCATTCTCAAAAAATGGCGCAGCTGCCTTTGCTGACAAAACTCCTAATAACGCACAAGCAGCAAAAGTAGTAATCAATTGAATTCTTATACTCTTCCGTACGCCCTTTACTAATTTCTCAATTAATTGTCTTGTTTTTCTTACATAAGTAAATGGATTAAATATCTTTTTCAATCTTATACCCCACTCCCCATACTGTTTTTATATATCTAGGTTTCCTTGGATTCTCCTCAATCTTTTCACGTACTTTCCTAATATGAACCATTACCGTGTTATCCGACTGGAAAGATCTTTCGTTCCAAACCTTTTCATAAATTTGTTCCGCGCTAAAGACCATACCCGGATTACGAGCTAGTAATTCTAAAATCGAAAATTCCCTCGGGGTCAGTTTCACTTCTTCTCCATCCACAATAACTTTATGGGTTGAGATGTTTATTTTCATCTCTCCAATTTCTAGCTCGTCCTCATTTTGTATAGCGAAACCATTCATTTTCATATAACGGCGTAACTGAGATTTAATTCTTGCGATTAACTCTAACGGATTAAACGGCTTCGTTACGTAATCATCTGCACCCGTTGTTAGTCCTAAAATCTTATCCATATCTTGCGTTTTCGCAGAAAGCATAATAATTGGCATTTCTTTTTCTTCCCTTACTTTCATACACATATGGATACCGTCTACTTTCGGCATCATAATATCTAATACGACTAGATGCACTTCATTTTCTTCCAGGAGACGTAACCCTTCTTCTCCGTCTCCTGCTTGCAGTACTTTATATCCTTCATTCTTTAAATAGATTGTAATAAGATTCCTAATTTCTTTTTCATCATCTACGACAAGTATTGTTTCATTTGCCACAATATCTCCCCCATCACTTTTTTAATCCCTAACTTCTATTATAGGAAAACTTCTGAAGAAAAACGCTCGGAAATCCTTAAGTTTTTCTGAAGACGCAAAAAAGGTCTAGACTCCCCTTAAGTCTAGACCTTTCAAAAAACCCCTTTTATTTACGAACGTAGATGAAATATAGTACGAATAAAACTCCCATAACATACATAATTGGATGAATCTCTTTACGGCGACCACTTACTACCATTGTAATTGGATAGAAGATAAACCCGATCGCAATTCCTGTTGCGATACTATACGTAAGTGGCATTGAAATGATAGTAAAGAATGCTGGTACTGCAATCTCGAATTTCTTCCAATCAATTTCTCCTAAAGATGAAACCATCAAGATCCCTACAATAATTAACGCTGGCGCTGTTACAGCTGGTGTCACAACGCTTAATAGTGGTGAGAAGAATAGCGCTAGCAAGAAGAACCCTGCTGTTACAACTGCTGTAAATCCAGAACGTCCACCCGCCGCTACCCCAGCAGAAGATTCAATGTAAGACGTTGTTGTTGATGTACCTAAGATTGCACCGATTACAGTTGCAATCGCATCTGCAAATAATGCTTTTCCTGCACGTGGTAATTTATTGTTCTTCATTAATCCTGCTTGATTCGCAACCGCTACAAGTGTACCTGCTGTATCAAAGAAATCGATGAAGAAGAACGTTATAATAACAATCACCATTTGAACAGTGAAAATATCTCCGAAGTGAGTTAACGCCACACCGAACGTTGGTTCTAGACTCGGTATTGCTCCCACTACAGCTTTCGGAGTATCAATTAATCCTGTCGCTACTCCTAAAATTGCTGTAAGAATCATACCGTAGAACACCGCACCATTAACTTTCTTAATCATGAAGATGATTGTAGTAACAACCCCGAAGATTGCTAGTAACGTTGTGCCCTTTGTTAAATCCCCCAATCCAACAAGAACAGCATCATTTTTCACGATAATTCCGGCATTTTGGAATCCAAGGAAAGCAATAAACAATCCGATACCTGCCGCTACTGCAAACTTTAACTCTGATGGAATCGCATTAATGATTTTTTCACGAATACCTGAAGCTGTAAGAATAATAAAGATAATACCTGACATTAATGTCCCAGCAATTGCTGTTTGCCACGGAATACCCATCGTTAACACTGCCGTATAAGCAAAGAATGCGTTAATTCCCATACCGGGCGCCAAAGCAATCGGATACTTCGCGAATATCCCCATAATTAACGAACCAATCGCTGCTGCTAATGCTGTAGCAACGAATACTGCACCTGGATCCATTCCTGTACCTGCCGGTAACCCTTTAACATTTCCAAGTGACAGCGTAGCAGGATTGACAAATAATACATAAGCCATAGATAAAAATGTCGTTAAACCTGCTATGAACTCTGTTTTATAATTTGTACCGAGTTCATCAAACTGAAAATAGCGTTTCATCTTACGTTTCCCCCGTTATATGATTACTCGCCGTAATCTCCCTAGCCCTCTTTTATCTATTAAAAATAAAAAAGGCTTCCATTGCATATACATGGAAGCGTTCTATGAATAAAGACAAGTTCCCCCTCATCTTTATCTAAACGCCTCGTAGTCAAGCCATTTACGGTAGCTAGGTAGAAACTTTCGGGCCATATCCCCGATATTATACGACGGCATAATATTCACTTTTCGTTTGAATTACATACTCATATTAACTCGATGAAGTAGTTTTGTCAATTTAAAAACGAACATTTTTATAAACTTTTGTATTTTCGTTCGTATTAAGAGCAAAACACAAAAGATCCATCTATGCATGAGCAATAGATGGATCTTTTTTTATAATACTATTCCCACTCAATAGTTGCTGGTGGCTTACTTGTTATATCATACACGATACGGTTAACGTGTTTTACTTCGTTTACGATACGTACAGAGATTTTCTCTAATACGTCCCAAGGGATACGTGCCCAGTCAGCTGTCATACCGTCGATAGATGTTACTGCGCGGATACCTACTGTGTAATCGTAAGTACGCTCGTCACCCATAACACCTACGCTACGCATACCAGGGAGCGCAGTGAAGTATTGCCAAACTTCACGGTCTAAGCCCGCTTTAATAATTTCTTCACGTAAAATCGCATCAGATTCACGAACGATTTCTAATTTCTCTTCTGTGATTTCACCTAATACACGAATACCAAGACCAGGGCCTGGGAATGGTTGACGCCATACGATTTCATCAGGAATTCCTAGTTCTGATCCTAATACACGTACTTCATCTTTAAATAACGTGTTTAAAGGCTCAATTAATTTGAACTGCATGTCTTCTGGAAGACCACCAACGTTATGGTGAGATTTAATTGTTTGTGCAGTTGCTGTACCACTTTCAACGATGTCTGTATAAAGTGTACCTTGCGCTAGGAAGTCCATTCCTTGTAATTTAGAAGCTTCATCATCAAATACGTAAATGAATTCATTACCGATGATTTTACGTTTTTGTTCTGGGTCTTCTACACCTTTTAACTTGTTCATGAAGCGTTCTTGTGCATCCACTTTAATAACGTTCATGTGGAAACCTTCGCTGAATGTTTTCATAACGCCTTCTGCTTCACCTTTACGAAGTAAACCGTGGTCAACGAAAATACATGTTAATTGGTCACCGATTGCCTTATGAATTAATACTGCTACAACAGAAGAGTCTACACCGCCGCTAAGTGCGCATAGTACTTTTTTGTCTCCAACAGTTTCACGGATTTTCTCTAATTCTACTTCGATAAAGTTCTCCATGTTCCATCCTTCAGAACAACCACATGCGCCGAATACGAAGTTTTTAATTAAATCGTTACCGTGCTCAGAATGACGTACTTCTGGGTGGAATTGTACACCGTATAAGTTTTTGTCTTCATTGCTCATACCAGCAATTGGACAAGACTCACTTGTTGCATCTACTACGAATCCTTCAGGTAAACCAGTTACTAAGTCACCATGGCTCATCCATACAACTTGCTCTTCCGGAAGGTTCGCATATAATTTTGATTCGTTCTCTACTTTAAGAACAGCTTTTCCGTACTCACGGTGGTTTGCACGTTCTACTTTACCACCGAAGTGTTGCGTCATAAGCTGCATACCGTAACAAATACCGAAGATCGGTAATCCTAGTTCAAAGATTTTTTCATCACAATGTAATGCACCTTCACCGTATACACTATTTGGTCCACCAGAGAAGATAATCCCTTTTGGATTCATTGCTTTAATTTCTTCTGCAGTAATTGTATGTGGATGAAGTTCACTGTATACACCAAACTCACGAATTCGACGTGCTATTAACTGATTGTACTGACTCCCAAAATCTAAAACGATAATTGTATCATGCTGCTTCTTCAAAATAATCACCCCAACGTTAGTTCTCGTATATAAATATTTTTACCAATTTGGCAAAAAGCATTACTAATATAATAAAAAAAGCCAGTCCTCCGCCTCTAGTCTCATAACAAAGAAAAGGCAGGGGTCTGGCTTTATAAAGAAAGATAGTCTCCGCTCTTTATAAATATAAGACACACTGCCTTCATAGTCAGGTTGTTTACGGTAACCCGGTAGAGACTCTCAAACCTTATCTTTGAGGATATATGAAGGATCGTTTTATATTATCTTCCTAGATTCTAACAATGAAGTATCGATATGGTCAAGAGAGAAAGCGACAAAATTCTACAGAAATTCATTTCCTTTTCTAAAAAACATAAAAAAACATCCATTTCTATATAGAAATGGATGTTTTTCGAGCAAATGGAATTACATCATTCCGCCCATACCGCCCATGCCCATGCCGCCCATGTCAGGCATTGCTGGTGCATTTGGTTCTGGCTTGTCAGCAACTACAGCTTCAGTTGTTAAGAACATAGCTGCAACAGATGCTGCGTTTTGAAGTGCAGAGCGAGTTACTTTAGCTGGATCTACGATACCAGTTTCAAGCATGTTAACCCACTCGCCAGTAGCTGCGTTGAAACCAACGCCTACTTTTTCGCCTTTTAGACGCTCTACAACTACAGATCCTTCTAGACCAGCGTTGATTGCGATTTGACGAACTGGCTCTTCTAGTGCGCGAAGTACGATGTTGATACCTGTTGCTTCGTCGCCTTCAGCTACGATAGAAGCTACTTTCGTGTATACGTTCATAAGTGAAGTACCACCACCCGCAACGATACCTTCTTCTACTGCTGCACGAGTTGAGTTAAGTGCATCTTCAATGCGAAGTTTGCGCTCTTTTAACTCAGTTTCAGTTGCTGCACCTACTTTAATTACTGCTACGCCACCTGCAAGTTTTGCAAGACGCTCTTGTAATTTTTCACGATCGAATTCAGAAGTAGTTTCTTCTAATTGCGCGCGGATTTGGCCAATGCGAGCTTCAATTTGTTGTGAATTTCCAATACCTTCAACTACAGTTGTGTTTTCTTTCGTTACAACAACTTTACCAGCGCGTCCTAAAGATTCAATTGTAGCAGATTTTAAGTCACGACCTAATTCTTCAGTGATTACTTCGCCACCAGTTAAGATTGCGATATCTTCTAGCATTGCTTTACGACGGTCACCAAATCCAGGAGCTTTAACAGCTACTACATTGAATGTACCACGAAGTTTGTTCACTACTAATGTAGCTAAAGCTTCGCCTTCTACATCTTCAGCGATGATAAGAAGTGGTTTACCTTGTTGTACCACTTGCTCTAATACTGGTAAGATTTCTTGGATGTTAGAAATCTTCTTATCAGTAATTAAGATGTATGGGTTATCAAGAACTGCTTCCATTTTGTCAGAATCAGTAATCATGTAAGGAGATGCATATCCACGATCAAATTGCATACCTTCTACTACGTCTAATTCTGTTGTAAATCCTTTAGATTCTTCTAAAGTAATAACGCCGTCGTTACCAACGCGCTCCATTGCTTCAGCGATTAATTGACCTACTTCTTCGTCAGCTGCAGAAATAGCAGCTACTTGTGCGATAGAAGATTTGCCTTCGATTGGTTTAGAAATCTCTTTTAATTCTGCAATTGCAGCAGTAACAGCTTTTTCGATACCTTTACGAAGACCCATTGGGTTCGCACCAGCTGTTACGTTTTTAAGACCTTCACGAATCATAGCTTGTGCTAATACAGTTGCAGTTGTTGTTCCGTCACCAGCTACATCATTTGTTTTGCTAGCAACTTCTGCTACTAATTTTGCACCCATGTTTTCGAATGCATCTTCTAATTCGATTTCTTTCGCGATTGTTACACCATCATTTGTAATAAGTGGTGAACCAAATTTTTTCTCAAGTACAACGTTACGACCTTTTGGTCCAAGCGTTACTTTTACTGCGTTTGCAAGAGTGTCGACACCGCGAAGCATCGAACGACGTGCTTCTTCACTAAATTTAATATCTTTTGCCATAATAATTGACCCCCTTGAATTTTTTAAGATTTATATAATTAACCGATAACTGCTAAAATGTCACTTTCACGTAAAATCAAGTAGTCAGTACCTTCATATTTTACTTCAGTACCTGCATATTTTGAGAAGATGATAAGATCACCTGCAGCTACCTCTAGAGCAACACGCTCACCATTTTCAAGCACTCGACCAGTACCTACTGCAATAACTTTACCCTCTTGTGGTTTTTCTTTTGCAGTGTCTGGTAATACAATACCACTTGCTGTTTTTTCTTCTGCTTGAACAAGCTCAATTACAACGCGATCACCTAATGGCTTTAGCATGAACAATAACCTCCTCATTGTGTTATGTAAATTTTATTTATTAGCACTCAAGTCACTCGAGTGCTAACACACTTATAATAATAAATAATCTCAATTTCTTTTGCAAGTAAAAAAATCATAATTTTTTCGCAAATTAAGCTATACACTTTTCTATATAGAGTCCCTCTTCTTCTACCTTTACTATATGAATCGTTGTTTCCACTACTCGTATGTTACAATATGAAAGGACACCCTAAGTTGTTTTCGCTATACACACAACTTTCTCCTGTCTTCTATTATAATTTCAAATAAGGATTTACGAAAAAAACATAATTTAAGTGAAGTTTATATCGTAGGTAGCATACTTACATGTTATCCTACCTTATCTCATACACTAGAGTTAGAAAGGATGGTTAAACCATTTGAAAAAACAATATTGGTGGGTTATCGTTACATACATTTTAATGCAGTTATCATCCATTGCTGGATTACCACTTCTGCTGAAAACTGGACTTTATGATAACAGGGGATTTACTAGAGAAGAGAAATTTCAACTCATAACTGGCCACTGGGCAATCATTAGCTTCTTTATTGCATTATGTATCGTACTTTGGTTACTTAGAACAGATATTCGTGACAGACGTTTAGATACAATGCGCTCTACTGTTCCAGCTACGATTGGTTGGATTTTTATCGGGTTCTTCCTAGCATTTTTCTCACAAAGTATTGCCGGTATGATAGAAATGCGTGTATTAGGCATTAAACCTGGATCAGAAAATACAGCAAGACTTATGGATATCGCAAGAACGACACCTTGGTTCCTTATCGTTATCTCTATAATAGGACCTATTTTGGAAGAAATCGTATTTAGAAAAATTTTATTTGGTACACTTTATAAGAAGTTTAACTTCTTTATCGCTGCTATCATTAGTTCTCTCGTATTCGCAGCAATTCATTTTGATTTCACTCACTTATTGGTATACACTTCTATGGGACTCGTATTCGCCTTTTTATATGTAAAAACGAAGCGTATTATCGTCCCTATCGCAGCTCATGTTGCAATGAATACATTAGTTGCAGTTGCTCAAGTTTTAATGAGCAATGAACAAATTCAAGAAATGATTAAAGAAGCTGAAAAAATGCAAGGCTTTATCGGAGGATTTTTAGTATGAGGAACTCACCATTGTTCATGGCTGCATTGTACTTCCTTCTAGGATGTATCTTTACACGCTTCGCCATTACGAACGTAACAGATACAATCTGGAATATGTGGACAATACTATTTGCAGTTATGGCAACAATTGATTTTAATTTGGCACTTCGCCTTATCTTAGTTAAATTCACAAAGAAAAAACAATAATAAAACGCAGAGGTCGCTTCCTCTGCGTTTTATTGTGGATAATTCTTTAAAAAGTAAACAAGTGTTTGTAACTCTACCGCTAAATCAATATGGTGAATTCTTATATTATCTGACACATTTAAGCGCGCTGGTGTGAAATTTAAAATACCATGCACGTTCGTTTCTGCCAATCTATCTGCTACAGATTGTGCTACTGTAGCGGGTACTGTTAATATTGCCACTTGTATATCAGTTGATAAACGTTCTTCTAATTCATCTAAATGATATACAGGAATGCCCCCGATTTCTGTCCCGACTTTCTCTTCACTAACATCAAACGCCATTTCAATTTTTGTATTATTGTTTTTCGTGAAATTATAATGTAAGAAAGCGGTCCCTAAATTACCTACTCCAATAAGTGCTACACGTGTTATATCATCTTGGTCGAGTGTTTCACGGAAAAATGATAATAAATAATTTACGTTATATCCATAACCTTTTTTCCCTAACGCTCCAAAATATGAAAAATCTCTTCGAATCGTTGCGGAATCAACTTTTACCGCTTCACTCAATTCGGCTGATGAAACACGTTGCTTACCAGAAAGAGATAAGTTTTGGATAAATCGATAGTATAGAGGCAATCGTTTGGCAGTGGCCTGTGGAATTTTTTGCTGCTCCATATAACCTCTCCTCTCTTCCTATCTTTATTCATATACTTGAATCAAATACAGAAGTTTAGCACTCATGAATTTCCCTGTATAATAAAGAGAAGAAGTATTCTCTCTTTATTTTAAACTATACACTATTTTTAGTATGATTGAGAAATATAAACATGGCAAAGTTAAGAAATTATTTGAGGTGAAAACATTGATTTTATTACAAGTAAACGCGCTTACGAAATTATACGGTGCCGAAACGATTCTTGCAAACATAAAATTGGAAGTTCAAACGAAAGATCGTATCGCATTAGTCGGACGAAATGGGGCCGGAAAATCTACATTATTAAAAATAATAGCTGGTGAGCTATCTCATGATGGTGGCGAAATTATAAAACCGAAAGATGTCTCAATCGGATATTTAGCTCAAAATACCGGGTTAGAAACATCTTTAACAATTTGGGATGAAATGTTAACCGTCTTTACACACTTGCAGCAAATGGAGACAAAACTTCGAAGGCTAGAGCAAGAGATGGGAAAAGAAGAAAACTTTTCAAACGAGGCTACATATGAAAGATTATTAGCTGATTATGACCAATTGCAATTAGATTATAAAGATCAAGGTGGATATCAATATGAAGCAGATATTCGCTCGATTTTAAGTGGTCTTGGCTTCCCAGTTGAAACGCACCAGACGACGATTTCTACATTAAGTGGTGGACAAAAAACACGATTAGCTCTCGGTAAATTATTATTAACGAAACCAGACCTACTTATTTTGGACGAGCCTACAAACCATTTAGACATCGAAACATTAACATGGCTTGAACAATATTTACAAGGCTATCCTGGCGCAATACTAATCGTTTCTCATGACCGTTATTTCTTAGATAAACTCGTTACACAAGTATATGAAATTTCGAATAAAGAAAGCAGACGATTTGTTGGTAACTACAGTAAATATTTAGACTTGAAATCAGCATTATACGAGCAAGACATGAAACGTTATGAAAAACAACAAGATGAAATCGCTAAGCTTGAGGATTTCGTTCAAAAAAATATAGCTCGCGCATCTACGACAAAACGTGCTCAAAGCCGTCGTAAACAATTAGATAGAATGGAATTATTGACTAGACCTTTAGGTGATTCTAAGTCAGCATCCTTCCACTTCGATATCGAAAAACAAAGTGGAAATGATGTTTTACAAGTAAAGGATGCAACTATCGGCTATGATGATGATCCGATTATTGAACATGTAACTATGCGCTTAACTCGCGGGGATAGCGTTGCTTTAGTTGGTCCAAACGGAATTGGGAAATCCACATTATTAAAATCACTTGTGAATAAGTTACCACTATTAAATGGTGATGTTTCTTTCGGATCCAATGTATCTGTTGGTTATTATGATCAAGAACAAGCAAACTTAACATCTTCTAAGCGAGTTTTAAATGAGTTATGGGATGAATATCCACTGCAGCCCGAAAAAGAAATTCGCACGATATTAGGTAACTTCTTATTCACAGGGGATGATGTACTAAAACCAGTATCTTCTCTTAGTGGTGGACAAAAAGCTCGATTAGCTCTTGCAAAACTTATGATGCAAAAATCTAATTTATTAATTCTCGATGAACCTACGAACCATCTTGATTTAAATAGTAAAGAAATTTTGGAGAATGCTTTAATTGATTATCCAGGCACCCTTCTATTTGTTTCACATGACCGCTACTTTATTAATCGTGTAACGACGACCGTTGTTGAGTTGTCAACAGAAGGTGCACAAGAGTATTTAGGCGATTACGATTACTATGTGGAGAAGAAAAATGAAATGATTGAACGCGCAGCATTTGAACAACAAGAACAGCAAGAAAACCAAGCACCTGTTCAAAAAACTGTAGCTCAAGAAAAATTAAATTATCTCGAAGAAAAAGAGCGTAAACAATTAGAACGTCAACGCACTCGAAAAATTGAGGAGCTAGAACAAAATATTGTAGAATTTGAAGAAGAAATTGCTACGTTAGAAGATCAACTTTGCTTACCAGAAATATACGCAGATTATGAAAAGGCTAGTGAAATTACAACGAAAAAGCAAACACTACAAGAGCAACTTGATGCTTGTATGGCAGAATGGGAAGAATTACATTTATAAGAGTATGAATAAGAAGGATGTCTCATAAGTCGGGATTTTTGACTATGCGACATCCTTTTTATCTTCTAGCTGGGGTATAAACGATTCGACACGACATACCGATTTACCGACAAAGTTTGACAATGTTGGCTCGCCCCTATAATAAGGGCACATTTCAAAATGTTTTTTAGAGATATCTTCTTGCGATTTATTTCCCAAAGAAGAATACATTCAAAGGTCAGACTTCATCTACTTTATCCACAGGTTTATACACATATCCACCTTTATAAAATAAACCCCAAAATAACTTTTCCACATTATCCACAACCACCAAAAAAGTTATCAACATTTTATATACACAATAAAACCCACATTATCAACAGATAATATGGGTTTTATCCACAAGCTGTGGTTAATTTTGTGCATAACTATTCTTCAATATCTAATCCTGGATTTGCATTTAGAGCTAATGTAGCACGTTTTCCTTGTTCATATGCAATTGTACCTGCGGCTGCAATCATCGCTGCATTATCGGTACATAAAGATAGTGGAGGAATAATTAGCTCGATATTTTCTTTTGTCGCAAATTCCGCTTCCAAACGTGCGCGAAGTCCTTTATTCGCAGCTACTCCACCAGCAAGAAGCAGTTGCTTTACGTTATACGCTTCTGCTGCACGAGATGCTTTCGTTACAAGCACATCTATTACACTCGCTTGGAAACTTGCTGCTAAATCTTCCGGTGCAATTTCTATCCCGCGTTGTTTTGCGTTATGCACAGTGTTGATAACTGCTGATTTCAATCCACTGAAACTGAAATCATACGAATCAGGTTCTAGCCATGCACGAGGCAAATCAATTGTCGGTTCCCCTTCATGTGCAAGGCGATCAATGTGAGGACCACCTGGATATGGCATGGATAATGTTCGAGCTACTTTATCATATGCCTCTCCAGCTGCATCATCTCTCGTTTCACCAATCACTTCGAATGAACCATGTTCTTTCATATAAACAAGCTCCGTATGTCCACCAGATACAACAAGTGATAGTAGTGGGAATTGAACTTCTTTTACTAAACGGTTCGCATAAATATGCCCAGCTATATGATGAACACCCACTAGAGGAATATCATGTGCAAAAGCCACTGCTTTCGCTGCATTTACCCCTATTAAAAGCGCTCCTACTAACCCAGGTCCTTCTGTTACAGCAATTGCATCAATATCATCAAATGTAATATTTGCTTCTTTTAAAGCTTCTTCTAACACAACTGTAATTTCTTCTACATGATGACGGGATGCAATCTCTGGTACAACTCCGCCAAAACGTTTATGACTTTCAATTTGTGATGCAACGACATTCGCAATAATTTCCGTTCCATTTTTAACAACTGCTACTGCTGTTTCATCACAACTTGTTTCAATACCAAGTATAATCGTATTTTTTTCCATTATATATTCACCCACATTACGAGACCATCTTCCTGATTGTCTGCATAGTATCGTTTACGAATTCCACCATTTTGAAATCCGTATTTTCTGTATAACTGTTTTGCTACTTCATTTGATACACGTACTTCAAGTGTCATTGTTTTTACCCCTAAATCTTTCGCTTCGGAAATAACTTCTTTCAATAAAGCATCCCCTAGCTTTTGACCTCTGTATTCTGGCAAAATAGCTACATTTGTTATATGTGATTCATCAATAATTATCCACAATCCACAATATCCAATTACACGACCATCTTTTTCTAGCACAACATAATGTGCATGTTCATTCGTCGTTAACTCACGGTGAAAGGCATCTGCAGTCCAAGGAGTTGAAAAAGACGCTTCTTCAATAGCTACAATTTGAGCGATATCATCGAGTTCCATCTTTCTAAATATCATATCCATCTTCTGCAAGCTCCTACTTGTTTTGACTTTCTAACCACTTTGTTTCAGCTTCAGCTAAACGAAGATAACTAGGAACAAATGAATGTACATCTTGTTCTTCTTTTTGTAACCCTAAGAAAGCTAACTCACTTGGTCTTGGGTTATTTTTAGTGAAGGGAGCAAATACAGCTTGGCCGCCTAAATGTTCGATAATCGTCTCTTTGTGCAGTTTAACATCGTTACCAATAAATAAAACAGGCTTTCCTGTATCTTTTAACATTTGCAACCAGTCTACAATAAGGATGATTCGGTCTTCTTCTATAGAAGTTAAATGCTCTCCTTCATATGTATATAACCCAGTATAAATTTGTCCGCGTCTTCCATCAAATAAAGGACAGATTAATCCATCAAAATTAGCACCGTTTGCAGCCACTACTTCTAAACTTGATACACCTACAATTGGTATTTGAAGTGACCAAGCTAATGTTTTTGCAGCTGTCACACCTATGCGAACACCTGTATATGATCCAGGTCCAGCAGCTACAACGATTTTAGTTAATTCTTTCGGTTTTACACCACATTCTTTTAATAATTTCTCTACAGCTGGCATAAGACGTACAGAATGGTTTTTTGTTAAGTTTGTAATGATTTCCCCAATTACGTTTCCTTCCTCAATAAGGGATACACCCATTACGTAATTTGAAGTGTCAATTGCTAGTACTTTCATCTTGTAATAGCTCCTCACATAATCTAATATATCGATCTCCAATTGGCTCGAGT
The DNA here is from genome assembly GCF_008368845.1 of Bacillus sp. BB51/4. NCBI lineage: Bacteria > Bacillati > Bacillota > Bacilli > Caryophanales > Bacillaceae > Bacillus > Bacillus sp. BB51/4. The sequence continues at coordinate 14,890 of NZ_QOSC01000037.1, forward strand.
ACAATTTTCCTTGTATCATCTCCAGCATGGAATAAACTAATTTGTAACTTCTCATTTGGTAAAAATGCTTCTATTAAATGAGCCCATTCTACTACGGTAATTCCTTCACCGTAGAAATACTCATCAAAACCTAAGTCCTCTTCACTTTCTGCTAAGCGATACACGTCCATATGATATAGCGGCAATCTCCCTTTATATTCTTTAATAATATTAAAGGTAGGACTATTTACAACTCTTTTCACTCCAAGACCTTTTGCTAGTCCTTTTGTAAAAGTTGTCTTACCAGCCCCTAGATCTCCTTCTAAAATAATTACATCTTGTGCCCCGACAAGTCCACCTAGTTTTTCTGATAATCTTTGTGTTTCCTCAGAAGAGTTTGTTGTTATTTCATATTTACTCACAGACTTCACCTACTTTACTCACAATGTTCTCTGCTCTTTATTATACAGGTTTTGAATATATAAAAAAGTCCTTAGGAGTTTTCCTAAGGATAGTTTGACTGTCTTTATTAGTTTTTTGTTAAAACAAATAAAAAAATACGAAACAACATGTTTCGTTCTTTTCTTTATATAAAATGGCGGTCCCGACCG
>NZ_QOSC01000038.1:0-2386 GCF_008368845.1 Bacillus sp. BB51/4
AGTTTTCAAAGAACTACTCGGTCGCTCATTTGCGACTTCCTTATGTTAACATCTTCGTTAGTTAATGTCAACCAAGTTTTTTATTTCGTTTGCCGCGCTTTGCGTTATTGCATCGGCGACTTGTTCTATATTACACCTCTAATATACAATCGTCAATATGTTTTTATAAAAAAACTTCATTTTTTATAAATCCTATTTACGTTATTAAATTATCTATTTATATACCTCTTCTATAAGAATAGATAAGCAACCCATAAAATACTCTATGGGTTGCTATTCCTTCATAAAAACTATTGTTCTTTTGAAGGTATCGAACAACTTTCATCCGTACAAGACATATCGCTTCCACCCTCTGAAGAAAGCTCTTGTAACTTAGGTGCTGGATTCTCTTCTTCCCACACTTGTTGAAGTGCACCGACAAAAGTTTCGAGTGGTTGCGCACCTGAAATAGCATACTTTTGATTAATAATAAAATAAGGTACTCCTGAAATTTGATATTGCTGAGCAATCGCTTCATCAATTCTAACATCATTTGCATATGCACCTTTATCATTAATAACACGTAAAGCTTCTTGCTTATCTAAACCTGAAGCTTCAGCAATAGTAGCAAGCGTATCCACATCACTTAAATTTCTCGATTCAGTGAAATATGCAAAAAGTAGATTTTCCGTAATCTCTTTTTCTTTCCCTTGATCCTTTGCAAATTTAGCTAGACGATGCGCATCAAAAGTGTTCGTCGGCTTCATCTCATCAAAATTAAAACTTAAACCCATACTAGCTGCATGACTTCCTAGTTGTACATTATTACGCTTAGCTTCTTCAATACTAATTCCGTACTTTGATGCAAGTATTTCATTAATACTTGTTCCAGAATAGATTGGAGCATTTTGGTCTAATTCAAAACTTTTAAACTCCACTTCAACATCCTTCTTATGCGGAAATTGCTCTAAAGCCATTTCTAATCTACGTTTCCCAATATAACAAAATGGGCATACAAAATCTGACCATACTTCAATTTTCATAGAAACACCTCATTAACATGTAGTTTTCAATTATTGTAGCACTGGCAATAAGGAATTCAAAAATTTATGCTTCAAACCTTATATACTACAAACTAAAATAAGTTTTTAAATAGAAAAAACGATAATCAAAAGTATAAAAACATTTTCTTCTGATTATCGTATATACAAATCTAAAACAATCTAATTACGCTGGAATGTATCTCCCCACGAACTTCCATACGGTATTCCAATATTTATTCGAATCTACCTTCTCGGCTTCTCCATGTCCAGCACCTGGAACAATTAATTTCTCTTTTTCTACTTTTGCAGCATTATATACTTCATCTAACATTTCATAAGGAACAAATGTATCAGCATCCCCATGAATAAATAGCATAGGTGTTTTACTTTTTGCCACTTGTTTTATAGCTGAAGCTTCTTCTAAATCATATCCAGCTCTTAATTTTGTAACTGTATTTGCCGCATTCATAACAGGAAACTTCGGCAAGTGGAATAAATCGTTTAATTGATAAGTAAATTCATCAATAACAGTTGAGTATCCACAATCTTCAATAATAACTTTAACGTTAGAAGGTAACTCTTCACCTGAAGTCATCATTACAGTTGCCGCGCCCATTGAAACACCAAAGAGTGCTATTTCAGCATTAGGGTCTTTCTTTACAATTTGTTGAATCCAAATCAAAATATCTTTACGATCATGCCAGCCCATCCCTATATAATCACCTTCACTATTTCCATGCCCACGAAGGTCTGGTGCTATAACGTTATATCCTTGTTCATAAAAGTTCCGGATATATTTCGTCATTTTCGATGCCCTACTATCATATCCATGAACTACAATTGCCCATTTATGGCTAGATTGTTCATTCATATATTCATAACCTGTTAATTTCAACTTATCGAAAGAATTTATGTTTTGTTTATTAGGTTTATGATTTGATACAAAGTTCGCATCCTTTTCTTCATTTGTAGCGAACACAACTCCCGATGCATTCACAGTTTCTACTAAGTGAGGATTATCCTCTAAAAACTCTTTCTCTTGTTTCGCATTCAACGCATAATTATAAAAATAATTCCCGACTAACATATAAGTAATTGCTAGAAGGAATAAAACTACTATAGTAATTACACCTATCTTTTTCATATTATCTCCTTAAAAAATTTTAAATCTCCCTATATTAAGGTACCTCAAAAAACAACTGTACTATTTTAACACACCGATAGATTGCTTCTACAAAAAATAGAATAGAAAATCTTAAACTACACATCAAAAATGATGAAAGAAAATGAATATGAGGGGATCAAAAGAATACGGATACTTACTTGAAGCTGATAAGAAGTTTAAAACACAAAAAAGACGAGTC
>NZ_QOSC01000039.1:0-294 GCF_008368845.1 Bacillus sp. BB51/4
GCTCTTCTGTTACTTTTGGTTTTCCGGTTTTTCTTCTTTTATTTCTTCTGTTGTTTCTTCTTCAACTTGCTCTTCTTCTGGTTTTACATGAATTTCCGGCTTCTCCGTAACTTCTGGCTTCTCCAGCTCTTTCGGCTCTTCTGTCACTTTTGGTGTTTCCGGTTTTTCTTCTTTTATTTCTTCTATTGTTTCTTCTTCAACTTGCTCTTCTTCTGGTTTTACATGAATTTCCGGCTTCTCCGTAACTTCTGGCTTCTCTAGCTCTTTCGGCTCTTCTGTTACTTTTGGTGTTTC
>NZ_QOSC01000039.1:308-6397 GCF_008368845.1 Bacillus sp. BB51/4
CTCTTCTGTCACTTTTGGTGTTTCCGGTTTTTCTTCTTTTATTTCTTCTATTGTCTCTTCTTCAACTTGCTCTTCTTCTGGTTTTACATGAATTTCCGGCTTCTCCGTAACTTCTGGCTTCTCTAACTCTTTCGGCTCTTCTGTTACATTTGGTGTTTCTGGGGTAGTTGGAGCTTCCAGTTCTTCTATCAATTCTTCTTTACCTTGTTCTTCTACTTCTGTTACTTCGTGGATTTTTATATTTGTAATATCATATCCGTTAACTTTCGATTGATATCCTGATACTGGTTGTTCTTTCACTTCATACGTATAAGCTTTTCCGGCATTATCAACTGCTGGTAACTTTCCAAACTCATATTTCCAATCATTTGCTGCCGTAACTTCTTTCGTTGTAATGACTTTACCATTTTGTAGTAAATCTACTTTAATCGTTTTTGGGCGATCGTTTACTTTGTCGCCTTCCCACGTTTTCGTTCCTGCAACAGATATAGTTTTCAACTTATTTGGAACCATAAGTTTTATTCCGTTTGTAGCATCCTTCTTAATTGTAAAAGGAGTTTTTGCTTGTGAATCAAACTCTACATAGTTCGGGGCAGAAATTTCTTGTACGTAATAATTACCTGGAGCAAGGTTTGGCGCTTCAACTATTCCGTCTTGATTTGTTGTATAGGAATCACCAATTTGCTGACCTGACTCTGTAAACAATTTAAAAGAAACACCTGGAATAAACTTATTCTCGTCTCCTTCAATATGTTTAACAATCTGCAACGTTCCTTTCGCAGGTAAAACCCCTTCAGTCCCGCCGCCAAACGATATATTTTCAACCTTTACACTATTAGATTCAGAAATAGGTTTCTCATATAAAATTTGATAATCAAGCTTGTAGTCATTCTGTAGATGTTTCAACTTTTTCCCGCTATCAGTAATCGTTGATGTATAGAAAATAGTAAACGACGTAGCGTTCGCCATATGTCTATAAATTACAACTTCAAATGAGTTATCACTTGTAAGCTTAATGTATCCATAACCTCGGTCTTGAAATTGTTTAAGAGACAAATACTCTTTATTATTGATAGTAATAGTAAAACTATCTTTATTTAGCGTTTGTCCTTCTTGTAACGTATCTTTTAAAACAATATTGTCATGTAAATATTGTTTCTTTAAATTTATATTTAAAAACCAACGCACTTCATTACTTTTGTCTGGCTGAATATCACCAGACTTATAGAAAAAGATACCCGGTTCTGTACCCTCTCCTTTTGGATGCGTAATACTTACCGTTTGTTTTTCTAAATCTGTCCCTAAATTCGTTTGTACATCTTTCGTCTTTCCTGCTTCAACATTCGTACCTTGAACAGTGAAATTAAAGTTCCCTCTAATATTCTCAAGCTTCTCTACCGTATCATTAAATGTACAAACTACATTATTTGCATTAATTTGGCACGTGCCAAAAACACGCCCTGCCTCATCCTTTAACGCAATTGTGCCACTATAACCTTTTAATTCTGGAGGAAGTGCTAACGTTAATGTATCCCCAGACTTCATCTTCTTTCCGGGTTTTTCACTAAAGTTTACATGTATCGTAGTCTTTTCTCCATAACTTAATTTCGTCTTTTCAAATGCAAAACTATCAACAAATCCTGTTGCGTTTAATTCTTGAGCATGCCCTATGATGGGCGTAAAAACTTGTCCAATGATAACAGTAAAAATAAAACAAATTACAGATATTCTTTTTAAATATGTACTCATAAAACCTCCAATGTTAATTGTTAAACTTTTTAGCCGTGAGATCTATTCCACCCAAAATACCCCTTAAACTAAGGGGGTACGGACTAAAGATTATTTGCAGCATCAAACCATCGTTAGTTCTACAACATAAAGTAATAAACAGTACAATTCATTCACTATATTGTGTTCATTCCTACTTTTTTTCGGGCAGCCAACAATAAATACTATTCCTAATAAAAACACATTACAAGACTGTTCATTTACATATTAATTTGTTACTATATTCATGCTACCAAAATATACTGAATGACCACTTTATTCATACAGTCATCTGATGACTGACCTTCTTTATCTTTCAGCGATAATTCTCCTATAATAAATTTATTCCACTCTTACTAAATTTATTATTTTAACATCTATACAATCCACCTGAAAAATATTTTTATATAATAATAAAGGAGAGTTTAAATAGAAGATACACACCATTTTTTCAATCGTTTTCAAAAAAATAAAGCTATCTTTTCTTATTAAAAAAGATAGCTTTATCTGTATAGACGACTGCTCTACTCCCTATTGTTTTGCGCCTTTCAACGACTCCCTCAGGACAAATTTTTGTAATTTTCCACTCGCATTACGAGGCAGTTCATCCACAAATAAATAGTGACGAGGACGTTTATAATCTGCTAATTCATCACTTTCTTTACAATATATTTCCAAACCCTCTTCTGTAATCGTTTCATCTTTCTTTACAACAACTGCCACAACACGTTCTCCCCATAATTCATCTGGCTCACCAAGCACGGCAACATCTAATACACCAGGATGACTATGAAGGAAATCTTCAATTTCACGAGGATAAATATTAACGCCGCCACTAATTACCATGTCATCCACACGATCTGCGACGAATAAATAGCCATCTTTATCGAAGTAACCTAAATCACCAGAGTGATACCATCCTTTATACATCGATTTGGCATTTGCTTCTTCTCGGTTATGATAACCAGCCATCATAGTTGGGCCGCGCAAAATAATCTCCCCAACTTCATAAGGAGGCAATACATCATCCGGTTCTGCTGGTGCATCATCGTTTGGTTTTACAATGCGAATTTCATGACTAAAGCATGGCGTGCCTGCTGAACCTGCTTTCGTAATTTGATCTTCTTCTACGAGAAACGCAACGACTGGCCCCATTTCTGTCATTCCGTAAATTTGTACAAGATCAATATAAAGACGTTCTTTACATTCCTTCACTAATGCTGGCGCCATCGCCGCTCCACCATATATACCAATCTTCATCGACGTTAAATCGTACTGTGTTAAATCTTTTTGCAGTAACATATTCCACATCGTCGGTGCTGCAAAAAACGTCGTAATCTTCTCTTCTTGAATCGTATGTAATACTCTATCCGTATCAAAATGATGCAAAATAACATTCTTTCCGCCAACTTGAATACGCGGAATGATTCCAGCATTTAACTCGCCGCAATGATATAAAGGTGCTACAACAAGTCCGGCACTATCTCTATTATATTTTAAGAAATAAGTACAAATCATACTATGCTCAGTCATTTCACGATGACGATGCAATACGCCTTTCGGATGACCTGTCGTACCGCTCGTATACAGCATAGAACAATAATCCATTTCATCAATTTCGATATCTATTTTCTCAGAAGATGCTACATTCACTTTTTCATGATAAGAACTAGCATAGGAAGGTGTATCGTCTTCTACGTACCAAAAAGACGAATTTGGAAAATCGCGTTCAATAATAGCAACAGTTGATTCAACCGCTTTTTCAAAGACTACTACTTTCGAGGCTGCATCTTGAAGGATATACGATAATTCTTTTGCTTTTAAACGGAAGTTAATCGGGTTAAAGATTGCCCCAATTTTCGCACAGGCTAAGTAAACGTTTACAAATTCACGGCAATTATATAAGTAGACAGATACAGTATCTCCCTTTCTTACCCCTTCTTTCAACAGAGCTTGCGCCGTTTTATTTATTTGCTCATCCCACTGTTTATATGTCCAGCGAATATTTTTTTCCGGCTCTACTAACGCCTCTTTATTCGGATACTTACCAACCGCTAAATCAAATATTCTCCCTATCGTCATGTACATGCCAACAATTTCCCCCTTTTCTCTTTCATAAATCTATCATTTCGTCCATAAGTAGACATTGTCCTCTAATGATTTGACTAATTTTTCTGATTATTATCGACATAGTTTTACAAACAGTGTGGTCTATTGGTAAATGAAATTATAGCAACTTACTCACAACAATATAAAAAAGAGGCTATTCCAAATCGGAACAACCTCTTTCTTCTTATACAAATAGCTCTTCTAAAATTTTCAGTTTGTCTTCTGTATATTTTACGAAGCCATCGTTATATGATTTTGGATCTTTCGGATTTGCGAAGTGCGTAATTGCACCTGTCTTCGGATGAACAAATTTACTTGATGCACCACAGCCAAGTCCGATAATCGATTGAACTTCTTCCATAATAACAATGTTATAAATACTTTCTTGCGTCGGCATTGCATAACCAACGTTCTCTAAGTTACCTAAAATATTCTTTTGACGATATAGGTAATATGGTACGTAATTATGCTTTTGCGTCCACTCTTCTGCTTCGTGCATCATCGCTGTAATTTCTTCGCGACCTGCTACTTTATATTTACGTTTGTTTTGCGTCATTTCAGAAGCACGTTTAAATGATAACGTATGAACTGTTAATGATTCTGGCATTAACTTTTCTGTTTCATCTAACGTATGCTTGAAGATATCTAGCCCTTCACCAGGAAGACCAATAATTAAGTCCATATTAATATTGTTCATTCCCATTTCACGAGCTAAGTGATACTTCTCAATTGTTTCTTCTACAGTATGATGACGCCCAATTGCTTTTAGTGTCTCTTGATGGTATGACTGCGGATTAATACTAATACGGTCAATATTCCATTTATTTAACACTTCTAGTTTTGCTGGCGTAATTGTATCTGGGCGACCTGCCTCAACTGTTACTTCACGCACATTTTTCACATCTGGGAACGCTTCATACATTTCTTCATACAGCATATCCATCTCTTCTGCTGTAATACTTGTCGGTGTACCGCCGCCGTAATAAATCGTCGTAACTGTTACACCTTTTTCTTTTAAAAACTTACCAATTTCACGAACTTCATAATGTAAACCACCTAAGAATGAATCAACAGAGCCTTGGCGTCCGTTAATTGCATACGCCGGGAATGTACAATATGCACATTTTGTTGGACAGAATGGAATACCGATATAAATACTTACTTCCTCTTTCAAACGGTATAAATCCGGAACTACCGCTAATTGGCAATCCACAATACGCTGAAGAAGTTCAATTTTCTCTTCATGAATTAAATAGCTTTCACGAAGTTCTTGGTGTGCTTCTTCTTTTGACATACCACTTTGAAGCATTTTATGAAGAAGTTTCGTCGGACGAACTCCCGTTAAAATGCCCCAGCTTTGTTCAAGACCAGTTAACTGCTGAAGAACAGAAAGATATACATAAGAAACAACGTGCTTCACTTGCTTCATACGCTCTTTTTCATCTGTGAAAGCAGATAAATCTTTTGCGAATGTTTCTTCATACACATTTCCAGTAGCAACATCTGTTAAACGAGCTGATGCTTTCACATTCTCTTCAATGTGTATATCAACGATAAGATTTGCTTCCTCTTGTTCAAATCCAATCGTACTATCTTCAAAAAATAAGCCGCCAATATTTTGCAGCGGACGTAAAAAACGATCATCTTGTAGCGTTTTAATTGAAATTAACAACATTATCACCTTTTCATTTGCAAACTCTCTTTAGTTTACTTGAAGGGCGTTTGCAGGTCAATACAGAAGGCTTTACCTTATTTCTTCTATTTAAAAACTTAAAGGCAGAAGAGATGACATTTCTCTTCTGCCTTTTATAAATCTATTAGCTATTTTTAGTCATAAATCTTAAACGCATTCCTAATAACACAAGAATTACACCTATAAATGGAAGGTAATTTGTATTATGTCCTGTAGCTGGCAGTTTTTGATCATTGGAACTGCCTTGCTCTTTTTCTGGTAAGTTAGGCTTTCCTACTTCTTCACCCGGCTTCTCTGTTTCTTCACCTGGCTTCTCTGTTTCTCCGCCCGGTTTCTCTGTTTCTCCGCCCGGTTTTTCTGTTTCTTCGCCTGGCTTTTCTGTTTCTTCGCCTGGTTTTTCTGTCTCTTCACCTGGTTTTTCTGTCTCTCCACCCGGTTTTTCTGTCTCTCCACCCGGTTTTTCTGTCTCTTCACCTGGCTTCTCTGTTTCTCCACCTGGTTTTTCTGTCTCTTCACCTGG
>NZ_QOSC01000004.1:0-9428 GCF_008368845.1 Bacillus sp. BB51/4
CAATTTGTTCCATTTGCTTCTGAAATGAATTTGCTAATTTCTGAATCTCATATCGCATTTTGTGCGGAATTAAATCGTCCTTTGATTCCTTATTTATCAATGGTTGCACGCTTTGTATCGGTGATTCTTGCTTCTGTCTTCGTATCACTGCTACGGAAGCCGCCATATCAAGGTTTACTCCAGCTTCTTTTCTAGCTTGAATCAAATCTCTAAACGTTAACTCATCTATATCGGTAAAAATCCTTGTATTAGTTTCATTTTTTCGAAAAACATACCCTGCTTTCTCAAGGGATTGGGCGTACTTCCTAACTGTACTTTCAGCAATTCCAAATGTTTTAGCAATATCATGACTTTTTAATTCCTTAGGGATTCCCTCTAGCAATTCAACCTTTGTATCACCCGTATCGGCCATCGCTACCACCTCTTTCTATTTTTATAAGCGATATATCGGCGATATAATATAAATAAATAACACTTAAAATAAACATAACAAAAAATAAACAAGAATACACAAGAAATTTCAAACAAATTAAGCATATACTCGTCTTTTTTAAACATCAACATACACTATAATTTAAAACAATCATAATCAAATTTATACAAGATTTTATACAAAAAAAAGGGAAAAGAAAATAACAAGGATCCCTAGAATCCCCGCTATATCAACCATGTATAAAATCATGCATAGGATGATAAATAAGTAAAAAGCGAAATCCTAGTTATATCAATGGATTTCGCTTTTTATTTGCTACCGATAATAGGACGTTATGTTAACTCTCTATGAATATCATATACAACCAAAGTTATACAACATATCACTTTCTATAAATGGTATAATTAGGAAAAAGGGGCGAAAAGTATGAAAAATAAAATACCTCTAATAACATTCATTTTAGCTGCTTTATTTGTAGCTGGAGGTTTTGCATTCTTCTACTGGATTAAAACATTCCCATTTAACTAAAGAAATCTAACTACTTTATGTGAACAAGAAAGTCCTCCAGTTAAATAATATAGAGGACTTTTAATAGTCTTCTAAATACATTGAATCCCGATAATGATGCGTTATGTCAACTAACTCTGTATAGGATATACAAAATTTAAATTGTAAAAATTAACGCTTGAACCTCCAGTTACGTTAGATATTATGATGAAATTAATAATAGATTGTAAGGAGGTTATATAAGTTGGGTAATGATTTAAGTTTCTCAATTGGTAAATTTTCTAAGAAAACTGGTGTTTCAATAAGGACATTGCATTATTACGACGAAATAGGGCTACTCAAAGCTCAAAAAGACCTCAGTTCTGGCCATCGACTATATGGAGAGGATCATATAGTAAAACTTCAAAAAATTTTGGCCCTAAAATTCTTAGGTTATAACCTAGAAGAAATAAGATTAATGCTAAATAATACAAGTCTCAACTTAAGCTTACAGGACACTTTAATTCAACAACAAAAAGCATTTGAGAAGAAAAAAGAGCATTTAGATAAAGTTCTGAAGGCAATTAATCAGACAATTTCTTTGTTAGATAGTCAAAAGGATGTTCCAAGTGAAATATTAATTAGTTTGATTAATAACATTCAAAATGAAGAAAATCAACGTACATGGCTTGAACATTTCACTTCTAAAGAAATTGCAGATAAAGTTTACAATAAAACTGACGAGGAGAATTTGTCCTTAGATAAAGAGTTTATTGATTTATCGAGAGATGTGAAGAGGTTAGTTGGAAAACCAGTTCATGATCCAGAAGTACAAGAGTTAGCAAATAAACATTTGCAGGCATCTCTTAAATATGTTGGTGAAGAGGCTATGCACGCTTTTGGAAAATTAGAGGACGAGGAAATAGAAGATTTTCAATGTATGATGGCCTCTCCTTACACAGAGGAAGAAGAAAGATGGTTAGACCAAGTAATAGAATATTATATAGTTCAAAACGGAATGTATAATCCCAATCAACATAATGGTAAATAATTTCCTTTAAGCTAACTTTAAACTGATATTAATCAACTTCCAATAACGATAATTATGTAAATAAGCTGTCCACTTGGACAGCTTATTGTTTTTTTTTGCTTAGCGTACAAAATTCGCGTTTTGTTGGGGGTACCCCATAATGCTAAAATTATGATTTCTAACGTCTTCTTTTTCATTAAAAGTTAAGCACCCCAAATCCCCTTAAAAAAGTTGTATTCGGAATATTGTAACAAAATCAAAAAAAGACCCTACAAGAGGGTCTTTCATCAGCTAATATTAAGCTATTTGAACATTAGTAGCTTGTGCGCCACGTTGTCCTTGTTCTACTCCAAACGTTACACGTTGTCCTTCGTCTAAAGATTTGAAACCGTCGATTTGGATAGCTGAGAAATGTACGAATACGTCTTCTCCACCTTCACGCTCGATGAATCCAAAACCTTTGTCTGCATTAAACCATTTTACTTTACCTTGTTCCATAATTGTTGCCTCCTAGTATGGATACCCACACATGTGTTACTACCCTTGCTCAAATACCTTAGACGAAAAACAAAATTTATTCTTAATCTCAAACCGAACAAAAATAGGTCATTCTTAGATTAACATATTTTCTAAAAAATAGCAAATTTCAAAAATAAGTCCTTATGGTAACTAGCCACTAATAGTGGTTGCTGGAGAAAAAGTCACTATGATAGTCATCACAGCAAGAAGTTACCAAAAAATCTTAACAATATCATTGGTTTGATTTTTTTCAGACATTCAACAACTGATAAAATTAGATATTTTCGAGTTAAATTTCACTTTTAATAACTAATTTTATGTAAATAAGCTGTCTATATGGACAGCTTATTTTATTTTTGCTTAGTGTGGTTATTTTCCGAAATACTAGCGGTACCCCAATTAAATCTCAAATAAAAAGCATTTATCTTTTTTCAGATAAATGCTTTTTATTTTTTTAGCAACCAGGTAAAACAATCTCTACATCAAAATCAAAATATATATAAGAATTATCTCGACGAATTCTTACTAAAGTCGCTGTACCATTTACCTGTGAAAGTCCATTATCACATAGTATAGGTAAAGATCCATCACAGTTATAGCAAAGAACATTATTTAATTGTACAACATCATTTAAATACGCACTAAAATCTGTTCTTGGACCTGTACATGGGAAAAATTCAGCCGGAAATTCAAAATAAAATGGTAAATTTCCAATTACAGAAATTTGAGATACAGAAACATTACATTCTATAACACCACAAGGAGTAGTGACAGATGCTAGTGCATCACATTGAGCAACATTAAACCTTAAATAAAACGGATCTGTAATTACAGGAAAAGTATCACCAACATTTAATGGTTCTGGAAAAATAACTGATGAAGGATTACTCGTACCAGCTGTTAATCTAATTGTTCCTGAAGTGTTTATAACATTTTGACAAGGAGTAGAACAATCTAATAATTGTTGTACTTCTGAAGTATTTTCAGTATCTAATTGAATTTTTTCAGTACTATTTAAAACTTGATTTAATTCCTCCATGTTTTCACACACCTTTTTCATTTTTTACCGTCTTAATAAAAAATGAAAGTAAATAAGAATTAGTGTATGTATTACTTGTTTTTGGGTGTAAGTGCTGGCTGGGGGTGTGGGGGCTAGCCCCCACATAGCGTTAATATATATAGAAAAAGAGAAATATTATGAACGGAAGATCTAAGCGGTTCGGCTGATATAATTGCTGTTCCAAGTCGAGCAACTTAATCTCGTTTTTGGTCTGTTCGGCTTGGCGAAAGCTAAAAAACAGCCGAAAAAAGTTTTGCAAGGACATAATAAAAAAAGAAAAAGCATTAGCTTTTAGGTGAGGATAAACGAACCGACTTTTTTTATTGTGAGGGTGGAGATTTTTGAGTGTTTTTCTCAAAAATACGACCCGTTCCTTGCGGAACTTTTAGCTATAAATATAAGAGTGAGAAGAGAAAAGTGAAGAAAGTCAGTAGTATCAAGGGTTTATAAGACATAGGGTGTGAATTTTTTTTCACACCTGTGTGAATTTTTTTTCACACCTAAAAAATGGTAAAAACAACAAAAAAAAAGATGTCAATAGTAAAATTGACATCTAAAATAAGTAAACTGGCAATTTATGTTTTTTATTATCTCCACTGACTTTAAAATTTCTAAGTGACTTTTTAAAAATATGTTGAGTTGCTCGATCAACACTATCTTTTGGAGAACAACACATAATATTCGGATTTACAAACCATGTACGACTAGTACAAGTTCTGCCATCATCAGTTGTCATTCCTGCTTCTGCAACACCTAAAACCCCTTTTTTTAATAAAGAATTCATTGTTTTAGAAACACTTTCCCTTGTTTTACCAAACTTTTCAGCTAAATAACTAGGTGTTGCTGCATTAGTTTCAATTTCATTACTATTACCCTTTTCAATGATTACATTAGTTTTAAATTCCAAATAAGAAGAAATTTGCAATAAAAACGCTTGCTCCGCATTCGTAAAATAGCCAATACGATTTAAATATTCCATATTGTCCATTATAATTTGCACAAACCTCACCCGATCTGTAGGTTTTTTCTTTTTCCCTATGAAATACTCATCTCCACCGGTTGTTTTACTTAATAACTGCAAGATCATTCTTTTCTCTTCTTCTGAGTAACCACCGGCTTGCAACTGGTCATAAATACTATCAATCTTACTATCTCTTAATTTCGCTTTTTTTTCAGCTTGTCCAAAATCTACAACTTTTGTCATAAAATAATTCTCTCCCTTAGTGGAAGGAATCAACTTTTATATGTTAGAATGTATATAGAATATATAAATGGTTGGTTCCAACCTTATTATGAAAAACCGCCTCGCCGGCCAAAGCTGGGGCGGTTTTTCGCGTGTATACGTCTTTCTCTATAATAACATGAAACACCTTGTTAAAGCTTTTCATCTCTTGCAAAAACACAACATTCAATACTCTTTTCATTTTCTTCCCATTCATGAAAATCTATTACATTTTCTATTACTCCTATCTTTCCCTATTGAAATCTTGATGCCTGCTCATTTCTCTCTTATGTTCACTTTCAAATTGATTATCTACTCCCTTGCTACCCAATTCATTTTTAACAATCTCTCTAAACGCCTTAAATTGCTCTTTAAAAACTTTTTTCGTTTGTATATATAAAACTCTTATGTTCGTCTGTAAGTCCTTTATATGGGCTTTTAATGAGCTAATTTCTCTATTTAATACACTAACTTCTTTTTGCAACTTACCTTTTTCTTGTTTCAACGTTCGATTTTCTTTCATCCATCCCTCTGCATGGACTTTTAAACTTTCATTCTCTTTCACAAAATCCATTTCTCTCAAACGCTCATAATCTTTTTTAATAATGACGGCTGCATTCACTTGCATTGTTAATTCTTGATATTGTTCTGGTGATAACACATAATTTCTTGTTTGTTTCTTCGTGATTTCAGCTTTTCCAAACATTTTATCCTGTACTTCTACTACTACTTCCTTATGTAAGAATGGAATTTTAACAGGTTCATTTGGCACTTGATCTGTAGCACTATCTAATTCTTTTTGCATTTGTTTTGCTCTTTTTTCTAACTCTATATGACGCTGACCAATTAACTGGAGCTTTTCACTTTCACTCTCTACTTGTTGTTTCACTGTCTCTAATTCTTTTTGCTTATCAATGACATCACCTTCCAAACTCTTTTTCACTACTTGTAATTCATTTGTTTTTTCCTCAACGTTTTTTAAATCATGGTCAATCGTTTGTAATACATTTTCTTTTTCTTGTACTTGATTTTCAATAGTTGACTTTGCTTCTGCATATTCCTTATATTGACGGACTTTCATGTATTTATGGGAACCTACATTAGCACGTTCAAAATTTGGAATGTGTTCTTTCGCTAATTGCTCAATATAAGCCGTTTCCGCTTCTCTCCAATGCGCAATTAACTGTCTTCCCTTTCCTTCGACACCTTGTTGCTGCAAAGCTCTATCCATTCCGACACGCCTCGTTAATCCTCGACTACTTTCGAAATTCGGTACATAGTTAATATGTAAATGCGGATTCGCTTCATCATCATGTAAAACCATGTTATAAACCGCTAGGTTTGGATTTCTCTCTTGAAACGCCTCTGCATACTGTTTTAACGCTTCCTTTTTGGCTCCCCTATACTTTGGGTCATCTTTTCCTTCCCCAATCGCTACAACCAATTCTCGTTGTTCATGCGTCTTATCTTCTTTATGTATTTTGTCATAGTAGTCATCAATTTTACGGTCATTCCGTTTTTGTTTTTCGTTATACTTGTCCACCGCTTCTTGAAAGACATCCTTGTATACACTTCGGATATCCTTTTGAACAAAGTAAATATTCTCGTGTAACCTGGCTGGATCAATACCAGGATTTCCATGCATATTTTCTCTGTTATTATGACTCAATGAACTTTGGTAGGATTGATTAAATGAGATAGAACCCAACATTAAGTGCCACCACTTCCCCTAGATTAATTGATACCATCAGTCTAGCAAAGCAACGAAATGATGTCAATTAACGTAACCCTATACTTATTTTGACACTAACGCATCAAAATCGATAGGGGTCTGCGACGCTTTTCGGCTATGCCGAGCCACTTACTACGTGGCAAAAAACAAACCGTGGGCTTTGCCCAAACCCACTGGGGAACCCTTCCCCAGACCCCCTCAATCGAACTCCCCAACCCCTCAATCCTTGAGGGACTCCCTCGCCGGTTGGCAGGAACAAACGGTAGTTTGTTCAGTGCCAAGAGGGTTTGGGTGTAGTGCGGTTGGTCAAGTCAAATACTCCCTTTGCTTCGCTAGGTCCGTTTTGATTGACCAACACTCTTTTTCTCTATAACAGGTTTTTAGCTACTACACCAAGTACTCCTGTTAACAATCCGCTTACGATCAATCGTAAAATCCATGTAGTATTTGCACTGATCTTATCTAATTGTTTATTAATAGTTAAAACATCCCTTTCAGCCACTAGTATTCTTGCTTCTAAATTTTTTATATCATGTTGTATAGCTTTTAAATCTAGATTCATTTGATTAAAATCTTTTTCTAGTTCCTCCAATTTTGTCATACAACATACTTCTCCTTTAAAATTAATTTTAAATACATTATATGTATATGGTAATTAGAGAATAATGATATAAAAAAGAGGACTCAAATCTATTATTAAAATTTGAGTCCTCTTCAAAGATAAGAAGATTATACCAAAACGTAATATAACTTATGCTTGTCTTTTTTAATATGCATCTAGTAAAAACACATTTTTTCAGTCCCTCCTTGTTTTTAGGTGTGAGATCTATGGTTTAAGTGAAGCTATATTAAAGAAGCTAGCCTTTTCTGGTGGAAAGTAAACTATTGAATATTTGTTTACTTTAGAAATTGAAATATATTATATATACTGAAATTATGAAATCAAGATATAATATATACATAGATACAATTATTAATTTTGTTCACCAATATTCCGTCTAAATAAACCAAGGTGAAAACTTAATTTACAGAATATATAGTAAATAACAATGTTTTATCTGTATGATTTTTTTATGAGGAGGAAACATTTTTGTCTTTATATAAACAATTATCAGATGCTCTTTTAGTAGGTTTTTTTATAGAAATTAATAAAAACATAGCAAAAGGAATTCTTTCAACAGCTATGTATCAAGAAATAGATCTCATTAAAAATGAAATGAAAAAACGAAACATTTCAGAAATAGATTCACAAAAGATTTATCAAGAATATATACAATCTCAAGATAACCTTATGAATTAAACATTTAATATCCCTTTTTAATACCTTCGAATGTAAACTTTTGAATATTAGTTTACATTCAAACCCCTGAAAACATTAACTTCACACCAAATCTCCTGATATCCTCAAAATTCACAACGAAAGTATACATTCGAAACACTGTAAATAAAGAGATGATAGAAACTATAAACAAAAAATCTTATTATTTATCTTTAAATATAAAAAAGCATCTAAATAGATGCTTTTTAATTCCTAACAAACTTAAAAATAGCTAAAACAGAAGCGATGACAGTAAAAATGTCTGCATCTTGCGTAGGATATTGATGAAATATTTCTTGAATTTGTTTATTCCATTCATAAAATTTCATTTCTCAAATTCCTCTCTATTATCATCTATTAGTAAATATATTAAAATTATACGAAAAAAAATAAAGAAAATATACTCTAGTTAACATAACCTCACTTATCGGTAGTTAATCTTTTATATTAATGTTAGCTAGCTGTTGCTTTAAATCCCAATACTTTGGCCTCTTTTTTGGATCAAACCATATAGCTCCTTCTTGAAGCCAATTCTCACGATATGCTTCAATAGTCCACCCGAGTTCTTCATCATCATATCCTGGTTGAAAAGCGCAACAGGCACATATTAAACTTACGTTTGGGATTCCTTCTCTAATATAGAATGGTCCTGGTAAACAATTATAGCCACAAACTAAACAGACATATCTTCTTATAAACTTTCTAAACAACATACCAACTCCTTTATCATTGAGGTATGTTTACATAAAATCCGTTATTGGAAGTGATGTTTTAAAAATCTCTTTACACATTCATTTTCGGGATCTTGGCTTAAAATTTGTTGTACAATCTCAGTAGCTTCTTGTTTTGAAATAAGTCTCTCGGGCACATTGTAAAGAAATAAAAGCATCTCTTTATATCCTACCTCATCTGGGTTTAGGACTATTGCCTTTCTGGCGTGATGTAACCCTGTTTTATAAGCATCTTCGATATAACAAAAAGGGTGACACATGAGGTCATAGGCTAGCGAGTGTAATCTATCATCCTCTTTTTGGTTAATAAGATAACAAATGAAATCATAAATAATAATGTTATCTTTATTAAAAGCTAATTCTGTTATAAAATCTGCAAACTTATCGAAATCGTAGCCATTTACTAATTTACTTGCCTCATAAAAATTGCCGTTGAGTATTTGTTCGCCTAATAATTTGTCTTTTTCCAATTTTTCATCTCCCCTTATTTAAATGTACCATAACAGGAACTGTATACTGTATTCATGCTCGGTTAACATAACATCCCATTATCGGTAGCAAACAAAAAGCCCCTCTCTTTTTTCATAAGGGATGAGCTTTTTTATCTTTCTATTATTCTAAACAACTTATTAAAAAGAATATAATACAACCAAGTATTGAACCCTGTATCTTACCATCTCTTCCACCAAGGTTTTTTAGCTTCTTGATAAATTTCCTCGATTTTTTTATCAAAATCTGTATCTCGTTTTGCAATATATTCAATCATTTTTTGCATATCTTCAATTTGTTGATCTTTTTCTTTTTCCCTTTTTTGAGATTCCAACAACTGTTTTTTTATTTCAATTTCAGTTTCTTCAGATGCTTGCAACTTAGAAATTCTTGGTTTTGTTCCATTTG
>NZ_QOSC01000040.1:0-1026 GCF_008368845.1 Bacillus sp. BB51/4
AATGTTATCTAGTTTTGAAAGAATATAAAAAACTTGTTGACTTTAAAAGTTAAATAAGTTATGATGATTCTTGTCTTAAATGAATACAGTCTGGTAATGATGGCAGAGAGGCCACACCCGTTCCCATACCGAACACGGAAGTTAAGCTCTCTAGCGCCGATGGTAGTTGGGACCTTGTCCCTGTGAGAGTAGGACGTTGCCAGGCAATTCGGAGGATTAGCTCAGCTGGGAGAGCACCTGCCTTACAAGCAGGGGGTCGGCGGTTCGATCCCGTCATCCTCCACCATTTAGCCGACTTAGCTCAATTGGTAGAGCAACTGACTTGTAATCAGTAGGTTGGGGGTTCAAGTCCTCTAGTCGGCACCAGTTTTTATTGCAAGAGCCATTAGCTCAGTTGGTAGAGCATCTGACTTTTAATCAGAGGGTCGAAGGTTCGAATCCTTCATGGCTCACCATTTTAATGAAATATGCGGGTGTGGCGGAATTGGCAGACGCACTAGACTTAGGATCTAGCGCCTTTGGCGTGGGGGTTCGACTCCCTTCACCCGCACTTTTAATAAAATAACTCAAACATGTCTTGCGGAAGTAGTTCAGTGGTAGAATACAACCTTGCCAAGGTTGGGGTCGCGGGTTCGAATCCCGTCTTCCGCTCCAATTTTCAATATGACATGCCGGGGTGGCGGAACAGGCAGACGCACAGGACTTAAAATCCTGCGGTGGGTGACCACCGTGCGGGTTCGACCCCCGCCCTCGGCACCATATGCGCCCGTAGCTCAATTGGATAGAGCGTTTGACTACGGATCAAGAGGTTAGGGGTTCGACTCCTCTCGGGCGCGTTTTCTTACGGGAAGTGGCTCAGCTTGGTAGAGCACCTGGTTTGGGACCAGGGGGTCGCAGGTTCAAATCCTGTCTTCCCGATAATTGTTTGGGGCCTTAGCTCAGCTGGGAGAGCGCCTGCCTTGCACGCAGGAGGTCAGCGGTTCGATCCCGCTAGGCTCCACCAAAAAAGTTCTTTGAAAACTGAAC
>NZ_QOSC01000041.1:0-7939 GCF_008368845.1 Bacillus sp. BB51/4
CTCTATATCCTAATCGTCAATACCTTTTATCCTTTTTATTTTATAAATTCTAAAGGGTATTGAACCTTCTTCATTTATACTCCGTTCCTAGAGATTAATAAACTGGTGCAATCACTTTCATAATCGACAGTTTATACTCTCTTACTTACACCTTTCTAAAGAATGAATAGCAAGCCAAACAAATATATATTAAAGGTAGCACTTTTTATTTAGAATACATTCCAGCTGTATTCACAATTATCTCCTACCACTTCTCTCTAGGAATTATAAATACACCATGCATTTACTAAAAATCTAATTAACTTAGGAGGCGTTATGAAATGCATGTTAATAAGAAAATCATTTATGTATCCCATGATGCCCATTTCCACGGAGCACAGCTGCTTTCTTTACATACTATTAAAGCTCTTAAAGAAAACTTTCATTACTCCGTCGCAATTATTTCTATTGGAACGGGCATTTTAATCCACGATTTTCAAAAGTATGGTCCTGTTTATTGCCTAGAGGCAGACTATCCAACGGAAAAAAAGGTCGAATTATTAATAAAGAAGTTACTATCACAAGACTATACCATCGCCATATGTAGTACCGTCATAAGTGGTGACATAGTTGCATTACTAGCTAAACACAATATAAAAGTTATTTCATTAATACATGAATTGCCGCATTTAATACAACAGTACTCTGCCGAGGGGAAAGCGAGAAACATTGCCCAGTTCGCTTACAAAATTGTCTTCCCTTCACAGTACGTGTATGAAAAATTCCGTACAATCACCCAATTAGATCATCAAAAATGTCACATCCTCCCTCAAGGCTTGTTTAACCACAATCCTTATAAGAACAATATTGCAAAAGCTAAAAAGTCCCTGTTATAGGGTTTAAAAACGCTGGAGGTTTTGAAGATGTTGTTACGGAACAAACTGGCGCCTTAGTAGACTTTTTAAATTTACTGCAGGTGCTGGAAAGAATATATGAATTTATTGGAGATGAAGACTTACGATTACAAAAAGGACGCTTTGGCCAAGAGCTTATTGAAAAAGATTTCAACTTTCTTCATTACATTTATCAACTGTTAAACCTACTTGATCATAATTACAAAAAAATAAGCGTAATCATACCAAACTATAATTACGAAAAATACTTACCTGACCGAGTTAAATCCATATTAAACCAAACCTATCCCCTTTACGAACTAATTTTCCTAGACGATGCCTCTACTGACAATAGCGTATCTATATTTGAACAGCTGCTCTCAAACGAAAATAAGCCTCACCTAAAAGTTCAGCAGATTATTAATGATACAAACTCTGGTTCTGTATTTAAACAATGGATAAAAGGCGTCTCTGCAGCAACCGGTGATTATATTTGGATTGCAGAGGCTGATGACTTATGTGATCAGACATTTTTAGAAGAAGTAATACAAGGGTTTCATATAAATAATAATGTTACCTTAAGCTACACACAATCAAAACAAATAGATGAACAGGGAAATATCCTGGCCAATCATTATTTGGATTACACAAATGATATTGATAAAGAAAAATGGCAGCGTCCTTATTTCCGAAAAGGGATAGATGAAATACAAGATACGTTACTTATCAAAAACACGATACCTAATGCCTCAAGTGTAGTTTTTAAAAACATAGACATGAAAACAACAGCAAAACAATTAGAAAAGTTTAAAGTAGCTGGTGATTGGTTTTTCTATGTTTCTATTCTTAAAGAGGGTAACATTTATTTCAATCCAAAACCAATAAACTATCATAGACGACATACAAATAGCGTAACGAGAACAGAAGATTCATATTCCCATTACAGTGAAGTTGTACAAATGCAGAATTTCATTAAAGAAACCTTCACTATCGACGACATTTCAAAAAAGAAAATGTACACATATAGAAAGTATCTTAAAGCATATTTGAAGATTGAATGATATATTTTCTTCGCCATCAGTATCTCTTGTAAGACGTTACTATCATTTAAGGGGGGTTAATCATTGAAAGAATTTATAGAAGTAAATAAAGATTTGCTTTCTCAAATTGCACACAACTACAATGTAAATGCAAGTATCCATCCAGAGGATCATATCTTTCAATTCCTTGTCACTAATCCAGTCTTCCCATCTAAAAAAGAAGCGATAGATTATTATTTTCAAGATGGGAGAAAATCCGCAGAAACACTCTTAGATTTAATTACTTCCTTTTATCCTCCTATAGACACTCCAATAAAATTATTAGAATTCGCATCCGGATATGGCTGCGTAACACGTCATTTATTAAACCTACAAACGAACTTAAGTATAACTACCTGTGATATACATGAAGAGGCTATTACTTTTATTGAAAACGCATTAAATACTTCTTCTATCTTATCTCACCCTGAACCTGAACAAGTAAAATTGGCCTCGTCTACGTATGATATCGTCTTTTGTCTATCCTTTTTTTCTCATATGCCTGATACAACTTGGTTTCGTTGGCTTCAAACATTGTATAATGCTGTTTCTCCTGAAGGCTTACTCATTTTCACAACTCATGGTTATCAAAGTACAAAGTACTTCAGCTTTCCAGATTTAAATAAACAGGGTTATTGGTTTCTCCCTTCTAGTGAACAATTAGATTTAGATGTTCATCAATACGGGCAAACGATCGTTAGTCCCTCTTACGTATGTGACAAAATTAAATTATTACCCTATAACCCTGTCATCAAAAAATACACTGAAGGTTTTTGGTGGGAACATCAAGACCTTTGGGTAATAAAAAAAGAAATAAAATAATAAACCACGCTCTACTGATACAAAAGTAGGGCATGGCTTATTATTTTTTACTATATAAGAACTCTTCAATCCATAGCTTATTTAATCTAATTCCACTTTTGAAATCTATTTTCGGTTCCCAATTACATTCTCGTCTTACTCTATCTATATTTAAAATGATCTTTTGAACATTTTCTTGCCTTTGTTTATAGCAGGTAAAGTCCACTTTTCTTTCCGTTAATTTCTCCAATTCTACTATAATTCGTTTTAAAGAGAGACCCTTGCCGCTCCCTATGTTATACACACAAGATTTCAAACAATTTAATTGTGATAGTTGTATAGTGATTTCAACTAAATCATCGATATAAATATAATCTCGAATAATCTCTTGTGGATTCCCATATATATTAATCTTTTCATTACTGAGATGCTGATACAAAAAACAATTTATTGCCCCAACTTTCTTTAAAGGATTTTGATATTTTCCATATGGATTAGAATATCTACATACAACATAGTCAATTCCGTATTTTTTCTTATAAAAGTACAAGTAATTTTCAAGCGACACTTTTGTTATTCCATAAGGAGAAAGTGGTTTTAATGGATGTTCCTCATCAATAGGTAAATATTCCGGTTCACCGTAAACCGTGCCTCCAGAAGATGCTAATACAATTTTTTTAACAGGAAAATTTTTAACACTTTCCATGAAGTTAAGAAAAAAAAGCTACTGTTTATATCTCCGAAAACATCTTCAATTGAAGTTGCTACATTAAACGTTGCAGCTAAATAAATAATAACATCCACATTCACTAAAGCTTTATATATATCTTCAACATTTGCTAAATCACCTTTAATAAATTCAACATCACTTATAATATTTTGAGGAAAATTATTTATATGTCTGGAAAATACTTTTACATTTTGACCTTGTTTCAATAAACCTAATGCGAGGTTAATACCAATGAAACTATTTCCACCTACTATTAAATAATTATTCTTCCTCCTCATAATATCCTCTCTAGTAATAAGATTTTTGCTTATCACACCTAGAAATGCAACTAAATGAACTTGGTCACCTCTATTATTCATTCTCTTATAATTGTATGCCCCTTATAAATTTTCATTATCTTTATTTTATATTTTCCTTTTAGAATCTCTATCTTATTTAAGCTGACCGCAAAAAACACTCATACTATTTACTCATTCCCATGAATATATTGGATTAGTAAAAACTTCCCTTCTCCATAAATAAAAATTTCAAAAAGGAGGACTACATGTATGAAGAGTGTAAATCAAGAGCTTTTAAATCATGTAATCCTACATAAAGATCGAATCCCACATTTCCATAAAGACTTTCCACTTATACTATTCTGGAGCCATAGAAGCGGATGTACCGCCTTAGCTAATTGGTTCTTTTTTCAAATTGGATTGTTTAATGAAGCAAAGAAATACCATGACTTTATTCATTACTATGAATTCTGGGTGTATAAAAACAACACTAACTACATACCAGAGTTACAAAATGGGCTTCTAACAGCAAATAAAGATGTTTGTAAACTTGTACGGAATCCCTACAAAAGGGCCGTCAGCTCATTTTTATTACTTGCTGACAATCCATATGCTAGCCCTCAATGGGAAAATATCCGCCACTATTTGTATAATGACAAATATAGTAACCGTGGAGTATCATTTAAACAATTTTTATATTACATTCGAGCATTGGGTTCAAATTCCCTAGCAATGGACATACATTTTAGTCAGCAATACGTTCCAGGTGAAGAAAATTTTATCCAATACTATATTCCTTTAGAAGATTTTAATACACAAATCACCAAGATAGAACACACGTACGATTTGATTAAATCCAATTTAGCGCTTCTTACAAATTCAGATCATCATCGGGCTCATAAGATGCTTTATACAGGAAGCTATGCAGAACTCAGCATTACAGATGCCAACTTCCCTCGCTTTCCAACATATGAAAGCTTTTATGATGAAGAAACAATGGCGTTAGTTACAGAAATATATGCACAAGACTTTGAAATGTATCCGTACACAAAAGGGATATTCTAAGTCGATACATTCTTCAATGAATAAAAGCGAATGTATCGCATAGCATAAAGTGAAACTTTAATTAGCGAGGGGTTCTCTCCCGCTAATTATTCCATTCTACCAATCTCACTTTTATGGGTTCCCTAATGTCCACCCACTCTCTTTGATTTCACTGATTGTTGACGTGTGTGTCATATGCATTTTTTTACACAGGAGTGATGTCATGTGGAAGGTAATTTGAAGCACAATAATGGATATTGCGTTATTTGTGAGAAGGAAACTACATTTATAGAGCAGAATGATTGGCTTAGAGATCATTACTTATGTTCTACATGCCACTCTATACCAAGGCAGCGAGCTATAATCCATGTTTTAAATACATTTTTTCCTAAATGGGGTTCCTATCATATCCACGAATCCTCTCCTGGGGGAATTACAACTCAGCTACTTATAAAAAACTGCAAAAACTATACTTATTCTCAATACTTTAAAAACTATCCTCTCGGCCAATACTTTCAAGGAATTAGATGTGAGAACTTAGAAGATATGACTTTCCAAAATGAATCTTTTGATTTGTTCATTACTCAAGATGTCTTTGAACATGTAATGGAGCCAAACAAAGCCCTTAAAGAAATAGAGCGTGTATTAAAGCCTGGCGGTGCTCATGTGTTTACTGTCCCTTGGTATCATACACTCACAAAGACTTTACAAAGAGCAAGAATCAATAAAGAAGGAATCGAATATATTGCGGAGCCAATTTATCATGGTAATCCTATTGATGAGAACGGGTCTTTAGTAACATTTGATTGGGGTCAAGATATGATTGAATATATTTATACACATGCAAATATGTATACCATTGTTTATTTACAAAAGGATAGATCACTGGGGTTAGATGCTGAATTTCTACACGTTTTTATTAGTAAAAAACACGAAAATAATTTTTAGGTACTATATAATTTGGAGGTTAACAAATGAATAACTTCAAGTTAGGAAATGATTTTGATAACCTTGTTAGCCCGCTTTCTGATGTTGAACTTCTAAATCTATTTATACAAAGTTGCTCACAAACAAAGATAAACGGCATCCTAGTACCTATGTTCCCCCCTGAAGAAATTCAACAACAGTTTGTAGGTGCTTCCTATGAACATGCTCTTTATGAAGCATATTTGTTTTATAGCCATGTCAAAACATATGCCCAAAACTTAGGTGTTCCCTTGAATAACGAACGTAAAATTTTAGATTTTGGTTGCGGATGGGGAAGAATTATACGTTTCTTTTTCAAAGATGTTCGCCATAAAAATTTACTTGGTATTGATGTAGATCCTGCAATGATTAACCTTTGCAACGAAACGTTAGGAAGAGGTAGGTATAAAGTAGCTCCCCCACAACCTCCTGTAGAATTTATTAATGACAATTCATTAGATATCATATTCGCTTATTCTGTATTCTCACATTTATCCGAAGAAACAGCAGAAAATTGGATAAAGGAATTTTCAAGAATTCTTCGTCCAGGTGGCATCTTCATCGCCACAACACAAGCACGCTATTTTCTCGATTTCTGCCAACAATTCAAGGAACACCCTGAATTAATTCAAACCGGGTGGCATAAAACTTTATCTCAAGCGTTTCCAGATATAAATCGTGCTATCTCGGATTATGAAAGCGGCAATTTTGTCCACAGCCCTACGGGAGCTGGAGACGTTAGAAATAGTAGCTTCTATGGAGAAACCGTTATACCTAGAACTTATATTAAAAATCACTATGAGAAGTATTTAAAGCTACGGGATTTTTTTGATGATACAAACCGGTTACCCCAAGCTCTATTTGTTCTCCAAAAAGATTAACTCTTTTCGCTCATTGTATAATGAAGATCATTTTGTATCTCAGCCGTATATATTAAATCATCAAAGATTTCCATATCAAGCAAACTGTACAAAAGAATTCATTATGCAGCATAAACACAGTAAGTAAATAACATATCTCATACTTTAACTAGATTCGAAAAATCAAAAGTAACTTCCCACCACTTGAACTACGAACAACATAAGGGGGATATATCTTGAAAATAATCGCTTTTTACTTACCACAGTTTCATCAAATAAAAGAAAATGACCGATGGTGGGGGAAAGGGTTTACTGAATGGACAAATACTAAAAGTGCACGACCTTTATTTTCAGGACATTACCAACCTAGAGAACCTTATCAAGATTTTTATTATGACTTAACCACCCCATCCGTAAGAAAATGGCAAGCAGAAATCGCCAAAGCTCATGGCATATATGGTTTTTGTTATTACCATTACTGGTTTAAAGGGAAGAGGTTATTGGAGGCACCCTTTAATGAGGTACTTAAGACGGGCGAACCAGATTTTCCATTTTGCCTTTCTTGGGCAAATGAACCGTGGACGAAAACTTGGGATGGTCTTGATAGTCACATATTAATGCCTCAAAATTATGGAGAATTATCGGATTGGAAAGAACACTTTGAGTATTTATTGCAAGCTTTCCAAGATGAGAGATATATCCGTATAGACGATAAACCACTATTCATTATTTATCGTCCCGGGCATATCCCTCATTGTGAACAAATGCTTCATTATTGGAATACACTCGCACAAGAAAATGGTTTGAAAGGTATATACTTTGCAGAAACATTAAACAGCTTTCCACTTCCTAATATAAATGGATTTGATGCTAGCATTGAATTCGAGCCTTTTTATACAATTGCTCATGATGGCTCTTCAGACATAAATAAGACAATATATGAGTCTGGTAAACAAATAAACGCTTGGGATTATGATAAAGTGTGGATGTATATACTAAAACGATCTCCTCCAGAGAAAAAACATTTCCTGGTGCCTTTGTTGACTGGGACAATACAGCACGCCGCAAAGACTTAAATAGCAGCATCTTCCTAGGTTCTACCCCTAGGAAGTTCACGATATATTTAAGCAAACAAATCCAGCGTACCTATTCTCTTTACAACAGCGAGTTTTTATTTATTAATGCGTGGAATGAATGGGCAGAAGGTACTTACTTAGAACCAGATAAAAGGCATGGATTCGCCTATTTAGAAGGAGTTAAGCAGGCAATTAACAGAGGTATGAAAGCATACAAAAAAGACGAGTCATTC
>NZ_QOSC01000042.1:0-693 GCF_008368845.1 Bacillus sp. BB51/4
AAAGAAGAAAAAAAAGAAAAAAAAGAAGAAAAGGGGGGAAAAGAAAGAAAAGGAGGAAAGAAGGGAGAAAAAGAAGGTGAAAGAGAAGAAGGAGAAAAAGAAGAAAGAGAAAAAAAAAAAAAAAAGAGAGGAGAAGGAAAAGCGTTCAAGAAGAAAGAGAAAGAAAGAAAAAGAAAAAGAAGAAGAAGAAGAAAAAAGAAAAAGAGAAGGAGAAGAAAAGAAAGGAAAAGGGAAAAAGAGAAAAAGAAAAAAAGAAGAAGAGAGAAAAAGAAAAAAAAAAAAAAGAAGAGAAGAGAGAGAAAGGAAAAGAAAAGAAGAAAAAAGGGAAAAAGGATTAAAGGAGAAAAAGAAGAAGAAAGAAAGAAAAGAAAGGGAAAAAGGAAAAGGGGAAAAGAAAGAAGGGAGGGAGAGAAAGGAAAGGAGGAAAAAAAAAAGAGGAGGAAGAACAAAAGAAAGAAAGCAAAGGAAAAAGAGGAGAAGAAGGAAGGAAAGAAAGAGAGAAAAAGAGGAGAAGGAGAGAAAAAAAAAAGAAAAGAGAAGAAAAAGGGAAAAGAAGAAGAAAAGAAAAAAAGGAGAAGGCGGAGGAGGGAAAGAGAGGAGAGAAAGGGGGGGGGGAGAGAGAAAAAAAAAAAAAAGGAAAAAAGAAGGAAAAAAGGAAGAAGGAGAAGAGAGAAGAGAGAACAAAGAAGTAGA